>CAVXDP010000008.1:0-159449 GCA_963760485.1 Candidatus Bathyarchaeota archaeon | reverse complement strand
TGAAGAATTTTACCGAGCCTCCTCAACCTCGCGTATTCACTCCACGACTGTTGAGAAACTGGAAGTGTGAGTATCAAAATATAAACGTAGCTTTCGAATTCTACATTCGTGGGAGACCCTTCATACAAGAATCCATTCACTGAAACAATAGTGAAACTCCATGAGCAATTTGTGTGAGGCAGAATGAACTCTCACACGTGATCTACGATACGACAAGAAAACCAGGCATAATTTTCGATGCCATTTTCTTGACTTAGCGGTTCAATGATGATTGAACCCTGCAGAGGCCTGTGATATCGCTCAGATATGGATCCCCTATTTGAGACAACACCTTGAGCGATTGGGGGCAGCGGGCTAAACGCCTCGGCCGAAGCCTTGGCGTGTACACCCCTGCTCCATCAACCTCATCTTCTTTGAGAGCTCTCGTCCAACCCAGGGGCTTGTTACCAAGTCCTCAATGGGCTTGAATCGGCCGCCTATTTTCGGGAGAGGTTTCGGGCTTAGATGCCTTCAGCCCTTATCCTCGACAGCGTGGCTGCCCGGCTCTGCCCTGTCGGACAACCGGTAAACTAGAGGCTACGATACCCCGTTCCTCTCGTACTAGGGGCGCCTTCCCCTCAGGCGACCAACACTCCCAGCAGGTAGAATCCGACCTGTCTCACGACGGTCTAAACCCATCTCGCATTCCCCTTTGATCGGCGAACAGCCGCGCCCTTGGGCCCTGCTGCGGGCCCGGGATGGGAAGGGACGACGACGGAGAACCAATCCTCCTCGTCGATGGGGACTCTCGGAGGAGACGAGCCAATTACTCCCGGGGTAATTTTTCTGTCACATCCAGCCCCCAACAAAAGGGACATGAATGATCGCTAGACCCGGCTTTCGCCTCTGGATCCCTTGCTAGTGAGGATCCAGTCAGCCCGACTTTTGGTCTTGCCCTCTACTCCGGGTTTCTGACCCGGATGAGTCGAGCTTTGGGCCCCCTTGATACCTTTTCAAGGGGGTGCCGCCCCAGCCAAACTGCCCACCTACCGTTGTCTCGAGTTACCCTCAGGTTAGAGATGTAACCGCAGATAGGTGGTGTTACATTGTTGCCTCCACCACCCCCCGGAGAGGATGACTTCGAAGGCTCCCACCTACGCTCTGTACCCGCAGTCACACCCCAGCGACAAGTTGCAGTAAAATTCCACGGGGACTTCTCGCCCCGCTGGGAGATCCTGGACTGTTCGTCCAAGTTAAGTGGGTTCACCGGGCCCCAGGCGGGGACAGTGGGGATGTCGTTGATCCATTCATGCACGTCGTAACTTACACGACAAGGCATTTGGCTACCTTAAGAGAGTCAGAGTTACTCCCGGCGTTTAGTGGCCCTTAGCTCGGTTGAACCCAAGTTTCAGGTACCACCACTGGCCAGAACTCAAAGACCGTACACACCCTTTCGGGCTAGCGGTCCCCTATGTTTTTATTAAACAGTCGCGTCCCCCTTGTCACTGCGACCTGAAACTCCAGCCGAAGCCAAAGTTTCAGGCACCCCTTATTCCGAAGTTACGGGGCTAATTTGCCGAGTTCCCTCGCCTGAGTTACACCCGATACGTCTTAGGCTTCTCACCTAGGGACACCTGTGTCGGATCTAGGTACGAACACGGAGAATCCATCCTGCAACCCTTTTCATTGGCTCCAGGAATCAGCTGAACCACCCTAAAACGGGCGGCTATTCCCATCTTCATCCGGTTCTCACCATTACGGTACTCCCTGGATTTCAGAGGTTAAATGGAGCGACGACCCCACTCAACCTATCCAGAAGCGTCAGTTGTAGACTTGCGTTGCCGCGTGTACCTCCGTGGTACCGGAATCTTAACCGGTTTCCCTTTCGACAAGCTCGGTTAAGGCTTGCCTTAGGATCGACTTACCCCCGGCTGACGACGCGTTGCCGGGGAACCCTGGCCCCTGCGACGGAGGAGATTCTCACTCCTCTTAGCTGTTACTACCACCGGGATCTACACTTGTGACCAGTCCACTGGACTTCACAGCCCAGCTTCCACCCAACCACAACGCCCGCCTACCAAACACGGCTTAAGCCGTGTTCTAAGGTATCGGTACCTGGCTTAGCCCCGTATATTTTCAGCGCCCCCAACCTCGGCTGGTCAGCTGTTACGCACTGCTTGGAGGGTGGCTGCTTCTAAGCCTACCTTCCAGCTGTCTATGGTTGAGGACAACTTTCTATTTCTACACTTAGCCAGGATTTGGGGACCTTAACCTTAGTTTGGGTTGTTCCCCTCGCGACGTAGGAGCTTACGCCCCATGCCCGTCTCCAGCCTTCTACGGCGCTGGCAGATTCGAAGTTTGAATGAAAAGTGAAGCCTTTCGGCTCCTTGTTTTTCAATCAGTGCTCTACCCCATCAGCTACCTCCAGCTAGACTATCCTGCGAGATATTTCGGCGGGAACTAGCGATCACCGAGTTAGATTGGTCTTTTGCCCCTAGCCCCAGGTCAGGGGAGTGAATTGCACGTCAACACCCTTTCGGGCCTCCACCTGGCTTTCGCCCGGCTTCGCCCTGCCCAGGGCTAGATCACTCGGTTTCTAGTGTCATCCCCGTGATTCCGGACCCTTTCAGATCCCGTCCCTCGCATCTCATGATCGGATGCTGCGGACTGTCGGTTTCCCTACGGCTTCAGGCTTCAAACCTTTAACCTCACCACGAAGATGAACTCCCCGGCCCGTGGTACTAAACGGAACGTACGATCCTGGTCCCCCCTCCTCGTAACCTCGTGTTGCCACGATCTCCTTCAGAGGGGATCTACCCTTCGAGACCGTACACGTCTATAACCACCTGATTTCAGGCACTTTTCACCCCCCTTCCGGGGTGCTTTTCAGCTTTCCCTCACGGTACTAGTGCGCTATCGGTCTTGGGACGTATTTAGTCTTGGAAGTTGCTTCCTCCCAGTTTCCTACGCCTAAATCAAGGCGTAGTACTCAGGGACGCCAACCCAAATCCTGCCCGCTTACGTCTACAGGGCTTTCACCCTCTATGGCAGGCCGTTCCAGGCCACTTCAACTTCACGAGCGAGGACGCAGTCGGCCCCTACAACACCACATTCCCGCATAGTTTCCTATACGGGTTCGGTTTGGACTGTTCCCTTTTCGCTCGCCGCTACTCAGGGAATCCCATTTAGTTTCTCTTCCTCCCCCTACTTGGATGCTTCCGTTCGGGGAGTTTCCACTCCTTTCGGAGTGCCGCAGGTGTCACCTGCGGCGGGAAGTCCCATTAGGGCATCTCCGGATCGAAGGCCGCATGCACCTACCCGGAGCTTATCGCAGCTTGCCACGCCCTTCATCAGCGCCCAAGCCAAGCCATCCGTCAGATGGCGTATCATGTCATGGTTTAATCGGGAACCCACACTCGATTAGCGTCTCGGCCTCTGCATGGCGTTCATCATGAACCAGTATGGTCCACTTCGCCCTTCACTCCCAATACATTTGGGAGCTGCATATTACTCTCGGTTTGCAGTACTCTTGCCCTCTAACCTACTTGAACATCTAAGGAGGTGATCCGGCCGCAGGTTCCCCTACGGCCACCTTGTTACGACTTCTCCCTCCTTGCCTAGCTTAGGTTCGACGTGATCAAGACGATCACGCCTCGCCCAAACCAAACTCGGATGGAGCGACGGGCGGTGTGTGCAAGGAGCAGGGACGTATTCACCGCGCGATGATGACACGCGGTTACTAGGGATTCCATGTTCACGAGGGCGGGTTTCAGCCCTCGATCCCAACTGAGGCTGGGTTTGAAGATTGCTTTCCTCTCTCGAGGTCAGATCCCATTGTACCAGCCATTGCAGCTCGCGTGTGGCCCAGGAGATTTGGGGCATACTGACCTGCCGTGGCCCGCTCCTTCCTCCTCCTTAGCGAAGGCAGTCCCATTAGTGTGCCCAGAATCCCGAAGGAACCCGCTGGCAACTGGGGGCGCGGGTCTCGTTCGTTGTCTCACTTAAGAGGACACCTCACGGCACGAACTGGCGACGGCCATGCACCTCCTCTCAGCTAGTCCAGTAAGACCTTCAATCTGACTTTCATCCAACTGTCGCTCCTGGTAAGGTTCCCGGTGTTGACTCCAATTAAACCGCAAGCTTCACCCCTTGTGGTGCTCCCCCGCCAATTCCTTTAAGTTTCAGCCTTGCGGCCGTACTTCCCAGGTGGCAGGCTTAATGGTTACCCTGCGGCACTGAGACGGCCCGTAGCCGTCCCAACACCTAGCCTGCATCGTTTACAGCTGGGACTACCGGGGTATCTAATCCCGTTCGCTCCCCCAGCTTTCGTCCCTCACCGTCGGGCGCGTTTTAGTCGGCCGCCTACGCCACTGGTGGTCCTCCCGGGATTATAGGATTTCGCCCCTACCCCGGGACTACCGCCGACCTCCCCCGCCCCCAAGCCGAAGAGTATTCCCCGCAGCCCAACGATTGGATCGTCGGATTTAACGAAGAACTTTTCCGGCCGGCTACGAACGCTTTAAACCCAATAATCGTCCCAACCACTCGAGGAGCTGGTATTACCGCGGCGGCTGACACCAGGCTTGCCCTCCCCTTATTCACCCGGCTCATTACACCGGGCAAAAGCCACCCTCAGCGGATGGCACTCGGGGTGACCCCGTCACGCTTTCGCGCATTGCGGAGGTTTCGCGCCTGCTGCGTCCCGTAGGACCTGGGCCCTTATCTCAGTGCCCATCTCCGGGCTCCCGCTCTCACGGCCCGTACCGGTTATAGGCCTGGTGAGCCGTTACCTCACCAGCGACCTGATCGGGTGCGGCCCTATCCTCAGGCGAGATTGAACAGCATGGATTCAACCCCTTTTCAACAGAGAACCGTTCCAGGCCTCTCTGCCTATCAGATATTAGCCCCAGTTTCCCGGGGTTATCCGAGTCCTGAGGGCAAGTTAGCCACATGTTACTGAGCCGTATGCTGCGCCCTCACCATAGCTAGAGAACGCACAACTCGCATGGCTTAATCTCACCCCGACAGCAGTTGGGTCCGCCAGGATCAAGCGGAGTTGAGACGAATAGAAATACAGCCAAAACACAATCAAATAGATTAGAGATTGGCAGGATACTGCAAGCCTACATCAGACCCAAGCTTCAAAGGGACATTGAACCCTCGTTTGTTCAGGTCTTCATTAATATACCCGCAATTGGAGGTCAACATTTCATCCAAGGGCTGAAAGCCCATGCTCGTCCAGTTGACGCCGCCACGGAAATTGCGGGCAGCAGTACGTATTTGGGCAGAGTAGCTGATATAGCTCACTGCCCAGACAAACGAACCTTCTGATATCATATAAACGTTACCCTTTGATTTTGAAGTCGTCGAAACGTTCCACGCAGCATAAGGTTCTCGTCGACCTTGTTCTATACAGGATGATGGAAGGGCGCGATCTAGTTACCATTCAGAGGCAGCCTGTGCAATAGTCATCAAAAGATGATTTCGATGATCCATTTGAGATTTCGAAACTCACTGCTGATGTTCCAAATTTCTTGTTTCAAGTTTTTCAATTTCCCGTCACACCTGAAAACACATCTCGTCTAGAAGGTCAAGTCGACTGAGGATTGTGTGTTTATTTTTACCCGCGCTTGTTCGGAAAGAGACATTGCCCAAATTTCCGCTGGCACTCATGTTTCACATAACGCCGATCTTCATGGAAAGTGATTCATGCAAATACAAAAGATGGTGGACCGGGCGGGATTTGAACCCGCGACCTTACGGGGATATTTACCTTTCCGCACTCTGGATATGAGTTTGCCAAGCGGATATTCATACCAGACTGAACTACCGGCCCTCGCCAGTTGTACTATTCAAGGTCGGTTATAGGTTTTGATCAATCCCCACATTCCGGCATACATCATCTTGGCCCACAGCCTTTCTTGATCTTGGAAACATGGAATATCTAAAATCCTAGAACACAAGTACAGTGCCAATCACGTACAAGGTGGACATATCCAAAATGAGCTTTGAAAAAGGAAAGAGGAAGATTGCAGTAATTGGGGGAACTGGTGACCAAGGTTTCGGACTGGCCCTGAGATTGCTGAAAGCCGGTGAACAAGTCATCATCGGCTCGAGACAAGCAGAGAAAGCAAATCAGGCTGTTGAGAAACTAAAAGGTATTCTTGGCAGCAATATCACAGTGCAAGGACTTCAAAACGACCAAGCTGGAGCGAAGGGTGACTTGACAATTCTGACTGTACCATTCGCAGCCCACATGGACATTATAAAGAGCATCAAAGACAGCCTGCGCAGTGGATCTATCTTCGTGGATGCATGTGTACCACTGGAAAGTGAGATAGGCGGCAAAGCCACAAGAACAATAGGTGTCTGGGATGGGTCAGCTGCTGAGCAAGCTGCTAAGACCATACCAAAGGAAGTCAGAGTAGTCGCCGCATTCAATAATGTCTCAGCTGAAATCCTGCAAGACCTTCATATGGATATTGACTGCGACGTTCTGGTCTGTGGCAAAGACGCCGATGCCAAGAGGGTGATTATGGAGATCGCTGATCAGATACCAAAAATGAGAGCCATGGATGCTGGGCCACTTGAAAACGCTCGAACAATTGAACAGATAACAGCCCTACTAGTTGGCCTTAACATTAGGTATAAAGTCAGAGGATCAGGTATCAGAATAACCGGGGTAAAATCGCCCTAGATTCTGTCTGCTTGCTACCTAATGTTACCAAATTCCTCATCTTTCCTTAGGCTTTTCCAAGTAGTCTAGAGCGCTCTCTATCATTGCCCAGTTGGATCTTGATCTCTCAGGATGAGGGCTGAAGAGTACTATTCTACCCTCTTCTAATGAGCTTGCGACTATGGCCACCTTTTGATTTGAGAATACTGCAAGAGGGACATCTGATCCGGTGGCAATCATCTCCGGCCCATTCTGATAGCTCATACTGACTCTGCCCGTGTAACCTTTCATTACGGGATGATCAGGTCCTACGACGTTAAGTTCGACGTCATACTCTCCACTTACTCTAATTGCCTCAGTCTTGACAAGTCCTATTTCAGAGGCAACGTAGGCGCCCATACAAATGCCGAGGTATCCACCTCCATCTTCCACGAATTTGCGGATAGTCTGCCTCGATTTGTCGTTAAGATTCTGAAGTAACTTGAGAGTGTATCCACCTGGAACGATCAAAACGGAGAAGCCCTTCAATTCTCCACTTTTCAAAGATGATTTGTTCACGTACTCAAATCGTCTGTGCGTTGCCTCCAGTAATTGAGCCACATCATGGTAGAATATGGCTTCCTCATCGGAGAACAGTGCTACTGGTTTTGTGCTTGACAAGTCTGAAGTCAAATTGATTGCCATCTGGGCGTGTGTCTAAGGCTTGTTGGAAGACTTGAGGAATCGTGAGCTCAGAGGTCTGGAGAGTTCAAACGTTGAACTCTCCCTTCTCAATTCCTCAAGATGAGGATGATTAGACCTCTACTTCAGGAGTATAGGTGTTACGAGTCTATTGAGCACTGGAGGTTTACGAAACTAATTACGTTGAGCATACTAGCAAGGAAAATCTTAAGTTGACCTGTCTAACTGTATTGGCATGCCGAGGGGCCGAGGTAGGAAAGCGACTTCCCTCGAAAGCTCAGCCTGACCCGAGTCACTCTCGGAGGCTAAGGAGAGCACCCGGCTGAAGACCGTAATGGTCTGACACCGGGCTGACGGTGAACTACACCGACCCAATCGTGTGTTCAAAACCGACCGATCGGTTGGTGAAATTCACACCCTCGGCACCAAGTCTTTCTCATCGAATGGCGATTCCACAAAGCCTTAAAGATACGGACAAAGACTCATGCGAATAGGCGGCCGTAGTCCAGCCTGGTCTAAGACGTCGGCCTGCCAATAAACGAGCAGACCGCCGGTGACCCGGGAGATCGAATAGTTCGATCCGGGAATTCAAATCCCGGCGGCCGCACCACTCCAAGCACATACATTTTTACCTTGGCCAAACTACGCAGATTTTAGCGGCCGCACCAATGAAAATCTCTATGGCCTTGCTTACCATCACTTCAACGTCTGCATGTTTTGTGGTATTGCACTCAAGAAACAGTCCTTCACCCCCGCCATTTCTGATCATCTTCAGCGTCTCCTGTCCACTTTTCGCAGACATGTCGACAACTATTACCTTGCCGCCTTCTTTGGCAAATAACTTTGCAACAGCACGTCCAATTCCGGATCCGCCCCCTGTCACAAGGGCTACTCGGTTCTGTAATTTCACTTCTTGTTCACCTTCATTCCTTAGGTCATCATTCTATTTATTTATGCGTTCGTTCTGTTGCTGAGGATTTTTCTTCTTGATTTTTCCAATGACAGATTCAATGCTGGTGTAACAAGAAATGTCTTTGGAAACTGAACGATTGTGCTGCAACAACTATGTGTAAAATTGTGAAGCGAAAGACTCTTAGCCCCAAATTCTGTAGGTAACCGCCTATGAACAACATAACCTTCAGAGCCATCTTGTTCTACGCCATGATCTTGCTAAGCTTGGCAACATTTCTAACTGGACTAGCCAGCGAAGAATCAGAAAGAGCAATTCTTGGATTCGGAGAGGGAATGCGTGAACTCCACATTCACCTTGCTTATTCATTGATACCTGTTGTTGCTGCTCATCTTTTCATGAACAGAGGATTCGTAATGACCTACACTGGGTTGAAGAGATCCGAGTCTGCTCGAAAGTAAGCAATTTTTCAAAGGTTCATAGAGAGGAGTGATTGAGACATGAGCCGGTACAAAGTGGAGTTCAACCTGATAGATTGGGAGACACCTATGCCGGGACTACGTTACAAATCATTCAATGCAGAAAACAAGCAAATACGATTGGTTGAATACACAAAGGAGATGCAACCCCACTGGTGCGAGAAGATGCATTGTGGGTACGTTCTCGATGGAATTCTCGAGATAAAGTATCCGAATGAAACCGTAGTCTACAACCCAGGAGATTTCATTCTCATCCCAAACGGTCCAGAACACAAACACATGGGGAAGACATTGACTGAAAGAGTGCGAGTGATATTCGTCGAGGACAGATAGACATGAAGATATCTAGAATTATCCAAAACGTTCTTCTGCAATAGGCATATGATGACAATGAGGACATACCATCACTTTAGGATCTGATAGACGCCCACCGCATTTATCACATACATAGAACCGGGTCAACTTCTGATTCTGAGCCTTTCTTCCTTCGAGTGAACGAATTCCCTTTATCCTAGCCAATCGACGTGAGACAAGCTCCTCGAAGATAGATTCGCGACGTTTTTTCAACATTACTCCTCTCATTTTACCCTTGTCCGTCACCCTGTACGCAAACCCATGGCCCTTCCTCTTCCGCTCGAGAAGACCCTGCCTAAAGTATCGAAGAAGCCTCATCGACAACGTCTTCTCATCAGGCAGTTTACCCTCAACCAACTCCAAAACCTTGCCCGCACCCTCAAGCGGGAACTACATCACCTGCTTCATGACGCAGATAATCACGCACCGAGAACCATCCTTCAGGAGCAAAAGCTAACATTTGAGCCTTGACAGCAGGCTGCCTAAATGAAAACGATGCCTTCATCGGGCACACGCAAGGTAACATGTTACGTTAGTTTCTTAAACATGTTACCTTCGCCAAACCTCATGCAAGCTTCTTTCGGGCCAGACTGAGATCCAGAGGAAGATGATGAGCTTCATATCTCCATTCAGTGCGCCTAAGGTAACATCTTAAGATGTTACCTTCTTGAACAATGTTACCTTGGCTCTCATTTTCCGGTTCTGTTTCTAAATGTGTATATGATCAACACTATTTCGGTGATTATGTTTCCGGTTGCAAAGAGTAGAGAAGAACCTCTGTTTATCGAAACTATGTAGAGACACAGAAGGCCAAGCAGAACCCAGACGAATATGAAATGTTTGATCACTGTAGGTAGACGAACTTTGGAGTGAGCGCTCGTTCCAGCCTTTTTCTTCGTGCTGTCAACGTAGAGATAGATGCTGGCTACAGTTAGGAATACTATACTCCAGCTGATACTCATGACCCACCAGATGAACAAGTCACTATATGGCATTGGATATTTCCCTTCAGAATTTGCAGATCTTGTAGAAGAATACCTTTCCCGCATCTACTAGGAAAAGGTAAGTTGCGACCATTAGAATGAGGAGTATCCAGTACTCGAATGGAAGTGCTGTGAATCCAAGGAAACTACCGAGGATCGTAAATGGAAGTATGGTTCCAAACGCCACACAGCTGAGGGTGAGTAAAGTCAGCCACTTTCCCGGGCCGGCTCGTGATAAAGGGTATTCGTCTCGTTCTAATAACGAATATTACGAGAACTTCAGTCCAGAATGACTCTACGAACCAGCCACTCTGAAACAATGCTGGCGAAGCGTTGAATATGAACAACATGATTCCATATGTAAGAAAATCATACAATGAACTAAATGGCCCAAAGAAAAGTGTGAATTTCCTTACGAAGCTTATGTCCCAGCGTTTCGGCCATTTCGTGTACTCTTCATCGACGTTGTCGGTTGGCAAGGTCATATTCGAGACGTCATAGAGTAGATTCATGAATAGTATCTGCATAGGCAACATTGGCAGAAACGGAAGGAAGACTGACGCAGCAGCTGCGCTGAACATGTTGCCGAAGTTTGAGCTTGTTCCCATCAAAATGTACTTTGTAGTGTTGCCGAATATCTTGCGGCCTTCATCTATCCCGTTGGCCAGTACGAGCAAGTCCTTTTCCAGAAGAACTATGTCTGCCGCGTCTTTCGAAACATCTACAGCTGAATCGACGGATATTCCTACATCTGCTTCATAGAGAGCTGGAGCGTCATTCACTCCATCTCCCATGAAACCCACTACATGCCCTTTCCCTTTCAAAGCTTTTATTATGTCAAGTTTCTGATCTGGAGTTATTCGCGCAAAAATAGTGGCCTCTTCAACAGCTACCTTGATTTCATTCGAACTCATCTGAGTGAGTTCCGAACCGCGAATCACTTTCTTGACAGGAATCTTGAGATCTTCACAGATCTTCACCGCCACAAGTTCATTGTCTCCAGTGAGTATCTTTACGTCGACTCCCATCTCCTTCAGTTTAGTAAAAGCCTGGTGGGCATCTTTCTTCGGCGGGTCGGTAAATATGAGATAACCAAGGAGTGTCAAATTCGACTCATCTTCAGTTGAGTACGACTCCTTTCGATCTACTGTTCGATACCCGACTGCAAGAATTCGATAACCATCTCTGGAAAGGCTGGCGAGCTTACCATTGACTGATTCTAGAAGGGGATCTATAGGCTGACTTTTTCCTGCGACATCGACATACTTACATCTGGATAGAACCGATTCCGGCGCACCCTTTGAGACTAGTGTGAGCTCATCTCCCTTCTTCACCACTATGGACATGATTCGCCGCTCGTAATCGAATGGGATCTCATCTATGGTTGTGTATGACTTTACATTATCTTGAATTCCATTCTTGTTAGCGTATTCCCATATTGCCACATCCATTGGATTTCCAGTAACTTTCTCTCCAACAACAGCGGCGTTGCAGAGCAAAGAATAGTCCAAGATCTTTGGCTTTCTTGCCTCGTCAAGCAACCAATAGTCTTTGAGAACGATCGTACCATCCGTCAGTGTTCCCGTCTTATCCGTGCAAAGAACATTCATGTTTCCAAAGTCTTCGATGGATACTAGACGTTTAACTACTACACGTAACTTTCCCATTCTCCTTGCTCCCTGGGAGAGGCTTATCGTCACAATAGCAGGCATCAATTCAGGAACCAAGCCAACGGCAACTGCAAGAGAGAAAAGCAGTGAATCAATCAATGGATGACCGACAGCCGCGTTCAACCCGAATATTCCAATCGTTAGGGCCAAAGTGAGTGTGAGGAGCATTGTACCATACTTCTTGACTCCTCTTTGAAACTCGGTCTCGGGGTGAGGCCGAAGCAAACTCTTCGATATGGATCCGAACTCAGTATTCTTTCCCGTCGAAACAACTACACCGCAGCCACTTCCATGCGCGATTACGGTACCCAGGAATAGGTAGTTCGTCAACTGCTGCGCCGTGGGACGCTGGACACCAAGATTAGCAGATGATTTCTCAGCTGGAAACGATTCCCCAGTAAGGGCTGCTTCGTTAGCATGGAGCCCTTTGGATTCAACTATTCTCATGTCTGCTGGAACAATGTCTCCAACATAGACAGAGACTATGTCTCCTGGAACCAATAGTTTGGATTCTATTTCGGCAGGCTTTCCGTTTCGTGTGACAACAGCCTTGAATGAAACCTTTTGTCGCAGGTTTTCTACGATCTTCTCCGCCTTGTATTCATTGAAGAAACCTAGGATGACGCTGAGTGCTATCATCGTAAGTATTGCTATCGACTGTTCGAGTTGAGTGAAGAAACCAGCTACGACTGCACAGGCGACTAGAATGGCAAATATTGGATTCTTAAATTGTCTAAGAAGAACTTTGGTTCCACTGAATGCTTGCGTTGGTAATTCATTGTATCCGTAAATCTTTGTACGTCGGTGAACTTCCTGCTCAGATAACCCTTGTTCACTGGTCTCGAGGGCTTGATATACGTCGTGAGGACTGATAGACCAATAATCTTTGTGTACCTCGAGCGTTTTCTCTTTCGACGTACTATTGCATCCGCCTCGGAAGTCCACCTCAACTGCACGCGTTAGATATAGGGTTATCCAATTGATGGAGCTTATCCAAGGTTCTACGCAGGTTCTTCGTGTATGTCTATTCTGGATACTTCTGGGTAGGCGCTCTTGATCACGTTTTCAAGCTTGATCGAGATTTCGTGCGCCTGTTTCATACTAATGTTCGGATCTAGGTGGCAATGAAGGACCACGTGTAGGGCACCGTCTACCTTGCGAACTTTGATTCCGTGAACTGTCTTGATCTCAGGGATGCGTTTTGCAGCATGTTCAAGATACCATCTTAGTTCGGTTCGGCCTCCTTCCAACTCCCTGGTTATACGGTCTTGTGCAGATTCCATGTGAACGGTGATTTCCGAGATGTTCGGGTTGGCCAATCGTATCTTTTTTTCAACTTGATCGGATATGTCATGTGCCTGTTTCACGGTTATGTTGGCACTAACTTCAAGGTGTAGATCGACGCATGTCTTTCCGTTGATCTTCTGGACATGAATGCTGTGCACCCCTCTAGATCCAGGTACTCCTTCGGCTGTTTCTTTCACGAGTTTTCCTAGACTTTGCCGAACGTTTTCAAGTGGTTCAGTATGGACTGTCACTCTCGAATTAGGTATGAGACGTCTCACTTCCGCTTCGACATGTGAAGCGATCTCGTGGACATTTTCGAATCCAAGGTTGCTGTCAAGAGAAACATGCATGTCCACATCGACCCTTTTACCGATCATGCGTACACTTACTTGATGACAATCCCTGACATCCCTGATTGCCTCAACTCTCTTTTTGATGATTTTTGTGATCTCTTGCGCTGAACGTTCTACCAAGGGAAGAGGCAAGTGTCACATCTCCAGACCCAGATTGTCCACCTAGAATTCAACTAGGCACTCTAAAGTCTTGCCCCACCTCATGATACACCGTGCTATTCATGTAGCTGTTGCTGGTCTGTGGAATAATCGTCGTTGCAAACGCCGCCAGAAGTCTAAAAAGCATGCAGAAATGAAAAGTAAGGCTAGAATTATTAGCATGACATCGTAGGATTGCCTGACCCAATAGTCATCTCGAAGGCTCATCCACATCCCAAATTCGTCAAATGCCAATGCCAAGCCGAGACCATACAGCGCCGCAATCCAGGGTTGCCAGCGTTGCGCCCGTACCGTTAATCCCATGTAGCCAGAGATAGACAACATGATAATCCCATAGGTCAGATGATGAATGTGAGTGCCATTAGCAACGATGAAGATGGGCACATCAAGGTAGACCACTGTACGAGCTATCACAAAAGTCGGTAGAAACGACATCAAGACCCAAAACTGGATCTCGATTATGGCCAGCTATCAGATGCCGGTACGCTGTCTTGACAACGGAGGTCATTGTTTTCACTTCCTCTAGATCACATCATCTACTGTCAGATGTGTTAGGAATAGAATTGAATTCTTTAACGTGGCGAATCGGTGAGTATCGATACCCATTTTTCATATTGTTTGATCGATTGGTAGGTAGGTGTGTCGAAATCGATTCGCCTCTGGAAAGCCCTTTAACTAAGAAAAGGATACGTTCAGAGAACCGTTCAGGATAAACGGGAATGAACTCTTTTGTAGTTAACAGAACCAAGCCACTAGGCGTCTACAGGCTCTCTGACATCTTTGCTGGATTAAAGGATTCACGAGCTATGGCCGAGTTGTCAGAAGACGAGATGGAGAAAAACCGTATCCTAAATGAAACAATCGTTGAGATAGTAGATTCTGAAGATTACATGTACGTTAACCAAGATGATGGAAGGCTTGTTGTTGGAAACAGGTACTTGAAAGAAGCAAGTGAACAGTTTCTTTACCTAGATGTTGTTCATGAGTTAGTGCATGTGAAGCAATTCTGGAGAGGCTTGAACCTATACGATCCACGTTACGATTACGTCGACAGACCTACTGAAATAGAAGCTTACAAACTGACAGTCAAGGAAGCTAGAAGGCTAGGAATGAATGATTTCGAGATCGCTGATTACCTGCTCGTTGAATGGATAACCAGAGAAGATAGAGATACGCTCGCGCGAAGACTAGGAGTCAAAGTAGAGTCTTGAGGAAGACCTACAGACGATTAGGATTCTTTGAACTTTTGAGCTAGGGTTTTCAGTTCACCGCTTTCCAATATGCGGATTTTCGTTTCGAGTCTAACATTCATCCCAAGATCTCTGAAGAACCAGAGTAATTGTTCCCCAGTGATCGGCCCCTTGAATTTTCCTTGGAGAAAGAGTTGAACAAAGGCTTTCTTGACCTCCTGAGCAATCGTGGGATATTGGCGTTCTGCTGCATGAAAGACTTCCCAAGCCCTTCCTACGAACAGCTTCTCAAGGATCTTGTTCGGGTCCGTTTCTTCAGCAGTGGCTTTTTTCGCTTTCTCCTTAGCAGCCTCCTTCTCCAACATCACTCGACGCATATCAAGAAGCCTTTTCTTCTTCCAGAGTTCGAGCCCCGAATCGTCTGACAATAGAATCAACCTATCAGGTTCTCAAAACGATTTCATCGTTCAGTCTCACCTAAAAACCTCTCTCGGTTTCGACTCCTGATAGCAGGTTACGGCACTAATACATGGATGAACGATAGATTGGTTCAGCAACTGTTTAATTCAGAACAGTGAAATTGAGTCTTCAGCCTCAAAGTGTGATCTAGGGATTGACCAGAAGGAATTGCAGAACAAAATCCAATATCTGTTTCTCATGCTTTGTAGTACTTCTAATGCTTTCACTCTCTTTGGTTGCACCAGCCATGGCGGCCGGTGCCAACATCGATACTAGAATAACAAATGGAGTTGATTGGATCCTAGGTCAAGAGGCTGAGTACGTTCCGGGATCCAGAGCCTTCGTTAGCGCTGTTACATCTGACCCCGGCAGGCATCGGATTTACGTTGATGAAGATTCAATGGCAGCCTCCGTTTTCACAATGTATCATAAGGTCTACACTTCCAAGAAGTATGATGAGAAACTGATGGAAGCCCTTGCATTCATAATGGCTGCGCAGACGACGGGGAAAGATTTCTATCACTATTGGAACATGACCACGGGTAAATGGTCTGGACAAGGTAAACTCTTCTACTGGAATGCATACGCTGTCGAGGGTTTGGCCTTTTCCGCTTTTCACATGCGTCTTTCCACAACTGTGAACTCGCAAAAAGAATTCTACGACCAAGCTAAGAATGCTGCCAGCAACTTGCATAGAAGAATGGCATGGGAAATCTCAACAATCGGATGGACGATGGGTATTTGGTTATCCTGACGAAAACGATCATGCAGAGATCGATGCGAATGGCATGATTCTGACGGCTCTACTCTATCTTTCATTGTATGAACTGCGCTGGGGAGATCGAGCAAAAATGACAACGTACTACAATTGGGCTGAGAAGACAGTCCTGTGGATACTTAATCGGCAGGAAAGGAATAAGTCCTCATGGGCCTACGGCGGATTCTATGACGACGAAACCAACAATGCACAGCATACAGACTCGAACGGAAGAGCCATGTTTGGGCTTACAACCTACCTTAGAGCAATCAATTCTCTCACTAACCAAACAGAACCCATGTTTTCGAACATCAGATCAAGCATCCACATTTGGGCTAACAATTTCCTCCTAAAAATGGTGGACAGTAAATGGGGCGTATATTGGTACCGAACGATGTCTGGAACGACAGAGTATCCGAAACAGGTCTATCGAGCTGGGGAATTGATGAGAGCCCTAGTGGAAATTTGGATAGTCCTAGGCGATTTGGAGTTCGAAGATTACGCGTCAAAGCTCTATGACTGGATCACTGGGATAAATGAGAAGGACGTAGACTTTCAGAAAGCTTTGAATCGAAAGTCGAATTCCGGAGGTTTCTACATTGGAATCAATAGTGATGGGTCATTAGATAATTACTCAAACGTTGAAACAACCGCAACAGCAACCAGTGCTTTCATCTACGGTAGATGGATTACTATTCCAGAGTTCTCCCGGAATTCATTAACATTTCTGATACCACTTACGTTTCTTGTAGTTCTATGCGTGGCTCGTCAAGCGAGAGTGAGACGTTTCAAGTTCTCTTTAGAAAAGTAACGCATTCACTTCGCGGAGCTGACCTCATATTCGTAAACTATCCTTGACGCAACAACCCACGCATCCAAGGGCTTATCATAGATGGATACTATCATATCTGCCACGTCAGATGCAGCCTTTGAGAAATGCCCGTGCGCAAACCCTCCAATCATAACTGCTGGACGTCGTTCTCTGGCCAGTTCCCCACAGACTTCCTGCAACGTATTTGGCGTCCCGACTGAGCTGAAAGCCACAGTAAACGTCGGTTGAATGCTCTTAATCAGCTCCCTAATGTTCATTTTCTTCAGCGAGAGCAGAGTCTCCCCTTCGAGAGGAACTCTACCGTCCGCAAAGAGTCGTTCCATAAGGCCTATGAACCTGGTGTAGTTTCTCGGCAGCCGAATGCTCTCATCGACTTCGATCACATGGTCGTTTATCGTATGGACGTACGACTTCAGATGCCCTTCCTTGTTTAATGGTGTGGAAAGAATCCCCAGAAGTGTCACATGAGCAATGTCAGGTCTACCTCGCTTCAGAGCGTTCGACAGACTCAGCATTGCACCGTGATGATAAGCTCTGTCCAACAAGATTTGATCCGGGCGTTTTCCTTCGTTTTTTGCCCGTGCCATAACCGATCGGTGACGCTGAATCGTTCTTGGGACGGTTTCCAAAGCTGTTTCTGCTAGAATGAATGACAACGTCAAAGTTCTACAGCTTTTAACGTCGTCTATCAATGATATAAGATTGAGAGCTTAATGAGACGCTGGAGAGAAACGGAGCGAGACATAGCCAGAGAACGAATGGAGATACTCTTAGATCTAGCTGGAAAGACCGTAAGGAAAGATTCCAAGTTGGCACGTAGATATGTTGAGCTTGCGAGGAGGATTGGGATGAGAGCTCAGGTGAGCATTCCAAGGCAATACAAGAGGATGATCTGTAAGAGCTGTGGAACGTTTCTCCTTCCTGGATTCAATTGTAGAGTGAGAACTCGCTCGGATGGAGGGACAAAGATCGTTATCACCTGTTTAGACTGTGGCGGTCACAAGAGGTATCCCACTCTTAGGGAGGAGATTCGATGAAAGTCTCGCTCAAACTCTTCCAGCGGTCCGGGGTCACCAAACCAGCTGTCTGGATTGGAAAGGGGGGAGTAACGAAGACAGTGCTAGATCAGATCAAAGTGCAATTGAAGGCTGCTGAATTGGTGAAAGTGAAGATTCAGAAGACTGCTTTGTCGACAGAGTCAATAAAGGAAGTTGCGGAGGGGGTAGCCAGAGATACGTCTTCAACGCTTGTTGATACGAGGGGTAGAACTTTTACCCTCTACAAAAGGGCTTCCAAGCCCTAACCTGCCAAAACTTATATGATCCCATCGGAACTGTGAACATCCGTTCAAAGCAAGAAGTGCAAAGTAATTGCCAACTCCACGTGATATTCCATCAGATGTATTCCTGAGTAGGTTGTCAAAGCACCTTAAGGAGAATGTTGGAGAGATCGCCCCGCCAGTGTGGTCAGCCACCGCAAAAACGAGTGCACATAAGGAGTTTCCACCACAGGACCGAGATTGGTGGTACCTAAGATGCGCATCCTTACTAAGAAAACTCTATGTTCATGGCCCAATGGGCATTTCGAGACTACGGGTTGAGTATGGAGGGCGAAAGAGAAAAGGAAGAAGAATCGAGCACACTAGACCGAGCGGAGGATCAAGCATAAGAGAACCACTCCAGCAACTCGAGAAAGCAGGGCTGGTAACACATATTGAGAAAGAGGGTCGTAAACTCTCGAAAGACGGAGTTAGCCTGCTCAATAAGCTGTCAGCACAGATCTCTAAGGAAACTAGAAGTTCATCGAAAGGAGAGCTGAAATGAGCGGGGAAGATGACGGAGAAGAGCTTGAAATCCTAAGAAAGAGGAAGATTACAGAGTTACAGCGAGCGATGGCTGATGAACAGAGAAAAGCAGAGAACCAACAGGAACTTGAGACTCAGAAACAATCCATACTGAGGAAGATTCTAACGCCTGAAGCACGACAACGACTCACGAACATCAGGATGGTAAAGCCTGAATTCGCTACTCAGCTCGAAATGCAGCTGGTGCAACTTGCACAAACAGGCAAAGTTCGAATACCTATAGGTGATGACCAATTGAAGGAAGCCCTTGTGCATCTTCAGTCACAGAAAAGAGAAATCAGGATAAGGAGAGCTTGAAATTGGCTAGAAATAAACCGTTTGCACGTAAGCGTAGACTCGCAAGAGCATTGAAACAGAAGCGAAGCGTCCCAACTTGGGTGATTGCAAAGACTGGTGGACGAGTCAGAATGCATCCGAAGAGGAGAAACTGGAGAAGAACGAAGCTGAAAGTCTAGGAAGGACATTATATGTCGAAAAAAGAAGAGATTCTAAAAAAAGATACTGTTGAAGAAAAGAAAGACAAGACTGTCGAAGCTCCACCTAAGTCAGAGAAGCTGACAGAAAAAGAGAAGCCAGAGGAAGAAATTGAGATAGTCGAGGAGAGAGCTTACACTGTGAACTTGAGAGAAGCTTGGAAAGCTCCAAGAAAGAGGAGAACCCCAAGAGCCATTCGAGTCTTGAGAGAGTTTGTGAAACGCAATATGAAAGTTGAAAGTGTGATTATCAGCAACGAGATAAACGAAGAGGTTTGGGAACGCAGCACAGAGAAGCCGCCCCATAAACTTAAGATCAGAGCTGTGAAAGACAAGGAAGGTAACGTGATAGTCTATCCGCCGACGAAGGCGTAGCCTTTTCATCCAACTACGCCTACCCAATGCAATCTAGTTCTGGCGGATCCAAATTTTGTCTCTGATTCTCGACGATATCTTTGGGAGCCCAAACGTTGGCGTATACGGTTTTTGTAATGAAACTGTATGTTTAGTTCCATTCGGTGTCTCCCCAAGAAAGGCTCAAAGATTCCGTGAAGTTTTGAATGCACCCGTTCTCGAGTGCAGTATAGGCGGATCCTACGTCATTGGAGCCCTTGTAAGTGGCAACTCTCAAGGGATCTTAGTTCCCCACACCGTGCGTGACTACGAACTAGAAGCAATCAGAAAAACAACAGATCTGAAAGTTGAGGTTCTTAAGGAAAGATCGACCGCTATTGGAAATCTTGTTCTAGCGAATGATTATGGAGCTGTGGTTGACCCGAGGTTACCGGATCCCGTTGTTGAAAAGATATCAAAAACGCTAGGAGTGGAGGTTGCAAGAGGCGAAGTATTCGGTTTGCCTTTCGTGGGGTCGCATGCTGTTGCAACGAACAAGGGGGTGATCGCACATCCAAAGATTAGAGAGGCAGAGAAGGCGAATATTCAAGAAACCCTCAAGGTCCCTGTGGAGATTGGAACCATCAATGGTGGAGTACCCTACCCGAAGTCAGGCCTTTTGGCTAATAGTCATGGAGCGATAGCAGGCACTTTGACCTCTGGACCTGAACTCATGACGATAAGCCAAACCATGGGATGCTAGAAGTTTGGATTCCAAACTGCTATGACAAACTGCTCTTTGACACAGCGTTTATTATTACGTAGATCTAATGGGACAGAAACTGGATGAATCGATGGACGCCAAGGAGTATTGAAAAATGAGTCAGGTCAAGACTTTCGAGATAACCGGATACATCAAGAAAAGTGGAAGGAAGATTACCTTTGCCAAGAACTTGAAAGCGTTGAAAAAGTCTGACGCCCTAGAAAAGATCTATTCCGAGATAGGCGAGCAGACACAAGGCAAAGAGGTTTGACGTAAAAGTAACGAACGTCAAGGAAATGGAGCAGGCTAAGGAGCCGAAGTAGAGAATGACGTCAGACCCCGTCGATCAATCTATCAGAGAGTTATTGGTCGAACAGAGACTTCTCGAAGGTACCGCGAGAATATACCAATCCAGACTTGAAATGGTCAACGCTTCTCTCGCAGATATCTACGTGGCAAACCAAACACTCGAGGGAATAAAGGGAAAACCAAAAGGGTGCGAAGCCTTGGCACCGATAGGCGCGGGATCTTTCCTCAAGACCCAACTCGCAGATACTGAGAAGATCGTCATGGGGATTGGAGCGGAGGTCGCCGTGGAGAAAAGTGTTGACGATTCAATCTTCGAATTGAAAAGCAGGCAAGCAGAACTAGAGAGAATAGGGAACTCGTTGCGGGAACAGCTTACACAGGTTGTCACGAAACTTGAGGAAGACCGGTCAAAGATCTCGGAGCTCGTAAAAAAGAAAGGCGGAGAAACCCTACAAGTAATTTGAACGTTCAGAACCTTGGGCGCCATATACAAAACGAAACTTTTTGCCTGATACTAGACAGTGAAGAATCGATCTTTGGAACTCTTACGTTCCGTTGATGCGTATTGTTTGACAGACTGAAAACAGGCGTGAACAGCGCCCTAGAAAAGATCTCAAAATCTGAACTGGGTGGGAAAGACCTCGACAACTATCTCGAGGAGTTTAAACTTGACCTTATCCAAAACGATGTTGCATATCCAGTCGCTGAACATATTTGCGACTTCATGAGAAACAAGATCGGCGGCACGCTTGTCCCAAGGTTCGGTGACAGACAGAGCATAGTAGACGCCGCGCTGAAAGATAGCCTAAACGAGATCATGTCTACAACCAAAGACGTTGATTTGGTAGGCCTCGTCCAACAGAAACGTGCACAGAATTCTCCTGCAGTAATAGTTTTCCTAGGAGTCAACGGCACAGGTAAGACCACCAGCATAGCCAAAGTTGCCAAACTGCTTCTCAAGAGAGATTTCACGGTAATCATCGCATGCGCCGATACATACCGCGCGGGTTCAATCGAGCAGATGGATGAACATGCCCGGAAGATTGGGGTAAGAACAATCAAACACACCTACGGATCTGATGCCGCTGCGGTTGTATTTGATGCAATCAACTATGCGCGTTCGCATGGAACCAATGCCGTGCTGGTTGATACAGCTGGGAGGATGCAGACAAATCGCAACTTGCTAGACGAAATGAAGAAGATAGTTCGCATATCAAATCCAGATCTGAAGATCTTGGTCGTAGACGCCCTAACAGCGAATGATGCCGCTGAACAATCTAAGGTATTCAATGAAACTGTTGGAGTCGACGCTATCATTTTGGCCAAACTAGATGCAGATGCAAGAGGAGGATCAGCCGTATCTGTAACCTATACAACAGGCAAACCAGTCATCTATGCAGGTATAGGTCAAGGCTACAATGACCTAGTCCCGTTCAATTCAGACTTTGTTGTCAAGAACATCCTGAGCTGAAACGTCAATGTCAGGTTAAGGACATTCTCAAACGTTTTATGGTTGATCTAGAATCTAACATGAAGTGAGACAGATGACTCTGCGTGGACGAGACTTCCTTGAACTTCAAGACCACAAGAGAAACGAGTTGTGGAATGTCCTGAAAGTAGCGAAGACGTTGAAGCAAAAAGTTGCGAAGGGGGGACCCTTGAACACCTTGAAAGGGAAACAGCTAGCTATGATATTTGAGAAACCCTCAACAAGAACCAGAGTCTCTTTCGAGGTGGCGATGGAAAGCCTTGGCGGACACGCTTTCTACCTTGGTTGGAACGAATTGCAGATGGGTCGAGGTGAGACAATCGCTGACTCAGCACGTGTCATGACCAGGTACGTCGACGGGATTATGGCGCGGGTCTACAAACACTCAACCCTTGAGGAACTTGCAAAATACTCAGACGTCCCTGTCATAAATGGCCTTTCCGACCTCTCGCACCCCGTTCAGACCTTAGCTGACATAATGACCATCTGGGAAAAGAAGAAACGGCTTGAAGGATTAAAAATTGCCTACGTGGGAGATGGAGATAACGTCTGCAACTCTCTCGTTGTTGGCTGCTCAATTTTCGGAATGAATGTGAGCGTCGCCTGCCCACAAGGATACGAACCCCAGGAAAAGTATGTTCAGGCTGCCAAGCAAAACGCGATAGAGACGGGGTCGAAGATTGAGATACTTCATGAACCCTACGACGCTGTTAAGAAAGCGGATGTCTTGTACACTGATGTTTTCGTGAGTATGGGTCAAGACACTGAAAGGCAGAAGAGACTGAGCGTGTTCCTTCCAAAGTATCAAATCACCAGAGATCTCTTCTCTGCCGCATCAAAAGATGCTATTTTCATGCATCCACTTCCCGCTCATCGTGAAGAAGAGGTCCAAAATGCAGTAATAGATGATGAGAAATCAGCAGTATGGGACCAAGCAGAGAATAGACTCCACTCAACGAGGGCCCTCCTATACCTGCTACTTTGAAACAACTATCTAACAAGCTGCTAGGGGAAGAACCGGCATTTCAATACTCATCGTCGCCTCGGAAAAAGACCCAGCGGCCATGAATATTTCTGAGAAGTTAGTTCAGAATCATGGTTTCAAAGAGACCGAAAGAACCTTTCTTGGTAGGCCTGTCTTCGAGCACAACGGAATCCTCCTCGTTCACATCGATGTCGATAGCATATACGCAACGAATCTGGATAAGGACTTTCAGATTGATGCTATAATATTCGTCTCACGTCACAGTAGTGAAAGTGGACAACGGAGCCTCACTGTGCACACGACAGGAAACTCCACCGAATCAGCACTTTATGGTGGAAAACCGAGAACTCTAGCCTGGGTTGACCCACGAAGAATGAAGTCTGCACTATTAACACTCAAAGACAAAGTGCAAGAGATGGGCTTGGATGAGTATACAGTATCACTGGAAGCAACCCATCACGGACCAACGGATATGAATGCTCCAGTAATGTTTGTGGAGATTGGAAGCTCACAAGAACATTGGACGGATAGTCGAGCAGGAGAAGCCGTAGCTTCAGCCGCCTTCTCCGCTGCTGCAACTCAGCTCAAATGGAAACCCTCTGTTGGATTTGGTGGAGGGCACTACTCATCAAAACACACAGAAGTTGAGATCAACGAAGAGTTCGCGATTGGACATATACTTCCAAAATACTTCTTTGATCAGTTTGCACCTGAGATCGTTGAATTGACTTTCAGAAGGACCGTTGGAGGTTGCAGTACTGCAATAGTAGACTGGAAAGGAATGCGCGGAGGACAACGTTCAGAACTCATAGAGGTTCTAGAGAGAAACCAGATAGAAATCGTGAAGATTTGACCAAAACACTTCTAGCGCTATTCAACCGGCACTAGATCACAACAGGGCCAGTCAGCGAAAACCAGTCTCTCGACTGGTAGGAACCTTAGAAGAATTGAGGGGAAATATTGATTAGCATGAGTTGTTCATGCCTAGAAGGATTCAGCACGGTTGAGAGAATTTGAATTTCAGAGAGTTCATGGAATCTTCGAGGAGGTTACTACACGTTACGACGAGGCCGAGCCGCAAGGAACTAGTGCTACTGGTTAGGCTTTCCTTCCTTGGAGTCGCAGTTGTAGGCGGAATGGGATTCGTGATAAGGCTTCTCTTCTGGATCGTGGGACTAGCACCGAAGTGAATTGTCTTTGTCAGAAGAAGGACCGAAAATGTCAATCTACGCGGTCAGAACGACTAGTGGACAAGAAAGAACAGTCGCTGACTTTTTGGCTTCACGGATAGGGTTGAAGAAACTGGCCGTGTCAAGCGTTTTGGTTCCTGAGGTGATCAAAGGCTACATATTCGTAGAAGCTACAGGGCCACACGTGGTTGATGAAGCCATCTCAGGTGTCAGACATGCCCGCGCACGTACGCGTGGTATGACAACCGTCTCCGCCGTGGAACGGTTCATTATCACGAAACCTGTGATAGAAGACCTGAATCTTGCTGATGTTGTTGAAGTTGTGAGTGGCCCCTTTAAGGGATCCAAAGCCAAGATAACGAGCATAGACAGGGTTAAGCAAGAGGTCACTATAGAACTTCTTGAAGAAGGATTTGCCATACTCCCGATCACCGTGCACGCCGATTATGTGAAGCTAGTTGAAAGAACAACAGGTGAGAAAAGTGTCAGAGAAGAAACAAGTTGAAGCTCTAATCAATGGTGGAGAAGCTACTGCCGGTCCACCATTGGGTCCAGCATTGGGACCATTGGGCGTTAACGTTCTCATGATAGTGAACAAGATCAACGAACTTACGAAAGCTTACGCTGGAATGAAAGTACCAGTGAAGGTAATCGTTGACGTTGACACGAAAGCTTTCGAAGTTGAGGTGGGCACGCCCACCACGTCAGCCTTGATAGTAAAAGAGCTCAAAATTGAGAAAGGTTCAGCAACCGCAAAGACTCAGAAAGCAGGCAACATGACCCTAGATCAAGCCGTCAGAATTGCTCAAATGAAGATACCCGGGAGCTATTCGAGGAGTTTGAAGAGTGCTGTGAAAGAGGTCATTGGAACGTGCGTGAGCATGGGAATCACCGTGGAAGGAAAAGAGCCAAAGGATGTAATCGCTGAGATTGAGAAAGGCACGCATGATCAACTCTTCAAAGAAGAAAAAGCCAACTAGACTATCGCTCCAACCTTTCGCTGTCCTGAATTGATTGAATCACGGTGCCCATCCCAACCAAAGTAACCCTAATAAATACGCATTTGCATGTCTGACAAACGGCTTCAGAAGAAAAGAGGCTAAGTCGCCACCGACGAAAAGAAAACGTCTTGGCTTCAAGATGAGCTTCTTTTCGAGATCCAAGCTTCCTAGTAATAGAGGTAAGATGTTAGTTGCCACTTGCGAAAGAGGGTTTGCTTAAATCCGTAGAAGAACTTAGGAAGAATTCGCCAAAGAAGAAGTACGTTCAGTCAGTAGAATTCATCATGAAACTCAGAGAAGTTGACCTGAAGAAATCTGAGTCTAGATTGAACGAAGCCATCGAGTTGCCGAATCCTTTGGGCAAAACAGTGAAGATCTGTGTCTTCGCTGGTGGAGACCTTGCCTTGAGAGCTAAGAAAGAGGCGGACCTAGTTCTCGGAAGAGAAGATCTTGAGGGTATGTCCAAAGATAAGAAGGCTATGAGAAAACTAGCCAACGAGTATGATCATTTTATCGCTGAAGCTCCGCTCATGCCAGTAGTTGGAAAGACCGTCGGCAGCGTGCTGGGTCCTAGGGGAAAGATGCCGACTCCTGTTCCTCCGACAGCTCCGATAGAAGATATTGTGAAACGTCATAGAAAGATTGTAAGGGTTAGAATCAGAGATCAACCTGCAATTCGATGTCGGGTAGCGACGGAAGATATGTCCGACGATAAGATAGTTGAGAATGTGCAGGCAGTCTATTCCGGAATCGAAGCGAAGCTTGAGAGAGGATCCAAGAATATTGGAAACCTCGTTTTGAAGACTACAATGGGTCCGCCGGTAAAGATACAGCTGGCGAAGGAGTAAAGTGAGATGTCAGCAAAAAAAGTTGCGCCTTGGAAAAAGGAAGTTGTTCAGAAGATAGAGGAAAATCTACAGACCTATAAGGTGGTTGCGGCTGCAAACCTCCAACAGGTTCGCTCTTCTCAAATCCATGAGGTTCGAAAGAAACTCCGTGGAAAGGTTCAGCTGTTAGTGGCGAAGAATACACTGATCAGGAAAGCTGCGACTGGAACAAAGAAAAAGAACCTGGAGAAGTTTACTGACAAGTTAACCGGATCAAGAATGCTTCTCTTCTCGGATATCGCTCCTCATTCGCTAGTCTTGTTACTTGATAAAAACAAGGTTAGGGTTCCAGCGAAAGCGGGAGACATGGCTACGGGAGAAATATTCATTCCGGCAGGAAACACCGGCTTAGCTCCTGGACCTGTGATAAGTGAGTTCGGCGAAGCGAAGGTTCCAACCAAGATCGAGTCGGGAAGTATATGGGTCGCAAAAGATACGGTTGTGGCAAGGAAAGGTGACGCCATTTCACCGAAACTCGCCTCAGTATTGTCAAAACTCGGGATAAAACCGATGGAGCTAGGTTTATCACTTGTCGCGACCTACGATGACGGAATGGTACTTGATGAAGGAGACCTCAAGCTAGATCTCAATGAATACCGAACAAACTTTAGACAGGCCGCATCTGAGGCCTTCAACCTTGCTGTATTTTCCAGCTACCTCTTGCCTGAGACCGCACCGCAGATCTTTGGAAAAGCTTATCGTCAGGCCTTATCTCTAGCGATCAATTCAGCGTATCCTGCGGAAGAAGCCCTTCCACAGATAATTCGGAACTCATACATTCAGATGCTCGGACTATCGGCCAAAGCTGGAATTACGGACGACTCGTCTCAAAACGCGAAACCACCTGAGACCAAGAAGACCAATGAAACCAAAACTAAGGAAGACGAAACTAAGGAAGACAAGACTAAGGAAAGCAAAACCAAGGGAACTAAAACTAAGGAAACCAAAACCAAGGAACCCAAGACCAAGGAAAAGATTGAAAAGAAAGAGAAAACGTAGTGACAGAGGCCTATTCGAAGTTCATAGGGAAAAAATTGGATAGATGTCAGAGGTACACAAGCAATGAAATACGTCTACGCTGCGATGTTGCTTCACTCGTCTGGACAAAAGATCAGTGAAGAGAATGTAAAGAAAGTACTTACGGCCGCCGGGATAACTGTTGACGAGGCGAGAATCAAAGCCTTGGTTGCAGCAATCTCGGAAGTCAATATAGATGAGGCTATCAAAGCGGCCTCAGTTGTGACTGTACAAGCCGGACCTGCACCATCAGCCGGAGAAGTCAAGAAAGAAGAGAAACCGGCTGAAGAAGAAAAGAAGAAAGAGGAAGAAGCTCTCGCGGGCCTCGGGGCGCTTTTTGGGTAAGCGGCAAAGCACCCCACATCCTCCTCTCATTTCCCTCCGTCAATTGGGGGCACATTCTGAGTGGTTATACGAGAGGATGAGTTTGCAGTCCCATTCTTCAAAGAGAATGGTTTCTTAAGAAAGAAATGCGAAACATGTGGAACGCACTACTGGACACAGGTTGCCGAATCAAAGAACTGCGGGGATGCCCCGTGCCAAGAGTACACTTTCATAGGGAATCCCCCTACAAGAGGAAGCCATGATCTAAGCGAAACTCGCAAGCTGTTCCTTTCATTCTTCGAAAGGAATCACCACAAAATCATAGATCCTTACCCCATAATTGCAAGATGGAGAAGCGACGTATATTTCGTCGGAGCGTCGATCTTCGACTTTCAGCCCTACGTAACCGAGGGGATTAATCCTCCACCAGCCAATCCACTCGTAATCAGTCAGCCTTGCCTCAGGTTCACCGACCTAGACAATGTCGGTCCAACAGCGGGAAGACACCTTGTGATATTCGAAATGGGCGGAGCCCACGCCTTCAACTATCCGGATAAGAACGTCTACTGGAAAGATCAGACAATCAGGTACCATCATGAATTACTAACAGAGCACTTGGGTGTGAGATCTGAGAAGGTCACCTACAAAGAAGATTTTTGGAGGGGCGGAGGTAATGCCGGACCAGACATAGAAGCCTGCGTTGATGGACTTGAAATTTCAACGCTTGTTTTCATGAGCTACAAGATCGTGAACAAAGATCTAGTAGAGATGCCGATAAAAACTGTAGATACGGGATATGGAATTGAACGTTGGACATGGCTGTCAAAGGGTTCACCGAGTGGCTTCCACGCCATCTACGGTTCAGCACTCGACAAGATAATGAACCTTGCAGGAGTCAACGTCGACGACAAGATGCTCATTGAGAGCTCAAAGCTTTCTGGTATAATGAATGTTGGGGTAGCCACTGACAAAATTGCTGCAAGAAAAAAAGTAGCCAACCGCTTGGGCATGGATTGGAAGGAGCTGGACAGGCTTCTGACACCTGTCGAAAGCGCATACGCAATAGCCGATCACATGAAAGCTCTCTCTTTCATGCTTTCAGAAGGAGTTGTAGCGTCAAACGTGGAAGAAGGGTATCTCGCCCGACTGCTTATGAGAAGGACGTATCGAATGTTGTTGTTGCTTGGAATAGAGGACAGATTGTCAGATCTAATTGACCTCCAGATCTCGCTTTGGTCAAAGGACTTCCCCAACATTGGGAAGATGAGGGGGGAAATCCTCGCAGCAATTTCTGTTGAAGAGAAGAAATTCAAAAGGACGTTAGAGAAAGGAAGCGAGATAATTAAGAAGGTTTGTGATGAAGTCAAGTCGGAGGGTAAGAAAGAACTCTCTCAGCAAAGCCTTATCGAACTCTATGATTCCCATGGTATGGTACCTGACATCGTGAAGGATCTAGCGCAGGAACAAGGAGTAAACGTCGACGTTCCAGGAAACTTTTACGGAATAGTGGCTGCGAGACATTCGGACGCGCCCGTCTCAGGAGAAGGTCAGTTGGAAAAGAAACTGGAACATGAGGTATCCGGACTACCTGATACACGACCTCTCTACTACGAGGACCAGTATAGAACGAGTTTCAAGGGGAAGATTCTAGCCTCATTTGATAAATATGTGGTTCTAGATCAGACCCTCTTTTATCCTGAAAGTGGAGGCCAGGTTGCGGACTCTGGCGTTTTATTCTATGATGGAAAACAGGTCAACGTTCTGGATGCTCAGAAAATTGGCAAGGTAATCGTCCATCTTGTCGAGGGGAAAGCTCCTCCAGTAGGCGCAGAGGTGGAGGGCAAGATCGATTGGGAAAGAAGGACAAGCCTCATGCGCCATCACACGGCTACTCACGTGCTGATCGGTGCAGCCCGAAGAATCCTGGGTGAACATGCTTGGCAAGCCGGCGCAAAGAAGGATGTAGACAAGAGTCGCCTTGACATCTCCCACTATGAACGCCTAACAGAGGAACAGGTCAGAGCACTGGAAGACTCAGCCTGCAGAGCGATAACTCAGGATATTCCAGTTGATATCTCTTGGATGCCGAGAGAGAAGGCTGAAGCCGCCTACGGATTCAGATTATACCAGGGCGGAGCCGTCCCGGGAAGAGAGATTCGTGTCGTAAAGATTGGTGAATGGGACGTTGAGGCGTGTGGTGGGACACACTGCACTAGAACCGGAGAGATAGGTTTTCTAAAGCTGCTTCACGTCGAGCGACCTCAAGATGGCGTGGAACGCCTGATCTTTGCAACTGGTCCCCAAGCCTTGAAGTATGTTCAGGATAGAGAATCGATACTCGAGAAAACCGCTCAAACTCTAGATGTCCCAGTCGAGAACCTAAACCAAGCTGCTGAGGAACTGGTGAACAAGTCTCGAGACATGGCGAAGATAGTCGAACATTTCAGAAGCCAAGTGATCTCGAATGAAGCTCAAAACCTTCTCAAGAACTCTAAGAAGATTGGAGAATTCAAGTTAGCGATGACAAAAAGGACGACTGGCGACGAAGATGAGCTTATCATGCTCACGAGTAAGATCACTGAAACTGACCCTCTGGCTGTGGCAATAGCTGCACTTGTGAACAAAACGGTACGACTCTTCGTATCGGCCGGCAAAGAGTCGTTGAAGAAGGGTGTAGACGCTGGAAAACTCGCCGGGACCATGGCCAAAGTCATGGATGGCGGAGGCGGTGGCAAACCATATTTCGGCCAGGGAGGAGGGACCGCCTTAGGAAAAGTTGATGAAGCTCTAAAGTTTGCTGAAGAAGCTCTAAGAAAACTATCCAAGCTATCCAAAACTGGTGAAAATGAGTGACTTTGGACTGGGCTAAGGTAGAGAAGAGATGGCTGACCGAATGGGAAAACCAACATGTATTCGAAACTAGGCCAAACCCAGCGAAACCCAAGTTCTTTGTGACTGTGGCCTATCCCTATCCGAATTCTCCGCAACACGTGGGCCACGGTAGAACATACACCCTTACCGATGTTCACGCACGCTATCGGCGGATGCGGGGAGAAAATGTTCTCTTCCCAATGGCGTTCCATTATACAGGAACACCTGTATTGGCTATTGCGAAGAGGCTTAGTGCCGGTGACGAGGAGCTCCGTGAAATCTTCCTCAAAATACACGGAGTTCCAGAGGATAAACTGAAGGAGTTTACGGATCCGCTGAAGATCGCTCAGTATTTTCATCAGGAAATCAAACAAGGAATGAAGGAGATTGGGTACTCGATAGATTGGCGAAGAGAATTCACTACAATTGACCCACAATACAGCCGTTTCATCGAATGGCAGTTCAATCACCTGCGCAACAAGGGCTTGATAACACAGGGAAGCCACCCAGTTGGCTGGTGTCCAAACTGTGGAAACCCTGTCGGTCAACATGACACGGTTGGAGACCTCGAGCCAGAGATCGGCGAGTATGTCCTCCTAAAATTCGAACTCAATGGATCTTTCATGCCTGCAGCCACCCTGAGAGCCGAGACAGTCTTCGGAGTAACCAACATGTGGGTTCGACCTGACATCGATTATGTGAAAACTGACGTTGAAGGGGAAGAGTGGATCATAAGCAGAGAAGCTGTTCAGAAACTTCTCTTCCAGAGTCGTAAGGTGAAGATTAAGGAAAACGTATCAGGACGCACGCTTCTCGGTAAGATGATAAGGAATCCTATGACCGGAGGCATGCTTCCGGTGCTGCCTGCTTCTTTCGTCGACCCGAACAACGCGACAGGCGTGGTCATGTCAGTTCCAGCTCACGCACCCTACGACTATCAAGCAATTGAAGACTTGCGCAAGAACCCGAAAGATCTGGAAGAAAATGGAATACCCGCTAACATTCTTGATCAAGTCAAGCCGATGGGGCTGATCGCTGTTGAAGGGTACTCGGACCTTCCAGCATTAGATGCGTTGAAGAAATTTGGAATCAAAGATCAAAAAGATCCCCATTTGGAGGAAGCTACCAGCGAAATATACGGCAAAGAATTTCATGCGGGCAAGATGAAACAGAACACCGGAGAATACGCAGATCTCCCTGTCTCTATCGCAAAAGATCGAGTAAGAGAAGATCTCCTCGAAATGAAAAAAGCCGATATGATGTTCGAAATAATCAACAAACCAGTCAAGTGCAGATGTGGAACCGAATGCGTAGTTAAGATGTTTGAGAATCAATGGTTCATCAACTATGGTGACGAGGACTGGAAACATGCTGCGAAGACGTGCCTCGACGAAATGAGTATACTTCCTGAAGATATTCGACCCGAGTTCGAGTACGTTATTGGATGGTTACAAGCAAAAGCCTGTGCACGAAAATCTGGGCTAGGCACTCGAGTCCCGTGGGATAAGGACTGGATAATCGAAAGCCTCTCAGACTCTACCATCTACATGGCCTACTACACGATTGCGAACCATATCTCTCAGAACCATATCAAACCAGAGAATCTAACGAACGAAGTCTTCGACCACATATTCCTTGGCCTAGGCAGTCCAGAAGACGCGTCAGCCCACTCAGGTATGAACCTTAGTATTCTGAAACGTATGCGTGAAGAGTTCTCGTATTTCTATCCACTCGACGCTAGACAGTCTGGTCGAGATCTTGTTCCAAATCACCTATCTTTCTTCATCTTCAATCACGTAGCGATCTTCCCCAAGGAGCTGTGGCCGAAACAGATCATTGTGAACGGAAGCGTCCTCATGGAGGGAAAGAAGATGTCCAAGTCCTTGGGAAACATACTCCCCCTCCGCGAAGCTCTAAGAACGTTCGGAGCAGACCCATTGAGGTTGGCAATTCTGGTCACCGCTGGCCTTCTTCAAGATGCTGACTTCAGTCCGACCCTTGCAAAGACCCTCCACGAAAGAGTTGAACGATTCTACATGTGGGCCAAAGAAGTAATTGACGTGGGTAAAAAGTTCAGCGATATGGAGCCTGGGATAGAAGAGAGATGGCTAACGAGCAGGCTGATAAGAGCTGTTGAATCAACTACATCCGCCATGGAGAAGCTGAAGGCCAGGGAAGCTGTTCAGATAGTCCTTTACCAACTTGACCAAGACATTCAATGGTATACCAGGAAGAGATTATCAGATTCTTCAAAAATCTCAGCAAGAGCCCTGAACGAGGCTCTTGAAACAAGAGTTCTTCTACTCGCGCCATTTACTCCATACATTTGTGAAGAAATCTGGCATGATATGGGTAAGCAGGGTCTAGTTGCAAGTGCGCTCTGGCCTGTCTACGATGAAAAGAAGATTGATGTCAAAGCGGAAGAAACAATCGAAATGGTGAAGAATGTCATCGAAGACACGTTGAGTATCATCAAGGCTACAAAACGGAAACCCAAACGAGTCTACTACTATTCATGCACTTCATGGAAATGGAATATCTACCTCCAAATACTGAAAAAAGTAGGGTTTGGCTCCCCGAACGTTTCAGAACTAATGAAGGAGTTCATGAAAGACTATTCATTAAGAAAAGTTGGCAAGGAGCTGGCAAGACTTACTCAGAAGTACGTTGAAGAAGTATCTAAGATGGCTCCAGAGATACGACGAACCAAGACTTTAGCCGGAATAATAGACGAGGAATCGGCTCTCAAACAATCAAAGGGATTCTTTGAAAAAGAACTCAACACCGAAGTAGTCGTTTACAGCGAAGACGACAGAGAAAAGATCGATCCTAAGGAAAGAGCACGCCTAGCGCTTCCATATCGCCCCGCTATATACATAGAATAGATGCAACCAAGTCTCTCAGCCAAGATCACGGAAAGTTTAAGCTCATCTCAATATTAACAACCCTCTCACCCGGGCTCGTAGCTCAGCTTGGATAGAGCGCTGGCCCTCTATGCTTTGACATGGAAAGCCGGAGGTCCGGGGTTCGAATCCCCGCGGGCCCGCCACAAATCCCATTCGAACTAGAACTCCGCAACCAATTTGAGAAGCAGAAATGCTACGGGTCCCTCCGTACGAGGATCCAGCGTTAGATCTCTAGAGGCTGTACAGTGATACCTGTTTTGGACAAAACAAGAGAAGATTAGCAGAATGGCAAGCGACTGAAAGATATCATAATACTGCAGTCCTGTTACAGGTGTAAGCTTGCTGATCATCATGCGAGTGTCTCCCCACATTCACTATCGTGTTGTCCTTCCGCGAGTCACTACATTCATCTGCTGTTTCCGAAACATAGAAATGAACTCGTGCTTTGAATATCCTGACCCAGTATCGAGATAATTTGCTCGTTATTACCTCATGCTACGCCACACATGCGAGAATTCCCACTGAAATCTTGAAAATAACCAAACGAAAATTCATTTCGAAATTCCAAAAGTACTGAAACGAAACCTTAAATTGAGTCAAAATATACCTACTCACAAGAGTGAAATAATATGCCAAGAAGAAAAGCTTCGGGCATGATTGCTGACGTCTTATACACTGCTGAGCAATTAAGACATGCAATAGCTTCTCTTCAGGTTGAAATAAGAGAAAAGGCTAGAGATCTGGCTTTGGCAGTAGTTGATCAGCCTGTCAAGAGACGTGGTCGCCCACCAAAGAAATTGGGTAGACCTAGAGGCAGACCGAGAGGAAGGCCCCGCGGAAGACCACCAAAAGCTAAGACTGGAACTCCGACGATGTAACTCTACTGAATTCAACGGACTTTCGAGGTGCCTCGAAAGGAATCGTTGAATTCAACTTTTTTGTTTGAGTAGAGTTTCTCGTATTTTCTTTTTTATCTGGATAATGGCTCTTGTGACTTTGATATTCTTTGGGCAGACTTCAGTGCATTTAAAGAGTGTCTTGCATCCCCAAGCACCATCTTTGTCGTTTAAGAGGATCAGTCTGTCTACTGTGGCTTTGTCACGGTTGTCGTAGACATACCGATGTGCCTTGACGAGCGCTCGCTGGACCAATGTAATCTCTGTTTTCGCGTATGCTTATTGGACATGATGATGTGCAGCAGGCGCACGATATGCATTTTATCGTATCCTCTATCAGTCTTCGTTCTTCGAGTTTCTGGATTCTCTCTCCAGTCGGGGGATCATCAGGATTGATTAGGTACGGTTTTACGGAATGGTACTTTGTAAAAAATGGTGCCATGTTGACTACTAGATCTTTGATGATAGGAAAGACGGGTATTGGTTCGATCAAGAAGCTATTGTGGTCATAATCTCTAATGAGTTTCTGGCAGGCTAGAGCGCATACACCATTGATTCTTATTGCGTCCGACCCACAGACTCCATGTTCACAGGACCATCTGAATGCTATGCTGGAATCTTGCTCCCATCTAATCTTGTTTAGGCAATCCAGTATCCTATTCTTAGAATCAGTCTCTACCTCATAGTCGCGATAGTAGGGCTCCTTGTCTTTGGATGGGTTGAACCTGAATATTTTGAAAGTGCACTTCATGGTCAATACTCCCTTGACTTTGGTTGAAATCTAGTTATGACAACAGGTTTGTAGCTAGTCAGTGGCCCGTCAGGAGAGGTCTTCACTAGGGTATGTTTCAGGAAAATCTTGTCGTTTCGATCTGGAAAATCTTGCCTATAATGGGCTCCTCTACTTTCCTTTCTTTCAATCGCCGAAACTATGATTGCTTCGGATAAATCGAGCATGTCCCCGAGTTCTAATACTTCGATGATCTCCTGATTGAAAACCTTGCTTTTGTCCTCTAGCATGATGTTTTTGTATTTTCCTTTGAGTTTCCGAATTACACTCAGAGCATCTTCAAGGTTCCTTTGATCTCGGAACACACTGCATTTGTCGAGCATTATCTCCTGCATTTCCTTTCGAATCGAATACAGCCTCTCTTCGCCTTTAGATTCTAGAAGCTCTTTGATCTGTCTACGCGCATCTTCAACTTGTTCTTCACGGAAATGATCAAAACCAGCTTTTTTTATGTATTCTATCACTGCCTTTCCGGTTCTTCTTGCGAAAACGACTAGGTCGAGTAGCGAGTTTGTTCCTAGCCTGTTGGCTCCGTGAAGAGAGATACATGCACACTCTCCCGCAGCAAATAGTCCGTTGACTACACCCTTCTCCGAGAGAACCTGGCCCTCTGAATCCGTGGGAATCCCTCCCATGAGGTAATGGCACGTTGGTGCGACTGGAATGGGTTCTTTCGCCACATCTATGCCGACGTAAGTTCTCGCGAAGGAACTTAGATCAGGCAACCGTTCTTCTATCCGTTCTTTGCCCAGGCTGGTCAGGTCTAGATTCACGAAACTGCCGTTGTTCACCCCTCTTCCATCTTTTATCTCGATGAGGATCGCTCTACTCACCACGTCTCGAGGCGCCAGATCTTTCAATGTTGGAGCGTAACGTTCCATGAACCTCTCACCGCGACTATTCGTCAGAATGGCGCCCTCTCCCCTGGCTGCCTCACTTATCAGAATCCCTAACTTGTAGATCCCTGTAGGATGAAACTGAATGAACTCCATGTCTTCCAAATGTACGCCAACACGATAAGCCACGGCTAATCCGTCACCGGTGGTTGCATAGGCGTTCGATGTCGTCTTGAAGATTCTACCACACCCCCCAGTTGCTAATACTGTAGCTTTCGACTGGAAAACGTGAATTTCTCCACTTGCGATTTCATACGCCGTAAGTCCAACGCATCTGTCACCATTCATTAGTAGCGAAGTTGTGAAGAATTCTGGATAGAATCTTACGTTCTGCTTCACACACTGTTCGTACAACGTGTCTAGAATTGCTCGTCCAGTCCTGTCGGAAGCATAACAAGCTCTCTTGACTGGTTTTTCTCCAAAATTCCTGGTATGTCCTCCGAATGATCTCTGCGCAATTTTCCCTTCGGCGTTTCGACTGAATGGGACCCCCATATGCTCCAATTCGTAAAGAGCTCTTGAAGCATCCTTGGCGAAGATCTCGACGGCATCTTGATCGGCCAAGTAATCGCTTCCTTTCACAGTATCGAACATATGCCACTCCCAATTGTCCTCTTCCTCATTTCCAAGAGCTGCAGAGATTCCTCCCTGAGCTGACGCTGAATGAGATCGATGAGGATAGACTTTGGTTAGAACTGCGACATTCAACGATGCTACTTCTAGGGCTGCCCTCAATCCAGCTATTCCCGATCCAACTATCACAACATCGAATCGCTGAACCGCCAATGCAAACCTCTCTCATATTCGATTACGAACCATCAAAAATAAAAGGAATCGCAAGAAACAATTCAGTTCGAATTCTTTAGGTATAGAGACGAGAGCGTTGAAATAACTCGGTCTATCATATCTCCTATGAATCCACATGATAACAGATCTTTCTTTCAAGATAGGTGGAGAGGCAGGCCAAGGCCTTCAGGCGATAGGTTACATCCTTGCCAAGAGTTTCGTCAGGGGAGGCCTCTACGTCTTTGCCAACCAAGACAATGAGTCCAGAATTAGAGGAGGACACAACTTCTTTCAAGTTAGAGCCAGTGAAAGACCTGTACAGTCGATTTCTGAAAGAATTCACGTAATAGTTGCTCTGGATAAGACAAGCATAGAGGAACACAATGAAGAACTGGTTGAGGATGGAGTCATAATCTTTGATGGCGAGAAAATCAAGACGGAAAGTCCGATTGGCAATCTTCTCAGTATCCCCTTAGAGAGATTGGCAAACGAAACAACTGGAAAGAGAATAATGGCCAATTCTGTTGCAGCTGGAGCAGCACTCAGCCTGATAAAATACGATTTTAACATCCTGAAAACCGTTCTAGATGACGCCTTCAAGGAAAAAGGAATGGAAGTTGTACAACAAAATATCCAAGCCGCGAAAGCAGGGTACGACTACGTCAACCAGAATCCGAACACGAAATTCAACTATACATTCGAGAAGGTAACGGAATCTTCAAATCGATTGCTGATCAATGGAAACGAGGTAATAGCGTCCAGTGCATTGATCTCTGGATGCAAGTTCATGTCAAGTTATCCGATGAGCCCTTCCACTCCAATCCAGCAGTATTTCGCGTCAAAGATGAAGGATTACAGCGTGATTTTTGAACAGGCCGAAGATGAGATTGCAGCTATTAACATGGCTCTAGGAGCTTCTTTCGTCGGAGTTAGATCGATGGCTGCAACGTCTGGAGGAGGTTTCTCACTAATGGTTGAAGGGGTCAGCCTCGCAGGCATGACAGAAACGCCTATTGTCATAGTTGTCTGCCAGAGGCCTGGTCCTGCAACGGGATTCCCAACACGAACAGAACAAGCTGAGCTTGAGTTCATCATTCACGCAGGGCATGGCGAGTTTCCAAGAGCCGTCTTTGCACCAGGCAATCCAGAACAGGCCTTCTACCTAACTTCGAAAGCCTTCAACGTAGCGGACAAATACCAGATTCCAGTTTTTATCCTGTCAGATCAATATTTCTCAGACTCGTATTTTACAGCGGAAAGGTTCGATACTTCGTTGATCACTGTCGACAGAGGCGACCTCTTCAATGAGTGGAACCTCCAGAAACAAGGTGAGTACAGAAGACATTTGATCACTGATTCTGGAATCTCGCCGCGACTATTACCTGGTGCGAGTGGAGGTCTTGTCGCCACTGACAGTGACGAACATAATCAAGAGGGTCGAATAACTGAGCTTGCTGAGGTAAGAATAGCGAACGTGAAAAAGCGACTCAAAAGGTTCGAACTTCTAAAGGAGAACATTGACCCACCATATTTGTACGGTCCGGCCAACGCAGAGACTGTGTTGGTCGGGTGGGGATCAACTTACGGACCATTGAAAGAAGCGACAGAAACAATTAACACGCGAGGTTTGAAAGTCAGGATGCTCCACTTCAGCGAGATCTGGCCTTTTCCGGACAAACCCGTTATTGAGGAATTAAAGAAAGCTAAGAAGATCGTGTCGGTAGAAAGTAATGCGACTGCACAGATGGCTCATCTAATTAGGGCTGAAACCGGAATTGGAGTTGATGCGAAAATTCTACGATTCGACGGTAGACCCATGACTACAGGATATATTCTCAGAGAGTTCGAAAAGATTAGGTGAAGAGAATGGTAACATTGAAAGATTATGATTATCCAGGCGAGACTGCTTGGTGCCCAGGATGCGGAAACTTCGCAATCTTACCCGCGGTTAAGAGAGCCCTAGTCAAACTAGACTTGGACCCCCATCAGGTTCTGATGGTTTCAGGGATTGGCCAAGCAAGTAAACTCCCGCAATACTTACGAGTCAATATCTTTGATGGTCTTCACGGCAGAATACTACCCATTGCAACCGCAGCACGAATAGCTAATCCCAGACTTACTGTAATAGCTGAGGGGGGAGACGGTGAAGCCTACGGCGAAGGTGGAAACCATCTAATCCACGCCATTAGAAGAAACGTGGATATCACTTTTCTAGTGCATGATAACCAAGTGTACGGACTTACCAAAGGACAGCCTTCACCAACAAGTGAAGAAGGATTTGTGACGAAAACCACCCCCATGGGAGCATTTTCAAGACCACTCAATTGTATGACACTAGCGATTGCCCTTGGAGCTTCATTTGTGGCACGTGGCTATGCTGGAAACATAGAACAACTAGTGGATCTGATAGCAAAGGGCATAACAAATAGAGGATTCAGCTTAATCGACATTCTCCAACCATGTGTAACGTTCAACCACACAAACACGTACCAATGGTACGGGAGCAGAGTGTACAAACTCGATAACTCACACAATCCCAGAGATCGAATGGCAGCATTCCAGAAGGCCATGGAATGGGGAGACAAAATTCCTACAGGAGTAATCTACGTAGAAGAAAGACCAACGTTCGAGGATCATAACCCCCAAATTACTGAGATGCCGTTAATCGCACAACATCACGACATAACGAGCTTCGAAAAGATACTTGACGATTTCAAGGTTTGAACATATATACACATGTACTATGTCATTTGGGAACCGGATGGCAGTGAATTGACGCAAGGAATCGACGACTATCTCAGAAATGCTGCAATAGACTTCAAGGTTCATGTTGTTAACGGATCAACGACGACATGCCAAGATGCTGCTACTCAACTTCAGGTCCCACTTAAGATGATTATTAAGACGATCGTTTTCACTGACGAAAAGAATTCTCCCATCATAGCAATACTCACAGGAGACAAACGTGCGGACAAGAGAAAGCTATCCACGACCGTAGGTGCACTCAAGGTCAGGATTGCCACCCCAGAAGCTACAAAAGAATTTACCGGCTTCGAAGTTGGCGTCATGCCTCCTGTAGGCCACAAAGTCAGAACTAGGACAGTGATTGATCAGAATGTCATGACTCAAAGCAAGGTCTACGGCGGATACGGAATTCCAAAGGTTCTGATTGAAATTGGCCCACGCGACATAGCAAAACTAGCTGACGCTAAGATATCCGACATTAGTGAGTGAATACAACATTTTGCTCCGATTCTAACACGTGTCATCGAAGCACCGCGTTCTCATCCTCTCAAGCTTTATGTGTTCAATATCGCGATCTATGAGTGACGCGGGGGTCCCCGAGACCTTAGTCTCAGATAAGGCGGGAGTCAGGTCAAAGGGGCAGGGCAGCTTTTCAAGGCTGTGCTTGACTTAAGATCCGCCGTGGGGTTGAGATATCCTGTGGCGTAGGCCTTCGTGGGTTCGAATCCCACCCCCCGCATTCAAGCTCGTTCGCAGTTGACGATGGGAGACCATACTCTAGACCAAGAACAATACTATTTCTGCCGCCATCCGGTCCGGACTCTGGCGGCCGCACCAAAGTATGCACACACAACTACATCATATCAATTATTGAGCGAGCGATTCGATATGCAATGTCAACTTGTGACATTCAGCACTGCTTCAGGTTTTGCCAGAAGCTTTAGAGGTTTCTTCGTCCAAAAGTCTCTTCTCACCGGTCAGCTTCTGTATGTCGGTAATATCTTCAGACACTTCTAAGCAACCCTTGTAGTTTCCTTCTTTGTCCCAAACTGGAAAGTACCTGATCAATATCTTTCTTCCCCTGAGGTCTATCCAGAAAGTTGCATTCTTCCTGCTCTTGTTTCTAAAATCTTGAAGTATCTTGTCTACGATGTATACGCTCTTAGCGGGGTGGCATTGCTGAACTTTCCTACCTACTATGCTTCTCGGTCTTGGGAAGATTCTGTTGCCATTCTTGTTGAAGTATTCGACTTCATCATTCTCATCAAGAAATGATATCTCAACTGGCATAGCATCAAGCATGGCCTCTATAATCTCAGGCTTCACGTTTTCTATCATACAGAATCACCAAAGTAACTTGGTACGGAGATCTATTGCAAGATAAGGGTTTCCGACGGCATTCCTAGGTGATAGATTCATTCCGAATTTGAGTGGCCGCACCATACTATCACACACACAAAACTACTTTGGCCTAAACTACTGGCCCAGTTTTAGGCGGCCGCACCATGCTATACACACACACTTACCAAGGCCTGCCTGTTGTTGTAAGCTTGGCGCGCATACACACAATTCACGATCCGGAACTAAGGCATTTGAAAGCAATTTACTCGTCGTGGATAATTGATTACATAATAATCGACTAGATGTTTGTGTACGCTTCTTCGCCGTGTTGAGTTATGTCGAGGCCAGCATCTTCTTCCTTCTCACTAACCCTCACTGGGGTGAAGACATTGATTACTCTAAGCAGCACGTATGAACCGACAAAAGCTGAAAATCCCACGACAACTACTCCGAATACTTGCACTATGAGCTGATATATATTTCCGTACAGTAGTCCATTCGGACCAGCTGCATTCACTACGGTAGATGCAAAGATTCCCGTCGCTATTGACCCCAAAATTCCGCCTGCACCGTGGCACGCGAATACATCCAGTGAGTCATCAAGCTGTGTCCTTGCGCGCCAACCCGCCACAAAGTTACAAACAACTCCAGCTGCGGCTCCTATTATTATCGAAGCCATCGGTCCAACATACCCAGAAGCTGGCGTTATCGTCGCCAACGCGCAGACTGCTCCAACTGAGATTCCGACCGCCGACGGCTTGCCCTTCCTAACCCAGTCAGTAATCATCCAACTCATCGCACCCGCGGCAGCTGCCAGATTTGTTGCAAGTAAAGCGTTAGCAGCAACACCGTCTGCCGCAAGAGCACTTCCAGCGTTGAAGCCAAACCAACCAAACCACAATATTGCTGCTCCCAAAATCACGAAGGGAATATTATTGGGCCTAATCTCCTTCCGCGGATTCACGTCCTTTCGTCTGCCAATAAATATGGCCGCAGCAAGTGCTGACACCCCGGCCGTCTCGTGAACAACCAAGCCTCCAGCAAAGTCCACCACCCCCAATAACCTCAGCCAACCGCCCACGGCCCAGATCCAGTGCACGACCGGAACATACACGAAGGTCGTCCACAGCACGACGAAAATCAGGAGTGACTTGAAGCGAACTCTCTCAGCAAACGCTCCTATGATTAGCGCTGGAGTGATTGGCAGCAAACTTGAGCTGGAAAGCTACATACAGAACCTCCGGAATGGTAGGGGCATAAGCTGAGTTTGCCGCGACCCCGACATTAGCCAACCCGAAATCAGATAGGTCTCCAATGATTCCTCCAATTGAGTGTCCTCCAAGTGCAAGACTGTAACCCCACATTGCCCAAACCAAGCTTATAGCCGCAAATATAGCGAGGCATTGGACAATTGTTGAAACTAGGTTCTTTATTCTCACCAGTCCACCATAAAAGAAGCCCACCGCCGGAGTCATTATCATAACGAGAGCGGTAGCTGCGAGTACCCATGCCGTGTCTCCGGAATTCAGCACGTAATGTCACCTTAACTTAGAACAATTGCCAGAACATTTTATTATAAAGTTTTGTGAGCATCTCTTAGAGCACACACACAATTTTACCTAAACCAATGGTTCGAATTAGAGCGGCCGCATCACACAGGATTCTGCCTTGGCCCATGCATTGGGAGAAAAATCCTCCAAACGTCTTCTTTGTTTCACCTTCAGCCAGAAGAGTTATGTCCGTAGACATATGTATTGCACGGTCAAAACGGATTTGAGAGATTCCAGATGGCTAACGCGCCGCTAGTCAGTACCGTCATAGCTGTTGGCCTGCTTCCCGTCGCGTTCTTGTTCCTGCATGCTTTCCTGAGTGGTTTGAAGGAGTGGAGGTTTCATCCTCTTACGGGGACGCTGGCAATAGTCTGGGATCTCAGCATGTCTATTGGATACATGATGTACAGATCGCTTGGTGGCAGAGTTGAAGGCAGTTCTCTTGAGTTGACAAGCACTATGCTTGCCTATTTCACCATTCATGGGCTTGTTGCATTTCTAGTTATCATATTAGAATTAGGAGTCATTGTTACAGGATTGTTGCAGTGGAGGCAAAACAAGACTTTGGCATGGCATAGAAGATTGGCGAAACCACTATTCGTCTTCTGGTGGTTCGCCTTCATGACTGGAGAAATATTCTATATTATCATGTATGTGAAATGAATCACGTGTTCAATAGCTAACGGTTCGGTTCTTGGCAGCCGCACTTGGGGTAACTCGAATTTGATTGATGCCTAGGTCTATTAGGTTTATATGTACTGGTAAACTGGTGCGCGGTTCCCACCCCCCGCATCAGAACTATCTCCTGACAATTTCGGATTTTCTACCAGGCATCGTTGTCGGAAGTAGTTGGATATCGCGTGTCTAGGCGCAAATTCTTTGCAAGCTAGAATAGTAAGCAAGAATTTAATACAAAATCCAACATTGCAGTTAGCAAGAAAGTGATGACAATGCCATTTGTTGAGATACATTACCTTGAAGGTAAGACTCAAGAGCAGAAGGAGAAGTTGGCGAAGGCGATAACGGACGCTGTAACAACGATATTTGAGGTTCCAAGCGATGTCGTGTGGATACAGTTCGATGAGATGTCGAAAACAGATTTTGCCACGGGCGGAGTAATGAGAAGCAAGAGATAACAAAGAAATTACTGAAACCCAATCCCTCACCCATGAACACCATGAAAGACCTCATATACGATTGAGTTTTTTTTGCTTAAGGAGATTAGTCATTGAAGAAACAGATTGGTGCAGTGAACTCTCTATACCCCAGCCCACAACAATAGTGAGCGCCCTTGTGAACACGAAGCCCAACTACATAACAATCGCTCACGTAGGCATAATTGATCTTCAGCAATTCGAATAGCCTGTGGGATACCATATGGTAGTCCGGGGGTTACAGTTCCCAAGTTGTAATTTCCGCCATTTTTGTGTCAGTAGTGAATCTGTCTGGATCCACGGCTGTTAAGATTCAGGTGGGGTGGTTTCTTGTGTACCTATCAGCAGAACGGTGGTTGTCCATGGATTCCTGAAGTTCTTCGGATCTTTCATCCTTGACTTCTTGGCAGCGTGCGCAACGTAGTCAGTCAATTTCCAATTTTCACGTTCCTCGAAATTCATGCCGACCTTGCCATATAAGGTTCTGGCGATCATCTTCTCAATGATTAGCTTGGCTTTTGCGCCCAGTAGTCCTTTCAACGTGTGGTTTAGATCATCAAGCCTATCAGTGACTCTCTCACGTTCAACGCCGTAATTTCTCTTCATATGTAGATAAATCAAATCTGTACTCGTCTGACCGAGTCTGAGAAGTTCTTGGTTAATTGCACAGTGTAGCTTTTCTCTATGGTCAATCATGTCTCTCTTACTATCCGATGGTAGAAGCAATTGCGTTCAGGCGGTTTTTGGGCGTTCTAGTTCTTTTGATCTTGACTCAATGAACTCTGCAATTTTCTCTTCGCTATAGTTCTTGGCTTCCTGTTGTTTCTTCAGGTGTTTCTGGATCTTGTCAAGAAGCTCTTCGTTCTTGAAAGATTTGACTATATACCCGTCGGCACCTTTGTTAACCGCTTTGATTGCGTTTTCCAGTGATGGATAACCTGTAACGATGATCTTCACCATTTTTGGCGTTGTCTCTTTCATTGCTGTCAAGAGCTTCTGTGCCTTGCATGTCTGGAAGTCTGATGTCAATTCAGGGCTAGATTGTAGAATTTGGTTTTGGATGCCTGTAATAGCTTCTTTTCCGTTCTTTGACTGTGTCAGCAATATACCCATTTTCTTCTAGGACTGCGGATATTGCATCTCTTATGGTTTCATCGTCGTCTATTATGAGAATTCTAGGTTTCTCACTCAAGGGTCCTCATCGTTCTATCTTCCTTTTATTGGAATCCTGATAATAAAGATTGAACCTTTTTCAGACGTGCTTTCAACAGAGATTACTCCCTTATGGGCTTCTACGATTCGTTTGCAGATTGGTAAGCCCAGCCCTATTCCCTTTGACTTGGTTGTGAAGAGCGGGTTCCAAATCTGTTCAATGGTTTCCTTTGCCATGCCTACTCCAGTGTCGGAGAATGTTATCTCCACGTTGTCATTGAACTGCCTATTCGCAATCGTAAGAGTACCACCTTCAGGCATCGCTTCGAAAGCATTTCCGATTACGTTGACGAATACTCTTTTGATCTTGTCTTTGTCAACCATTATTTTGGGAATATTCTCAGTTGAGTTCACAACTCTAACATTTGCAGGGGCTCTCACCATTTCGAGAGCTTCTGCTATCAGTGATTTTGGATCACTCTCCTTAATCTCCAGATGGGTCTCTCTTGCGTAGTCTAGAAGATCGCTGATTATCTTGTTCGAGTATTCAATTCCCTTTTCAATGTTCAATAGCATTTGTTTTGTTCTGGTATCTGATGTTGACTCCAGTTTCTTTTTGAGAACCCCCGTGGCGCTCATGATTCCTTGCAGTGGATTCCTCAGGTCGTGGCCCACCATAGCTGCAGTCTCGCCGATGGTTGCCAAACGTTGAGACTTGATCAGCTCATTCTCGATTCGCTTGCGTTCCGTGATGTCTATCGCGATGCCTCTGATCCCTATAATTTTGCCTTCACGAATCAGGGGAGCTGAATGCATGATAACCGGGAAGGTTGTACAGTCTTTCCTCATCATTGTGTGTTCATGGGGATCCAATTCAATGCCTCCCATTACGTGTTGCAAGTGTTCTCGTATCTTGTCTCGGTCTTCTGGAGCATGTATCTGCAACATGTTCAAACTCCTATCGATATCCTCTCTGGTATAGCCGGTTGACGAAAACCCGAAACGATTCATGAAAGTGAAGTTCCCATTTCCGCTGGTTTCAAAGACGATGCCAGGTGACAGTTCAGCCAGTTCTTTGAATCTCCTCTCGCTTTCTGAGATTTCTCTGGTCCGTTCTTCAACAAGCTCCTCCAAGTGTTCCATACTCTGATCGACTTCACCACCAATCTTGTAGGACACTCTCGAAATAACAAAAACCATCGCTACTAGTGATACGAGCAATCCAAACGATCCAGCTAAGGCTCGATCTTTGAAGGTCAGCACAACGTTGGTATCGAACCAACCGAAAAAAACAACGATCAGAGATGTGACCGGAACGAAGATCCTTAACAGTCGGGCCATAGTGGAATCCCCGATCAAAAATCTCATGGGCCAACAGTCTGGACCAGCGGATGCCCAAATTCCTATTCCCAATGAGATGAAGGCGATTGCGGCGGGAAAAGCTACTGGCCTAATCGAACTTCCGTACAGTAACGGGGCATTGTAGAGGTAACCAACAGTCATCACAAGCCCACCAGAAACGATGAATATTCCAATGAGCGCTGTGAAGCTTCTTCCTATTCTTGGAGTAATGATCAGCAGGAAAAGTGAAAGACTTGCCAGGAGCAGGAACATGCTAGCAAGTGGAGATATTTGAACTGCCCAGTATCCCATGATTGTTTCGCGGTTTGAAAACATGAATTCTTCTAGGTCAAACGCTGTCCAGTTCAGGAAGTGGCGTAGGGCAACAAGATTCAATGGAGCAACTAGAAACGTTCCAATTCCAGCCATGATCCGAAGCCAAGAATGTTTTGGTCCCCACGTATACAGAAACCCTGAGGTAGACAACAAACAGAACGAGAGTATTGCGAGTGGGGCAATTGGAACGAATTTTGGATTGAACTGAGAGAGAATAAGCGACCCAGACACCCAACCTAGACCTCCAACTACGCTAATGCCGAAAGCAATGGCAAAACTCAGAGACCTTGTGAGCGTAAGCGGTGATCTCTTTCGGGGCAGTCCTCTCATCTAGCTATCCTGCCTGATTTTCAATAGGTATCCATTTCACAAGCACTATTTATGCCATCTGAACTAACTCGACATACGGTTTGATTGAGAACCGAACCTTAGGTTGAGTCCTATCCCGGAAAATTTTGAAATATGTCACAAATATGGAAAACACAAGCATGCTGTAATCCACTAGACTGTCGAGAGAAATAAAAATCATGATGATCAAAAGAACCGCATAAGTCTTCCACCGTAGAATCTCATGATATTGCTGGTGCAAACCGACATATTGATTCAGAAATCGTCAGAGACCATATTCGATGAAGTATCCCGTACAAATCAATCTGTCTATTTTCGAATAGTCTCGGGGATACCACGTGGTAGCCCGGGGAATATTCGAACTCGAATCTGATTGATGCCTAGGTCTATTAGGTTTATATGTACTGGTAAACTGGTGCGCGAATCCCACCCCCCGCACAGCTTGGACAAATGTACTCGCTAGAGTTTGATTGGAAAATCTAGGAAAATCAGATATGCAAGAAGCACCTATTTGTAAGGAAAAGAGTTTGTGGCAACAGGAACGATTGGAGTCCCAGTCGGCCACACTTATTTTAGGTTCGATCGTATGTCATATGTTAGTGGTGCTTGAATGAAACCGGGTGAGAGCAAGACCGTCCCTGATGACATGATCATGCTTCAGGAGATTGCCCACATATGTATCGTTGTTAAAGATGTGGAGAAGACAGCGGAGACATTCTCGAAGAAATTCGGTATTGGCCCATTTAGGATAAGCGTCGTACATACCCCATCCACGAGAGCAAGTGTTTATGGCAAGCCCGTGAGCTACACATTGAAATTCGGCAATACAAGAGTAGGCCCCATTAGGCTTGAGCTGGTGCAGACTCTGGAGGGGCAGACGATTTACCAAGATTTTCTCAAGGAACATGGTGAAGGACTACACCATATTGGAGTTACTACACCTCTCCCCTTCGACGCAGAACTTCAGAAATGGAAGAAGGAAGGTATCGAGCCATTACAGGTTAATAAAATGGAGAATCCGGAGCATGGTTGGGCATACATGGACACTGCTAAGCTCGTCGGGTGCATACTAGAGATTCTCTCTCTTCCTCCAAGATAACCGTCGTGCTTATCCCGGTCGTAAATCGGTTTCTTGATTTCCTATTTGACCACATATTTTGGAGATCCACTGACAGCATCTTCGTTGAGCTCGATTCCTAAGCCTGGGAGGTCGGGGATTTCAAAGCTCCCATTCCTAGGTTGATAGTTCTGTTTGCAGAGTTTGATATTGCCGTCCTTGAGTGCGTATGTGTGGTGCTCGTGGATAAGGAAGTTCGGGATGACAGCCTCCAATTGTAAGGCCAGCGGCAGTGGCCACTGGACTGCCAGACATGAAGCTGGACAGTGACGTCAAAGATATTGGCATAATCACAGATCTTCTTTCCCTCAGAAATGCCGCCCCGCGAGGCCTAGATCAGGCTGAATTATATCGAGCGCTTGTTTCTCAAAGTACTGACGGTAACCCCAGCGGGTGTAGATACGTTCCCCAGCGGCAAACGGGATTTTCACGTTTTTAGTTACTTTGTTCTGCAGGTCAACATCAAGATAATTGACTGGTTCCTCAAAATACATGCAGTTGAACTCTTCCCAGACTCTGCCAAGTTGGATGGCAGTAGTAACGCTCAATTGAGAATGGGTTTCTATGATAATATCAACTTCAGGACCAACAGTTTCCCTAACTGCCTTCAGCCGGTTGTAGAACAGCTTGATCTTATCATTTGTGACCACCCTTCTGAGGTTGGCATCCCTATTACCTTGAGCGTCGAACATAACAGGGTCAACCTTTATGCAATCATAGCCTTCGCCTACCGCCTTCCCCGCCTCTTCAGCGTATTCACTCGGCTCTTTACAGACTTTCACTTCCTTGCCCCAGCCGAACTGTATTTGGCTCGCGTAGGTGCGCAGCTTGTCGTTGGTCTTGCCTCCCAGAAGCTCGTAGACAGGCACGCCAAGGGCTTTCCCCTTGATATCCCAGAGGGCGGTATCGATTGCGCTGATACCGCCGAAAACGATTGGACCGCCACCTCGCGCCCAGAAGGTTGAGTTGAATAGAACATCCCACATTCTCTCGATTCTCATGGGATCGGAGCCTATAACGAATCTCTCGGCGATATTCTTCACCATGCCGGCGCCAGCAGTATGACCTGTACCGTAAGCAAGGCCGACCTCACCTCGGCCGCTTATGCCCTCATCGGTATTCATGCGGACGATCACAGGGTGCCAGTTGGAAATGAATTCCGTGTTGAGGTCAAAGATCTCCACACTTGTAATCTTCATTTTTCCTCCCTCGATCTATTAGGAAAACATGCAGTTCACGTATAATATGTATGGTTCTGTAGGTATTGCTTCGAGCCAAGCGATATCGCAATCATAAAATTCGGCCATAGATGATCAAGCACGACATTTGAATTCAGAATAAGGAATCTCCCCCAATTCCTCGCAAAATACCAAGAATCTTTTCGAGAGCCTTGAAATTCTCTACTTGATCTTGGAGATGGTCACTGAACTCATCTACTAAACCAAAGGTGTCCGCCAAACCCGCCTTCACCGAAGCACCTGCGTCTAGGAAGAAAACTACGTCTCCGCTGGACCACATCGTGTTTTCCGCTATTGCATTGGAGGATGAAGCTCAATAGTGTGTCGGTTATGTGGAGAATTGTCAGAAAATCACTAACAGCCATTAGCCAAGATCGGGACGTTACCACAGTTGGCGAATCTGGTTTCATCCTAGGCTCACACATACTGGTAAACTGGTGCGCGAATCCCACCCCCCGCACCTTACGTAGTTTCTCCACCAGTGGGTTCGCACAAAATCGTTCAGCTATTATTCTAGAACGTTAGAATGGCAATACACTCGTTTTCAGCATCATATCACATGCGCAACATATAACGCTGGAAGTACGAGCTACTTCCCCGAGATGTATTGACAAGAGGACCATTTGATTCTCTCCAATCCGATAGAGCAATCTCCCGCAAAAATATCTCTGAAAGGCTACACAATAGCATGTCAACGTAACGTAGATTCGAAGGTCATCAGTCGATCATCTTTGTGTATACACTGATGTACCTATAGCGATACAGTTAAGTATCCATCCTCTGCCATGGAGTGGCAGTGAACATCAATGTTCCACGAAAGAAAATGTAACGTATCAGGACAAAGAAACCCGGCGTCAAGCACTGGATTCTCTAGGAAAACACTGGCAATCTCCGCTCTACTCATCATTACCATTCTGATACCTGTAGCAACGGCGCTTCAAACATACCCACTCTCCACCTATTCGCAGACTGGAAAATACAGCTCGATAGCTAACCAAGGTGGCGGAGTAAACAAAAACAGTGGCTTAATGCTGATTGCTGAACCTGCAGTAGTGAGCATTGAAGCAGGAGAAAAAGCTGAATACACAATCCTTGTCTCGAACACAAAGTCAAACGAAGGCATCGTTTACCTCACCCTAAACGGGTTGCCAGAGAACACAATCGGAATCTTCACACCAAACATGGGCATGCCCAACTTCGTATCAAGACTAACAATAGTAACCGAAGATGTCGCACCGGGATCATATGAATTGACAATCAACACGATGAACAGAAAACAGAGCCAAACAGCAAGCGTTGCTTTGAAGATTAAAGGCGCCGTAACTACGTCTACCGAAACAACGACGTCTACTCAAACAACAACTACCGAAACAACGACTTCGACCTCTACGACCACGACTGAAGACCATAACCTAAAAATTGTTTTCTCAACAGACAAACTATCCTATGAGACAGGTGAATCCGTAGCCATTGAAGGTGTGGTCACGGATTCCTCTCAGAACTCGATACATGGAGCGGCAGTCTCGATACAAGTTGATAACCCCTTTGGCTCTACCTCACACATATATCAAACACCCACAGACCTCCAAGGATTTTTCAACGACACATTCACCCTGCCAGACAACGCTCCAGACGGAACATACACCACTTCTATCTCCGCAGTTCATCAGGGAGACAGTGCACTAGCACATTCAACCTTCGTCGTTGGCCAGAGTACAACTCCAGCAGTTTCCATTCTGGGTCTGAATATCACGGCGAACAATGGAGTTCCCACCACCACATTCAAACAGGGCCAAGAAGTCCTGCTCTCAGTCCAAGTCATAAACCAAGGCGCTGATCTAGAAAAAGGCATGGTGTGGCTGGAGATAGACAATCCACTTGATGTCCCAGTGTACATCACTCTGCTATCAACAGGATTTAGCCATGACAAAGCCCTCACAGCAGAGTTTCATTTCTTCCTAACAGAAAATGCAGTCCTCGGAGTGCACGCCGCTAACGCCTATGTATCAAATGGCTACATATCCCAAGGAGGAATATTCTTCGACAAGGAACAGGGCCAATTCATAGTGGAGAATAGCTCATCAACCACCACTAATACGACCACGACGACAACTGAAAGCGCCACGACGAATCAAACCACCACCAGCACGACAACTGAAACAACCGAGACCATCACGACAATAGAGAACACAACCACAACAACTACCACCAATACCACGACCACATCCGAGACGATTACCGAAACAACGTCTGCAACCACAAACACGACAACTCAAACCAATGAAACTACAACGACAACCAACGCAGCGAATCAGATGAACATGCCAAAAACCGGAACCATACCCAATCCTGCACTTTCGAGTGGGTTCATTACGAGAGAAAGAGTATTCACTTGGAGGTCAGACGTGCAATGAATAAGATTTCATGGATGAAGCCAGTCGCTACGGTATCGATACTCTTGGCACTCGTACTGGCTTTAAGCGCGCCGAGTCTTTACAGTGTAAGAGCACAGAACCAGCTATCAGTGTCGATCCAAGTATCAAACGACAGTGGATACACCCTTGTAACCGGCATCGTCAAAGATGCTGGCCAGAACCCTGTGCAAGGAGCAGCGGTTTCAGTACAAGCGGTAGACTCTTCAGGAAAAGCAGTGCACTTTGAGCTATTTTACACCGATCAGAATGGTGCATTTACTGATAAGTTCAAGGCCCCAGAAGGGGTTACGGGAGAAGGCAACATATTCGTTTCGGCAAGTAAACCCGGATACGATAACGGCCTCGCTCAAACCGCCTTTACAGTCGTGCCAGAGTTTCCGACAGCTTTCGTAGCTATCATTGCATCAATATTCGCTACGTTCCTGATACTTCGAAGAAGAAGGGCCTAAACGCCCTTACCACCCCTTTTTCTTTTTGCTGTAGGAAAAGTAGAGAAATATCCAATGTATCACGGAACTATTGATTCTTTACATATGACTTTCTAATCAGAAACAGTGGCACTAGTAAAGCCATCTCGATGCAAATTCACACCTCCATTAGATGAGTCGACATACTCCGTGGGTTTCTGACGGTTGCCTCGTTAGATTCTCTGTTTTCCATATGTGTCTAGGCCTCCTTGAGTCACGTCGCGGCTTACCTCCTCTATGCCGTCCCTGTACCATTTTCGGCTCGGTCCGACTTTTGCTCTAATCTTCCAGCTCATGGATTTCGGTTGGCTCTCAATCATCTCGAGGAGAATGTTGATTTTCTCTGTAACGTTTTTTCGGTCCTCGTCCTTAAGTGCGGCGTAGCTGGGCAGATGCTCGTCTCTCACCTTTTTCAGATTAGTAGTTCCCGTGTAGTAGAAACCCCATTCCGCGGAGAACAGCTTCGAAATTCGATCTGCGTTGATGGTTTCTTTGTCAGAGTTACCGACGTCGTGTTCTCTCATGAGCATTATTATGTCGATTATGTCCTTCTCATTGATTTTGACAATTTGAAGTTTCTCCAACAGTAACTCGGCTAATGGCAGAGTTGGATAATCGACTTCCAATCTTCCTTGAAAAGGAATATCATGACAGAACTCAAGCTTATCAAAAAAGATGTCACTGTGTAGATTCTCGTTCTTTGGATCAAAAAAGATCAATCTGGATGCGACGGCCATCATATAGGCGGATGGTTCGCTCCATCCCAGACCCTTAACAAAAACTTCTCTTATCTGCTTCCATTGCTTTCTGTAGGCGGCAAAGTCTATGTCAGTCAGTTTTCTCTTCAGAGAATCATGAAAATGACAATACTGTGGGCAGTGAATCACGAAAGCGGTAGCTCCAAGGACTCTCATTGTTATGCCTTTGTCTTGACACATTTTCACTATTTCCGCAGCTTTACCCATCATTTCCTGCTTGCTGAGTTCTTGCGATGCCAATGAAGTCACCTTCTCGAGAATTTACTCTTGGTATGGGTTTTTCTGGAGAACTTGGCGGAGGGACGGGAGCCATATATGGGAATTGGACTTACGATTATTGTCTCGGTACTTCGAACTCCTGGAATCATCCGAATCTTCCTCAACACAACTTTGTTTAACTCTTCCACAGATCTAACGTTGACTTTGAACAATATGTCACAGAAACCATAGGTCCACATCGCTTCTGTTATTCCTTCAATCTTCACAGTTTCGCGTGCAACCCCGCTCTCTTTTCCGGGTTGAACCTTCACCAACACGTACGCTAACATGGCTGGTTTCCTCCTATTGCACGTGGATTCCGTCCTTAACTCGGCACTGCCAAGATAAGACATACTTACAGTTTGATCGACCCAAGTGTGTCCCTTTTGCTATTCTTACTACGGGAAAGACTTAATAATCGTTATACTTGGACAAGAATTATGGCAGATTTGCTAGACGAGAGGCCCAATCTAATTCTGCTGAAGGAAGTCTGCTCCGGAAATGGACTTGAAGTTAACCTCGCATATTTGTCTAAACGCTTGAAGAGACATAGAAACACGATTAGAGAGAGGGTTAGATCCTTGCTCTCTCACGGGGTAGTTGATCGTCCGGTTGCACCTTTTCTAGCACTATTCAGAGAATGCCCATTGCTAGTTGTGGTTTATGCTGATCTTCCCGAAGATGAGAAAGTCTCGAAGTGGATAAGAGAAGATGGCAGTGTATTCGGTGCATACAGAGTTAGAGAGGGCGAGTACAACATGATGCTATTTGAGTTGCAGAAGGATGTTTGGAGCTATCATGTTTGGAGAGATGCTCTTGTCAGAGACGGAAAGATCCCCGAAAGGGGAGAAAGAACTCCCTCTACCGTTCTATATCTTTCAAACAACCTGATAGTGAAGTACGAGCCTAACGCAGCCATAGATCTCATTGAGGAAGAGTTTGCGAAGGGAGAGGAGATCGAGATTAACGGCTATGCCTTAGATGAACTCGGACTCAAAGTGCTGAGACATCTCCTAAATGGAGATGCCGTAAGAGTGAACGAAAACTTCCTCTCCAAAAAAATAGGGATCCATAGATCGACAGTCCAAAGAAGAATATTGAAAATGCAAGAAGAAGGACTTATCCATCGCCCTCTCTGCAGATTTCCTCTTTTCTTTACACCACCCAACTTTCTCTTGATCTTTTCCATGCTCGAAGTTAAGAAGCCTCAACAGTTCCTGAACGATATAGCCAAAGATCCGCATGTAAGCTTGGCTTACAAAATAAGTGAAGGAAGATACAACATGTTACTCTTCGAATCGCATATGAACATAGAGGACTACTTGCACTGGGAAAGGACCTACGAGGACAAATATCCGGGCTGCTTCGGCTCCATAAAGAATAGCTACCTGTCGCCGAAGATGACCATCTCAATCGATCAACAGAAAATATCGCTTGGCCTGATAAAGGACAGATTGAGACGATGTACAAGACCTAACTGAATTCTTTTGGATTTCTGCACGATCTGACTCTTCGACTTGCCATCAAAGTTTCACGAACCCCCCTCAACTAGAAGATCCGGAAGAAACATGTAAGGATGGTTCAACAGGTGCATGCGGGATTTTCTGTCGGAGGTTTACTATGTTTGTAGGGAATCAAACAGAGAAACTTCACGGTTGCCTGGCTAGTGTTCCTTAGTTGATGCATTTCGTTCGATGGGATGAAAATGAAGTCGCCTTCCTTGAATTCTTTCCCTTCAGATCCATTTGCCGCCAATCCTTTCCCTTCTAGTATGAAGACTTCATGTTCCCAAGGGTGGCGATGAAGTGGACTGAAACCGCCGGGATCCATCTCAAAAAGCCTCATGGCAAAGTTCTCCGCTCCAATCTCCTTGGTTATCAGCCACCTCACCCTTAGCTTCTCAGCTCCTTCTTCTGCTTTCGAAGCCTCAACGTTTTGATAACTAGAGATCTTCAAATGCCAAGCCTCACATTATTCCCGATTGAATGCAGCGTGAAGTTTTTATGTTTTCCGTATTCATCAAACCCAAAGAGTACACGTGGACTATCGCTTGTTTCCCTACGATTTCGATCGGCGCTGATAAATACGATTCTTGAAGAGGTGTACATAATTAGTCGCCTAGTTACACATTGTCAGGGAAAGCATCTTGCCAACCTGTCCACAGTGCCGGAGATACGTTCCCAAAGGTTCAAGATTCTGCATGTCATGTGGCATACAACTAAGAGAGTTACTATTACCTGCCGACGCCACTGTGCCCGGTGTATGCCCGAAATGTGGGTGTTTAATGCAAAGAAGGCGTGAATCGGAAGGCGAGGCTCCCTTCTACACCTACATGTTCAGGATGGGGCCAAGAGAATTCTACCAATGTACGAACTGTAACTACAAAAGAAGAGTGTAGATTTCTCGGCTTGTTGTTGATTCCTCTCATATTTTTAGGGACGGCTTCTAATCTCATTGTGATAGTGTATTGGCATGTCAATTAAGTTCGAAAAAACTGAACAATTTGCTGAGGTTCTCGATCCCACAACTGGTTTTCTGTTGACCAAACAGTTGATTGAACATCGCAAAGACCCTTTGACTGGTGATCGATCAATAATTTTGCCGGGTAGACAGAGTTATGTGAGACATTTCTTCGAAACGAATGAGGAATTCCTGCTCAACTATGCTGAAGAAACCATGAAGGGATGTCCATTCTGCCCTCCAAATGTCGAAAAAACCACGCCACGTTTTCCCGCGGAACTGGTTGGCGGGGAAGGATAAAGATAGGAAACGCAGTTACGTTCCCAAGTTTGTTTGCTCATATCGAATACAATGCAGTTACAGCCTTGACCGCCTGTCATTTGTTGAAACTGGATGAATTTGTACCTGAAATACTGACAAATGGCATACAGACTTCTCTTGAGTACATAAGAAGAGTACATTCCAAAGATCAAAACGTTCGATATGGAGCACTAGTTGTGAACTACCTGCCTCCAGCAGGCTCAACAGTTGTTCATCCGCATATGCAGGCTCTCGCAAGTGGCGTGCCCATTCAAAAGATTGATGAACTGATTGAAGCAAGCCAAACGTACTTTGGAAGATGGAGATCAAACTACTGGGCAGACTTGATAGATATAGAAAAAAGCAAGAACCAAAGATACCTTGGACGTATTGAGACTTCTGAATGGATTCTGCCGTTCTCCCCCACAGGATTCTATGAAGTCAATGCAATACTCCCTCATAGAACAAATCTCCTGAATCTAACGGGCGACGACATTTCAAACATCGCCGAAGGGTTGTCCAGAATCTTATCATACTACAAAGCGAATAGCATTTGGAGTTTCAATATTGTTGTCTACTCTGGCCCATTCGGAGTTGAATCAGAGTATTTCGCTGTCAATTTGAAGGTCGTAGCGAGATATGGATTCACGTCCAAATGGGTAAATGATAGATGGTCTCTTCCATTCCTTTTGAAGGAATCTGAAGTCTTCGAAGCCCCCGAGGCTTTGACTCCGATCGTTAAGAAGTATTTCTTTAATTAACGAGTATTTCTGATCCTATCGTTGACTCGTCTCGAACTACAGAAATGTTTTGTTACACGCTCCGCGTGCATGTTTCAAACCACCAAGCGTTTGTGCATTAAGTTTATCGAGAGTACAAATAATGCTGATGAGACAACAAGAATCCAGAGGAGGCTGTAGAACATGTCCCATCCAATGATCCCGAAAGTCAAGCCTCTCAGGATTCTGACTACGTGCGTCAGAGGAAGAAGCACCTCAGCAATGATTCTAATAGGTATGGGCAAGATTCCAATTGGAAAGAATGTACCGCTGAACAAGAACATTGGAGTAATCAACAGATACGACGGATAATTGAAAGAGTCAATGTTCGGCACAACTGCGGTAAAACACATGGCAAGTGACGCAAATAGAAGACCTGAGAGGAATGAAAAGGGTATTACAAGAATAGCCCACTTCAGATTGACAAGTCCGAAGACTGAAATGACGAGAAGAATGATGGAGCAGTTGATTGCACTCTTTGTAGCTCCCCACAATAGCTCCCCTCCAATTACTTCATCGATCGTTAGAGGCGTGGCGATTATCGCGTCGAATGTCTTTTGGTAGTACATCCTGACGTAGGACGCAAAGGTGCACTCAAAGAACGCGGAGTACATTGAGGAAATCGCTACCAGAGCAGGTGCAATGTAGACCGCATATGGTACCCCCTCGAACTTGCCTACATACAATCCAAGTCCAAAACCCATTCCAAAGAGATAAAGCAGAGGTTCAATGAATGGTGGTATGAAGTTGACCTTGTAAGTCTTCATGAAAACGTCCTTGTTTCTTAGCCAAACCTTCCAAACTCTCCCCGTGAGCCTCGGAATTCTAAGTACCGAATCAATGCTCATTCTCTCAAACCTCTCCCAGTCAATTCTAGGAACACATCCTCAAGAGTAGCCTTCCTAACCAGTGTGCTTTCGATCCTGAACCTGGTCACAAGATCACGAAGCAGTCCATCAGGATCTTTCGAGAATATGTGTATCTTGTTTTCGACTCTCTCGAAATGTAGTTGTCCGTGGTTCTTCTCAAGATACGAAATGACGTCGTCGTTGGTAACGATCTCCAGTACGCCACCTTCAATCTTTTTCTCAACCAAATCGCGAGGTTTTCCTTCAGCGATAATCCTGCCATTGTCCATTATGAATAGATAATCACACAATTCCTCAGCTTCGTCCATGTAGTGTGTCGTGAGAAGAATCGTTACACCTTCCGCCTTAAGTTCGCGAAGTCTCTGCCAAATCAAGTGCCTCGCTTGGGGATCAAGTCCGATCGTTGGCTCATCAAGTACCAGCATTCTAGGTTCATTGAGAAGTGCTCGAGCAAGAATAAGCCGTCGTTTCATGCCCGTCGAAAGTCTCTCTATGATAACATCACTCTTCCCTTCGAGTTGAAAGAATTCCAATAGGCTTCGTGCTCTATCTCGAGCCTGATCCTTTGCAAGATCGAAGTAACGAGAGTATATCACTAGGTTCTCAAAGACTGTGAAGTCGGGATCTAGGTTGTTCTCTTGCGGAACGACTCCAATTATCTGCTTGATCTTTCTAGGGTCTTTATCTACATCGATTCCTGCAACCTCAAGCCTTCCTGACGTCTTCGGAGAGACACAATAAATCATCTTCATCGTAGTAGTCTTCCCGGCTCCGTTTGGACCCAAGAAACCGAAGAGCCCACCCTGCTCAACACGAAAGTCAACAGAGTCTACAGCTGTGAAATCCTCAAATTTCTTGGTTAGATTCTCGGCGACGACCATATTCTGCAATTGGGGCTAGTCTCCTCATCCACGAAACGATCATTACCACGATAGAACGAGTCCGACTCAAAAATCATGGGGTTAAAAGGCAGCTACGTAAAGGATTGCAGGAAACCGCCTCTCAGAGGTATAGCTATCTAATCGCTTCAACATTCCACACACTCCATGTTCCAAGATTTGGGGAAAGAAGACGCGAGGCTCGAAGGCATTATTGCCATTCAAGGAGTCGGATTGAGCTCCAACATCTACGTGATTATCGGCGAAGAGATAACGCTCATCGATACGGGTGTCGGTGACGAATATAACAGGCTTGATCGAGAGCTTGAACGCTTGCATTTGCCCGTCCGCAAAGTCGCAAACGTAATTCTGACACACACTCACCCTGATCATTTTGGTGGACTACTAGCAATTCAATCTCTTTCGTCACCAAGGATCCTAGTTCATAGACTTGACGAACCTGCACTCGAAGATTTGGACCTGAAGGTCATGTATGTGACCGATGGAGAGAGTCTTACAGCAGTCAACCGCAAGCTGAAAGTCATCCACACCCCAGGACATACCGCTGGCAGTATCTGTCTCTTCGATGAAGACGACAAAATACTCTTTTCAGGTGATACGGTCTTTCCTAATGGGTCATTTGGAAGAACAGATCTTCCCACCGGCGACTCTTCAGCTCTAGTGAATTCACTGAAGAAACTCACAACTCTTCAAGTTGAATCTTTATTGGCGGGGCACGAGGAACCTCTCATTCACGATGGAAGCTCACACATCAAATTGTCCTACAATATGGCTAAGACTTGCTTCGAGACATGTTTCTAGCCATATTCCGCCCAGTAGGATTCTCCGCTACTTAGCGTCTCTTTCTTCCAGATTGTTGCTTCTCTCTTAACTTTCTCAACTGTCTCAATGAGTGTGGGAAAGACGTTTTTTCTGTTGCTTCCAGCGACCATGACAACGAATATGAGATCCCCGAGGTTCAGATGCCCGGTTACGTGATGTATTAGAACATCAACTATTCCGGGGCGTTTTTTCATTTCTTCAGATATGCTGGCGAAGACGCTCTCTGCCTTGTCCTCATACGCTTCCATGTCTAGCCCCGTCACCTCTTTTCCATCTTTGCCAGTGCCACGAACTATGCCGAAAAATGAGGCGATTGCTCCAACCTCTCTGAACCTTTTGTTCGACCTTAAATCTTCCAAAAGATCTAGGATTGATATCTTTTCCTTTTCATGAATCCCCACATTCTTAGAACTCACTCTAGTCACCATCTAGCCAGATAATGTTGAAATGATCTAACACTGAAATCTATCCTTGAAGAAAAAGCTACCTTTCTTATCTATTCTAAGCACTTGAAATGGGGGCCTGATCATTTGAAAAAGGCATATACTATGAATGATCTCGAGATCATGTCGGATCGCTACAAATTCTCCTTAGATTTTGTCAAGCAACTTCACAACCTATACAACGATTCAGTCGAAGTTTCACTTGAGGCTCTGAAAGCCCCAGGCAAGAGATACTATTTCAGAGCGAATACATTGAAGATCCCAGTACGTGACCTCCTCAACAGACTTCGAGCCAAAGGCATTGAAGTTGAGAAACATAGCGTAATAGACGAAGCGGTCTACATCCAAGTAAAGGGCCCCTTTTCCCTGACAACCGAAGGAAGAAAGATTGTAGTTGAGAAGTTTACTGCAGAGTCGGTTTTGCAGGGAGCTCACGTGTATGCTCCAGGTGTAGTAATGTGCCGAGGTCTACATCGTGGGGAACGAGTAACAGTTGTAGATGATCACGGACAGGTTGTCGCTAATGGGCTTGCAAGAATGAGTGAGAACCAGATCCTCACATTCAGGAAGGGCCTAGCTATAGAGGTTACCGACTCGACGTATAGGACGCCAAGTCTTAGGGAGGCTCAAGAATACAAGGAAGGCCTCTTGTATCCGCAATCTCTTCCGGCGATGGTAACTAGTCATGTCCTAGACCCACAACCGGGGGAAGTCATACTGGATATGACGTGCTCACCTGGAGGGAAGTTGACCCACATATGCCAACTAACCGAAAACAAAGGTATCGTAATTGGCGTTGACCGGAACAAGAGAAAAATCTCAACGACGAAGGATACGGTGACGCGTCTAGGGTGTAAGAACGTCAGCCTGATAGTCTCAGATGCACGATACCTGGATGTTGACCACTCACACATAGTAGCCGACCGGTGCTTAGTAGACCCGCCTTGCAGCGGGCTCGGAATAATGCCTAAGCTGTATGAACATATCAATCAGAAGGAGATTGAGAATCTTGCAGACTACCAGAAGCAATTTCTCAAAGTAGCATCAAGGGTCGTCAGATCAGGTGGAACCGTAGTATATAGCGTCTGTACGATTACTCCAGAGGAATGCGAGAACGTTGTACGGTTTGGAGAAGAACACTGCGGGATCAGACTTGCTGAACAAAAGGTATTTCTTGGTTCTCCGGGGTCATTGTTGAACTTCGATCATGCCAAATACACACAGAAGTTTCACCCTCACATTCATGGTGCAGGGTTTTTTATTGCCCGCTTTGTTAAACCATAGTCAAGATGAAAACACGTTGAAGTTCTCAGAGAGTGTTCTGACGAAGGGAAAAAGCGGAAAACTAGAAGTTAGAGCCTTAGAGTCTAGAGGCACATACGTAACCTGCAAATACTTGAATCCTGAAAGCCTGAAGTTAGCCGACAAGAAATTGAAACTATCTTTGAGAAACGAGAAAGGTGAAGTTGACGAGTTTTTTATCATCCCTCTGAAAGATCCGAAGCGTTCATTGTTGATGAAAGCTGAGAAAGAGGAGAAAGAACGGAAGATCTGGAATAGTGAAACTCAGCAAGAAGAGAATCTCTGGAAACAGAATGCCTAGAGACAACCTGCAGGCTACATAACGGGAAGCAACTCAATGAGAGACAGAAGGGGGATACCTTCAATTTTGTCTCTACCGGTCTTGTTTACTAATACAGCTATCGCCGTTGACTTCGCCCCTGATTCATCAAGAGTCTTTATGGCGAATTTTATTGAAGCCCCGCCCCCAGCGATTGTATCAACTATCAGAACCTTACGGTTCTTTGGGTTACAGAAGGATGGATCAATAACTCCTGGCTGCTTACTCTCATCAGCTCCACCCCGCACCTTTATCGCTGAGAGAGGTTTTCCCAACTCCTCCGCTACAATATATCCAAGAAGCATCCCGCTGCCTCCAATTCCCGCAACGACATCTGGTTCATCACACTCACCTTTGCCCACTGTTTCATGAACCAAATCGGCCAGAGCCCACCCTGCAAGGGAAAGACGCCTAACGTTGGAGCCGACATGATTCCAGTCAACGAAAACATCATGCGGAGCTGGTTTCCCAATCTTTTCCTTGCCTCGAAGAAGAAGCCAAACAACAGTGTCAGGTTGAACAGCTAGAGCGTCTGCAATCTCATAAGTCGAGAAGCCTTTAGACTTCAATTCATGAGCCCTCCCAACGAGTTCCTCAAGCCTGTCCAAAATTGCCACCTCTGGTTCGAAATCTCCAGTATTGTTCCGTTCTCACCTTTTATAAGGTATCGTCTCAAGACAACTCCGAAGCGCTTGGGCGACGATTGATGAAGAAAGAATTCTCGATATTTTCACGACAGATCTGCGGCCCTTTCAATATGTATCACACGATGCAGAGTGGACAGACATCAGAGCCATACTGGCCTCAGATAGATGGTGCATACTGGGACACTGATCTAATCAATGGAAAACTGGTCAGGTACGAGGTATACCCAAGCCCTAGCGCTGAGGAACCGTGCCCACACGTCCACTTGATTGGTTCCGACATCGATGAGGAAACGATAGAATCAGTCAAGAACTACTTGATTGAACTCTTCCGACTCCGAGACGATCTACCTTTATTCTATGAAAAGTTTCGAACGGAAAAGATCTCGCGGGCCTTCAAAGATTATAGTGGCCTAAGACTGATGAAAGCTTCAGACCCTTATGAAAGCCTCATCTGCTCTATCTGTTCCCAACACTCATCCGTGGAGCAATGGAATAGAACAGTTCGCTGTATTCGAGCATCTTTCGGGCCCAGGTTCATTGGTCCCGGAGGTTCGACATTTTTCTCCTTCCCGTCATCTGAGACACTTGCAAAGGCATCAACTGCAAAACTGGAGAGTTGCCAAACCGGCTACAGAGCCGGATACATAATCTCAGCTTCCAAAATGATAGTTGATGGAAGGCTCGACTTAATGCGATTGAAACAAGCCCCTTATGAGGATGCGAAGAAAGAGCTAATGGAACTCCCCGGAATCGGGCCGAAGGTAGCGGACTGTTTCTTACTGTATGGCCTAGGACAGACGAGAGCCGCGCCGGTTGACATCTGGATTCACAGGATTGTTCCGAGAGTATATTTCGGAGGAGCGAAGATGACAAAAGAGGAAGTTGGAAAGTTTCTCAGGAATAGATATGGAGAATGGGCAGGATTGGCCCAGTTATACCTCTACCATTACGGCAGAATGCGATTCAAGACCCTCACTCCAGCCGCAAAGAAACTGCTTTAACCATCACATTGACCATGCAAACACACTAAACTAGAGAGAAGCAAGTCTCTAGTCAGAAATCTTCGATGGACTCTTTCTTCGAACAAGCGACTTTCTAGAAACCCGTCTCCTAAGCTCCGTACCACAGATTTCACATGATAATCTTGAACGATCTTGAGGATATTTTCTGTAACATGCGGGACAGTAAAGTATCCAGTCAAACCTCTGAGAGATTCCAAAAGTGGCCAACGAAGCATAGTCCAATTCGAGATGTTCAGCTACATTCTGAACTGCATAGTCGTCACTGACTATGATTGGCTTCTCTCCTTCCACCCTCAGATCAATAGCCAGAGCAAGCACCTGAAAATCCGTCTGCGACAAAGCAAACTTCTCACCGAACTCCAATGAAGCTTTGTGGACAGCTTCCAGAGACTCTTCTGATGGCATTCGAACAATCAGTTTTCCAGCTTCTATTGAAGCATCGGAACGAAGTGATGCGAAGCTTCGAGCTGAAAGTTCCTGCAAAACTGCGGGAACAGAGAATGTGGGTGAAGCAATGGATGAAGGACTAAATCCCATGATGAAGGCCGTAGTATCTAGTACGAGAACCTTCTGATCCAATCCCTGTTCACCATATGGCGAGTCCCTGCCTTCTATGCAGTGACTTGTTCTAGGCGCCCCAATACAGATTGAATGAACAAGTTGAGCTATGAACTTTTGTGAGCTGTTTACATCGATCTGAGCTCTCTGGGCTGTAGGCGCAGGAGACTCCTGGAGAGATCGGCAGTTTCGAATCTCACAAAGACTGCTTTGTGCTCAGACTTTCTAAGCTTCAGAGGGGTTCTCGGATAGAGTCTATGTTGGTATCGTCCATCGATGACGACCTCTCCCATCGGTCGCTCGTCCAAGAGTGAAATCTCGACTGTTGACCTTGATGGAATCACCATAGGCCTAATGGGTTCAAGTGAACAAACAAAGACCATGACGAATGCATCTAGCGAATTGTCAAGGATTGGCCCTCCAGCAGACATGGCATGTGCGGTCGAGCCAGTTGGAGTCGCAACGATTAGGCTGTCGGCCCTACATTCGACTAGTTTGCGACTGTTTAGGCCCAAGCTGAAACGAAGCATCTTCGATGGCAAAGCAGATGTTACAAGCGCTTCATTAAGAGAATCAGCCAACCGTCTATCATTGAGGTATACAGATAATTTCGAGTGATCTTCGAGTTTGTACTTTCCCGCAAGGCAACTCTCAATGGCTTTGATAGCATTCACCGGCTCTACTTCTGTAAGGTACCCCCTTCGACCCATGTTCACCGAAAGTATGGGAGTATCCGGATGGGGAATGTTTATGCAAGTCTTGAGGACGGTCCCGTCACCACCCACTGTAATGATCAAGTCGGCATTCATTTCGGAGATTGGACATCCTCCATCCAAGTTCTGCAGTCTAGCCAATCCGGTCTCGGGCAGCACTGTGAGCTTTCTTGAAAGAATGAAGTCGTAAATCTCCTTTGATTTCGCTAGGGCGTCACTATGGTCTAAACGTGAAACGATCCCTATTCTCTTCGTCATTTCAACCTGTCTGATACTTCTCCATATTCCCATTATAAATTTGTGAAATAGCCTTAACCAGACAGTGGACTAAGTCTTCTATAGCTCGTACTTTGCAAGCAAATCAGGCTTAATAGTTATGCATTAGCAGAATGGTTCACATGGACTGAGCACGAGATTGATTGGTTCAGACGAACCTCTCCAGACTGGTTGCGTCATGCTGGATAGGCTTTTGCAAGGGGGCATTAGGCGAGGTGAGATGACACTCGTCTATGGAGAGGCGGCCACCGGAAAGACCACCCTTGCATTGCAGGTTTCGGCGCAGGCAGCTAGGAATGGGGGGAGAGTAATCTATGTAGATGCTGACCAATCATTTGCGCACCAACGCTTCCATCAGATTGCTCCAGAGATCGAAGAGCAAAGTCACAACATAGTGATATTCATTCCTGAGTTCTTTCTCGATCAAACCAGAATAATCGAGAGTCTAGAGAAATACATGGCAGCTACCACGCGTCTAGTCGTAGTCGATGCAGTAACGACATTGTATCGCGCTATACCAGCTTCGACAGGGGAAAGGTTTGCTCTTAACAGAGAATTGAATCGTCAGCTTGCCTACCTAACCTCATTGGCAGGCACGCACCATGTTGCAGTACTCGTTACCAGCCAAGTGCATGCACGAATCAATACACCTATGGGAGGCATAGAACCTGTCGCCAGACGAACCCTCTTTCATTGGCCCCAGATGATAATTCATTTGCAATCAACTGCAAAGAGGAATTTGAAACGCATCGTTGTGGAACGGTATCGTTCGAAAGTGTCCCCGAACATGACCGGTTACATCACGTTGACTGAAAGAGGCCTTGAGTAAACTAACGCTTATCTCTCTAGACATGAATAACATGCGCCGAAGTAGGCCGGGTATGTAGCCTTGGAGACTATATTGACGCTTAACGATGTTCTATGGGCACTCTATTTCATATTACCAGCCTACGTGGCTAACTCAACTCCAATAATCTTCGGTGGCGGAAGAGCCATCGACTTTGGCAAAAGGTTCATGGACGGAGAAAGGATATTTGGTCCGAACAAAACAGTGAGAGGATTCGTCAGCGGACTAGTTCTCGGATCATTTGTAGGCCTCATCGAGCAATTGATTGTATCACAGGGACTGTTGCATAGATCAATACTGATATCACTCGGATCATTGTCAGGAGATCTAGTAGGCGCGTTCATAAAGAGACGGATTAAACTCCCACCAGGATTCCCACTCCCGCTGATGGACCAACTAGATTTCATTCTTGGGGCTCTACTTTTCTCATATCCGATTTACGGGTTCAACCCGAACTCAACATTCATCGTCCTTCTTTTGACTCCACCACTTCATCTAGCAACGAACACGGTAGCCTATGCACTGAGACTCAAGAACACGGCGTGGTAGAGTGCTTACCCAGCTCCAATCTTGTCTTGAAGCAAGATATTGGTATAGTAGACAATTATGAGAAGCACTACTACACCGAGTAGGAGAAAAATGTAAGCTTGCCGTGGCCTGTAGGCCATCCTTGTACTCCTCAGAAGCATGTAGAGTCCTGCCAAACCGATAATGTAGAGCAGCCCTGAGACGATACTCTCGTTGATCGTCTGGGCATTGATACTTCCCTTATAGATGAATGTCCAGCCGGAAGAAGCCTTTGGTAGAATAGCTAAAGGTTTCTCCAGAAGATCGTATATTCCACCTACCAAAATGAAAATAGTGAAAGCGACAACAATTCCAACAATTACAGTTGTCGACGGTTTCATAGTCTCAGTTGTAGGCATCCGCTGCATTCTAAGCCCGTAACCCATGTCTCCCAGACGCCTCTTAAGCCTCCAAGAAATCTTGTCAAATCTCTTACTCATTGTAGCCACGACCGATTATGACCCTTCACAGTGAGCAAACTATGGCAATTAAGTATTTTCCTTGACTCCCCTACCGCTCCAAATGTTCCTATAGTGAGATACTATTAAATCCACGCGATGTGGCTATGGCTTTCAATTGGTGTTACAGATTTGGCTAGTAAAACTCATGTCTACGAATACCACGAGAAGAATGGCCACGTAGTTGACTTTGCTGGATTTCTAATGCCCACATGGTACAAGGGCATAATTCCGGAATGTGCCGCTGTGAGAAATTCTGTTGGAATGTTCGACGTATCACACATGGGGAGAATGTGGGTCTCTGGAAAAGGCGCCGAGACCTTTCTAAACTATCTTACACCAAATAACGTTCCAGGTCTCGGACAATTCCAAGGTCACTACTCAGTATTGTGCAATGAGAAGGGAACCATAGTTGACGACATCATAATAACGAGATATGATCAGGAGTTGTTCATGGTGGTTTTCAACGCGAGCAATAGAAAGAAAGACGTAGCTTGGATAACCGAGGAAGCGAAGAAGTTCAACGTTAAGTTGGAAGATGTCACTGACAAGGTTGCTATGTTCGCCGTTCAAGGCCCCAAAGCCAGATCGACCATTCAGAAGATTGCCAAAGAGGAAGTCTCAAAGATTTCGAGGTTTGGATGTGGGTGGCTAACAATCGCGGGTTTGAAATGTTCTGCGTCTGGGACCGGATACACTGGCGAAGATGGGCTTGAGGTATACGTCTACGACGCACCATTAGAGGATCCATGGCGAGCGATGAAAGTATGGAATGCCATACTCGACGTTGGGAAAGAGTTCAACATTCAACCCTGCGGTCTGGGTTCACGTGACGTACTTAGACTTGAAGCTGGTATGTGCCTCTACGGCAATGATATAGACGACACAACTACCCCCCTCGAAGCTAGGATAGGGTGGGTTGTCAGACTCGACAAAGGAAATTTCATAGGAAGAGAAGCTTTGGCCAAACAGAAGGCCGAAGGTGTGAAACGTGTACGATTGGGGATGAAGGTTTTAGGCAAGGGTATACCGAGAGCGGGGCATGAGATTCTCAAGAATGCAAAATCGATTGGAAAAGTCACTAGTGGGACCCTTTCACCTCTACTAGGATACGGCATAGCAATGGGTTATGTTCCGAAGGAGTACTCTGGCGAAGGGGGAAAAGTTGAGATCAAAGTCAGGGATAAGAGCCTAGATGCTGAGATTGTTAAGGTCCCATTCTATGACACGTCAAAATATGGATGGCAGCGCAAGACCTAGAATCCTGCGATCTATCCTAACCATAACCAATCATGATATATACTTCAGAAGGAACATACGCCCAGCAACGCGAAATCCAAATAGGGGGTTTAGAAATGAAAGTTGGCGAGTACGAGTATCTAGATGGACTCTACTATACCAAGGAACACGAATGGATGAAGATCGAGGGTGACAAATGCAGAATTGGAATGTGCGATTATGCACAGAAACAACTGCATGAGATTGTGTTCGTCGACCTTCCCAAGATTGGTGCAAAGACTACCCAAATGCAGTCTATGGGGACCGTTGAATCTGTGAAAGCTGTTGCGGACGTTTTCTCACCAGCATCAGGCGAAGTCGTGGAAGCAAACACAAAGCTATCAAACAATCCTGAACTCCTGAACCAAAGTCCGTACGGTGATGGTTGGGTAGTCGTAGTCAAACCATCGAATCTCCAGCAAGAAATGACTTCTTTGATGGACGCGAAAGCTTACGCGGAATTTCTCAAAACCGTTTCAGAGAAGAAGTAGAAACTCTCATTTCATCTAGCCTTCCGGCCCTATGAACGGCCGGTTGATATGTTTTCATGTCGGATTTTTTGTATCAAAGAATCTACAATTTTCAGGGCTCTAGGTTCGGTGACTCTGATGGGTGAACCTCTTAGTTCGACGTGTTCTACTGTACTTTGAGAACCGTCATCTCCCTGTACCCCGTCACAACTTTGATGTATCTCCTTAGGAGTTCATCCAGTAATGGGTTCCCAGTGTCTACTAGGAGTCGAGGATGATGAAAGCTCTGCAGCTTTTGATTCGTTGCTACAACTATGACGTTCTTCGTTCCAACAGTTTTGATAACTGATGGACTGATCTGCTGGTTTCCTCTTCCAAATATGTAACCCTGACCGCCTATGGGCGTCACAATGATTTTGCACTTCTTATCTCTCATCAATTCTAAGATTCGATTCTCATTCACGTCTTTGGCCAAGATCTTTTTGTTGTAGAAGATGTCCACGCCTAGTAATGTCTTGTCCAGTCCTAGAAGATCTGCTATGGCTTTCGTCGTGGATCCTGGGCCCACTATATAGATGGTTTTGTTATCCATTTCTTCGACTATGTACTTTGCGATGTCGCCTTGTCGATGTTTCTCAGATTCCGTTTCTGGACTTGAGGATTTCACCTGTTGCATCAAGGCTTCTTCAGCTGGAACCTTCATATATCCATACAATCTTGCAGAGAGCTTCCCGTTCCTGAAATCGTTCTCGTCAATATCCATAACCTCGGCTTCGCGAGTCTCAAGCTGCCCCGCAAGGAACTCAATGGCTATGGAAGCACATGTGATGGGGTTAGCCCCAAAAACTGCTGAGTAGACTTTTACTCCGGCAGGAATACCTAGCACCGGAATTCTGGCGTCAATAGCGTCTGCTATGTCCCGGGCTGTGCCATCTCCTCCGCAGAAAACCATTAGATCGATGTTGCTGTCGGCGAGTTTTCCGGCAAGAATCTTGGTGTCTTCACGTTTTGTGTTGGGTTTTCTGTCGCCGATGATTTCTTGCGGTTGGATTCCGCAGGACCTCGCAACGTCTTCGCCCATGGATCCAGCGCAAACACATAGTTCTATTGGAATGTTGTTCTTAGCAAGTTGTACCAGAAACTGTTTGGCTCTGACTGATGATTTGGGCTTAGCCCCTAGCTCTACTGCACGTCTTAATGTTTCAGAGCCATCAGTGCCTTTGAGGCCTACCGATCCTCCCATTCCCGCGATTGGGTTTATGAGAAGTCCGAGACGTTTCAACTCATCTTTTTCCTTTCTTTAGCCTCATTCCCATCTTGTAGGTCTTACCTTCTATGGCCCAAGTCTCTTCAAGTTCAGCTTTGACCAAGGCTTTTTCTGTTGCGGGTCTTAGCTCTAATTGAGTTGCTCTGACTTCTTCTTTGATGTAGGCTTGTTTTTTCTTGAGCCCTTGTACTTCGTCTGTTGTTGGGCATATGATGTAGGCCTCCACGAATCTGTCGACTGGAAGATCCATGCGTCTTCGCATCTCCTGGAGGCGTCTGACCACATCTCTGACCAAACCTTCCTGCATTAGGCTCTTCGGCAGAGCAGTCTCTACGTATACTCTTCCTTGACCAAAGGCCCCAGAGGCGTATCCTTCCGGCGTCTCCTCTCTAAATGAAACCATTGATGGGAGTATGTTCATCTGTTTCCCTTCAACGTCGATCAGATAAGATCCGGTTTTTCTGAAGTTGTCAAGAATCGTTTTGCCATTTGTGTTCTTTGTTGCGTCAGCGACCTTTTGGGTATCTGCCTTGAAGATTGGGCCGAGTGCCTCGTATCTGGGCACAGCTACAATCGTCTCAAGCTTCTTCTCTTCGTCAATGCTCAGAAAATCGATTTCTTTCGTATTTGCCTGTTCATGAACAAGTCGATCTAGTTTCTTGATAGCTTGTTTGACCTTGGGTTTATCGGAAACGATGATCGTCTTCTGAACTGGTTGTCTTAACTTGATCTTTAGTGATTGTCTTGCGGCTGCTACGGCGCTTGTGACCTCTTTCACTATTTCCATGTTCTCTTCGAGTTTCTTGTCTCGCCATTTGCTTTCTAACTTTGGCCAATGGTTCATGTGAATACTTTCTGGTGAATTTCTTTCCACGGGAGGTACAATCGTCTGATACAACTTCTCCGTGACGAATGGAATTATGGGCGCGCTGAGCGTAAGCCAACTTCTAAGTGCATGGTACAGTACTGAGTAGGTTGCCATCTTGTCTCGGCTACTTTTTTCTTGCCAGAATCTTCTCCTCACAAGTCTGATGTACCAGTGGCTCAGGTCATCCAAGATGAAGTTGTTCAGTGCTCTTGCGGCTGTATGTATTTCAAGAGCTTCTAGGGCGTTGGTGACTGTAGCCTTGAGGCTTTCAGTCTTGGACATAAGCCACTTGTCTTCTTGTCTCATACTTCGCGCAATTCGATTCGGATTCCACTTGTTTGGGTTGAAAGAGTCTAGATTCATGTAGAGAGTTGCGAAAGCGAAAACGTTCCATGCGACCTGCAATGTACTCGACGACTCTTCAAGGGCGTCCCAAGAAAACCTGAAATCCTCCCAGACAGTTCTCTGAAGTGCATACAGTCTAAGCGCGTCGCGTCCGAAACGAGCTATCACATCGTCTGGGGAGACGAAGTTTCCAAGAGACTTGCTCATCTTTTGCCCTTCGGCGTCAAGTGTATGTCCATGCATTAGAACCGAATTGTACGGGCGTTTCTCAAAGGTTACAATGCTTGAACCCAGTTGCGTGTAGAACCAGCCACGAGTTTGATCGTGAGCTTCAGTAATGAAGTCTGCAGGCCACCAAGATTGAAACGCTCGTTTCTCTTTTGGGTAGCCTAGACAAGCCCAAGAAGCTATTCCCGAATCTAGCCAGACATCAACTATGTCGGGGACGCGTTTTGCCACTCCACCACACACGCATCTAAGTTCTATTTGGTCTATGCATTGCCTGTGGAGATCGAGTGACTTGGGAAAATTGATTGCCCTAGTTTTCAATTCAGTGCTTGATCCGATAACTGTTTTGGCTTTGCATGCTTCGCATACCCAAATTGGCAGCGGGACGCCCCAGAATCTTTGTCTGGAGATGACCCAGTCTCTTGCGCCCATCAGCCAGTCTGCAAATCGTTTCTTTCCCGCCCATTCTGGGACCCAACGTACTTTCTTGTTCTCTTCGATAAGCTTCTCTTTGAGCTTGGTTATCATCACGAACCATTGCTCTGTAGCGCGCTGGATAAGGGGAGTCTTGCACCGCCAACAGTGCGGATACGAATGTTCTACGACTGTATCAAATAACAGAAGACCCTTTCTTTTCAGATCCTCTACTATTGTGCTCGTTCGCTTGGGTAACATACATTCCTTTGTATTTTCCAGCTTCTTCCGTAAATCTGCCTGTGTGGTCTACTGGGGAAAGGACTGGGAGACCCTGTTCGAGACCGACTTCAAAGTCTTCTTCTCCGTGTCCTGGTGCAGTGTGAACACATCCTGTTCCTTCTATCATAGTAACGTATTGTCTGGATGGAACCACACGATGCGCATTCTCGAGCTTCGACTGGGCCGGAACCTCTTCCAGCAAAGGAGCTTTGAATCTCAGCCCAACAAGCGCATCTCCTCTAAAGCTTTCGAGAATCTGGCATTCCTGCCCTAATTGTTCTGCGAGAACTTTGCATCTCGCCTCGGCCAGAATGTAGACTTCGTCACCGAACCTTGCTCTAACATAAGGCTCATCAGGATGAACCATCACTCCGGTGTTTGCTGGTATCGTCCAGGGTGTTGTCGTCCAGATGAGAACGAATTCCTTTTCCTTACCCTCGACAGGAAATTTCACGTAGATTGACTTGTCTTTAACGATTCTATACTCGTCTGTTGCTTCATAGCCCGCGAGAGCGGTCTCGCATCTAGGGCACCAGTGAACAACTCTCAAACCTTTTTTCAGCAGACCTCTCTCATCAGCCCTTTTCACAGTCCACCAGACAGATTCGATGTAATCATTTGTCAATGTAAGGTATGGGTGATCCCAATCCATCCAGACTCCAAGGTTTTTGAACACCGAAGTCTGAACCTTGACATTCTCTTCAGCGTACCGCTTGCATCTTTCAATGAAAACCCTAACAGTTATCTTGTCTTCAATCTCTTTCTTTGACTTTACCTGAAGATCCTCCTCAACTTTCACTTCAATTGGAAGACCATGACAGTCGTACCCGGGCTGATCACGAACATCGAAACCTCTCATTCTCTTGTATCTTATCATCACGTCTTTCAACAGCTTATTCCAAGCTGTTCCGATGTGTGGCGGATTCGTAACATACGGTGGCCCGTCCAAGAAATAGAATTTCTTCCTTCCCTTTCCTTGGTTCTTGGTCTTCTTGTAGATGGATTTCTTTTCCCACCACTTTAGTACCTCTTCCTCCATCGATCGAACCGTATACTTCTTCGGTGTCTTTCCAACTGCAAGTCTTACCAATCTTATCATCTCAACAATACGGGGCTAGATCAAATTTGTATAAGCAGTCACTGCCAATTTGTCAGAGTTCCAGACAATATTCTTCAACGATAATTAAATTCTTCCCGCATATCCAGGATGCTATTGAATTCCAACGGAATTCAACGCGAACATCCTGCCAAAGTTTAATAGAACGATCTTTGCGATATGAGCCGTTGCTTGGCGGGAAGACAAGTGGCATCCTCGAATGTATCTGACACTTTAAAAGATTTCTCCACAAAGAGCAAAGAGGTTCTAGGCTCAAGATTTAGGGGGCTTAAATCAGTCATCTCAGAGGTGCCCAAATCCAGCCTAATCCATTTCACCGCGTTGTCTGCCATTGTTATCGTCGCAATCATTGTGAGGTTGATGCCTCTACGTTGGGGAGTCTACCTTGGCGAATTTGACCCCTACATCCAGTATAGAAACACGGAGTATATGGTTAGGAATGGTTTCGCCTCGTGGTTTGCTTGGCGCGATAATATGGTCTGGTATCCTTGGGGGCGGGATTATGCGGAATCAACTTATCCTGGACTTGCGATCACCGGCGCTGTTCTCTACATGTTTGTGCGAAGCATTGGCATGGACGTGACTTTATATCAATTCTGCGTGTTTTTCCCGGTAGTGTTTGGAGCGGCAGCTGTGGTTGCAGCCTACTTATTGGGAAAAGAAGTCTGGGGAAAGAGTGTTGGTCTTTTTTCAGCGCTCTTCATGGCGTTGAGTGCATCTGAGATCTCGAGGACTTCGTTGGGGTGGTATGATGATGAGACCATCGGCATATTCTCGATGATACTGTTCTTTGCATTCTTCCTCAAAGCAATCTCCCCTAATAGGTCGCTGAGGTCATCTGCAATCTATGCTACACTGTCCGCACTGACGCTTGCCTATTTCGCTTCTGGGTGGGGTGGCTTTAGATACCCAATGGCTCTTATGGCGATCTTCACCTTAGTTCTTGTATTAGTAGGTCGATACTCACGTAGGCTCTTGATGACCTATTCGATCACTTATGGAATATCTCTCTTTGTGGCGACGCAAGTTCCAAAGTTAGGGTATGGTTACCTTACAGAAATGTCGGGTCCAATGGCCGTATTGGGAGTCTTCGTTATTCTGTGCGCAGCTGAACTCTACCGTTCAGTCAAAGGGTTCCAGACAAAAGCCTTGGTAACTGCAGGCATCCTAGGCCTGCTTGTTGTTGGAGCGGCTGCATTCTGGTATCTGGGAGATCTAACGCCTCTGAGCGGCAAGTGGTTAGCTATATTGAATCCAGGTGAAAGACTAGGGCTACCTATAGTCGAGTCTGTCGCGGAACATCGACCAGCAACATGGGCTTCATTCTTCTATGAATTTGGAATACTGATATTCCTAGGAGTCTTCGGACTCATCTTTGCTACGCAAAGAAGAAGAAATAGTGACATATTTCTAATAGTTTTCGCGTTGTCGGCCGTCTATTTCGCCGGATCTCTCGTTCGACTTACTCTCGTAATGGCCCCCGCATTCTGTATATTATCGGCGATAACGATGGTTGAGTTGGGGAAGCCTTCTGTTGACATATTGAAAGAGACAACGATCTTTCCAAAAAGGAGAATCAGATTCACTACACGCGTCGGAAAAGAGTTTGGAGTAGGGATAATCCTGATCCTTCTACTGGTCACAATGCCAACATTCTACTATGCACTGGCTTCAGCATATACTCCCGCAACGATAGTAACGTCAAGTATTCCAATAACCCCAAAGGAAGGCGAGGAGGGAAAGTACAAGGATTGGTTGGAAGCTCTTTCATGGATGAAAGCAAACCTACCTGAGAACGCCGTCGTTTTCGCTTGGTGGGACTATGGATATTGGATTACTGAAATTGCGGAAAGACGGTCGATGGCGGATAACGGAACGATAAACTCGACCCAAGTAGCGGTGATAGGATCTACATTCTTATCAAATGAAACGAACGCTCTCCCAGTGCTGAAGAAGTATGGAGTAACTCACATAGCGGTATTCGTGACTTGGACTACTAGTCAGCAGGGAGCGATAAGCTGGGTGGGCTTTGGAGAAGATAACAAATGGTACTGGATGGCGAAGATAGGCAATGGAACAACATTAGAAGGCCAGAAGATAACTTTCCGCGAACTGAGAAGTGGACAAAGTTCAGTATACAACAGGATCATAACCGTCAAAGACAAAATCGTGTCGAACGAGACCATAGCCGATAGCAATGGTATCAAACCTAACACGATACTCGGCAAAATGATAGCGATGGGAGTGAATCCAGGTGGCGGTGAGACATCAGACTATTTCAACCGCGTATTCTCTTCTACAAACAGATTCGTTTTGGTGTACGAGGTGAACTATCAAACAGCATCATCGCTCACACTAGGCTTGGACCACTCAAAGATAAACTACGGAGAAAATGTAACACTCTCTGGAAGGCTCACTGACGAGAAAGGTCAAGCTCTAGGAGACAAAGTCGTTTTCGTTGAGGTCTCCGTGGACACAGGAAGAACGTGGGGGAGACTGGTAGGAGTTCTTACGCTGCCAAACGGAACCTATCGGTACAGTTGGAGGCCAGATGGCGGATCGTACGTGATCCGCACGACTTGGGACGGTGAAAAAGGCAAGTACAGTGGAACTACAAGTGGAACCCAAGAACTCACGGTTGTCAGAAAAGCAAGCTCGGTAACGACAGAGCTATCATCGACAAATGTGAAGGTTGGACAATCCGTTAAAATAACGGCAACTCTCTCCACAAAGTCGAATTATGGAACTGTCACAGTTCAATACAGCTTGGACAAACAAACATGGAATACGATCACGTCAGGATCATCACCTGTATCAGGCCTTTCTTCAACAGATTGGATACCGAAAGATCCTGGAACATACTACATTAGAGTTTCATGGTCTGGTGATGCGGAATACGATCAAGCGTCCAGTGACATAGTGACTTTGACGGTTACAACATAGGTTCAGGAGATGTACGAGAACCTTTCATCCAACTTCTTCTCGCTGATCTCTTCATCCAATCGACGAGCGGTCTCTCTTAGCTTATCATCGAGCTTGGACATTCTTTTGATTTCGTAATCAAGTCCAGTATAGTCCAGTTCAAGGTCAAGTAGATGAGCCAGAACCTTCAGAACGCTTTTGGCAGCCTTGGGGTCAGGAACATAGCCAATGGTCTCGCCGAGTAAACAGATTGCATCTATGCCTCTTGACTCAGCTAGAGGTAGTATAAGCCCTGCCACTCCAACAACCGGAACTCCCATTTTGTTGATCAGAACTCCAAGTTTGGCCAACCGAGTAGACAGTCTGTCGGTTGTCGCTGCACCTACAACCTTAGGTTGATTTGTCTCACTTGAGCCATACCCACCTAAAGTGACAATGAGCCTTGCAGAATGTGTTGCAGAGTAATCCACTATTTTCTCAGCCACTTCATATTGTCCAATTGTGCTTTGAGGTTGACAGTCGCCGGTAATCACTACGATTTCTTTCTTTCCATCTTGGCTCTTGTGATAATAGAATTCATTTCTAGGAAGCCTCGCCACTCCCTTTTTGTCTACAAGAGCGTAGTAAGGAAAATGTGGGGAGTGAAGCACGGCTATCCTTCTCGCCTTTGACCGTCTTATCAAGTATGATGCGACAATCATCCCAACTGAACCGAGGCCTGGCAATCCCTCAATGATCACAGGTTTATTCGGCTGAATCTTTCCCTCGTTCACGCAGGTGATCATCTGCAGGCCTTCTATCATACACTTTATACTTAGCGTACTTGTCGTCAGGAGAAAACTTCGCAGGATGGGGTGACCTTGTTTCGGAACCACATCGAGGGCATTTGTCTTTCAGCGTGTAGAGCAGGCATTTATCGCATCGTCTTATCAAAAATCTCAAGTGACTCGGCGCCCTTGTCCTCCAAGATCACCTAACGTCGTTAGAGCTTGATCCACTGCTTCTTTGAGAACGTTCTCAGCCTCGGTATAGTCCTTTGCAGTGACTTCTATTCGATATCTAGGAGAGCCAACCGCGTAAACTCTAATCAGGGTTCCTCTAGGCTTTCTCGCTTTTTTGGCATTTTGGAGGCTCTTCTTGATTAGTTCAATCCCATCAGGTTTGGGACATGTGAGTTCCACCACAGCTTTCAACTTGGCTTTCTCCGACTTGATCTTGGTTCGTGCTACCTCTGTCAAAACCTTGGCCCATGTCGGATCGATGCCAATTTTCGTGAAGGCCTCTTCGCCTTCTTCAACGGCTTCCTGCAATGCGTCATACCGAGTCCCGTATTCATCCAGAACCAGTTTGTTCAGTTTCTCGACCGAGGTGGAGTCCAACGCCAATTTCTCAATTACACTCTTCAGGATCGATTCTGCTTTCTTGTGTTTCTTCCACTCCAGCAGAGTCTCTGCTTTCTCTCTTCCAGTAACCCTTCTGAGTGATAAGTCAACTTGTCCTTTTTCTGTGTTGATTCTGAGAACTTTGAGAACTACTTTCTGGCCTTCCCTGACATGGTTCCTGATGTTCTTGACCCAAGTCGATGATATTTCTGATATGTGGATGAGCCCCTCTTTACCTTTGTACTCGTCAAGGCTCACGTAAGCTCCATAGTCCGTGACCTTGGCTACTGAGGCAACTACAAGATCGCCGACGTCTGGATACTCTGACTCTGAAGAGATCTGTTGAACCCCCTATCCAAGGATTTGAAGGGTTTCCCCGTTGATTTCACATTTTCCTCCACGAGGAACTGCCAGAACTTCGTCGCAGACGTTGCATTTCACTTCGAGAGAGATTCGATCAAAAACTATCTGCTCATTTCCACACTTGCATTTTACTTTCATGAATAAGCTACTGGGTTTTGGAATCAACTCATCATGTTTCAATTCTATTCTACGCCCCTACCTCAAGTTTTCTAAGTCTTATCCCTAGTCTTGAAACCTCAAATCCGCAAGATTTACATTTCATTCGAAGAACTTGCTTCTTAGTCGTTTTCGCTGTCCTCTCTAGTTCAGGCCATTTTTGTCCACCGTAGCCATGCTTCTCGCGTTCATGTCTTCGAACGCCAGCAGCCAGTGAACGCTCCTTGCCTTTCTTGTAAACTGAGGCGGAATGTGGTGAGTGTTTCTTGCATTTAGGACAGTAAATGTTCATTACTTTTGGAACCTTCATTTTTCGTCAGACTCGAATGGGAGTATAGACACGCTTTGATTGCGGTATTTATACATTGTTTCATCTGGTCGAATGTCGACTTTTCATGGAATATGATCTCACATCCCCCTAGGTAGCATGTAGGAGCTATTCACAAGCGATTCTAAGGGCAGACCTTTCCCTTGATGAGTATCTCAGCATTCTGCAAAGGAATGGTGGCCATATCTTCAGCTTTGAACGGCCCGTAGGACCTTAGGTCCACGCCGACTATCGCTGGGACCTCTACCAAGAATCGGATCAATACCATTGTCACATTCTTCGGCTTCGTCGGCATATCAGTTGCATCTTGACCCTCTATTTCACCAGCTAAAACCTTCTGAACTATCGAATTGTACATTTTTGAAGTTTCAAGTGCCGAATCGAAGATGAATTTCTCATCCCCTACCACCGCCTTCGAGACTACTTCGATGCTAGGTTTAGATTCAACGATCCGAAGAATTTTCCGCACTCTCATCTCAATGACTTCTCGTGATAGTCTCTCAGCTCTTTGGAATTCGGCCTCTGCCAATCTCGACTCTGCAGATTGTTCATCAATGCTTCTGAGATAGTCTCTTAATTGGTTCATGTATCTGGCCAGCTCTTCATAGAACTCTCTTTCAATTGATTGGAGGTTTGAGTCGAGCTTCTCTCGTTTCCAATGATCGTAGAGTTTATCATACATTTCATGTCACTGGTCGAGCTTTTCCTTTACATACAAGTAACACGGCGGCAGCGGTTGGTAACGTCAATCGTCCTTTGTCGCAGGGACCGAATGTCGATCCTCCGAGTCTGAATTCAGGAACGTCTTCCACATCAATCTTCTCCTCTCCACCTTCAAATGCGATGGCTTTTTCGAACGGATCAAACGATTCTAGTTCTTCAACGCTGATTTCGACGGTACGAAGTCCGGTTCTTCCGTTGAGTGTCTCCTTCGCTCGTATGAGTCTATGCAAATCGGTTGTTACTACAGTATCAATTTGTGCAGAACAGTCTTCAATGAGTCTTCTTAGAATGTTTTCCCATCTCTTGTTTCCCATGGCGTGAGAGTCAGAGGTCCCTATCATTTTTCGTGCATCTTGATATCCCATGGCATTATCTCTCATTTCAATGATCGTTTTTGCTACTGTGTTCCTGAAACCTAGACCAACCAGTTCACTCTGATCTCCATTCGCGAGGACGTCAATGAGTCTCTGAAGAATTCTTTTCTTCCACCCTTTTGCTTCATCCAATTTTTCAGGAAGACTTGGTTTAGAAGAATCCCTCTCAAGAATATGCATAGCGTCAAGATCTAGTCCGTTGCCAAGAACGTAGTCGACTATCTCTTTCCTTTCGTCACTGTCCAGACTAAGAATGGTATCCGACGTAACATGAACGTGGTAACCTCTATGGCCTGTGAAAAAAGCTTTCAAATTTCTTTTCGAGAATCCATAGTCTTCCATCAGGAATTCAGAAAGTTTCATGGCTTCATTTCTGGCCTTTCTGAGGCAAAGCTCACAGACCCATGAACGCTGGTTAAATCTTTCGCCGTTGCATGAAGGGCAAGTCTGTGGAGTAGTGCCTTTTCCCGATGTTCCACATGTCTTGCAGATCCAATGGTCGTGTAGTCTCTTGCACGGTGTCGGTATGTGATCGGCATCTATATCGAATACAAGGTCGGCGCCAAGCCATCCTTTCCGTTCCATTTCCTCCTCAGGGTTCGAATAGTAAGCCGTTGAATGGTATACGTCGGAAGGTGCTGTATCTTCTATGAATTTTCTGAGTTCACTAATGGAATTGAAATGCCTGTGGCGTACCATAATCTTATCCTTGAAGTGGGCGAACCCGAATTCCCTTTCTTCGAATTTCTGGGGTGGCTGCATTCGATGTGAGTTCTGTCTGTAGTATTCTCTGAACTTTTTTTCTAGGAACTCTTCAATCTTCACCCGCCCGAATCCGCCTCCTGAAGATCTTCTTCTTATAGTAGCTCAAGGGATGCCGCACTGATCTGCATAGTTCATCGGGGTTTACGCAAAGCCCGTGAGTCTTCAGGTTATCACACTTGGGCGGTGAGTATCTAGTCTTAACGCCTCTTGAACCACCTATATGTTCTACTTGGTATCGAGTCAACCTCTCACTGAAATCGGAAACCTCCCTAAACATCTTCACAAGATCTTCACTGCTGACTCCGACATTTAGAAGAAAAGATGTCAAAGTGAACCTGCCCATGTGAGATAGGTGTTTCCGAGACGTCAACGCTTGATTAAGTGCTTTTATGCACGGGGGCATAGCCTCAGCAAGAACCACTTTAGGCATCTCTAGGTATGAATAGGCTTTCCCCGTGTTAATCTTCTCTTTGAGTCTCTTTACACGTAGAGAGAGAGATTCGGGAAATGAATTGGATGGAGATCTGATCCGTGAGTATACCTTCCGCTGTACCTCTTCCTCGAGAAGCCTTGCCACCTCGTCCCCTGCAACAGTAATAATCCCATTCTCAAGTATGCGGTTGATTAGTTTCCACTTTGGATCTCGAATGCCCTTTGCATTTCTTAGATAGTCCACGAAGTGGATACTGTAGTTGGAATCAGGGACGTCTCCACCGTCTTGTTGATGTGCGATCCTCCAACCGAAGGTATTCATGGCTATCTCTAGAATCTTCTGGGAAGTCTCCTCTCTCAGATGTTCGTACGCTCTTTTTGATTCTGATAAGGCGTATCTTCGCGAAACTCTTTCGTTCGCTATTTCGCTCACTAACATTACGGCTGTTGGGAATGAGAGGATCTCTACGTCGGTATCCTGCCATCTTGGGGAGACCACAGCATCCTTCTCAGATTCGCTTATTCTTTGTTCTGCCCTATCAAGAATCGGATCGTAGTCTCCAGTAGTAAGCTCAGCGACGCCTATCCTGAGGCTCTTGACATATTCTGATGATTCGACTGTGAAAGGGTATTTTGCAAGATCAGTCTTCGTCAGCATTCTCTTTGCTCTTATTCCGCTTCGATTCTAGGCGCAAGATAGTACAAGAGGCGCCCTTGCTGAGGCATCTCAAATTCAACTTTTATCGGCATATTTGTCGAGAATTCCATCGTAACGATTTCCGAGGCACTGCCGCCTGCCCTTATAATGTTTGCAAGATAGTTCAGATTGAAAGTCGCTTTGGATGGTTCTTTGATTTCCATCTCAAGCATCGCCTCGCTTCCTTTTTCTATTTCCATGTTTGCACTGCTTACCTCGGTACTTGTGCTAACCAATAACTTGTCTGGAGTAGTCTCAAGTCGTACATTGTCACTAATGGACTGCGCGTCCTCAATTACATCTCGCAGACTTTCCGTCGTCATTTTGACTCTGGAGTTGAAGACTACTTTAGGTGTTGGCACTTCTTCCTCTATGGATTCCAAAGTTGGGAGTATGAACCTCTTGGTAATTTTGCCTTTGAGTAGCAAACCTACTTTTTTCGTTGCATCATCGTATGATATTTCAAGTGTTTCTTCACTCTTGACTCTTTTCAGGAGCTTCAACATATTTCCTATGTTAACCCTTACCTTGTTCGGTTGAGAGCAATTGAACTTCTCGAAGGCCGATTTCGGCCATTCGAAATCAACCATCGCTACGTGCGATGGATCCATAGATCTCAGTTTAATCCCTTCGGGGGAAACATTGAAATCAGCTTCTTCCACGAGTGTTGAAATAGCGCTTAGAATATTCCTCCAAAGTTTTGCGTCGGGAAGTGAAGCTTGAAACAAATCAGGTACACCTAGATCTGTAGAGTTTAGTTGGATATCCATTGGACTTATTATAAGGTTGGCGCTTGGCCCGGCGAGGTTGAGGTGCTATCCACGACCCAGTTAAGATGTCTCTCTCCATGTGGTTCCGCAGCGAGTACATCTGAAGAACTGTGTTGAAGATTCATCTGCTCCTCTGGTCTGGACAAGCCAGTAGAAGGCCTCGAAATGCCCACATTTCGGACATTCCACCTTCGTCTTTGGCAGAGTCCTTATCTTCTGCTCCTCTTTTCCAATAACGACTATTTTCTCCTTGTCCGGCGCCATTTTCGAGATGGCTTTCTCGGGTTTGCCTGAGACATGGCCACATTTGGCGCAGTTCAAGACTACCTTCTGTTCTTTCCTTACGAGGACTAAAGCTGTGCCACACTTGGAGCAGAATTGCATAAGTCTCAACTACCTAGAAATCGACCTCGATCTTTCTCTGTCGGCGAAATTTAATCTTTTTGGACTCGTTTAACGAGATGCCTGTTGAAGGCGGACGAAATGATCCTGGCCACCCTAATTGGTTCTGGAGTCTCAGCCGCACAGAATCCCCTCATTATACTCTTCAAATCAGTAGAGTTTAGGCCTGAGTAGTAGGCGTAGATTCGTCTTCTAGTGGGTTCCAGCACCAGCGAAGTTGGTTGGCCAGCTGCTTTCAGAGCCCTTACTCTCGAAGTGTGTCTGTCTAATCCCTTCATTTTCTCGCTTAGATCTCCCATTTCTTTCCTTCCCCTTGAAACCGCAATAATTGGGATGTTAGTCATTTCGTGAAGAGCTCTAATGTTAACAATGTTCACTCCCGCAAGTGCCAGACCGTCCGTCATGATGAGGCGCGTCTGTTGAAAGTGTGATGATGATCTGATCATTCTCACAAGTTGAGAGGTAACGTTACATCCATTTCTCTCGATTATTGTCTTCATTATGCCTTCGAGCCAATGACCTCCGCGAAGGACGACTCCCACGATTGCCCTGTTCTGCCTGATCAATGATCGCTTGGATATGCCGTCAGAAATAGCTAGGATTCGGACCTCTTTTTTCATGAGTTTCAGCTGTTGTTCATTCTCTCAATGATTTCCTTAAGGAGCCGGGTTATGGCGTTCGGCAAGTTGTCCAGATCGTTCATCATGATTTGCAACATTTCTTCTAGGCTGAGAGATTTTTTCAACCAAGAATCAACGATCATCGCCTCGACAACGTTGGCGATTTGTCCGCGCTTCATTCTTCTTGGAAGAAGGGTTCTTATTCCCGATTTCTTTTGCCGCTTCAAAGAGTATCTTGTCGCTGACTTTGATTCCTGCAGGTGTTCCAGTGAATTGTGTCAGGGCCAGAGATAGTAGAAAATTGACGTAAGCGTCCCCTAGTCTCGCAAGTTTGGGATTTTGAAGTATTTCCCTAAATTGGCGGTTGCTCGAAGAGATGCCTTGCGACAACTAGGCATCATCTTGAACTAACGAGGAGATTGGTTAGATATTCTAGGTTGCAGATTTTCTGGACTTTGCAAATTCCTCAGAGAACTCGATAGCCCTTTCTCTTATCTTTGTGAGCGCTTTCTGCAAAGCCTTGGATGGGGATTTGTCTCCTTTCATTCGTATGTAGATGATTGGTGTGAGAAAAAGTGGATGAGGCTGATCGTAACCGGCTATTTCCACATCGCCGTCTTCAAGCAAAGTCTGTTGGAGTAGATTGCAGAAAGTATGCCCCTCGCCACTAATCTCGATCTTTAGCTCGTTCTTAAGATCCTTCAGTGTCTTGATCTCCAAAAGAAATCCCCTTTCACATAATGTCTTTTCCGTAGTCTTCAGCCAGTTTCCTTCGTTCTATGTTCATGCATTTCTGGCATTGAAGAACCGTATCTTTCAAAACTAATGGGTCGCCACATATTGAACATGAAGCCTTGATGACCCCCAGTCCTCTTCCAATAGTTGTAAGCTGAGGTACCCTATTCTTCGTGTTTACTATTCTGGCCCTAACTAAATCCGCCGCCTTGCAGACTTCCATCATTGCAGGTTCGTATTTAGGGCTTGAAGTCGATATGTGAAGGAGAGCTGTGAATGGAGTTGAGACAGTTCTGTCTCCTATTCTAATCAGGTTCAACGTAGCCATCTTGCCATGGGCGGTAACAACTGTGCCAACAACAGTGTCTCCTTCCATGGGGGTAAGAGGCCGCTTCACCGTAGGTCTCACGGACACTGTCTTGTTCATTTTGTCTCTTGTGGTGTACCCAGTTACATCCGAGTATATCGTTCCGTCCTGTTCGTAGGTTCCTGGTCCTGGCATGAACTCTTCAACTACACCGAGTCTTTCACCCGGTACCACAAATTGCATTTCATCATTTTTTGGCTGCATCTGTCACAACCCTGTAGAGATCCACCAGGACGACATGTTCCCTCTTAGAGTGAAATCTGAATATGTGAGGAATCACAAACGTCATTTGGTATAGATCTGTGATAGTAGCTTTATGCTTTGAAACTAGGCTTTTAATAAATACTCTGTTTCTTGCACCGCTCTTGTGTAAAGAATAGATTACGTCTGCTATATCCAAGGCTTTCTGCATGAAAACTCGATCAGCGCCCTTCTTCCTTACTCCGAATGGCGGATTTTGAAGTACTGTATCAAATCTACCGCTAACTCCGTTCAAATCAGAGACTACCCATTGAGTTCTATCCTTGACGCTCATTCTCTCAGAACTCTTTCTGGCGACGTCCACAGCCGTGGTATCAAGATCCACCCCGACAACCTCTTTGGCGTTCAGAAGGGCTGCCCCAATCGCTAGTCTGCCTGTTCCGCAACCGAGATCTATCACACGTCTGTCACTCACGTCATTGTGTAATCTCGCAGCTAGGAAAAGAAGTTCCGAAGCTACTGAAGATGTGATTGTATATTGTTCAAGTTGTATCTTGGGAGTAGGATGAGCAGGTATATGTTCGAGAACCATCTCAAGCTGTTTTTTGCTCAGAAACATACCTTCCATAGTCTTCCCAACGTTTTTTGCCGACTGCAATGAGAACCTCTTCAGTATTCAGTATCGGTCTCGTGAACCTCTCCTGATCGTCTATGGCTAGTCTTGGACAGGCCGTAGTTACGAAAGCATTAATGTCTACGAATGACTCTAGGTTTTCAGGCGTGCACTCTATAGCTGAGAGAAGCACACATTCCTTTCCCATCATTTCAAGCAGACTCTTGACAGTTTCAGCCGACTCAATATTCTTCTGTCCCATCTTCAGTCCTATCACTATTCCCACTTTCTTAGAGTCTTGAAACTTCGTTATCGCCGCCCATCTCTTCCTAAGTAGGAGTTTGGTTGTTTCCGTCATATCTCGTGCTTGGTTAAGATATGGGTCTGCCACAATCGTTCTCTTTCCAGTGGCCAACTCAATGCCTATTGCATGGAAGTTGCCGCCACCAATGAATATGTAGGAGTCAACATGTGCCTCTATTGATGTTGCAGTTGAATAGTCACAGCCAAGAATCTGCCCTGGATATTTTGCATGACCACTTGCCTTTCCTATGAAGGGTTCCTTACCAGAATCTCGTACAATTCCTGCCGCATGCTCCAACTGATCAACGTGTTGCACAACAGTTGTGAGTCCAATTCTGTTTTCATCTCTGAGTAATTCAAGTGCTTTCTTCACAGCGGCATCAATGTTCTCAGTTGCTCTCGCTTCTACGAAGAGGATGTTCACAGCGTCACCGTTGTTCATGGGTGAATGGCCATAGTGCACTAGAGTGTCGGCCATCAACTGGTCTCGAGCTTCAACAGCCAAGTCACATGCGCCATAACAGGCGTCTGCGGAGACTATCACTTCTGCACCGGATTCTCTCTCAATTTCTCTGGCAAGTTTGAAACCTTGAGGCTTCAGTCCTTCTGGAAACTGTAACAATACTCTACGGTACTTTCCTTTGCCGATGTATTCAAGAACCCTTTTCTTCTGTAAGTCAAACATTGGCCTCATCGTTGAGAACAGCTTAACACGAGCCGAAATGGAGTAGACTAACTCTCAGATTACCATTTCCATTATCAACACAGATTTCAACACCGGCGACAGTCTAGTCGCCGCGCCTATACCAAGCGAGTCGTCAATTGAATTACTTTGGGTCCCATCCAAGCTGTGAGTCTTCCAGTACACCTCGACCCAAACTCTTTTCCAGTATCAGTCTTTGCTCGATGCCTGCAACCCATTTTCTAACTTGCACCACGGCGTCCGGGTTCACTGACATAGAATCGATTCCGCTCTCAACCAAGAATCGGATAAATTCTGGCCCGTATACACTCGGTGCTTGGCCGCAAATGGATACGGTCTTGCCGTCTCTATGAGCAACCTCGACGAGGTGTCTTATCGCCCTCTTCACCGCTAGGTCCCGTTCGTCAAAGATGTGACCCACAGTTGCATTATCCCTGTCGCAGCCGAGAATGAGCATCGTAAGATCGTTTGAGCCTATACTGTAGCCGTCAATGAACTTGTTGAATTGATCGGCCAGTATTACGTTGCTTGGAATCTCTGCCATCAGCCAAATCTTGAAGTCAGGGCCTCTTCTCAATCCCTCTCCTTCTATGATTTGTACGACTTTTCTTACTTCTTCGAGAGTGCGAACGAAGGGTAACATCACCCATAGGTTCTTCAGCCCGTACTCTTCGCGGACTTTCATGACAGCCTTTACCTCAAGCTTGAAGGCTTCCGTGTATTTGGGATCGTAGTATCTTGAAGCTCCACGCCATCCCAGAAGAGCGGATGGCTCAGCAGGTTCATACTTATCGCCACCCTCTAGATCTCGATACTCGCTGGATTTGAAGTCACTAAATCGTAAGACTACTGGCCTTGGATTCATTGCGGCACAGACTTTCCTCATTCCTTCGGCCAGTTTGTCAACAACTTTCTGAGGTTGGCCCATCTCAATTAGGTGAAGTGGATGCTGGTTGATGTCTGATGCCCAAATGAACTCTTCTCTCATTAGGCCAACTCCATCACATGGTAGTTTGGCGGTCCTTTCAGCTATCTCAGGTTCACCGAGGTTCACGAGAATCTTTGTTCCCGTTACTGGATATGATTCCGCTGCGACAGCTACAGCCATTCCACGTTCCTCAGGTCCTTTCACTGCTTCCTCCAGTATCCCTTCGTAGACTACGCCGTTCCCTGCATCAACGGTGATTTCTGATTGGTTTTGTATGGCTTTAGTTCCCGGTGTACCTTTGCTAGCTGTTCCAACTATGCAGGGGATGCCAAGTTCACGACTTACTATGGCTGCGTGGCAAGTCGTTCCACCACTATTGGTTACGATGGCCTTCGCCTTTCTCATGGCAGGAACCCAGTCTGGAGCTGTCATCTCGGTGACAAGGAGCTCTCCCTGCTGGAATTGGTTAATGTCGGTAACCGACATTATAACGTGGGCTTTGCCTGCAGCCATTCCTGGCGAAGCGGGTAAACCCTTTACTATGACTTTTCTTTCAGTCTGCACGGAGGGTTTAGCTTCAACTTTCGTCGGACCTTTCTTGAAGCTCCACACGGTTTCTGGTCTAGCTTGCAGTATCCACAGCTTGTTATTCCTATCGTCCAATCCCCATTCTATATCCATATGGCGCCCGTAATGTTTCTCTATATCCAGAGCGTAACCCGCGAGTTCCTTGATCTGCTCGTCTGTTATGACCTGTCTCATCCTAAGTTCACTCGGCACCTCTGATTCATACGTGCCCCCATCGGACTTTCTAGAAAGTTGACGAGTTTTTTCTGGAACGTTCTTGCTGGAAATTTTCAGATCGCTCTTATTCACATAATATTCGTCTGGTGTGACGGTTCCCTGCACCACAAATTCTCCGAGTCCATACGCCGCTTCTATCAGGATTTGGCTTTCGTCTCCGTTCGAGACGTTGAGCGTAAACATAACTCCAGCTGCTTTCGAGTATACCATCATTTGAACTGCTGCCTGAAAGAGCAATAGCCATATGATCGAAGCCTTTCTGAGCACGGTAAAATATCGCTCTGTCCGTGAAGAGGCTAGCGTAGCATTCCTTAACCCTTTCAGAAACTTGATCTCCACCTGACACGTTCAGGTAGGACTCTTGTTGTCCAGCGAAACTGGCATCCGGCAGATCTTCAGCCGTTGCAGATGAACGAATTGCCACGTATGGGCTTGGATCCCCACTTTTCTTCGCAAGTTGCTTATAGGCTGCTACAATCTCGTCGTGAAGGTCCTTCGGCATCTTCGACTCAAGGACCAGTGTCCTGAGCGTCTTTCCAACCTTCTGTAGAGTTCTGGTATCGTTCGGGTCGACTAGTTCCTTCATAGCATCTGCAATCTTTGAATCTAGTTTGGCCTGTTTGATGAAGTGCCTGTATGCAGCGGCTGTAGTTGCAAAGCCATACGGGACTGCGACGTTGGTTTTTTGCGTCATTTCTCCGAGGCTTGAAGATTTGCCTCCTACGAGTGCAACCTCATCCTTCCCAAGATCATCAAACCAGAGAACGTATTTCTCATCTTTCGCTGGCATCCATCAACACCAATCTCATGATAATGTAGACTATGTGAAATCGTTCAGTCATCCCTGACCCACGGATAAAAGGGTTTTGACTATCTTTGTACGGTTACACTATGCTGGTTGAGCAGGAACACTAGCCACTTGTGACTCAATCTTCTCAACAGAAACTCTACAGGCCATGGGCAACTTTGATGATGATACCTTCATTGCTACCTTGGCGTGCTCCAATCCCGATTCATTTACGTATATGTTGAGAACCGATGTGTTTAATTCTATTATCGCTGCCCTTCCATTCGGTTTACCAAATGACCGCCTCATACCTTCCTGCAGCCTGTCCGCTCCGGCGGTGGCGATCATTCTGTTCTCCCGTAAGATTACATGTGGATATGTTACTACTTTCAATAGGTATCCTGTCTCGCCAAGCTTGTCAGACATCACTTTGTTTGCTGATACCCGTGCTGCTTCGAGAGCATTATGTCGAACTTGAACTCGGCTCTCTGCAATAAGTGAAACCTTGTACTGATAGGTTGCTTTGGAATCGCCCATGGTGAACTTCTGTACCTTACATACTGGTGCCCCGTGGATATACTTCATTCTAGTGTAAGGTTGCCCGTTGGGAATTCGGTAACTTCTACCTTTCGTGACTAGCCACCTTGAGGATTTTGTCAGCCCATAGAGCCTTTGGGTCGTTATATAAAGACTTAGTTGACCATTCTAATTCCCAGTCGTCCTCGTCTATTCATCTCAGGTTCTTTCGAAATACGCCCATCAGAAGTGATGTCTCACGCTGTGTTATGAATGAACGAGATATTATGTTACGAAATGCTCTGTTGGCCAACTTGCGTCTATGAGTCGGAAGCTCACTACGTGCCGCCAGTTCGTTGAAGAATCCCATCAACCTGTTCATAACTTTCTTGTCGGGGATCCTTTCCTTTGAGTTCCTCTTCTTGCGGCAGACTTTGAACAGTTCATAGAAGATTACAGCGGCAGCGTGTGATACGTTCATTGTCGGGTATTCTGGGTTAGTCGGGATTGTAAGTGTCAGATCACAGAGGCTCAACTCTTTGTTTGAGAGGCCTGTGGTGTCTCTTCCCAGAACAATTGCCACTTTCCCCTTGTTTGAAATGGCCCTTCGGGCAACAGTCGTTGGATCAATTGTTGACCTAAGTACGTTTCTACTTGATTTTCCGGGTCGAGCTGTAGTACCGATGGTAATATCTGCATCTGCTATCGCCTTGCTAAGCGACCTTGAGATCTTGACGTTATCTAGGACGTCTTTTGCATGGGCCGCGAAGATTCTTGATTCTCTTCCCAACTCGATCCGAGGGTTGATGATGCATAGGTCATCGAGGCCGAAGTTTTTCATTACCCGTGCGATATGACCTACGTTCGTTTCATATAATGGTTCGACGAGAACCACTTTCACGCCCAAAGATCTTGTCACCGAAATTGATGCTGATCGGTGCTAGGATCTCTCTTTTAGACTTAAGCTTACTCTGTTTGAGAGTTCTTCAAATTCTTCTACGGCCATCTCATATACTCTTGAGTTGGGCGGATTCGATTCTCTAACGAGGTTCTGATCTGGCATTCCAATCTTTGACCGTATGTAATAAGCCAGAGCTCTCTCCACTTTCTTCCTTCTTTGGGTGAATAGTCCCCGAACCAATTCGTCAAAGAGTATTTCATCGACTACTCTATGGAGATCATGTTTTGGACTCAAGGCTACTATCACGGAGGTTACTTTCGGCCTCGGATAGAAGGCTTGTCTAGGGACGAGGTCAAGCATGTTCACATTCATCCTATGTTGAACTAGAACTCCTATTCTTCCATATTCAGAGGTTTTGTTTCTTGCAACGAGTTTCTGTGCAAATTCCTTTTGTAACGTCAAGACTGCCAGTTCGAACGTTCTCTTGGTAAGGAAAAGCATGAACTTGGATGATATACAGTAAGGAAGATTTGAAACGACCTTGTTGAATATTGGAAGCTTTGCTTTCAGGACGTCGCCCTCTATTATTTCAATAGCACTTTGCGTGCCAAATCTTTCTTTCAGTAACTTCACTAGTCTGGGGTCCTTTTCGATCGCGATTACTTTTCCTGCCTGTTCTGCCAGTAGTGAAGTCAGGGTACCGTTTCCAGATCCGACTTCAAGGATGGCGTCATGTTTTGTCGGAGATATGTACCGTACTAGTTTGTTCAGTAAGTGGTCGTCAATCATGAAGTGCTGGCCATATCGTCTGTTAGGTTTGAATCCAAGAAAGGCTGACTGCAAATCGCACGTCACTGGATCGTCCTCGTGAAGAGCCTATATTTTGATTCGCCACCGAGTTCTTCAATGACCCTTTTTGCAATAAGTTTGGCTGGGTCAGTGATACCTGTTCTTTCTCTTATGTCAGCGAAACTGTCGAATAGTTTCTTGTCTCTCTGATTGATTATCTGCCACATCAGTTTCTTCCCAATTCCAGGAAGAAGCTCCAGAGCATGCATTCTCGGCGTAACAGCTTGAGCTTTGTCGAAGAAGTCAACAAACCGTTTCTCTTGGTTTCTGGCTATCTCCTCTATCACGGATTGAATTTCTGCTTGAGCCCCAACAGTTAGTTCTTCCTTTCCCACGCGCCCTATTACACGATCAATTTTTTCTCTTCGGTCCCGTCCTACGTATATTCTCTCTCGAATATTCACGGATGCGCCTGGTTTTAGTTGAGCTTCCAAGAGCGTGAAAAAACTCTCTCCAACGACTTGAATTGATGGAACAGCCATATGCCTAGATCTTTCAGACGTTGGTCTTCCATAGGGAAGTATGTCTAGCACATACGCGTACTCCTCGTACACCTTCGGAGAATACTGTCTAATAGAAGAAGAGGTAGCACTTTCTGTCACCTTGTATTGCCTATCGGTGCTGCTCAACTTTCTTGCTCCCTTCTTGGGTTCAGAAACTATTCGAATGGATTCAGTGTTTCCACTCTGTGATCTAGTGGTCTTTCAGTCCCACCTGACGTCGGGTTGAGCAGCATAGAATCCACCATCACTTTTCCGCTAAAAGTAGATCCCGTTGAAGTTAAAATAGGTTGCGAACGAAACCGCGCTACTCTGCCTTGCGATGATTGTTGACTACTTTCAGAACATCATCCAGCTGAGTGATGGGGATTAGCCGACCCTTGACCGCGAGGATAGCCCTTAGCTCTTCTGCCGTGTTTGGCATACAGTTGACAATCTGTATGGCGTCAGATCTTTCAAGCTTGAACTGGCTAACCAATGTATCCGTAAGTTTCGATGCTTCTTGTCCAGGCAGTTTCGAAAACTTCACCGTATAGTCCAGTGTGCGTCTTTGAAATTCGCCTAGTTCTTCCGGTTTTGCTTTCTCAAGGACCTTTCTAGCATCTGCTACTGCAACTCTCTTCTCCTCAATCACTTTTCGCGGCATTATCGCTCACTCACATTGGAGTAATGTGTTCCGGTCTTACTATCAGACTTCTTTCTTTGTTGCCTATTGTTAGACTAACCACATAGGCTCTGCCACGTTTTCCTTCGATTACACAGACTCTGCCTTGAAATCTTCTGTGAGGCATGCCTTTGTGCACGCTTGGATCAATTGTTACACAAACCTTGTCCCCAGCCTTGTAGGCTCTAAGTATCCTACTCAAACCCAACTTGCCTTTCTCCCTAGGGTTCTTTCGAAACAGTGCTCTCGTTCTAGAACGGTATCCGGTAGATTTCTTAACCAAAGGGTCCACCATTGCTCAATCTTTCGGTAGTGCGTCTACTGCAGAAGCGGGATGGCTTATATGGGTATTCCTCTATTGGGCAGCAAAGGGCATTCTCTTCCCAAGAGTTAGCTGACGTCTCTTTAGAGATTTCATCATCTTCTTCATCATGAAGTACTGGTTCACGAGCTCCTTGACGTCTCGATCGCCCTTTCCGGAACCTCTAGCGATTCTGCGAGCTCTTGAAGAGTCTATCAGCTTCGGATCCTCTACTTCGTCTTTTCGCATTGATTGTATGATTACTCTCCAATCATCAAGTCTCTTCTCAGCTATCTCGATCTGATCGTCAGGTACATTAATGCCTCCCGGCATCATCTTCCATACCTTTCTCAAGGGCCCCATTCGACGTAGGCCCTCCATCTGGTGATAGAGGTCGCTGAGTGTAAAACGCCCTTGCATGAAGGCCTTCATCTTAGCATCAGGGATGTTCACTTCAGCATCTTTCACACGATCCAGCAGAGCTTGAAGATCACCCATTCCCAGGAGCCGGCCCACAAAGTTGGATGGAATGAACTGTTCAATATCTTCAGTCTTCTCACCTGTTCCAACAAATTTTATTTTTGCACCCGTTGCGGCTACAGCTGAAAGGGCGCCTCCACCTTTTGCAGACCCATCAAGTTTCGTAACATAAATTGAACCGATTGTGCTTGCATCGTTGAATGCCTTGGCGTGCGCCATCGCTTGTTGTCCAATTGTACCGTCAATTGCAAGAAGAATCTCATCAGGATTGACTACTTTGGAAAGTCTCTTCATCTCTTCCATCAGAGCTTTCTCATCTTTGTGTCTTCCAGCAGTATCTATCAGAATGACATCGAACTTTTCTGACCTTAGCTTCTCGACTCCATCCCTCGTGATTCTCTCAGGATTCTTCTCACCAGGATCTCCATAGACCGTTACCCCGACCTTATCAGCCGTCTGCTTCAGTTGCTCGAAAGCGCCGGGACGATAGACATCAGCGCAGACAACGCCTGCTTTCAGACCTCTCTTTTGGTAATACCTCGCGATCTTGACAGCTCCAGTCGTCTTGCCTGTTCCCTGAATGCCCACCAGCATGATGACGTTGGATTTCCCCTCTTGTAGATCAGTCTTAGCGGGCTCCTCTCCCAGGAACTTCGTCAATTCCTCATACAGGACCTTAACAACATGCTCCCTTCTGGAAATCCCTGGTGGAAGAACCTCCTTAATCGATCTCTCCTCAACATTCTTCGATATTTCTAGAACAAGATTCAAATTCACGTCGGCCTGAAGCAAAGCTCTCTGAAGATCCTTAACCAGTTCCTTGATAGCGGCTTCATCAACCACGGGCAGTCTCAAGAGTTTCTTTACAGAGTCACTCAGAGACTTTGCTAGGCTTTCAAGTGCACTCATCGGATTTTCCCAACAGTTCTACGCCAAAGTAATACGATGAAGAAAACATGTCTGAACCTCTTAAACCTTGATTGTCTGCAACAAGACAGAAGTCGAATTCTCCGAAAAAAAACAGTTTCAGTGTCTGATGACAAGAAAATGCACATCAACCTTAAATGAACTATACTCTGACTCTACGCATAGAGTATAGGAGTTTTCGATAGAGACATGCCCAGAAGAGAAACACGACCTCAGGGTCACGATATGGAGCCGGTGAGAATCGTTCAGAACGCCCCCTTGCCACGCAAGTTCACTCTTATGACTGGCCTCCCTGACGTCGGACTAGTGGGAGTCGTTGCCGGATCACAAATAGTCTCATCACTTGGGATGAAAGAGATTGGGACTGTGGAGTCTGAGTTGTTTCCACCTCTCGTTGTTCTTCATGATGGCGTTCCTAAATCGCCAATTCGAATCTATGCAAAAGAGAAATTAGCCGTAATGATCGCTGAGACCGCCATACCTGCAGGCGCGGTCTATCCAATTTCAGAAGCAATAGTGAACTGGTCATTTTCCAAAGGCGCAGACCTAGTATTGTCATTAGGCGGTATGGCTGTGCAAAACCGTCAAGACATCGAAGTTCCCAAAGTCTTTGCAGCTCTTTCTGATAGGAAGCTCTCAAAACTAGTCAATGGTGCAGCGGAGATCCTCGGTGAGGGATACATCGTAGGCGCCTACGCATTGATGCTAAAGAAGTGTGCCGAGATCGGACTTTCCGCGATTGCCCTTCTGACGCAGTCCTTTTACAATTATCCAGACCCTGAAGCTGCTGCGGCTGCCGTGAAATCAGTGAATATGATTCTAGGATTGAATGTCGGTACTTCTGAGCTTTTGCATAAGGGGGAAGAGATTAGGCTACGAAGCAAAGACTTCATGAAGCGAACTCAGACCGAGATGGCGAGGATCAACAAGTCTCAGGAATGTGATGTTCCTCCTCTATACGGGTAGTGTTGCCTTATGAGTAAAGAAAGAAAAAAGTTGAATTTTTCAGACTATCTTAGAAGAACCGAGCAGATAACGGAGAGAATGCTTACAGGTGGATGGAACGAGACACGCTCCACCATAGAGCCACTTTCAGACATCATACTCGGAGCCACGGAAGTAGTTGTCACAATGGACCTACCATTCGTTGATCCAAACGCTGTTCAAGTCAGCGTGAAGGCAGATGACATTATTGAGGTGCAAGCGAGCACGAAACAGAAGATTCGTCTACACGAATTGGGGGTAAAACACAGAAAGAGCGAGTTCAGTTCGTATCATAGTGTACTTCGTATGCCAGTTCCAGTCAATGAAGAAGGTATGACTTACAAACTCAAACGGGGAATCCTTGAGATTCATCTACCTAGGCAGAAATGAGGTAGTTAGTCCGACAAGACAGATTTCGAGAGACTCCTGATCTTATATAGATCTGCCCTGTGAATACAGAAAGTCTAGCTGTAATCGTATATTCGATTGGCGATTGAAATGAGTAAACCGGTTGATGTCGGGAGCCTCAAGGTTGGTCACTATATTGTGATTGATGAAGAGCCCTGCAAGATAGTTGAATACGAAAAATCCAAACCTGGAAAACATGGCGCGGCCAAGGCGAGGATAGTCGGTATCTCTGCTCTAACTGGACAGAAGAAGAATGTCATAAGCCCCGTAGACGGAAAGATAGAGGTTCCCATGATTGAGAAGAGGACAGCACAAGTGATCTCAGTTAGCGGAAATATGCTTCAGTTGATGGATATGGAAACATACCAGACTTTTGATACTGAGATGCCTAAAGATGATGAGTTTCAGGGAAAACTTATCTCAGGAGCTGAAGTCGAATACTGGAACATGCTTGGCAAGAACAAGATAGTCAGAGTAAAGGGCTAGAGTGCTCAGTTGTTGAGTGAACAGCAAAGGTCGCTTCGATGCGTCGCATTAGGCAGATAAAACTTCAAGCTGGAATGACGACAAGCGACCTAGCGCAAGAAATGCGTAGGTCTGGAGTTCTGGGTGCCGGCAGATTCTCATCGGCGGTTGACATATGTTCAGAGCTATTTTCTAACGAACGATACACGAACATCTTGACCCTAGCAGGACCGCTTGTTCCAGCTGGCATGAGACAGATTATTCGCGATCTCATTCATGACCGCATTTTGGATGCGATTGTAACTACCGGTGCAAATGTCACACATGACCTGATCGAAGCTTTAGGCTGCAGTCACACCGTTGGGATGTCATCTGCCGATGATGCGACGCTTAGAAGACGGAAGATTGGTCGGATATATGACATCTACGTTAGTCAGAGTGCCTATCAGAAACTTGAGAAAGAAGTGTATAGGATTCTTCCGGACATTGATGAACAGAAACGAAAGAACATTTCTACTTACGAATTACTCTGGGAATTTGGTAAACGGATCCGAGATGATGATTCTATCGTTCGAACCGCTATGCTTAGAACTGTGCCGATTTTCTGTCCGGGAATCTATGATTCAATGCTTGGAATGAACCTGTGGACCTTCAGTCAAACAAAACCCCTTAGGATAAATCCCTTCCTCGATTTCAGCAAGCTCGTCGACATGTCCTACGAAGCAGACAAGGTCGGAGTCATAATTTTGGGCGGGGGATTACCAAAACATCACGTTCTAGCCGCCAACATATTGCGTGGTGGAGTTGATGCTGCCATCCAAATTACTTTTGATCGTCCAGAAGCTGGAGGACTGAGTGGGGCCCCACTTGAAGAGGCTATAAGCTGGAATAAGATAGCGAATAAAGGTAATCTAGCGACGGTATTAGGCGACGCAACGATAATCTTTCCAATGATGGTTCTTGCAGCAATGCAGAGAAGCAGATCAAGGAAGCGTAAGTGATACCTGTCTCCAGTTGACTATCTAGATGAACGAACGATTTGAGTATTCGAAAGCAAGATCTGCATTCGAAAGAAAGCAGATCATTGTCAAGGCTGGGAGAACTCTCCTAGTTTCGGGTCCATCAATGATAGAATTGATTGATGGCAAAGCAACTATCTATGCTTCTCCATTGGACAATGGACGTCGGATTGACGTAGTTGAAGGAAAACAGCTTCCGGTAGAAGCGATAGAAGACTCTACGCTGGATTGCTACCTTTCAAGTTCTGCTACATGCAGTGAGATCGATGGAAATGGCGTCCCTGATTCTTGGATGGAAACTGCGCAGACGATATTGGAAACTGGAAGAGGGAAAGCCGTAGTTGTAGGAAATGTTGACAATGGTAAGAGTGCTTTCTGCACGATCTTGGCTAACCTCGCTCTAGAATCTGGGATGAAGACTGGAATCCTTGATGCTGATCTTGGCCAATCAGACATAGGGCCACCGGCAACTATTGGATATGGAATTGTTGAAAGCCATCTTGTGAGCTTGTCGGAAGTAACTCCTGCCCTTCTGTACTTCATAGGGTATATTAGCCCTGAACCGGTCACCCTCAGAGTAATCGATGGAATCGAGAAACTATTGAACAATGCGAAGAAAGTTGACATGCTAGTAGTTAACACGGATGGATGGGTCTTGGACGATCAGGCAGTCATCTACAAGAAACTCATTATTGATTCGATTGAACCAGACTATGTTGTCGGAATAGGCAAGGAGAGTGAGATCAAACCCCTTCTGCAACTGACCAAGACCTCATCTTTTCAAATAAGCTCGCCAAGCACTGTCCTAAGAAGGAGCAGGGATCAAAGAAAACAACTTAGAGAATTTGGGTACAGAAGATTCCTTACAGATGGGAAGCTTTCAACAGTCAATGCTGACAAGGTTCAGGTGTTTCGCAGCGATGGGAAAATGGTGAATCCTAAAGATGTTGATCAGTCACTAGTTGGTTCACTTGTTGGTCTACTCGACGATCATGATTGGCTCCTTGGCATAGGAGTCCTAATGCAGATTGTTTCACAAGGATTCCAAGTCTTCTCGCCTGTGACAAAAGGGTTTTCTAAGGTTGAGATTGGAGCCGTCAAGATAGACGAACATGGAAACGAATTGTCATATCTCGAGTGAAAAAACTGTCACATTAGATTCCGAGAAATAGCCTGTCAGCGAGAAATGTTGGCAGGCCTTTTTGAACAATCTTGCCCGCTGCTGACTCTATGTCGTATGAGGTTCTTTCAATCGAACAGTTGATGTTGCCATTCGATATTTCTATTGTGGCATAACTTGAGCGGGCGTCTCCATCTCGAGGCTGACCAATGCTTCCTGGGTTAACAACAACTCCAGAGGGAGTGGATGAGTGGAATGGTATATGCGTATGGCCTAAGAGCAGCAACTTTCGGCGGCTTCTTCAACTAGGGCTTGAAACATGAACTGAGGCTCCCCCGGATAGACGTACTCATTTAGAGGATCTCTCGGGCTACCATGATAAGAAGCGACAACAGTCTCACCAAGAGTCTTGGTTGCATAATGTGGAAGTTTCGATAGAAAGTGTAGGTTTTCTGGTTTGAGTGTTTGACGCGTCCATTCTATCGCTCGAGCTGCATGTGTAACGAAATTTATTGTATCAGCTGTGACCGTTGCATAGTCATGGTTTCCCATGATAATTACTTCTAGGTTCAGATCACGAATCTGCTCTACGACCTCGTTCGGTTGGGGGCCGTATCCAACCAAGTCGCCTAGACATACTAGGTAATCAAAGTCACGAATTTTCTGAAGCACTGCGGCAAGAGCATCATAGTTCGCATGTATATCGGAGATTACAACCAGTCTCAAAGCCTTCAGCCCCCCTCCCCGCTTAACTAACAGTACTTTAATATGTTGATTTTGAAATTGAACCCGGATGGTATTGAAAGTTGAGTTTTAAAGAGGCAGAACTGAAGCGAGACGGAATCTTGCTGAAGGTAAGTCTACTTGAGATGGACAATGCCACTGTCGCTTTTTTCTTTGAAAACGAGATGACTTTAGGAACAGTGGCTTTCGCCCTTCCCAGATCGGGTAGTGGCGTGGATATTGGGACTTCTTCTGTCCTCATTGGAGGACGCTACTTGCTTGTTAGCAGAGCCTTGGCAGAGAGGGTTTCAGCGGCGTTTGGAAAGATGAGCCTAGTCTCGGTGCGAACAACTCTGCCCGAGGGAGAAGCTTTGAGACTATTCGCCAAGTTGTTGGAGGATGTTGTCTCAAGAAAGACGAAAACTTGATAGGGCCAAGGATTTTTCTTCTCTTCAAGGCCGTAACGATTGCAGAAGGCTTGGACATTTTGTCGTTCAAAGAAAATCTTGGATTATGTCGCCGAGGTTGTTTTTAGGGTAATTTTTGTGAGACAGACATAACTTATCATTCAGCCTAGTCATTATCGGTCTGTTAAGCAGTGTTGCCGGTTGATCCTTGCGAACTTGATTAGTATGATATCTTCGTTTCAGCCGGCAGATTTCCCAAGACCTCTCTTGACGATCGAGCTACTTTGTCTCTCTTTGCTTCGTCAGTGTAGATTCTGATTATGTTCATGATAACGCGAAGAACATCGATTACCCTCGAGATTTCTGCAAGTCTCTTGGGTGCTTTTTCTCTAGTTCGCGAGTTGTCATAAATAGGTACATCCATGGGTTCTGATCCAATAGAGTGAGAGTATGGGACTGATGGAAGTGAAGGAACGTCTATAATGACTTCGTTGGGGTCAACGTTTGCTTTTCGCGCTATCTCCATCTCAATCTGATGCCGGACTGCTTCGTTGGTAAACAGGCTGGTCACTGTTTCATCTCTTGTAAAGAACGTTTTCTCGAACGCACATTTCAGCAGGCGCCGCGTTTCGATGTCATGCAATATCTGCTTTGATTCTTCACATCTCTTGAGCATGGACCACACGGTGTAGTCGTCCAGACCGAGATAGTTCTCTGGAGATTTGAAATCGATGACTCCTATCTCATCCTTGGCCTGCTCCAAGGCCTTCACCAGCATTATCTGCACTGCACGTGAAGCACGATGAAAGTAGATCGCTCTAAATGATTCAAGCCTCGCCAGCAGAAACGTCTCTAAAGTTGGGAGGGCAGTCACGCCCACGGCAAGGTTTCCTTCCAAGACGCCCATCGTGTAGATTAGTCTGAAGACGTCAGCTTGGCCGTATCCTGCACCAGTATGATACGAGTCTCTTGGAATAAAATCCATCTTGTCAACGTCGACGGCACTAGACACTACCTGATCAAAAAATGGCCTCTGTTTGTCGTGTAGTTTCCCCACTGACAAACTTGCTAAATCAGAAGAGTCCAATCCCTCGTCTTCAAGAATATCTCTTGCTCTGGAACTCTTGATTATCCATGATGTCATGTCTTCATGGGTCTTTCCATAATGCTTGATCAGAAACTGGTCGAAGACGTGGGAAAACGGCCCGTGGCCTACGTCGTGGAGCAGCGCCGCTATCTTGAGCTTTTCCACATCTTCTTTGGTGAGATCGACTGGAAGGGCTTCGGCCAAGACTCCGGCAAGGTACATTGTTCCTAACGCATGTTCAAACCTTGTGTGATTTGCTGCCGGGTAAACGTACTCAGCCCCAGAAAGTTGTCTTATCCTTCTTAATCTCTGAACCGGTTCTGTATCGATTATACGCCTCTCCGTATCCGTTAGACGGACGTAGCCGTACAAAGGGTCCTTGACAAACCCCCAGTATGGCAAGTTCACAGCTTTCGGTTTCATGTTATCTCAGGTCCCTGAAGAGATTTGGAAGAATAGGCACTTCCAAAGACTAACCTAGACTATCAGGCCTGGCCAGTATAACATTTCTCTTGTAAGGGGAAAGGTTTCTGATTATGTAGGAGAAAAGGCGTCTAGTGTCTTCGCTGGGTAGTGTTTTCTGTCGAATAGGCTACCGGTCATCTGCATGATACAAAGGCCTTCTGTATCTCTTCTAAGCATCCTTTGTATTCATTGGAAGGCTTTGTATCTCTTCTAAGCATCCTTTGTATTCATTGGAAGGCCTTTGTATCTCTTCTAAGCATCCTTTGTATTCATTGGAAGGCCTTTGTATCTCTTCTAAGCATCCTTTGTATTCCATTGGAAGGCTTTGTATCTCTTCTAAGCATCCATTGTATTCATTGGAAGGCCTTTGTATCTCTTCTAAGCATCCTTTGTATCATTGGAAGGCCTTTGTATCTCTTCTAAGCATCCTTTGTATTCATTGGAAGGCCTTTGTATCTCTTCTAAGCATCCATTGTATTCATTGGAAGGCCTTTGTATCTCTTCTAAGCATCCTTTGTATTCATTGGAAGGCCTTTGTATCTCTTCTAAGCATCCTTTGTATTCTTTGGAAGGCCTTTGTATCTCTTCTAAGCATCCTTTGTATTCATTGGAAGGCCTTTGTATCTCTTCTAAGCATCCATGTATTCTTTGGAAGGCCTCTGTATCTCTTCTAAGCATCCTTTCATTGAGGAAGGCTTATGTATCTCTTCAAAGGCCTTCCATTGAGGATGCTTCGAAGAGATACAATAGGCCTTCCAATGAGGATCCTTTGAAGAGATACAAAGGCCTTCCAATGAGGATCTCTTCGAAGAGATACAAAGGCCTTCCAATGAGGATTCTTAGAAGGCATATGAAGGCTCTTCTAAAGGATCCTTTGTATTCATTGGAAGGCCTTCTAATATGCTCTTCTAAGCATCCAAGGCATTCATTGGAAGGCTTATAGTATACAAAGGCCTTCTAAGGATCCTTGATGCTTGGAAGGCCTTCATATGCTCTTCTAAGCATCCATGGGATGCTTAGAAGAGATACAAAGGCTCTTCCAATGAGGATGCTTAGAAGAGATATAAAGGCCTTCCAATGAGGATCGCTTAGAAGAGATACAAAGGCCTTCCAATGAGGATGCTTAGAAGAGATACAAAGGCCTTCCAATGAGGATGCTTAGAAGAGATACAAAGGCCTTCTAATGAGGATCCTTATAAGAGATTCATTGGATAGGCCTTTGTATCATGCAGATGACCAGTAGCCTATTCGACAGAAAACACTACCCAGCGAAGACATCGAACCAAGGCGTATGCAAAAGCTTCTTGCAAGTGGAGATCGATTTTGCATGGCCCTGAACCCCCAGAGAGAGCGCATTAGGGCATACACACACTTCAAACGGGACCCAGTAACATCCCCCGCTACCAAATCCTTCTTCAGTTTTCTGGTGACTAAACTCAGTGGTCAGCTAGAACGATCTGATAAAGAGCCAGCCTGAAACCAGCAGGCCTACGGCAACCACGAACAAGTAGAGAAGACGAGGTTTCACCCGTTTAGCTAACCGTGCGCCTCCGTAGCCACCAATAATAGAACCTGTCGCCATAAGAATCATCAAAGGCCAGACTACCAATCCTTCGAGTGCAAAGAAAACGAATGCAGTTACATTGATGATAGCGGCGAGCAGAGTCTTGATTGCGTTTATCTTGTGAATATCACGCAGACCCATCAGACTCAAAGATCCCAACATGAGGATACCTATGCCTGCCCCAAAGTAGCCGCCGTAAGTAGCGACGAACAGTTGAAAGATGAAACCCCAGATTCGCCCAACAGTTGTCACACACTCTGCGCCAGTAGAAATACTGCCAAATCTTCGAGTAAGAAGCTCGCGTAACGCAAATACCAAAGTAGCAAAGAGAACCAAGAATGGGACGACACGTTTGAAAGCCGCCGCAGGCGTGACAACTAGAATCATGGCACCAAGAAGACCGCCAATCAGACTGGGGATAGCAAGAGTGATAACCAAACTGCGCTGGACCGATGTGTCCTTTCGATAACTGAGAGCGCTGCTAAGCGACCCAGGCCACAATGCCGCTGTGTTTGTTGCATTAGAGATTATCTCTGGTTGGCCAAACGCTACAAGTGAAGGAAAAGAGATGAGCGTGCCACCACCAGCCACGGAATTGATAGCGCCTGCGACTATGCCTGCAAAGAAGAGGCCCACCAAACCGATTAGATCGCTCATCAAGGTTACACAGCAGCATCCTAGCTGTGCCTGCAATACTTAACGCATACAATGGGCATGCAATTGGATAACTACTTCTTTCCAGATCGATCCTTCTCTTTTATGCTACGCCAGATCCTTTAAGGGCATCATAAGAGAGATTTTACGGCAGTGTGCTAAACGCTTCCGAGGTATTGTTCAAACGCGAGATTGATTCAAAATGGACAGGAAGATCAGAATCAAGACTCAATCAATAGGCGACATTCCTGCGGAGATTATGTCCGAAAAAAACCCGAAGACTGCTGAAGCCATCTGGAAAGCGTTGCCAATCAAAGGAATGGTTAACAGATGGGGAGAAGAAATCTACTTCAGCATCCCTGTAAAAGTACCAGAAGAAAAGAGCCAAGAAGAAGTAAACATTGGAGATTTGGCTTACTGGCCTCCCGGAAACTGTTTCTGCATATTCTTCGGAACCACTCCAGCCAGTACAGGAAGTCAACCAAAGGCAGCCAGCTCGGTAAACGTGTTTGGAAGAATCATCGGAGACACAAAATATCTAACCAAAGTGAAAAGTGGAGAGAAAATCGAAATAGAACGGGCAGAATAGAGGGAATTAAGTGGATATTTTCGATACTATCAGACAAAGAAAGTCGGTAAGGTCTTACGTATCGACACCGATACCCGAAGACGTTCTTGTCAAGGTGTTGGAAGCTGCTAGGTTGGCGCCTTCGGCTGCTAATCTACAGCCTTGGCACTTCATCATCGTAAGAGACAAAGATAAGCGGGTTAGCATTGCTAAAGCATGTAAGTATGGAAAGTTCTTGGCTGAATCACCTGTGGTAATTGTTGGCTGTGGAAACAAGAAAACCTCTCCCAAATGGTATGCTGTAGATACTACGATTGCCCTTGAGCACATGGTCCTGGCAGCAACAGCCTTGGCGCTTGGAACATGTTGGATTGGAAGCTTCAACAATGAAGATATTCGCAAGATACTGATGCTTCCTGATGAATACGAGATTGTTGCGCTGATCGCTCTAGGATACTCATGTGACAAGATCGACCCGTTGGCTAGGATCGTCCATACTGTAAGACCAAGAAAAAAGTTGGAAGAGATAATATCATTGGAAAGCTATGGCACAACCTATCAGGGTAGACGGTCATAGGGCGATGTAAGTTAAACCTGGGTTCTCAAATTCTGGGTGCTGTGGCTAACCAATACAGCTAATGTTGAACACTTCCGGCTTTTGTGGCTCGTCTAACATGGATCCATCCTAGAATCTGCCAAGGTATCACAATTAGAAACTTCAGAACGAGTCTCGCAAGGGTTACATAATCAGTATGAATAGAATGGGAATAATTACGTGCCCAGTGAAAGTCGTTTAGTTTCGGTTATGTCTCTTGTTTAAGATTGATTTGATGATACATGTTCGTAGGTTAGGCACTGGAATAGTTTTTCTTGCCAACCTGAGAGGGGAAGGATTGCACCCCTGACCCTCCGATTCCCCTCTCTCCTACAACAACGTTGTGTCATTACATTTGACAATATCTACGTTTTGTCTTCGTTGCAAACAGAAGAACACTCAAGACCAACAGCAACGTAGTCAAAGCATATAGAAATTCAGGTATGGAGTTAGATCCCCCAATCGCTACATTGTGACTGCTATGATTGTATGTGAAATAGACATAGTAGTTGGCTTCGTCTTGACTTACACCAGCTTGTATTTGGTTTCCATCCAGTAGAACAATTGGTTTTCCATCTAACAGCTCCTTCGATATGTGAACGCTGCAGAAACCATTTGTTCCATCGCGGCCACTCACTGTGAAGTTCATCAATCGTGTATTCTTGTTGAAACTCAAGCCTGAAATAGTTGAATTACTCGTGACTTGCAGTTTCAACTCTGTTCCTTGATAGGTCACTGTGGTGACAACAGTAGTTGAAGTAGTTGTTTGAGCACTCGTGGAGCCCATAGATGTTGTACTCGTTGTTATAGCAGTGCCAGCATACTCTACCTACCATGGCCTGACCAGTACTGGCGAAGAACGTAAATGGTTTTGTTGACAACTCAATTCTTTGGATACAAATGAAATTCCGGTTCACCTACACAGGGATTAGAGTAAGGGATCTGAATCGTTCAGAAAGGTTCTACGTGGACGTCTTAGGCATGAAAAAGATTAGTCGCGGTAAGATGCCTCATGGCGGACGATACGTACACCTCAAGAGCCCTGGTTCACCACAGAGACTAGAACTCAACTGGTACCCGAAAGGCAGCAGGTTCTACAAGAAGTATACAAGAGGCGAAGAACTTGATCATCTCGCTTTTTCTGTGAGAAATGTGAAGCATGCTTACGTAGAGCTTGTGAAGAAAGGAGTTGACGTTGCTGTCAAACCATCTGAGGCTAAGGGAACCGAGGTCTACATCAAAGATCCAGACGGTATCTGGATTGAACTCTTGGATTAGTTCAAGCAACTTTTCTGTTCGTGTCTGCGGGAAAGCCAATCAGTGGTCCAAATCTAGCGCCACACCAAGGTATACACACACATCTAACCCATTATGTTTGTTCACTGAACTAATTTGTTGATACTTTGAAAATGGTCAAATATCTTAGAATTGTTTCTTGGATCTTCAGCTCCAGATTGTGAAGGAGGATAACCCATCTGTATCTTTATGGTATTATTCTGAACTACAGTCTCTATTACTACTTCTGAAGGTGGCTGGGATACAGATGAGATAGGGGTAACAAATAATCCATTGTAGATTTTTTCTCCGCCAATCTTTACAACAAAGGGGTTGCCATATACAGACACCTGCAATTCCTCAATCTTCTTCACTCCTAATTCGGTAAGTCTGATTTCATGAGAAGTTCTATTGTACCATACAATGTCTTCGTCCGATATCACCAGTTTGTTGTTCTCTATGAGGTATATTCCAAAACATTCCTGCGACTGATGGCCTAGAAGAACATATCCAGCGACAGCAAAACCCACAATCGCAACAACCGAACTCATGGCAGTATGCTTCAGAAATCTACGTCTTGAGCGGGATTTCTCTGCCATTTACTTCAGCCTGCGGCCAACGTTTTGGCGTCTAGACGATTTATCACTTCTTGCAGGTGCACCATTTACCCTCTGGTAACAGCGAATCTCGGAAAGCTACCTGACACTAGCGTCTATCGACAGATTTCAGATTTTCGATTCCTAAACGAATGGTTGAATTGTGTGTGTGCGCACCACCTGAAGCGACGACGAGAAAGGTGTTGATAGTAGTTAATGGTGGGGAGGAATCCCCCAGGCCCCCTCCTTCTCTGTGTGTCCTAAGAATGCTATTGAAGGCTAGCTAGCTCTGTTCTCCACAACTAAAGCAGAATCCTCTATGAACACAAATTATCCCTCCACATTTCAAGCAAGTCCATCGAACTTTTTCATTTTTGACAAATTTTCTTATTCCAAATGTTTTGATAGTTTCAAGGTTTTCAATCATACTCATATTGTATTTGGTTCGATATCTTTTGTCTAATGTTCTTAATCTCACACAGGGCAGTTTTTCACATTCAAGGCAAAATGTCATATTATGATTCTTTAACTCATCACAGTTTCTGATTCTGCAATTGACGCAACTAAATGATTTGTTATCATTGCTTCCTCTACAACCAGGGCAACTCTTTTTCTCTCTAAGATATGCCATACAGATTCCGCAATTCATTCCACAAGGAGCTATGAGTGAACTCTTAATGGATATTGTCGTTTTCATTGTTTGAGTCTTATGAAGGAATGTTTCTAAAATGTTTCTTAACTGAAGCGAACTCCTACTACTCTTTTGGTCCAAACGGCGAGTGGCCTAACCTTTCAGGCAGTTCGAGCACCTGAAACCTAGGACCACTTCGCCATGGGTGCGTTCTCATTAATAGAACAGTGTTCCTAGTGATACGTGGAATAGGCGGCTTTGCGGTCCTTCTTCTTCTTGCGTGCTTCCGCCACCTTGTTATCTCTAGCAGTCGTCCACGCTTTCTTAGCTCCCCTACTTCTCTTGCTTGCCATACATTAGTCACCTCTCAGATACAACATAGCACTAACGCTCGAATAAGGAACTTCCGACGACGCGAGCGGCTGCAACCCTACGCAAAGGACCTAGACTTTCTTCCTATAGAGATCAGGCCATGATAGAAGTGTGTGTAGTATCTTTTGGTGCGCACACACACAATTGTGAAAGCTTTTGGATAATTCTTCCTAAAGATTCAAAGACGCTTCTGCGTCCGCATTCGCTGCTTGCCGTACGATATAGTAGTCTTACTGATTCCACGTTTTCTGGTTTCACGTTTTGTGCCAGTACCTAGTCACGCTTCAGTGAAGACTGTACTGCGAATGGAAACACTCAAAATGATTCTATCTTATCAAAACCGGAAAGTTTTGTGGCGGGCGGGATGGGATTTGAACTATGCATCCATGGACTGCTCTCTCTTGGAAATTACGGAAGGTAATTTGGTTGTTGCAGGAAAGATGACCCATGGAGCTTACAAGGCGTGAGTCAGCTTGAAAAGAGTGAGTAACAAAGAATTCTTGTTCAATCAAATCTAGATACTTGTCGCCACGAATGTGATCTCTCGGCTGCGCAGGAGAAAGTGACTTCTCATGAGGTACAGGAAGTTTGGGAAACTAGACTGGAACGTATCAGCTCTGGGATTAGGGGCAATGAGATTACCTATCAAAGGAGCGGATGATGCGAAAATCGATGAGGCAAAAGCGATTCGCATGATACGGTATGCCATCGATCATGGTGTCAACTATGTGGACACGGCCTACCCGTATCACAAGGGCTATAGCGAGGTCTTGGTCGGAAAGGCTTTGGACAATGGCTATCGAGAAAAAGTGCGTGTAGCTACCAAGATGCCAACTTGGCTCGTGAACTCGCAGCGAGATATGAACAAGTTCCTAAGAATCCAGCTCCGCAGACTCCAGGTTGACCAAATTGACTTTTACCTCCTCCACGGTCTTGAAAAAGAGGTTTGGCCGAAACTGAGGCGACTGGGCGTTTTCGACTGGGCTGAGAGAAAGATACAACAAGGAAAGATAGGTTATCTAGGCTTCAGTTTTCATGACGAATACCCTTTGTTCAAAAAAATCGTAGACAGCTACGACTGGACTTTCTGCCAGATCCAATACAACTACGTTGACACAGAGTACCAAGCCGGCAGAAGAGGGCTCAAGTACGCAGCTTCTAAGGGGCTTCCAATCATCGTTATGGAGCCAATAGCTGGCGGAAACTTGGCCGCCACACCACCAAAAGCGGTTCAGGCTATTTGGGACAAAGCAGGCATCCATTCCAAGCCCGCGAAGCTGGCTCTGCAATGGGTTTGGAATCACCCAGAGGTATCCGTTGTTCTCAGCGGCATGAGCACATTAGAACAGGTAAAAGAGAACTTGGACACCGCCAACACTTCTATTCCCAACTCCCTAACTCAGAAAGAACTGAAAATCTTCGATCGCGTCGCCAAGAAATACAATGAAATAGGATTACTAGGTTGCACTGGGTGCAGATATTGCATGCCCTGTCCTCAAGGAGTGAACATACCTCAGATACTATCCCTGTACAACGAATACCTTGCAAAAGGAAGAGACAATGAGATCAAGAGAAAATACTGGGAACAGATCACTCCAGAAAACCGGGCCAAACTATGCATAAGATGCAGAAGATGCGAGAAGCTTTGCACACAGCACTTGCCAATTGGAGAGATCCTTAGCAGAGCATCTTGGGTCTTTGACCAAAATCAATAACGAACGCAAACCGCAGCTGACTTCCCACACATAGTTGAGAATCTACCAAAGACAAACTCATAGTAGCTCGGGGTCTAGGTTCGTAAGTTGTCGAAACGTGGTAAGCTCCCATATTCACGAACCTGTCTCCAATTAGGATTGACAACAGACTGAGAAAGAGAAGAATACACGTTCATACTATAAGAGGGGAGCCTTTTCGCAACTGAGCTAATTCCCCTACTTACCTTGAGCTATTCAAGCAGATTTTTTCTTCATTTATTTTTCTTTGGCAACCCATGTCTTTACGGCTTCTTCAACAGATCTTGATAGGTCGCCCTTTTTCCCGCCAAATCTCTCCACCGTTTTGAACCTTAACTTCTTTTCCAGCTCATCAGAGAGTTCCACACTGATTCGACCCATTCCATTTACCAACATCAATTCTCATACAGGATTTGCAGACGTCAGGCGTTCTTCCAGTAAGCAAAATCGCGGATGCCCGCTGTTACTTTTCTTGTTATCATTTCATTCACCCAACGTTCGCTTATTCACCTATATCCATATGAGTTTACCATCATATAAAGATATTGGTTTAATCGTGTAAGCCCTAAGCGCTAAAGAGGGTTTGGTGGTGGTATACCTTGGTGCGCACACACATTTCAAGAATCATGGTTTGGTCTTAGGGCGGTCGCACCAGGAGGTACACACAAAATTACCTTGGCCTAACAGCCCGATTTCAAGCGGCGCGCACCAAGGTATATACACACAATTCTACCTTGGCCCAATAGTCTTGAGCAGATTCCGACAGCTAGGCCTTTCAGACACCGACATACTGTCGATCAAGGTTAATTATGACATATGATATGCTCTTAGCAAGCGAGATTACGTGGATTGATCGATTATCCTCAGCTCCTTCTCCTTGGAGCGTTTGCTGGCCTCACAATCTTTCTCGGGTTACCGCTTGCCGTAGCTCAAGGCGTTAGTCCAAGAAAGAAAGGATTCCTCAACGCGTTTGCAGTTGGTATTCTAATATTTCTCATTGTCGACGTGCTTAGTCATGCTTGGCAATCCGCTGCGGATGCCGCGAGCAGTGCTTTTGTGGGGAAGTCACCTGTGGAAGATGCGCTGCTTGACCTTCTAGCCATGTTCGGAGGGCTGGCGGTAGGGCTTCTGGGGTTGACTTGGTACGGAGCTCGATATATGAAGGAAACCGGCGTGGCGGGTGGCAGTAGTGACTCTGGACAGCAGAAGCAGGTCAACGCTTACAGGCTCTCAATGATGATTGCAGTGGGCATCGGAGCTCACAACTTTAGCGAAGGACTTGCAATAGGCCAGTCGTATGTGTCAGGAGCAATGGGGTTAGCGATAATTTTGGTGATTGGATTCGCAGCACATAATGCCACAGAAGGCTTCGGAATAGCTAGTCCACTAACAGGGCTTTCAAAACGACCGAGTGTTCGTTTCATTGTCTTGGCAGGCCTAGTAGGTGGTGGCCCGACATTTATTGGAACTCTACTAGGTAGCCTATGGACCTCGGCTTCTCTGTACATCTTTTTCCTAGCAGTTGCTGGTGGCGCATTGGTTTTCGTCTCGTTGTTGATGTACAATTCAGGAAGGAGGCAAAGCACAAATGATGTTCTGATGATTGGGATCTTCGTTGGATTGTTCGCGGGTTTTATCACAGACCTGATAATCACTCTCGGTGGAGCCTAGCCATGACTGAAAAAAAGAATGCATGTGGCAGCCGGATTCGTTTGGCCGCACGACACGGCATTATGATTCCAAAGTTCTGAAAGAATAATTGACAGCTCCTTTAGGGAAGCCATCCATACTAAATAGTCTAGTCTTAAGCTGGCTGCACCAAGGCCATCTCTACACACACAATTCAACGAAAAATGACGGTAGGATTTTGAACGGTCGCACCAATGGATAAGCACACAAATAATTAGGACTTCATCGGGGGAGGAATCCCCCAAACCCCCTCTTTACTATACTACCGGGCTCGCTATCTTTCGAATTGACAGGAACGTGAAGTACACTGTGAAAATCAAGGTAAAGCACAGCATCTTGCAGATAGAAACTACCAACTGTGAATGCTAATATGTAGCCTGCTTCTCGTTGTTGATGGGATGTGTGGTATGGTACAACCATACATGGCGGTGGCTCTCCAAACATCTTTTCGTGGTGTCGAGAAGCGAAAGGAAATCTCCGTAAACTTGGAGCATATTCATGATGCGATGAGCGCAGCTGTTTGGCTGACCGAGGTCGAGTTGCCTGTAAGACTCATCGCATTGCCGGAGGGTGCCTTGCAGGGATTTACTGATGAAGTCTTCGACATGGATCACTTGGAATACTACGAGAAGATTGCGATAGACATCCCCGGTGAAGAGACTGATAAACTTGGTCAGATGGCAAAAGAGTTCAAGACGTATGTAATCGCTCAGAGTAGAGCGAAGAATCCTGATTTTCCCAACCGTTACTTCAACGTCGCCTTCATAGTAAATCCAAATGGGAAGGTGATTCACAGGTATCATAAACTTCAGGTCTACATAAAAGAACACACAACAACGCCGCATGACGTCTGGGACCAGTGGATAGCCAAATATGGCTACAAGCTGGACTCCTTTTTCCCAGTCACTGACACGGAGATCGGGCGAATCGGGACAATGATATGCCAAGACGCTGAGTATCCTGAAACTGCAAGGGGATTGGCTATGAATGGTGCAGAGATAATTTATCGGGGTGCTGAGGCTGAACCATTGATAGGCAGGGGATGGTTTGAAATTCAGAATAGAGCAAGAGCCCTAGACAACACCTGCTACCTCATTGCTCCTAACCTCGGACCATACTACCTGACGGTGAACTCGAAAGACTCCGTAAACGTGTCAGGCGGAAGCTCAATGATCGTAGATTATCATGGACAGATCATGGGAAGAGCACCATCATATGGCTCTGGCTGAGCCGCAGCTCCATTCTACATAGATGCCCTAAGAGAGTACAGAATGAACGCCAAGAATGGAAACTGGATAAGAGACCTGCGAACAGAAATATACAAGCTCATTTACGAGGAACCAATCTGGCCGAAGAACCTAGCGATTGAAAAACCCCCAGGTAAACATGCGGATTCAGCAAAACTCGCTGATGAAATCACGATGAAGCTCATCAAAAGGGGGGTATGGAAGGCGCCGGGTGCATAGGTTAATGCACATATTTGTACAGTGAAGTATTAAATATCGCTCTAGTGTATCTAGCTGTCTACGCATCTGTGGGGAAGGTTGGCATTCTTTGACGGAAGTTTTCATCAGAAAAACATCTGGGCTCACGCGAGTCATAGGACCATGGGATGCCTTAGCCTTTGCATTCATGACGCCGGGCATTGCTAATTGCAACATTCTTCTTCTCTGGACACATCAGGCTTATCCGGGTGTGAATGTACCGATCGCCGTCATCCCGGCTGTACTACTGATGTTCATTCCAGCCCTTCTCTACATCTGGTTCTCGATAGCTATGCCACGCTCGGGAGGCGAGTACATTTGGGGGAGCCGCATACTCTCTCCAGCATGGGGATTCTCTGCAGGTTGGGTTCTAACCACAATCGGAGCTTCATGGGCAGGTAGCCTCACATACCTCGCTGTCGGATTTGGTATCAACAATGTTCTGAGAACCATCGCAATTTCCGAGCTTGGAAAGTTGGCTAGCACCCACCCGTATTGGCTCCTCGCCAACTCAATAGACGCTCCTATTGGAATGATGCTAGTAGGTGGTCTTCTCGTAGTCGTGGAATTCCTAATCATGTGGAGAGGAGCAAGAGTCGGCCATGATTCTTTCTTGGATTGGAGTGATTTCCGGTGTCCTTTCCCTCGTGATCTTTGACATTGGAGTCCTTACAGGCGGAGGGCTTCCGACGTTTATTGAAAGATTCAACATGATGTCGGGTACTACTTACCAAGCGGTTTTGGATGCAGCAAAGGCTGCCAAATGGCCTGTCGGATTATACGACATGAATGTGTCTCTCGGCGCTGGAATCACCTTCGTGGCTCTGAATACTCTAGGATCAACCTACACCGCGAATATAATGGGCGAAGTGAAGGAGATAAGAAAGGCAGCTATAGCGAGCTATGCTGGGAGCATTAATACTCCTATTCATATTCTGGGAGCTTTTCTATTCCCTTGCATACTATGGGTTCAGCGGAGAATTCTGGGCTCCGGAGCATCATATTTCGCGCCGGGTGGCGCAGGATTTGGAACTTGGCAGGGGTGGCCATTGGGAACCATTATGCCTGTGCCAAGTTTTATGCTTGTCTACGCGAACCCTAATGCTGGCTACGCGGTCCTTTCTTGCGCCATGGCTGCAATCACATGGTTCGCCGCAGGTATGGGAGCCGCCTTCGGACCGGTTCGAAATATCTTCGCGTACTCTTTCGACAGAGTCCTCCCAACCTTCTTCGCTAAAACAGACAAACGAGGATCACCATGGGCAGCCGTATTGCTTGGATTGATAATCGGAGAGATCTTCCTGTACATATTCATCTATCAAGCATCATGGATCGCTTACACGATACTTTCATGGTTCTTTGCATGGGCGATAGTTGGAGTTGTCGGCATGGTCTTTCCATTCACATCAAGGGGAAAGGCGATATTCGAGAAATCGCCTGAGATCGTCAAGAAGAAGATTGGCGGAGTTCCAGTTCTCTTCATACTTGGGCTCTTGACTTTCATTATCAGTGTTGCCCTAGACTACTCCATGCTACTGCCATTCCTGACCGGTCTCGCAAGCTCATTCTACATATGGATAACCATAACAATGTTCATAGCACCATCATTCATCATTTACTACGTATCTCGTGCATACCACAAGATGAAAGGCATCCCGATGGAACTACAATTCAAACAGATCCCCCCAGATTAATTGTTATTCCTGAACTCCTCATATTTCATTAATCGGTTTGTTAATATTGAACTGAAAGCGTTTGTTAGCAAATTCCGCCGTGTCTTAGCGAACAAAGCAATCGACATAAGATAGTGAATCGATTGTTGCCGAGTGGATAGAGAAGGTTTTGAGGATTCTTCCTGCAATTTGTGGGCCTCGGTTGACGTGTGTGTATACCTTGGTGCGGCTCGCTTGAAATCGGGCTGTTAGGCCAAGGTAATTTTGTGTGTGTGCGCATCAGGAGATACACACTGACAATAGGATCATGGCTGTGTAATAGTCGACGCCACTTTGCGATCTACTGGAATAGGCTGCTTTGTTCCTGACTTATGTATGACCTTTCATAACTAGTGGAGTGCGTACTGGTAGCGTGTGGAATGGGTTAAACATCAATGCGAGCAAGATCAAGGGGAGTCTTCATAGTTCTGGAGGGTATCGACGGGTGTGGCAAAACATTTCACTCAAGAACTCTCACTGATGAACTTCGGCAAAGAGGCTTTGACGCAGCATATACTGCTGAACCTTCGAATGGTGCGGTTGGCAAGTCTATCCGATCAATGCTTCTCACTGAAAAGGTTCCTCCAGAAGTGGAGGCTTTGCTCTTTTCGGCAGATCGATTTGAGCATCTAATGAAGGAAATCCTTCCAAGCCTCGACAAGGGCACGACTGTGGTTTGCGACCGTTACTTGTACTCTTCATTGGCCTACCAGGGCGCTCAGGGAGTTGACGTGAACTGGATAAAGACCATCAACAAATTTGCTCTGAAACCAGATATTGTATTCTATCTGGATGTTCCGCCTGAAGTTGGTCTGAACAGAATCAAACGGAAAAGGACTGTACTCGAAAGGTTAGATCTTCAAGAGAAGGTGCGAGAGAGGTATCTTGAACTCGTTAAAACGGAAGGACTTATTCCCATAAATTCCAATAGACCTGTGGAAGAAGTGAAAACGGAACTCATCAAATTGACAGTTCAAAAATTCGAGCAGGTTTCGTAGCGAGAATTCGACCTTAGACAACGACAATGTGGAAACATTGACAGAAAAAAGAGAAAGGGGAAACTCACTCTAGCAGGGTTCCCTCATACATCAAGTGCAGCAGTTCTTTCGTGTTTTCTGATGTAAGCTTCCTCGGGTTAAATCTTGGAAGACAATAGACGTGTTGGCGATCTTTGAAGATATACTCGGCGAATTCATCCAGTTCTTTGCTTGGAATATTCCATTGCTTGAGGTTCGTTGGCAATTCCATGTCTTCCATGAGAGTCTTCACAGCATGAATGAAAGCAAAGGCAGCTTCACGTTGTGAAAGACCGTAGACTTCGTCTCCCAGTACCTGTTTTGAAACATACGCAAGTTTCTTGATGCATGATGGCAGGTTGAACTGAAGTATGTATGGAAGGACTACACCGCAGGCTAGCTCCATGAGGAACATTCCATCGTGGTCCAAGAGCTTCTGAAATGCAATGCCCAAGGATTGCTGGACCTCCTATCCATGGATAAGCGATGACTATTCCGCCGAGTGTCGCTGCGGCTGACATGTTCCATCTGGCCTCTAGATCGTCGCCAGCATGGAAAGCTCTTCTTGCGTACTTGAAGACAAGTCTTGAGCCTTCAAGAGCTTGAGCGTCCGACAGAGGATTAGCTTCTCTATCAATCAGCCCTTCAACGTTGTGGCTTAGAGCATCCAGTGCACTTCCAGCTGTCTGTTTCGGTGGACATGAAATTGCCATCAATGGATCAACGATAGCTACATCAGCAAAAACGTTGGTGTTTGCCGCCCAAGTTTTGTATAATCCTTCAACTACTACGGCGGCGTTCGAGGCCTCGCTTCCTGTTCCAGATGTGGTTGGGATTAGTATCTTGGGCTTAGCCGGATACTTGCTCTTGTCCTCCATAGGATTCACGTATACCATTGGATCTCCCGGGTTTGTAAGACAAATAGCACTCATCTTCGCAGTGTCCATGCACCGCGCCTCCGCCTACTCCAACAACCGCATCGTACTTGCCTTCCCGAGCGAACTTAACTGCGGCTCTCAGGCTTTCTGCTGTTGGTTCAGCCGTGAGATTATCATATACATCCACGCTAAGATTCTCTTTCTTGATGAGATCTAAGACCGTGTCAGCCATGCCGGCTTTCTTCACACCCTTGTCAGTTACTAAGAGTGTCTTATTGCCCCCCAGACGTTTCGTCTCAGACCCAACGAATTGTTCCACAGCTCCTGTGGCGAAGATTATCCGTTTCGGCTGGTCGAACAAGGCGACCCTTGCTACACCAAGTCTCGTTTCATTTCCTTTTAGACTCATTTTGTTTCTCCTCTAGAATCTGTCCGCAATAGAGTAAATGGCGAACTGTTCAATATTTAAGACTTGGTTCTCTAGCTGTCGCGATAACGCATTCTGCTCTCGAGATCTACCTAAAAGCTATCCAGAAGTTCGCAAAAAAAGAAGAAGGTGGGGGGCTTAGCCACCACTCATTGCTGTTAGAAGGTCGATTGTGTCGCCTTCCTTCAATTCAGTCTCAAGACCGCCCGTGAATCTGTTGTGTCTTCCGTTCACGAGTATGTTGACGTTTGGAAGCGGTGTATTTGTCACGGAATCTAGCAATAGTTTCCTGACTTCCAAGCCTTCTTCTGCAGCTATCGTTTCGATGAGTTCGCGTAGTGTTGAGTGTTCTTGGATATTCTCCGATATTGCGGATTTCCCCGAAACGTCTCTTAGACGATCGAATAGTCTTACTTTGACTTGCATAGGCGTTCGTAGGCTTACTTTTTTAGACCCTTGGTCAAATCTTCTAGTCCAAGTTCCGTTAGTTTTGTTTTTGTTGGTATGCCGTTCTTGTCCCAGCCTCTGGCTTCATAGTACCAGTCGAGTAATTTGTTGAAGTCTTCGTCTGTGATCTTGTGGCCTTTCGCTGGACCTGATGGTAGAGGCTCTTTGAAGCGCTTGGGTATGGCCGAATCGTCTGTTCTGGTTATTCCCTCTCTGACGTTGAACATTCTTATGAGATTCCAGATTCTCTCTCCGTACTTGAGCATCTCACTATAGTCGATCTTCCAACCCGTAGCTGCCGAGAGCAACGCTGCAAATGTGTCATTTTGAATTCCTGACCTACTGAATTCACACACTGTTAGCGAGTACAAGGCGCTTAAGTGGTCTTGTTCCCATTTCACGCATTGGGACTTTTTCGCTTCAACTGACAGTCTGTCAAAGGGTCCGCCGAATGGCCATGAGTATCCGCCTATTTCGTAGGCTGGCATGAATCCTCTTTGGTGATCGCATCCTCTGTCTGAACATGCGAGTGCTATTACTTGTCCAGGTGATCCTCTCGGTGGCCAAGCGGGCGTCTCCATCTTCTTTATGTGTATTGCGAATTCCTCAGATCCTTTCCCGATAGCTTTGGATGCTCTAGCAACTCCTTCGCCGAGAAGTCGTCCGATGCCTCTCCTCTCTCCCATCATTTTGATGAGTTCGATCTGGGCTTTCCAGCTTCCAAACTTCGCCTCCAAGCCGCCTAGATCTTTCTTCTTTAGGATGCCCTTTTCGTAGCATTCCATTGTCCATCCGACAATGTTGCCCGCGCTGATGGAGTCCATTCCGTACTTGTCGCAAAGCACAGTTGAGTATGCTACGGCCTCTAGAAGGTTGATGTCACAGCTACCTCCCATTAGTCCCGTTGTTTCATATTCGATAATATCAGTATCAACGCACTTTATTGGTCCTTTTTCACTGCACGCTCTTCGAATCTTTCCAATCTTTGTACAGTGGATCGCACAAGCCATGCAGCCGTACTCTCTGAGCCAGAGGTATTTTCTTTGAGCAACGTCGTCTAAAGCACTCGCAACTTTGTCGTTCACGCCATCGTAGAAGTTTCGTGTTGGATAAAGCCCTTGACTGTTTGCGAATCCTACGAAGGCTGGAGTTCCACCCTTTCGATACGTTAGGGCGTCAGCGCTCTTTTCTATCTCCTCGCGAGACTTCCAGTAGGCTTCGTCGAAGGCCTTTGGTTCGGCTATTTCGATTTTTCCGCTTCCTCTTACAGCCACCGCTTTCAGATTCTTTGATCCCATTACGGCGCCGGTTCCACACCTTCCTGCTTGCCTATGTGGGCTGGAGTCGACCAAGGCGAATCGAACTCTTTTCTCTCCTGCCGGTCCGATACATGCAACCTTGATGGATTTGTCACCTAGCTCCTCGAGGATCCTATCTTGGGTCTCATAAGTGTCTAGGCCCCAGATTCCCTTAGCAGACCTAAGTTCGACATTACCATCGTCTATCCAAAGGTAAACGGGCTTAGGTGATTTTCCTCTGATTACAACTATGTCGTATCCAGCGTACTTCAGTTCTGGCGAAAAGTCTCCTCCAGCATAGGAGTCGGAGAACAGCCCTGTTAACGGAGACTTTGTGACTATGCAGTATCTGTTTGTCTGAGCCATCGTTCCCGTAAGAGGCCCTGTGCAGAATATCACTGGGTTCTGAGGACTGAAGGGGTCAACCTTAGCGGGAACCATATCGTACAGAAGTCTCGCTCCGAATCCTTTACCACCCATATACTTCTTTGCGAATTCCATGTCAAGAGGTTCTTTCTTAATCCCCTTTCTCTTCGTTAAATCTACGTGAAGAATTTTTCCAGCATAACCATTTGCCAAATCATTTCGCCTCCTCTTATTTCATCTCCAACGCTTTAGTTGGACAGTATTTCACGCACTGCGGGTCACCGAAGCATAGATCGCATTTCGTAGCCTTGTTAACCAATTTGTCAAATTGTATCGCGCCCACGGGACACGCCGTCACACAGTTTCCGCATCCAGTACATTTCTCAGAAACTATGAGAACCGCGTTTGTCTTCTCATCCCTCTTGAAGGCATCAGCTGGGCAAGTTCGCCAACATGCTGGGTCTTCGCATTGTTCACAGATGTTCGGCTGAGATCTCATTCCGTCCGATTCCATTGTGACTTGGACGTGAGAAAGTCGGGGTGCGTAAGCATTGAGTTTAGTCATGGAGCATGCGAGTTCACATGTTCGACAGCCCGTGCATAAGTCAAAGTATGGGATTATGGCTTTTCTCAAGACAGTATATTCCTCCAATTCTCATAAGAAATGCGACTTTCGTTTTAAGCTTGTGCATAAATACCAGCGGGATGCTACCCCGGCTACCCCTTAATGAACTTCTAATAAGGATTCCAAGCACCTACAGGCGAGTTCCTATCTGACCGTCGAATGGCAACTGAATGATTTCATAACATCCTCGAAGATTCTTTCCTGTTCAATTGGGTAATCCGACTCTTCGTAGAGCATCATACACCTTTTAGATTCAGGACAATACAACAAAACGAAACGAATCACACAATCTGCCACATTCTGTTTCAGCAGACCTCCACGTTTGTAATATTTGACCATGAGATTGTAGAATACCGCTTCATGTCCGCCTAGTTCAATCGATTTATGATCGATTACTTGGTGTGATTGTACCTGTTTGGCTTTTGCCAACTGGATAATCGTTTCTTTTGCCTGCTCATCAGCAGAGGAGTATTTCTTTCTCGAACTTTCGAGAGGTCTCCAAGACAGCACTATTCTCCATTGCTTGCCGCTATCTTTGATCGGAGCAAATGCGATGTCTCCCTTTAACCTCTGTATATCAGAAAGAATATACACTTTCCAATCTTCGTGGTAACGAATCCTAATCTGGTAGATGGCAAGGTCTTCGAACAATAGCCGGCCTTCCTGATCACAACACGTTTTGCCTCTTGATCGTGCCTCTTGACTTATAACGACTCTGTAGTCCAGGTTTCCTGACTGGGACCTTCTATCTAGTCTGCACGAAATTCAAATATTCCAGCCTGACGTATAAGACACTTCACATGATTTGGTGATTTTTTGCCACTCTTTGGTGGAAAAGAGAAAAGTAAGGAAAAGAAGACTAGGATATTCTTCGCCACCGATGTTCATGGTTCCGAACCGACTTTCAAAAAGTTCGTAAATGCGGGAAAAGTGTATGAAGCAAATGTTCTAGTCCTTGGTGGCGACATTACCGGCAAGATGATAACTCCAATAGTGAAGCAACCGGACGGCACATATGTTAGCCATTTTCTCCAACAGAAACAGGTGGTCAAGACAGACGAAGAGTTGAAGGATCTTGAAAAACGAATACTGACTACTGGAGCCTATACTAAGCTTATGGAAACAAATGAATATGAATCAGTTTCAGCAGATGAAAAAAAGCTCGATGAATTATTCAGACAGTTGATGCGAGAGAGAATACTGAAATGGATTGATTTGGCAAATGAAAGGTTGAAGGACACGAACATAATCTGTTACATAACTGGTGGAAATGATGACGCTCAGGACATTGTAGACCTCATCAAGGATACTGATCATGTGAAGAATCCGGATAACAAGGTCGTCTATATCGATGATGTGCATGAGATGGCCAGTTTGGGCTGGGGAAACCCGACGCCTTGGAAGACTCCTAGAGAGTGCAGCGATGAGGAAATTGGCGGAAAAGTCGACAAGTTAGTGTCTGAAATAAAGGATGTGAAGAACGCTGTTTTCAATTTTCACATTCCACCCAAGGATTCTGAATTGGATGATGCGCCTCAACTGGATACGTCGGTCTATCCACCTCAACCAATTTTCAAAGCGGGGCAGATACTTACTTACGGAGCTGGAGCCAATCCATTAGGAATGCCATTGAGAAGCATCAGCCCTTACTGGGGCTTCATGGACATATTCATGAATCCAAAGGTGCAAGAAAGATTGGAAGAACCTTGTGTCTTAATCCTGGGAGTGAATACGGCGAGTCTATACTAAGAGGTGCAATTGTAAACATTGCCGATGATAAAGTAATAAATTACCAATTTGTCTCTGGCTGATTGCTTGACAATCGTGGCTCTTTTTCTTTCCAGGGTGATAGAAAGGTTCAGGGGGCAACAGCTCGCCCAAGCGAGTATGATTATCCACATTATTATCGAGAAGACCGCCATTCCTTTGTCTTCATTATCCACTTCTCGTCATCACCTCCAAAGTTTTCGGCTTCATGTCTTTTCATTCTAAAAAAAAGGGTTAGGGAAAAAGGCTTAGTCGGGTGGAACGAGTTTGAACGATAGGCTGAGATCTATTCCCTGTCTCTTCCTGTGCCAGCGCCAGTAGATGTACCAGACAAGGCCAACAATGTAGAAGAAGAATACGAAGATCATTGATTGTGGGTTGATTCCGAGCGCAGGATCAGTTAACCAGTAGTATATCATTACAATGTTGAAGATCACGCTGACAATCCCCGTAATGGTGACCAGAGGAACTGGACCTAGTTTGTATTTGGCAGCAGGCGACGCTTCGTATATGGCTTTGCCCCTCCATGGCATTACAGCTCCTGCAAGAGAAGTGAATGTGTATGGGATGCATCCGCTCGACAGCGCTGCGGGAAGGAATACCGGTGCAACATTAGGCATATATGAAGACATGTAAATTTGAATGACTGCACATGCACATGCTAGCCAGATGACGTACACGGGCGTATGCCATTTGCTGTGAACTATAGTGAATTTGTCCGGTAGACCTCTGTCGAAAGCCATTGCGAAAAACATCCTCACCGGTCCCACCATTGTGTTGTAGTAGACCTGATAGGCGTTGGCGAGCAATCCTATCATGACTAGAAACAGAGCAACCATGACTACTGATCCCAATTTCGCGTCGGTCGCGGCGATGTACATGCCCAAGTTTATGCTTGAGAGAGGCAGAGCCCATTTACCAGTGTAGAAAACTGCGCCGGCGGACTTTATGAACGTCGGGTCGATGGCATTGGAGAACACGAGCCAGACAACGAGCCAAGCAAATGCTGTTGCCCACCCTGAACCATTCATGACTAAGTTCTGAGTTCTTAGGTTTCCGGCACTCTTGATCTCTCCGCTCAACTGTGCACTCCAAAACGCCCATCCTAGAAGGCTCCATATCATAGCCATTAATCCTATCTGATCGTACCAACTGAACCCGGGATTCGGATTGTAACCGCCTGGCAGCAGCAGTGCTGATGACCGTGTGGTAATAGTCAGGATCAGAAATGAATTTTGAAGCAAACCCGTTGAAGTTCTCCGCAAATGACGTGGGATTCGTACCTAGAAAGATAAGTATGTACACGATCAAGGCTATTGTTGCGGTGTACATCAACCAGCGTTGAATCGATGCGAAGAACTTTATCGGAAGCGATAGTTGCCATCCCATGAGAAACAGAAAGATCATTCCGATGATGAAATAGCCCTTTGGTGTTATCACCCATTCTCCAAATGCTAGAAGGCCAGGATTGTTCCACGCTACACCGGCCGTAACGAAGAACGGGTTCATTCCTAGGTTCGTTGCGAACCAGTATGCCCAGACATCCCAGTATATCAAGTACCAAAAGTCTCCGATCACTATAGGGAACGCAATCCATGGACTGAGAAATCTGCTCTGGGCTATCCAGTCAACTCCGCTACGTGGAAGAGCGCTTACAATGAACATGTACGTCGTCCACATGAACGTGCCAAACGCCGCGGTCATGAGTATTGCAATACTCTGCTCTCCACCAGGAAAAGCAAACGGGTTGAAGGGTAAGTTATAGGCGGCCACTGAAAGCCATCCCATTGTGAGGCAATTGTATATCCAAGCATCTATTGGAGGAACTGTGCGGACTAAGCCACTTGCTTTCCTTATGAAAGTGCCTTCAGATGCCATATTTTTTCCCAATTAATCAAGCTGTGAGGTCGATATTTATGACTTGGCACAGACCTCGCTCTCTATTTGATATTCGAATAACGTGTCATGGGGCAGCGTGCAGCCAACGAGTGCATATGGACCTGAGAACAATTTACATGTTCGATTACACAACATACCCCAAAACCATCATAATTAGTCACGAACTAAACTCAATTAAGAACGAAGATGTCAAAGTGCGACAAGATTGCAGAGATCCGAACACGCCCTTGACATCTAACTATCCAAAGAAATCACATATGCAAGCAAATGAGGAAAAAAGATGAACGACACAGATTTCGTGAGACACCTAAGAGAGGAATGGGTGCAGAGACCTGTTAGAATCAGCACTCTCAGGGGTGGAATCAGCAACAAGAATTACCTAGTCGAAGATCAGGACAAGCTCTACAAAGTGAGAATTCCCGGAAGGAATACTGAGTTCTTCTCAGACAGAGATGGAGAAATATCAGATTTGAGAGCGCTTGAACCAAGTGGCCTCATATGGGAAGCTAATTCAAACCCAACGGGAGTCATTCCAGGAGTAATAGATTACAAAGAAGATAGCAAGATATCGATCTTCTCATTTGTACCTGGAATAACTGCCGAGAATGAGGATTTTAGTAATCCTGAAGTCAGGGTAAACGCCATTGCTTCTGTCAAGCGAATTCATGAATGTGGTGTTGAACTGCGTAGAGTTTTCAACGTCTTTATGGAGATAGATCGCTACGCAAAGCGATTGAGAAGCCTCAGAGTCCATAAGATGAATCATTATCCAACAGAGAAATTTCTCACCCTAGCACAGTTGCTTCGAGACGAACTTGAAAGAGATCAGGTGCCACTTGTCCCGTGCCATAATGATCTCTTGTCAGAGAACTTCATCCTCTCTGATGGGATCGTACACATAATAGACTGGGAACTCGGAGGAATGAATGACCCCCGCTTTGAAATCGCCAACTTCTTGATTGAACATGAGAATATCTTCACCGAGACTGATGAGAATCACATACTTGAATTGTATTTTGGAGATGGAAAGAAAGTCGCACAGCGTGCGATAGACTATTACAAGTTCCTTGCCGACTTCTTCTGGGCTTTATGGGCGATGATCCAGCAAAACGTTTCTGAACTAGACTTCGATTTCGAGAAGTACGCTTGCGATCGATTTGAAGCTTCACTGAGACATGTCGATATTCTTAGAAGACGATACTCTATTCCCTTTTTGTGATCACGAGGACATTTTGTAAATCGAGCGTTTCTGAAATCATTACGCTGTTCTAAGTAACTCGATCTTCACACCCATGTCATAACTAGCTTTTGATTGACGATCCAATTCCTTCGCTATCATCATTATCAATTCGTCCGGGTTCACCCGCCTTATTCCTTTCAAATGAGAAAGATAGGCTTCCATGGTATACTCCTGGGATGCTATGAAACGAAGCAAGTAGCTATCAGTCCTGATAGGGTGTCTCTGACGGTCATTAACTAAGTACCTCGCTACTATCATGAAATCGACAATAGGCAATGTGCCTTGCTTGGTAATGATATCATTTACTAGCCGCTCCTCGAGACCGTCCAGGTAACTGAAGTAATTGTTATTCGCAATTCCGACTTCAAAGGCGATCCAACCGTCCAAGTATCCTTCCCGGTCCGCCACACTGATTGAGGTGTCGAGCCGCAATTTGTTGAATTCCTTCAATATCTTGATCAGAATCTTCTGGATTGCTGCGTTTTCGGTGCTGTAATTCAGAACTGCCCTTCCGTGAATTCTCTGCGGAAAGGTTCTGTATTGAAACCTCGATCTGTCTGGTCGTCTACTGACAGGCTTGAGGCCCTTGGGCCTGCGGCCTCTTCTATAGACTAGCTTCGGCTCATTCCAATCGTCCGACGTGGCCAAATTACCAAATCCTCGATCTGGGTATATCGCAAATATGCAGCAACCATCTAATATTCAAGTTCTGATGTCTTACAATCATTAAGGGTTGCCCTCAGGCTTGTTTGGAAACCCTTTTCATCACTATCAAGCGATCGAGAGGAGACTAAGTAGCTCGATGTCGGTAGAACGATTGTAGAATTTGCGGGTATATTTGTTGGAGATTGATACATGAACGGGTCTTTGAAAGACAAGTTAACTTTCGGGAAAAAACAGATGGTACCGAATCTTGATGCATACGTGAAAGCCCCTGGGGTTGGAGGCGATTCTCATCAGCGAAAGATCGTTATCATAGCTGACACTAGGGAGTCAGGCTCCCAGGCCATGAAGGAGCTGATGCAATACGACGTGAGGCTTGACCTCAGAAGACTTGAGGTGGGTGACTTTCTCTTGTCTGAGAGAGTTGCGATCGAACGGAAGACTGCACATGACTTTTCTTCATCGATCATAGATGGGAGGTTATTCAGCCAAGCGATCGGCCTGAAGAATTCCTACGAAAAACCATTCTTCCTAATAGAGGGAAGCACGCTTTATACGCGAAGGAACATCCGACCGCAGGCAGTAATGGGTGCCGTCTCGAGTCTTCTGATCGACTACGAGGTCCCGATTATCTGGACAAGAAACGCGTCTGAGACGGCTTTGCTGATTTTTTCGATGGCTAGAAGGGAGCAACTAATCGAGAAGCGACTGCCACAGATCAGGTCAGAGAAGAAACCGCTCAGCATTCATGATGCGCAGGAGTATATTGTCGCAGGCCTACCCCATGTTGAGAGGGTTTTGGCGAAGCGACTATTGAACAAGTTTCGAACTATTGAAAGAGTATTCTCTGCCTCCGAGAAGGAACTGCAGAATGTTGACGGAATAGGAAGAAAGAAGTCTCAGAGAATTAGAGAGGTCGTTACGATGAGGTATGAGGAAAAGAGTTCATGACAAGCCTTTCAGTCTTCTGACCCTCTCAACAATGGTCAGCCAATCCGATGATGAAAGTCGTAGTTTCTCGATTTTTTCAGAATCCTTCTCAACCTTCAATAGGGAGTTGATCTCATCGATCTTCATCAAGGCTGTTCGCTCAAGGTTTCCAAGGGCTTGGGCTGCGATCACGCCATTTTCGTCCTCAGTCGCCTTGACTACTACGACAGGGCGGTTGCATTTCACGCAAAAGAGGTCGTCCTTGATCCTGAATAGTGGACTCTTACATTGAGGACACATTTCCGAGAGCATGCTTGCGCCTGATTTGAGGAGGTCGGCCATGCGCTTGATTTCGTCACTCAACTTTCGGCCCTCAACAAGAAAGATATTTTAGGGGGGGTCTAATAACCCTGATCCTATTCTGTGGTTTCATTGAGCGGTGATCTCCAATGTCTGGTTCCAAGACGTCGAAGAGAAGAGCGGACTATGAGTCGAGAGTCCAACAGGCTCTCGCAGTCTTGGGCGAAGTGTCCCAAGACAGCACTACGCCGAGAAACATAAGAAGATCCGCGAAAGAAGCCATGGATGCGCTGCAAGTCACTCAGTACAGTATTGGAGTTAGAGCGTCCAACGCTATAGCCACCCTCGAAGAGATCTCGCAAGACCCCAATATGCCTCAGTATACTAGAGTCAAGCTCTGGAGCGTTGCAAGCATCCTGGAAGCAATAAAAGACTAGTTTATCGTCCTGTTTCCATGATCGAGTTTCTGAACTGTAAACGCCATTAGTGCATCTAGTGGCCAATCTCGAGCTTGAAGTGCCTCAGTGTCTAAATTTGTGAATGAAGAACAGCTATGACTCTAGCCTGATCACATGCATCCTCGCATCGATCAGATACGTTTTCGAGGGCCTCTAGGAATTGGGCCAAAAGGACTATTGATCCCATCCCGAGATTTGGGTCATTGAGTTTGTTCACTTCGCCCCTAGCGGTGCGATGTAGATCGTCAACTTCCTCTTCAAATCTCTCAACGCGATCCGCTGCATCTAGACAGGCTTGAATCTGCTTTCTAGTGAGTTTGTCTATGCAGTCTGCCACATTTACTGCACAATCCTTCACGACCTTTGACATTCTCATTACCAGTGTACGAAGCGTCTCTGGCAGGCGGGAAAATGGAAACTGCATCAGTATATTCGTTGACTCAAGCGCCCAATCCGATATCCAGTCAATTTGCCTTACTAGACGCATGAGGCTGGTTCTCTCATATGTTGGAAGATTCGCTTTGGCTAGTTCCATTATTATTGACTTCCTAAGGACGTCTCCCTCATGCTCTTTATCGTCGAGTCTCTTCGCAGAGGCTTCAGCTTCGGCATTTTTACCTCCTGAAGCAGCTTCAATACATCTGGTTAACTCATCGACGCATTGAAGCATTATCATGGATTGGCGCTCAATCATCTCGATGGCTTTGATTCTTCGCCGCGCAAGAAACCAGCTCTCAAATTTGTCTGACATATTCAGCAATCACTACCCTGCAGATAGTTCACTCTCTAGACCGCTGTCAATTGGATACGGAAAGGTAAGTATCTTGTCCTTTTGAAACTTTGTCATTATTTCGTCTCCAACATCCAATTCAATGTCTTTCACTACATATGGCGTTCGAGCAGTCACCTTTAGACCATTATAAAGCTCCAAGTCGAACCGTGTGGCATCCCCGAGGAAACTCTTGTCGACTATTCTGCCTCTCCATCCCTCAGATCCTTTCCCTCGCTTGCTGACTTCCACAAACTGTGGTCTGATTGCGACAAGAGCGTCTTTCGGGATCTCTCGTCTCGGTATTTCTAGACGCTCTCCTTGAATGTCAAGGGTTGTATCCTCGTTTCCACTCGCAATTACCATACCCCTCATGAAATTTGCCTCACCAAGAAAGTTCGCCGTAAAAATCTGTTTCGGATTAAGGTAGAGATTTTGTGGTTCTCCAACTTCGACTATGCGTCCTGACCTCATGATCACCAGTCTGTCAGAGATTGACATAGCTTCCTCCTGATCGTGAGTCACATGGATGGTAGTCAACCCGAGTTCCTTAGCGAGTCTTCTCAATTCCAAGCGCAGGCTTAGCCTCACGCTTGCATCCAGCGATCCAAGCGGTTCATCTAGCAGTAGTAACGATGGTGCTGATCCTATTGCACGAGCCAAGGCAAGTTTCTGTTTGGCTCCGCCACTAAGCTCATTCGGGCGCGCATTCGATCGCTCATTGAGCTTCACCATCTCCAGTGTCTCTTTAGCTATGTTCCTAATTCGACGATTTGAGAAACCTCGAACACGAGGTCCGTAGCTAGCATTCTCCACTGCATTCATGTGTGGGAAAAGGGCGTACTCCTGAAAGACGTACCCAAGGTTCCTTTCTTCAGGGGGGACCCCTATCAAAGAGTGATCGTCAACCAAGATTTCCCCACCGTCCGATTCGATTATTCCGGCGATGCATCTGAGAAGGGTTGTCTTGCCGCATCCGCTGGGGCCTATGATGGAAACATATTCGCCATCGTATACGTCGAGTGACACGTGGTCCAGCGCGGTTAGCCCCGGATAGTACTTACTGACACCTTCTACTTTGACCTGTGGCAATTAGATAGCCTCCAATTCGTTTGATAGGCCGAGTGGAGGTGAAGAAAAGAGTCGGCAATCCTCTGGGTTCATGACCACGAACACTCTATCATCGATTTGAAATGGAAGCCGACCCTCGGCGACTAGAGATGCTGGGATCTTCGACCTGACAGTTTCCCTGTTGTCGAGCAAGACACTATACTCGATGAAGGACCCGAGGAAACTGATGTTCTCGACTCGTGCAGGAATGCTGTTCTCATTTGCATTGGCGTGGCTCGTGAGTGTTGTTGCTTCTCGTCTAATTGCTACGACCACGGGTTCCCCGCGGCGGTACGATCTATCGGCGACCCGAATTCGGATCCCTTCGTTGAGTTCAACTATCGACGTGGCATGTTCCGTCTTGCCAACGATTCCACTAAGGAAGTTCGATCCCCCGACGAAGTTCGCCACGAAGATTGATGCTGGATCTTGGTATATGTGGAATGACGATCCGATCTGTTGGATGCTGCCGTCTTTGAGGACCACGATAGTATCGGCAATTGTCATCGCTTCTTCTTGGTCGTGCGTCACGTGAACAACTGTCAGGTTGAGATTCTTCATCATTTTTCTGAGTTCGATTCTTAACTCCATTCGTAGGCGAGCGTCCAGTGCACCGAGCGGCTCGTCAAGAAGAAGTAAACTCGCCCCGGAGGCGATTCCCCGTGCAAGAGCCACGCGCTGCTGCATTCCCCCACTGAGTTCATTAGGGAAAGCGGTCTCTCTTTCCGCGAGTCTTACCATTCGAAGTACTTTTCGCGCGGTCTCATACGCCTCGGCTCTTCTGCGTCCTCTTGCCAGTGGCGAGAAAGCTACATTTTCGAGAACGGTTAGATGTGGAAAGAGTGCATATTGCTGTGGGACATAGGCTACGCCTCGGTCCTCGGGTGCCAAAGTATCCACAGATCTTTCGTCGATCGACAGCTTACCACTGTCAGGTGATACTAGACCGGCGATGAGGCGCAGCAGTGTAGTCTTTCCGCTTCCTGTTGGACCTAGGATACAGACGTATTCTCCATTCCTAATGTTGAGGGACACACGATCAAGTGCCACAATATCTTTGAAGCGTTTGGTCACGTTAGTCATCTGAATGGAAGGCAAGGCCTAGTGTGCCCTCCTAGAGATGAGTTTGAACGCGAGTAGAGATACGAATGAAGTCAGTATGAGGATACCTACGCCTAATCCCATCGTAGACGATGACACTTGGGTCGTACCCTTTACCCATCCTACGAGAAGAACTGGCACTGTTTTAAGTTGCTTCGAAACGGCCAGTGTCGCCCCAGTCTCATCGATGCTCCTCGTGAAAGCCATTATCATTCCTGAGATCATCGAATATTTCGTCAGCGACATCGTGACTTTTCTAAATACAGTCAAAGGCTTACCGCCTAGGGTTCGAGCTACTTCTTCGAGCTCAGGCGAGGACCTCTGAAGCGCTGACACCATTGAACGCACAAAATACGTGTAAGTGACCGTGGTGTGACAAAGAACAAGAATCCAGAATTCAGGGATTGCGAGACCGCTCCAGAACAGGCTAAGGGAGACCCCTAATGCAATCGACGGAACAATTATGGGAACGTTCACCGCGGTATCCAGAATTGTCGATTCAACGCTTCCAACTCTTTTTCGTGCAATTAGGATCGACATTGGCAACCCCGTGAGAACGTTGAGAAGAGTTGCCAAGAATGCAATCAGGTATGAGAGACCCATTGCCTGCCAATACCCCGACCACACTCCAGACCCATTGAGGGCTTGCCCCAAGGTTCCATCAGACAATGCCCTCGTCCCCGGCAAAGCTACAAAGAGTGAAGGAATAATGATAAAGAAGAAAAACACGATGAATGTAAGAAGATCGCGAGATCGCACAACCTTGTTTGTGCTGAGCAACTTTTCAAAATTCGGCCAAACTCTCGTGATCGGAATTCTGAGTTTGGGTCCTAGAAGCTGAATAGTAAGGAAGATCGAAGTTGAAGTTACTATCAAGACGAAACTCACAAAGACGAGGGGGCTAACAAGGCCAGCATCTGAGGCATTCTTGATAAAGACCGTGCCATTCTCGAACGTTCCAGCCACCATCACGGTTGCACCAGTCTCAGAAAGAGATCGTGCAAATGCCAAGATGAAAGATGATACCAGAGATGGTTTTAGAACCGACAGTGACACCGTCCTGATGGCGGTAAGTGGTGATGCTCCTAGTGTTCTCGCCGCGATCTCGAGCGTACGCTCATAATCTTGAAGTGCCCCCACCATTACCCTAACGACAACTGGATATGAGAATGCAAAGTGTAGAACTGCAATCAGCATCCAACCAGGGCCAATAAGCACTTGATCGGTAAACGCCGATATTCCTTGTTTGCTCCAAAACAGAAGGACCGAGTAACCCAAAGCGACTGTCGGAATAACAAACGGAATATCAGCCATAGTGTCGATGATATGAACGTATTTTTTCGTCGATTGCCTAGCAACAATCCACGCCAACGGGAGACCTGCAACTATGTCTAGAGCAGATACGCCCAATGCGATGGCAAACGAGGCGACTATCGCAGACTGAGCGCGCGCAAGAAGGACAGGTTGCTCGAATATCTGGAATATCGAAGCCCATTTCATTAGGATGCCTAGAAGTGGAGGTAGGAAGACTATGCTTAGAAAGAACGCCACGGACGCGATGTAAATTACGGATGTAATGTGGCGATTAGACGATAGTTTATCGAGATATCCCAGCAAGCCCTCACATCACACCCAACGCAGATTGTACACGGTCTGGGATTAATGTACTCTATACAAGAAGAAACTTTCCCATATCATTGCGCCACGCTGGCCAACTGGTAGGAACTCAAAGGGTTAGGAAAGTATGCGATGGACATACAAAGGGAAGCTAGGATCTGCCTGAATCTTCATCGTAGGTACATTGTTCGCCCATGCACCATGTAGTAAGTCTCCTCGGCAATGTAGCATGCATGATCAGTTATTCTCTCCAAGTGCCGAGAGACCAAGACATTCGATATTAGAATCTGATTGTTCTTTGGAGGTTTCTCAACCATGTTACGCAGGTAAGTTCGATAGAGTTCGTCTATCTCGTTTTCTAAGTCTGCAAGCTTACCCATAAGCTCGAAATTACGAGTTCTGAATATCTGCATGCCAATGTGGAGCGCCTCGACCGTCTTTTTTCCCAATTTCTTCACGGTTTCGTCTGCTGGTTCAGCGCGGGCGTTCAGTGTCCCCAGGACAGTCGATATGTCCAGAGCGTATCGACCGAACCTTGACAGATCGTAGGCGATCTTCATGCTTGACTTGATCATCCTAAGGTCTGTTGCTACTGGTTGATATCTTGCGATAAGGTCTACTGCCTTCTCTTCTAGACTGTCGTGGAGAGATCTGAGTGCATCTGACCAAGCTCTTATCTGAATGTCGATTGTTGCACCTTCCAGATAGGCACGGATTGAAGCGTCTACAGTCCTCTCGGCCAGTTCGGCCATTTCAGAAATAATACTTGATAATTCATTTAACCCGGTATCAACTAGTCTTGACATTCTGTTTCGCCTAACCAAACTTTCCGCTGATGTATCGCTCGGTAAGCTCGTTAATTGGGTTCGAAAATATCTGGCGAGTCAGCCCATATTCAATTAGCTTCCCCAAGTACAGGAGCCCTGTCATGTCGGATATTCTGGCGGCCTGCTGCATGTTATGAGTGACAATGATGACTGTGTAGTTCTCTTTGAGTTTTGTAATGAGTTGCTCAATCTTTGCACTGGCCACGGGATCTAGTGCAGAGCATGGCTCGTCCATCAGTACTATCTCGGGTTCGATAGCTAGAGCGCGTGCGATACATAGTCTCTGCTGCTGACCTCCCGAAAGACTGGAGCCAGATTCCTTGAGTCGGTCTCCAATCTCATCCCACAGGAACGCCTTTCTGAGGTTCTCCTCAACCTTCTCAGAAATCAGTTTGCGGTCTTTTACTCCGTTGAGTCTTAGGCCTGCGGCGACATTATCGGAGATTGACATTGTGGGAAATGGGTTGGGTCGCTGAAACACCATCCCAACTCTTCGACGCACACTAACTGGATCAACAGTAGACACGTAGACATCCTTGCCGTCCAGAAGCACACGACCTTTAGCCCAAGCACTGGGCGTTACCTCGTGCATTCTGTTCAAACACCGGATAAGTGTTGATTTTCCGCACCCGGAGGGACCAATTATGGCTGTGACGGCGTTCTCCTTGAAAATAATCGAAATATCTTCCAACACAATCTTCCTTCCAAAGCCCGCGGTCAACTCTTCAACGGACAGCTTTGGTTTCATAACGTACTGTTCCCTCTGGGCGTTGACGGTCACCTGAGTCATCACGAGTCTGCTGCCTCTCTCACACTGGAAAATCGTCTCATCCTAGTTTAGGTTGCGTGATGTGAATCATATAGAGGCATGTGACACCACATAGATTGTGTGAGATTCCATCAAATACTGCATTTAGCGAAGTCGTTGACGAGACGACAAATATGTCGAACCAAAAACCAAAACGAAACGCAACGCGACTTGTGATAGTAGTTGCTGTTGTCATAATTGTAATACTGGCTGGCGCATTCGCTTACCAGAACCTATACACTCAGACGAGCACTATGACCCAATCAGAGACCAACACGATGACTCAATCAACGTTGTATCCGCAGCCTCAGACTGTATCATTGCTGGGCGCGGGTGCAACCTTCCCAGCACCACTCATTCAAAAGTGGACCGTGGAGTACAATAAACTATACCCATCCGTTACAATAAATTACAATCCTATTGGAAGCGGAGGAGGAATCCAGCAAATAACGCTGAAAACAGTCGACTTCGGAGCATCGGACGCACCACTATCCGACTCTCAGCTAGCCAACACTACAGGTCTTGTCTTGATGCCTGAGACGCTAGGAGGCGTAGCAATAACTTACAATCTTCAGTCCTACGGAATTTCGAACAGCACTACCGTCAATTTCACACCAGACATCCTGGCTGAAATATACTTGGGGCGCATCACCAAGTGGAACGATGCTGCGATCCAAGCTATTAATCCAGGTCTTCGTTTACCTGACGCAGCAATCAGTGCTGTTCACAGATCTGACGGCAGCGGGACCACCTATGCCTTTACAGACTATCTTTCAACAGTAAATGGAGAGTGGAAATCGGCCGTTGGCACAAGTACCTCAGTCAAATGGCCCGTTGACAAGGCGGCGTTTGGCGTCGGCGCCAAGGGTAACGCAGGGGTTGCAGGAACCGTGGTGAACACTCCCGGGGCGATAGGATATGTTGATGTCATTTACGCGGTGAGCAGCCACTTGGGTATTGGAGCGATAAAAAATGCTGCGGGCAACTTCGTTCTCCCAACATTGCAGACTATCCTATATGCCGCTGGCAATGCCACAGGAACCCCTAATCCAAGCGATCTTCGCTTGCACATCGTCAACGCACAAGGCGCCCAGTCGTACCCAATCGCGACCTACACCTATCTGCTGTTCTACCGGGAGATGTCTGTTCATCCAAGCATGACCAAAGTCAAAGCGCAAGCTCTGGCAAAATTCCTCTGGTGGACAGCACACGACGGCCAACTGTATGCGCCTCATCTAATCTACGTTCCTCTGCCGGCAAATGTAGTTGCAGCTGACGAAAAACTACTACTTTCACTGACCTTCAATGGTGAACAGTTGATAACAGCGTAGGTTGCCGGCGATTGCTTTGGCAACAACGCAAACCAAACATCGTTCCAAGTATAGTACTCGTTTCCCTGATTCTTTTCATCTACTTGTTATGGCGGCAGCATTTGTAGTCCCTATCCTGACAATACTTCTGATTTATGCACTCACACACGGAAGCTTGGATGCCATTCGAGCCTTTGGATTACAATTCATATTCGGAACAGATTGGACACCCAATCCTCCCGGTGGAGGACCTCCATCACTTGGTGCTCTACCTGCAATCTACGGGTCAATCGTGACAACTGTCATTGCACTTATCTTCGCAGTCCCAGTCAGTCTCGGTGTAGCCCTATTCCAGTCCGAACTCGCCCCTCGGGGGTTGCGGGTTCCATCTGCCTTCCTCGTGGAGATGTTGGCAGCGGTGCCCAGTGTGGTATATGGGCTGTGGGGTCTGTTGGTACTTGTGCCATTCATGCGTGACTATATCGACGCCCAACTGGCAACTAGACTTGGCTTTTTTCCACTCTTCACAGGACCAACCAATGGTCTCGGCATGCTCACAGCAGGGACAATTCTTGCAATAATGATAATCCCTTACGGATCATCGGTCATGCGCGAGGTCATATCTGCGGTGCCTCGCAGCCAAAGAGAAGCTTCACTTGCCCTCGGCGCAACAAACTGGGAGACCATTCGAACCAGTGTGCTACCGTTTGCACGAACAGGAATCATGGCCGCTATAGTGCTCGCAATGGGACGAGCCATCGGTGAGACGATGGCAGTCACAATGGTTATCGGCAACGTTTCCAGAATATCGCCATCCCTCTTCCTGCCAGCGTATACAATTCCCAGCATCATTGCCAACGAGTTCACCGAAGTTGCAGGAAATGACATCTATTTGGCCTCACTTTTCGAATTAGGGTTGATTCTTTTCGCAATAGCTTTCCTCATGAACTTCGCAGGTCGAACCATAATCAGGAGACTAAGCTTCAAGACCTAGAGGCATGACTCTTGCTAAGCCTCGAAAAGAAACGAAAATTCAACAACATTCTTTACGTGGCATTCGCATCAGCGTCATTCTTCCTTGCCTTGGTTCCACTCATATCGATTGTATACGAAACCATTGTTCGAGGCTATGCGGCATTAACTCTGGATTTCTTCACGAAGATCACGCCCCCCATTGGAGAAGCTGGGGGCGGAATGCTCAACGCCATGGAGGGCAGCCTCGTAATGGTTGCTATCGCTTCACTAACAGGGATACCGTTAGGGATACTAGGAGGAGCCTATCTCGCCGAATACACGGGGCAACTTGCATCCCAAATCAGGCTTCTGGCCGAGGTTCTCTCAGGAGTTCCTTCAATAGTCACAGGCATCGTGGTTTACGAACTTGTTGTAGTGACTCAACATCGATTCTCGGCTTTGAGTGGCGGAATCGCGCTAGGCATCATCATGATTCCTGTTGTGGTGATATCAACTCATGAATCACTCAAACTTGTATCTTCATCGGTCAAGGAAGCAGGTCTGGCATTGGGGATCTCAAGGTCAAAGACATTACTTCACATAACATTGAGAAGTGCAAGAAACGGTGTCGTCACAGGAATCGCGCTGGCTGTGGCTCGTATAATGGGTGAAACTGCGCCCTTGCTTTTCACAGCGCTGGGCAGCCAATTCCTCATGACAAGCCTTAATGATCCGGCCGCTTCACTAACCGTCCTGATATACGACTTCGGCACATCGCCCTATGCAAACTCACACATCTTCGCATGGGGAGCTGCTTTAGTCCTGTTGTTCCTCGTCCTTGGTCTTAACATCGTTGTTAGAACTGTCTCCAAGTTGAGAGTCACAGGGATCGAATGAAAGAGAAGGACCTTGATGCATCTGGTGCAGGCACTATTCCTTCTTCGGTTGTTAACCTCGTTGTCGTTCAAGCCACACAAGAAAAGAGTATCGACATTTCTAATTCTGAGCCAAGGAAGCTTACAACAGAAATGCTCGACGAAGCTGACCTAGTAATAACAATGGGATGTTCGGTTGAAGAAGCATGTCCTAAGCCCCTTATTACGCGATTCAATATGCGACTTGTCGATTAGAGCATCCAAGAGCCAAAAGGCAAGACCATCCGAAGAATAAGGCACGAAATAGAAGAGAGAATCATGGAGCTGTCTACTCTGTGAATCCTCAGGTCTCTATTGGAGAAGGTCCAACCCTTAATTCGACTGATTTTCTAACCGTCAGATTAAGCACAACCTCAGCTATATCGGTGGCGTACTCTCCGATCCTTAGAAGGCTTTCAGAAATCAGCCTAACAGCAGACAGGTCACCTGCGGGCAGTCTTTGCCTCAGCAGATGTTCCACGAACCTGCGTTCTAGTGCCGAAATTCCTTCTTTACCCTGAAGAACATTCTCGGCCAATTGATAGTCACTAGCAAAGAGAGCTTTCAGCGCGTTATCCATCATCTCAGAAGACTGTTGGCTCAGTGTCTTGAGACGTTCGACAAGATTACGGTCAAGCTGTTTGCGAATCAGTAAGGAGTTTCGTGCGATTCTGGCTGCGTGGTCTGCTGATCGCTCGATGCTCTTTGTAGTAATCCGATAAGCAAGGCATTCTACCGAAGAGAATCCGATAAGCAAGGCATTCTACCGAAGAGGCGAGCCCAACCCTTTCAAGAAAGGACGGGTGTTGGACAGCTAACTTCAATTGCCTGATTATGTATATGCTGAACCTGTCGATCTCATCATCAGTCTTTACGATTTGCTTAGCTAGTTCCGCGTCTAAGCTCGATAACGCCGTAATCGAATCCTGCAACATCGATATCGCAATTGTACCCATTCGTCTCAAAACGTCAGTCACCATTAGCTGCGGAGACGTCAACAATACCTGAAGCAGGACGCTCCGAGACGATTCAGTGACTACTTCAGTTCCAACGAGTTTGTTTCTAGCTGTCTCTCTGATGACATCTCGGACGGAGGCAGGAAGGTTTCCAGTTTCTGAATCTATCTGAATCGTTGTGAAACCAACTATGTAAAGGGAGATAATCTTGCGGGCCAGCGAGTCGCCTTTAGTGTCTGGCGGTACTGTTGTCGAGCAACTCATTCTTTCATCTTCAGCTACCACTGCGTCAAAGGGAGTCAGCACAAGCTGCCTGTTGCTGCCTGCTGAATTGCACTTGACCCCCTTTCTTCAGCCCTGCCTCCTCAACCCAAGCTTTCGGCAAAGAAACAATGTACGAACCGTGTCCGGTAAGCTGCACGCGCCTCACATAACTGCTCTTCGATAGGCCGTCGCATCTCGTGATCGGTTTCATGTGAATTCTTAGAGAGAATATGAATCGTACTATTTCACATTAGCGCCTGCCTTTTCATCTACCTGGGCCGATTTCTCTGTTCCACCTCTCACCATTGAATCCCAAAGGCTGGAGGATGCAGCAAAGAGAGCTGACCCTTTTCGACCTCTTCATCGGAACCTTCTCAGGGGAGTTTCAAATAAGCTCCTGTCGCAGTAATTCGAGAGTTGACGGGCAAGAAGAGGTTTGGCCCGAGTTGTCAGGAAGCTAGCTCTCGTCTGTATCGAGCAGAGTATGCCATGATATCAGTCGCGATTGCTGCGTACTTGGTTTGGAGGGAACTCTTCGCAGGTGAGGTTGGCGTGCTTCAGACTATTTTTTGGGCTCTTTTTCATGACCTTGTTGCATTTGTTCCGATAGGACTCTTCGTTCAGAAGACGTGAATGGACGAATTCTGAGGCCAACTTTACAACTCGGTTCACACTGCGTTAGGTCGGGGCTTGTTTGTCAATGCGCGGTTCGTTTGTCGAGTGCCATATTGGCCTCTGTTTGGGTGGTTAGGGCACATCACTGTTGACCGGAGTGTTTGGCTTCGGTTTGCGTCTAGGCTCGAAGAAGTCAAATGTTCAGTTAACTCGAAACAACCGAGATACACTGCCGGAGAATTCACATATTGCTCCAAAAGAATTAGTACATGAAAATAGTTGCTCCAGCTACCGAATGTCCTAAGACTTGGGATGTCTTAACACTTAGCGGTAAGGTTTGAAATCGTGCATTTCAGTCTACTCTCCACCCCAACGCTTGAGGTCTTCTCGGTATGCAGCCTTGTACCTCTTGCGGTAGCCTTCGCTGTGAAAGAAAGGACGTTCAAAAAAGGAAAAGAAGGAGGGTCTTTACCCTCTTTTTCTGGTTCTCCGTAGTATGTACAGTGATGCTCCGAGTGCTGCTACGAGGGCTATGACTGGTCCAAATTCTGGAATTGGCACGTTGGTTCGTTCTAGGTAGAAGCTGTAGCCTGTTACTGTTTGGCCTGTGCTAACGGTTATGCTTGAACTCTTCGTTGCGTGTCCTGGCGATTCCATGACTGTGAATTCGTAGGTGCCTGCTGGAAGGTACATGTCATAGTATCCGTCTGCCGAGTATACCGTGAAGGTTCCGCCTGCTCCTGCTGCTGTGATTGATGCCCAGCTTGTTGGCCGAAGTTCATCGCTCCAGCTGAAACCTGCAATCTGTCCTGAGACTAGGCCACGTAGGTCAAGTTCAAAGACGACACTTGCTTCAGCACCTAGATGAGCGTTGGGTACCGTAATAGCCATCTTCTGCTCCCATGGGCCTAGGTGGTTGAATTTCCATACGCCTTGGTATGGTCCTTCGACGCCGTTGATTATGTGGTAGCTTTCACCGAGCTAGTAGGCCTTGTGGAGCTGGGAAGGATTGAGTGCTCTGGTACAGGTTTACAGCATCGACTTCAACGTGGTAGTTGCCTTGGTAGTTCGGCCATCCATCTATGCCATAGAACGTACTCCATCTGTTGTCCTTTGGAACCGTGGCATATTGGTCAATTTCTTGGAATAGGTAGTTCCCCGCGAATAGTACCTGCAACTCATTTGTGTGATCTTCGACCCAGTTCTTGTCTGCGCCAGCATTTGGCAAACTGCTACTGTAGGGCTTTTTTCCTGTGCCATAACCACCATACGCTTTTATGCCGTCTTGTATGACCCCCGTGTAGAAGCCGGATTTGTCATACGACGTTGTAAACCATGTAGCTACTAGTGCCCCATTGTCATCGAACACTCTGATTCTGAAAGATGAGTTGTATGGTAGCTCACTGAAAATGCCTTCTTTCTTGAATTTGATGTTAACTGTTATGTTGACGCCTTGAGCTAGGTTAAGCTTTGTATCTGATTGTTGTCCTTTCTGAGCGTAGACTGTGATGTCCTTCTTCTGGACGTAACCCAGAGTGTATCCTTTCAGTGTATATGTGCCGGTTTCTAGAGCAAGTTTCGTGCTTCGGTCTGCGTTGCGATATCTGCCTGGGTTTGCAAGGAATCCATACTTGTCATAACCAAACTCTAGCCATATTCCGGTCTGTGCGTCTGTTTTGGTAGCAGTGCCGTCAAATCCCCATGCGTGATGTGCAATACCAGTTGAGAATGTACTGCCGGTGTACAGGTACTTGTACCAGTCAGTATCATAGTAATATCCTGGTAGCCAACCTTCAGCATCTGGTCCCCAGCTGTCCACTTCCCAAGAACCGTTGTACTTTAGCTTGCTTTTGCCGGCATCAGTATACGGGGTACCTGCGAACGGAATGGTTGTAACGCCTGCCTTCTGGCCTGGAGTACTCCACCTAGGCTGGGCTTGGGTATTAGAGAAGTACTTGATGTAGTTCATGCTAGTGCCTGCACTGTTGAGTACGTACACTCGTACGTCGTCACCGGAGAATGTCCAATATTTGTCTGTCCGCGGGTGCTCCCAGTCTATGCTGTATACTGTTACGTTGATTCCTGCTCCACGGTACATGTGGTTGCTGATCAAAGCTGGACTTTGGCTTAGACTGATTGAAGCCATCTCGAATTCTTGTTGTACATAACCACGCATGTAGACGCGAATGCTGTACGTGCCTGGCATAATGCCATAGTCACGGATATTGCGGTACCTGTACATGGAGAATTTCATGCCATTTGGAACACCTGGGCCTCTCGTTCCATCATTCTGCTCACCGTAGTTTCGGACAACGGGTCCCGCCATCCCGAAACCGTTCAATGTTATGTTAGCATCAGTGTAGGTTGCCGGAACTTGCGTGAAGTTCATTGCCACAAGTACATTGTCTGCGTCGTATGCTTCAGCGATCAAATACCTCCACGGGTCTGGTCCCCTAATCGGACTTGTCTGCAGTGTTCCTGGTAAATCGTGGAAGTGTACGGTCTTGTTTATCCAGCTTGCTGTTTCAAGATCCATTGGAGTGTTAATGTCACCTGCCCATTCATCAGCTGCAACCGTGAATGGATAATCCACGTATGTGCCGCTAACGTCTGTTTGGACGTAACCGTTGATCCAACCGCGAGTGTAGTATTGGCCTGCGGTCATACCGTTAACCCAAGTCGCATAGACTTGTGGAACGTGACCATCAAATTCCATTGGTGCACCATAGAAGCCTTTGATTCCGAATTGATAGCGGAAACTATTCGTTCCACCACCATTCGTGTAAGCGCCTAGGTTGTCAACCCACCAGTACTGTGCTGGTCCGACACCGTTGAACAAACCGAAGACGTCTTTGTCAGTAGTTGTATCCCCAGCCCCGACTTCTGTTTGGTATTCAGTTGCTACTGGTTGTCCGTTGATCCACGTAATCACAGGTGGATCTATACTCTTTGGGCCTTCCCATGGAAATGCAACTAGTTTTGGTAGGTTACCCGCACTCGTCTTGAGGTCTGCATAGCCTTTACCTGGATCGTAGATTACGTTACCAGTTACGTAGCTTGTGTATGGTGAGTCGGTCAAGTTGATTGGTGAGAAACTCTTTAGGTGTTGGGCTTCCCATGTCATTCCAGCTGAATCCCAATCGTAGCCTGGCTTCGCTGATGGCCATTCATTACTATCGTAAATTTCAACTGTGACTGGTCTTGTGCTTGGCCATGGAACTTCACCGAAGCTATGTTTACTGTAGAGTACGCCTGTAATGATTGGTCCTGGTTGCAGTAGGTAGTCTGCGTGGAAACTTTTGCCTGCGATAATCTTCACGCCACTTGCGACTTTCATTTCTGGGTATCCGGCTGCACTCGCATAAATGTCGTAGACACCTGGAGCGATGCCTTCAACCTCATAATGACCCTTCGCTGTAGCGTTAAAGTATCCACGAGCTTCAACCATGCGGCCTGTGCTTGCGCCTGTATATGGATCATCTGCAACTCCAACCGCTCTTACACGGCCTGGAAGTTGAATTGGCAAATTGTATAATGCTTGGTTCCATGAACCATAGCGAATTGTACCTTCAATAATGCCTGGGTCAACTTCGCCTTTCACAAGCATTACTGGCCAGTTCTCAGCAGGGATTGTGCTAACTATCGGGTTGAGGGTTCCGTCAGCATTTACCGCATTGGTTACTGGAAAATTGTCACTGAGGAACATCTTGAATTGGTATCGTCCGGCTATCCTTGGCGCTTTCATGCGCATTGACTCGTACATAGTACCACTCGTCATAGTTGTTCGACTTGCTAAATAGGATTCCACGTGGATTCCTTCCATAGTTCGCTGGTACATTGATCCCACTGCTAGCACTACCATCTCTCCTGAAGCCCAACCAGGGGTTTATGTATATGACCCACCATCCAGGTCCGAACGGATCTTTCACGCCAGCCTTCCAAACTGAAATCTGAAGGTAATTGTTTGTTATGGTTGTCACGATGTTTGACGTGTCACCAGTTGGTGCTGCCCAGTCTACAGGTGGAATGAATTCAGGTGGCAAGTATATTGTGAGGCTGTGATAGAGATAGTCCTCTGTAGTAGGAGGGGTGCCTGTGAAGTTGATTGCAAAGATTAGGTCACCGACGTTGTCATGATCTTCAGTGCTGGTTAGAATCGCTCCGAAAGGTGCGTAAGCGTTGCCAGCCAATTGGTACCAGCTACTTTGAGCACCTGGAGGGTTCGTGCTCCATGGTGACTGATATCCAGGTGGAAGGTATGGTCCTTGAGCCCAAGTTATTGGGCTTGGAGCGCCACTACCCGGATTGGGGTACGGTGCTTAAGACTCACTACGCCTGATCCAGGCCAAACATAACCTGTTGGACCTGGAACATGCGGGTCAAAATCACGTACGCGATAAGGCACTGTACTTGTTGGACGCCCAAGTGTAAAATGGCCTTGCACTGGAGTTGCAATTAGGACTGTTGAGAGTGCAAAGAGCAATACTAGAAATGCTGCAGTAATTTTCTTACTCATTTTCTATTCTCCTTTTAGTAAGCGTCCTTAGCGTTTTGGCTCACAATCAAGGCGCATGGCTATATAAAACATATCGCCTCTCGGATTCGTGAAGCCTTCGACTAATCCTCAGTCTCAAAATCTAAGTTGAAAGACCATTCCAGATATCGATAGTCTTAAATGCCGATATGTATGTCTGAACATATAGGCAAGTCGTTCACCACGACTAAGAGGATCGTGCTCTTGGGTTGGGATTATGGCAAGATTCCTCCAGCCTTAAAACGAGCCTAAGAGAGCACGAGCCTCGCGCCCAAGATTTCTAGGATTTGTCAGAGACTCAACGTGAGTTATTTCTATTCCTTTGCTACCATGATCTCTGTTGATTTTATCACTGCTTCAACCTTGTCTCCGGGTTTTATCTTTAGGTCTTCCACGGCCTCTTTAGTGATGACCGCGGTAATCGTGAATGGAGCTTCAATCTTGATCTTGACTTTCGACGTAATTGCATCTTTCTCCACACTATCAACGGTTCCCTTGATCCGGTTTCTTGCACTCAACTTCAATCCTATCGCCTCCCAGTATTCTTCATCCTTCAAAACACTCCCAACATATCTCTTGGTTCTCTCGTAGTTTTCGAGTAACGCGACAGCCGCTTCCGTCAATTCTGCACCTCCTCCACCTTTTCCACCCTTAGTCGTTTTGAGAAGAGCTTGACCTAACGCCTTTTCTATATCTGTAAGCTGCCCCCAAGCATACCTGTAAGATATTCCCACGCGTTTGGTTGCCTCGGAAATAGAACCGTATTTCTCGATTGCCCTAAGCAGAGATGCGCCCCCCTCGCCCACAACATACTCATGATCTTTTCCCAGCCAGATCCTAAATGATGGAAGGAGCTTCCTCGCCAAGTAGATGTCTCACCGTAGCTCAACTGGTTATGTTCGATCTACATATTAGACTACCCTTAAATACGGAAGTCGATCTATACCGAAGAACATAACGGTGAACAATATGAGCGCTAAGACTTCTTCAACGAAAATGAAGGCTGCTGCAATTGTAATCATTATTCTGATCACTGCAATAGGTGTCTATGCATACTATGCTAGACTCGGTCAGGGAACACAACCAATAGCCGTTTCAACAACACCAACATGTCCGAGATGACTAGCTCTGGGACAACGACGTCCATCGGCCCTGGTGCACACGCAAACTTGATCGTTTCTACAACAACAAGCTTCTACGAAACCGGCTTCCTAGATGTCGTGAAGACCGCTTTCGAAAGCCGATACCCAAACATCAACGTTTCGTTCATATCGCAAGGCACAGGCCTGGCGATACAGACAGCAATGAGAGGTGACGCGGACATGATTCTCGTGCACGATCCCCCTAGTGAACTCAAATTCCTTAATGATGGATATGGTGTAAACAGGAAAATAGTCGCCTACAACTTCTTCGTCATAGTTGGTCCAGCCGATGACCCCGCAAGAATCAAAGGACTAAATACACTCGATGCCATGAGGCAAATCAAGATCCGTGCCGATGCCGGATACGCTTTATGGGTTTCTCGAGGAGACGGGTCAGGCACGCATTCAAAAGAGAAACGTCTGTGGACGACAGCTGGGTACAGCTCTACTACACTTAGAAATGAGGCATGGTATTTCGAAGCAGGATCGGGCATGACCGCCACATTGAAAATGGCAGATGAGAAATTTGCCTATACGATATGTGACTTGGGATCTTATCTTATGAACTACCAGAAGGGCAACATTGGGCTCGTCGTCCTTGTCGAGGGTGGCTATGATCTGTTGAATGTCTACAGCGCAATAGCATGTGACCCGAGAAATCCAAATACCAACAAGGCGAATTTTGAAGCGGACATGAAGTTTATTGATTTCCTAGCTTCAGATGAAGGTCAAGCGCTATTCGATAACTTTGGCAAGGACAAATATGGCCAATCACTTTTCAAACCAGCTGTGAAACTTCTGAAAACAGACACAAATTCGATCGAAGCGAAGTGGATCAAGAAGTATGCAATTGACCCCTTCGGTAGCTCCGAATGTCCTCCTCAATACAGGTACGAAGCAGACGACCTCTATATGATGGTGAACGTACCGGCAACAAAGATGAGATTGGAGATTCCAATTCTCACCTAACCATTTTCTTGATGACAAATGACCCTAGAAAGCTTAGGTGTTTTCGTAGAGGGTTTCATTCAGGCACTAAGACTAATAGCGACTGGAGACCCTGCCGTCTTAGAGGTCACCGCACGATCAATCTACGTCTCAGTCTTGTCGACAGTCATGGCAGCAGCGTGGAGCTTACCAATTGCACTTGTCATAGCATTGAAGAGTTTCCCCGGAAAGAGAATTCTCAAATCGCTCTTCCAAGGGCTGCTGGGTATTCCAACGGTTGCACTAGGCCTCTTCTTCTTTCTATTGTTATCTCGAAGTGGGCCACTGGGAATCTTCCATCTTTTGTACACGGTTAACGGAATGGCAATAGGTCAATCGGCTCTGATAACTCCAATCATCGTGAGCTTCACTACCAACGCAATTGAAGCAACAGATATTGAATTACGAGACCTCGCGAGGACGCTGGGGGCCCCAGAAACAAGAGTGGCTCTGACCGTGGCCCGTGAGTCAATGTCTGGAGTTACTCTTTCCATTGTTGCTCCCTTCAATAGGGCATTCGCAGAACTCGGCGTGGTAATGATGATAGGGGGAAATATTCACCACGTAACACGAGTACTTACTACCGCAATTGCGCTGGAAACGGCCATGGGTGAAATAGCCTTTAGCATAGCTCTTGCGATCATTCTACTTCTGATTGTACTCTCTATCACTTTTCTCGTGAATGTTCTGAGGAGAAGTCGTTGACAGAACACGTTGAGGTCCAAGGCGTCTCGCACAGATACGGGGATAGAGAAGCGCTGAAGAGTATCAGTATTGCATTTGACGAAAGCGAAATCACGGCTCTGATAGGACCAAATGGGTCTGGAAAATCAACTCTCCTTAGAATCATCGCGGGTCTTGAAACGCCAACGGATGGCAGAATCCTCGTTCGAGGCAAAGTTGAAACGCCCAATACTTTGAGAAGGATGGCCACCCTCGTATTTCAGAAGACTGTAATGTTCAACACGTCTGTTTACGATAACGTAGCTTATGGATTGAGGCTCAGGGGATTTGCAGATTCGGGAATAAGAGAGAAAGTTCAGGACAGCCTGAGGATGACTGGACTGGAGGGTTTCGAAAAGAGAAGAGCGAGAAGACTATCCGGAGGAGAACAGCAACGGGTATCATTGGCCAGAGCACTTGCACTCCAGCCCGATATTCTCCTTCTGGATGAACCTTCAGCTAACTTGGATCCTAGAAGCGCATCTATCGTCGAGAGTGTTATCACCAGAGCTAATCATGAGCTAGGAACTACAATAATCATGGCAAGCCACAACATGACGCAGGCTAAGCAACTCGCGAAGAAAGTCGCCGCACTCCAGGATGGAATACTCTTAGCTGCTAGCAATTCGAGCGAAGTTTTCGGCAAACACTCAGATTTCTTGGAGAGTTTTGGAAGATTACAGAACATTTTCTCAGGACAGGCACGTACCGCCAGTGATGGCGTAGCTGTAATTGACATGGGAGACGGATTTGAACTCGAGGCAATAGATGCAAGAAAGGGATCGGTAACTGTTTTCATAAAGCCAGAAGACATCATTGTATCAACAATGTCGATCAAATCGAGCGCGAGGAACGTCATAAGAGGAAGGATCATTGAAGCTTCACATCGGAACGAGCTCATAGAGTTAAAAGTTGACGCCGGAAAAGGAAAGGAATTCATTTCCATCGTTACGAGAAGATCTTTTCAAGACATGAAACTCAATCTTGGATCCGAAGTCTACCTAGTCTTCAAGGCGCAGTCTGTTCATTTGATCCCATAATGATGATCGACCCGAATGTCTTTTGAAAGCATACGGATTGGGAGTTCACGCACCAATCCATCAAGGAATGGAGCCTAGGAAACTGCTCGCAGTGATTACAATGTAATCAATAGTCGTTACGAGTAAGCTCAAATGTAACCTCCGATGCAAAACAGGCATTCGCTGGGAAACTACAAATGAGGTTTTCTTCAAAGGATGCGGCTTTGGTTCCAGTTATGGCTGTTGCTTCGGCGATGGGTCATATGGCGGTAGGTCCCCTGATTAGCAGAACCCTACACCTGCCGGGACCTACTATAGCTGGTACACTCATTGTAGCACCTCTTTTGGTCGCTGGCGCCCTGACTTTGAAGAGAGGCATTATTCTACTGACAAGCACCCTCAATGGAATAATTCTGTCAGCATTCGTACCAATAGGCCTTCTAGCAATTCCCATCTATTTCGTTGTTGGAGCAGTACTTGAGATATTTTGCATTAGAACCTCCTCTGCTACTTTTCAACCAATGCGTTTGTCTCTTGCTGGAGGTATCGTTAATGCAATCAGTATAGTACTAATTGGCCTAGTAGGTTTTGGTATGAGAAACTTCGCAGTACTATCTGTTGCCTGTACAATTGGGTTCGTCACTGGAGCATTGGGTGGAACTCTCGCCGCTAAGGTTGCATCCGGAGTAATGGAAATGTTTCCTAGAAACCGATCAGGAAATACTGATTGCTTGGATTAGCTAATCGTAGGCCCAGCATTAGCTAGGGTAACCATTCTACTAGCAAACATGACCTAGACTGTTACGAGTTTTGATCGTGCCTAAAGCGCAATTCGTTCAGGATGAGTGTAGACGTTCATCCTCGGTCCACGTGCGAAGCATACCAAGGTCAAGCCCACCCGTTCCGCTGCCATTATTCCAGAATAGATGGGGCCGCGCATCGATACTGATACTGGAATACCAACTCTCGCAGCTTTCAGCACGAGATCTGCGGGCTGCCTCCCGGTCGTTGCCAGCACGGCCTCAGAAAGGTCAAGTCCTTGCATTACGGATAATCCAACGACTTTGTCGATTGCGTTGTGTCTTCCCACATCCTCAGCGAACGCTTTCAGATCCCCGTTCTGGAATATCGCCGCCGAATGAGTTGCTCCAGACTTTAGGAACTGAACAGAAGACTCTGATAACTTCCTCATCACATCTGAAATCTCTCCAGCGCGTATTTTCAGGTCACTGTGGATCTTAGGCCAAGCAACATCTTCAAGCGCTCCAGAGTAAGCTGAGAATCCACATGATGTCAGAATGAGTCGAGGATTGTTCGAATCATCAAAATGAACGCCGGTGTTTTCAGCCTTTACGTCCACACTTCTGCCAAGGCATCGAACACTAACAAGATCCTTCCTATCCTCAACGATGCCTTCACCAAGCAGGAAACCAATCGCGAGCTCCTCGAACAGGGCGGGTGTCGCCATAAGGGTCGAAACGATTTTGCCATTCAGAACAATCTCAACAGGAACGTCAACGGCCACTTCTTCTTCAACTGTCCGGTCCAAATTCTCATATGTATTTAACTTGCGGACTTTTGCCTTGACCGTGATTGATGGCATGCCCAAGAACATCTCACCGTATACATTCATACCAATACTTCAACTTAAGACTCCAATCTTTTACTTTTCCAGAAACGCTTGACAATCGAGCCAACATTTGAGGATTAGATCGAAATATCAAAAGAGTTTAGTCTCACCCAGTATAACGATCGGTAAGCTTATCGTTGCGATATGGAAAACATTAGAAAGCAGACTGGAAACTCATCCACAAGTGGCCTACCAGAGCGTTATTCCTGTTGAACTCATCCTAGTATTACTCACCCCATCGCTGTAATCAAGAATTGATGCTGCATCATCCTGAGACTCCAATGGCGCATTATCTCTGCCTATACAGGTGGTTATTCTCACGAACTACTATCCAACGAGGAGTAATCCATTGAACTTATTCCAAAATACCATTTCAGTATGTATTCTATTTTCTCGGTTTCCACTAGAAAAGCATCATGCCCATAAGTCGACTCGATGGTTCTATGAATAACCATCTTTTCATTCCACCTCAAGGCGTCTGCCACTTCCTCCAATTTTGAGGATGGATACAACCAGTCGGAGCTAAATGATAATAGAAGAAATCGTGATTTGACGTTGCTGAACGCTTTGATCAGTGTACCATGGTTTCTGATTAGATCGAAGTAGTCAATGGCCCGAGTTATGTAAAGATAGGAGTTCGCGTCAAATCTTTGGGTGAATGACTCCCCTTTGTGTTTTAGGTAGCTTTCGACCTCGAACTCTGTATCTAGCTTGTAAACGAAGCTCTCTCTGCCGTTTAGCCTTCGACCAAACTTCTTTCCCAGGGTGTCATCTGTGAGATATGTAACATGTCCAATCATCCTTGCAACGCTTAGCCCATCAAGAGGAGCTTTTCCATTGTAGTAATCACCGCTGCACCAATTAGGATCTTTCATGATTGCTTTTCTTCCAGCTTCGTGAAATGCTATGTTCTGAGGCGGCTGATAGGCGGCTGTGGCCATCGCTATGCTGTGAAGAACCGAATCAGGGTACGTAACAGCCCATTCCAGTACTTCCATTCCACCCATAGATCCACCGATGGTTGCGTACAGCCTTTCTATGCCAAGATGATCGATTAGATACTTCTGAGCAACTATCATATCGTGGATTGTAATTACAGGAAAGCTCCCTCCGTACGGTTGTTCGGTCTTTGGATCTGTTGAGCTAGGTCCTGTCGAACCCTTGCATCCTCCGATGGTATTGGCGCATATAACGAAAAATCTCTCTGTATCGATAGCTTTGCCCGGGCCTATGAGTCCGTCCCACCATCCCGCTTTCTCTTCGTCCTGATGATGTCTACCCGCTGCGTGAGCATCTCCTGATAGGGTGTGGAAGACAAGTATACCATTACTTCTGTTATCGTTCAGTTGTCCATAGGTTTCGTATGCCAACGTAATTGGACCAAGTCTCGAACCAGATTCAAGGAGAAGTTCGTTTGGAGGTTGGCAGAATGTGTATTTATCCTCTCTCGCCAGTTCTGTCTTCAGCAAACCCTCGCCTCCAAACAGGAGTAGTCGTGTTGCCCCTAGAGCCAACGTATTTTGGATATTGCCCTCTGATCATTTAGAAAAGACTAGGAACGAGCTGCCTTCTTCAGAGCCTGGTCAATGTCTTCCTCTATGTCTTCTACATCTTCTAACCCCACTGATAGGCGAATGTAGTCATCAGTAACTCCCGTCTCTTCCTGCTCTTTTTTCGTTAGTTGCGAATGGGTCGTCGATGCTGGATGAATAACAAGGCTTTTTGCATCTCCGATGTTAGCAAGATGAGATAGAAGTTTCACTGATTCAATGAACTTCTTTCCAGCTTCTAGCCCTCCCTTAATTCCAAACCCTACTAAACCTCCGTAATAGCTCCTTAGATACTTCGTTGCTAACTTGTGACTTGGATGGTCCTCTAGGCCGGGGTAGTTAACCCACTTCACCAAAGAATGCCCCTTCAGAAACTTGGCTATTTCTAATGCATTATCAGAATGTCTTCTCACCCTCAAAGGTAATGTCTCCAATCCTTGGAGAAACTGGAAAGCATTGAATGGACTCAGAGCAGGTCCTAAGTCTCTAAGCCACTGAACTCGCACCTTTGTGATGAAAGCGATGTTGCCCAGACCAGGAATATTGCCGAAGCTCTCCCAGTATTTCATCCCGTGATAACTTGGATCAGGCTCTGTAAATTCAGGAAACTTACCATTGCTCCAATCAAATCTTCCCGAATCGACGATTACGCCTCCGATAGATGTGCCATGTCCACCAATATACTTGGTCGCAGAGTCCACAATTACATCTGCCCCATAATCAATTGGTTTGATTAATCCTACAGCGGCCGTGTTGTCAACTACCAGAGGAATCTGAGATTCATGTGCTATCTTGGCAATTGCTTCGAAATCTGGTACATCTAACTTCGGGTTGCCGATAGTCTCTGCATAAATTGCTCTGGTTTGATTCGTAATGGCTTTGCTGAAGTCTGCCGGTTTGCTAGAATCTACAAATCTTACTTGTCTGCTAAGCTTGGGAAATGTGTAATGGAACAGCTGATACGTTCCACCGTATAGATTGTTAGCTGATACAATTTCATCATGAGGTTGTGTAATGGCTAGTAATGCTAAGCTGATTGCAGCTTGGCCTGAAGCCACTGCTAATGCGCCGGTACCGCCTTCAAGAGCAGCAATTCGTTTCTCAAAGACGTCATTGGTGGGATTCATAATGCGTGTGTATATATTTCCAAATTCTCTAAGAGCGAATAGATTCGCCGCATGCTCAGTGTTCTTGAAGACGTACGACGTCGTTTGATATATTGGAACTGCCCTAGCTCCCGTTGCTGAATCGGGAGATTCTTGCCCAGCATGTAGCGCCAAAGTATTCAGGCCTTTTTTTGTCATTCTGTATTATCCCACATAACGCTGTTATAATCAGATGCGATAAGTATTCCAGTATTAATATTTTGATACTCGAATTATTCCATTAGGAATAGCACAAACTCATCGGGAACTCTTGTCCTTTAGAAAAATCTCTCGTCGCTTTCTACGAGTTTCCGAGATCAGACGTGTGGAATCATCCGGTTACATAACCCATTGCTTTCAGTTTCTCAATTCTAGGTTGCATGGAAACATGTTTTTCCTCCAGTTCCTTCAAGATCGGAAGACCCTTTCGCACTGAGTAGTCGTAGATAGCAAGGTCAAAGTTTTGTGACAGGAGCGCTCAGATCAGCTTAAACGAAACCAAAGTAATCCATTTGTGAAATGTGGTGTGTAGAATCGTGGTCGATCGGAAAAATGGGCTCTCTGCGGGGCAGCTTGAGACCTACTCTAGACAAATAGTTCTAGATGACATTGGGTACAATGGACAAGTGAAGATCAGGAAAGCAAGGGTTTGCATTCTGGGGCTGGGAGGCCTTGGATCACCTGCAGTTTTGAAACTTGTTGCGATGGGAGTCGGTTACCTGCGGATGGTCGACCGTGACGTGGTCTCCCGCTCCGATCTGCACCGTCAGTTTCTCTACGACGTGGACCATCTGGGAATCCCGAAGGTTGAAGTCGCGGGGAAGAAGCTTTGCAGACTAAATCCAGATGTCGAGTTGGATCCAATTCCAGTTTCATTGAACTCAACAAACCTGGACACTCTTCTCAGTGACGTTGATATCGTGGTCGACGGCTTTGACAGGATTGGACCACGTTACCTTGTGAATCGAACATGCCAGAAACTGAAGATCCCGTACATCTTCGGCGCAGCAATAGAGTACTATGGAAGTGTATCAAGCATCATACCAGGGAAAACAGTCTGTCTTGAATGCTTCTATCCAAACCTTGATGACAAGACTTTACCAAAATGCGCCGTAGTCGGGGTTCACCCATCCGTAACAAGCATAGTCTCCAGCATTCAAGTTCTTGAAACCATCAACTACGTTACAGGAAACCCGATGAAATTAGAAAATAAACTCCTCTACATAGATCTGAAAAACATTGCATTCGATACTATAACTCTGACAAGAAACGACAACTGCCCAGTATGTGGAAAGAATCCTGTCCGATCACCTAGAAACATAGAAGAACAGCTTGTTGAGGAAACATGCGCAAGAGACGGAAGAAGAGTGCTAGTAATCAATCCCGAGCGGATTATGCAGCTAGACCCGATGCAATTGAAGCCAATCGTAAAAAGCCAAAACATGAAAGTAGACGTTGTTAGCCATTTTGGAATCACTTTCACAAGCCCACAGGATGTGAAAGTGAGCGTTCTTAGAACCGGAGTGATGATCGCTCAGATCCCCCCGAGCTCCACTGTGTCAAAAGACGAGATCAAGAAAATCTACGACAACATCGTGGGTCCATGAGCATACATCAGTTTGTGCAAAGTTGTGCCTATAGTAGGTACCATGTTCACTCGAATACTAACGGACCTAGAAAGGAAACAAACCCGAGCTTATCTCAAACAGGATGGCAAGAAGGAAGTTCCAATAAGGAAGCTAGTCTACCGGGCCAAGATGTATCTGCCGACTATACGATCTGATCTAGAGCTCTTGGAAAGGCTGTTAGCGACCTATACGAGCGAATCAAAGAGGTCTGCAACTTGACGATAACCGCCCAACAAATCAGCGCACAACTAGAGAAAATAGCTGAAAAAGAGCATATCACGGTTCCAAGCCTCATCGAGAAACTTGTGAAAGAATGTCAGTCGCGCCAAACGCCAAATACCGACTGTCAAATCTGACCTAGCAGTTCTTAGGGAAGATTTGGCCTAGTGCCACTATTCCTCATTTTTGAAACTTGTGAGCATAATTGACATAAGCGGTATAGGTGGCAGTAGTTAGGTTCGCTTTCGGATCAAACCTAATGCCAGTTCTACGACAGAACTCTTTGGCAATTTCCTTATCAATCATGTTAGAGGCTTGTTGTCCAAACAGAGTGAAGAGAGCTTTTGAAAAGGTTTCAAGCCTAAGTGGAATCTCGTTCTTCTCTAAGAGAAACCTCTTTTCAACAATACGATAAACCGTGGTTGTTGCGTCTTGACCTATGATAGCACAAAGTGTATTATCAATCGCCTGCATAAGATGTGCAGTGGACTCAACATAACTTAAGTTGGTAACGTATTGAGCCATTCAGCACACCTTCACGGTCACGACTAGGGCTTATCATTAGCTTAAATGTTCGTAAAATAGCGTCTGTAACTAGTTGTCAAATACCATGGTCACAGGTTCAGACCTAGAAATCCACATCGGTGTCCCTGCTTCAATGCGCCCTCTCTCCAGTGTCCGATATGGGTAAGTTTCAATTTGTAAGTCAAAGCTCTTTTAATCCAATTCAGTAGCTCCTACTGGTCGAGTGGAGATCTACCCCTGCCCCCATGCATATCTATTCCTACCTAGATGATGTCCGCTTTCACCGTAATCATCTAGTGTGGGGTAGACCTTCACTCATCTTTGCATGAGTAATGAGTTCATCTATGCCTAAGAATCAGAGAGTGAGCAGACTGTTTTTGAGAAATAGGGGCAGCATGTGGGGATTCTAGGGTTTGCTGAACGCGTTCAGCAAGAGGCAACATATCAGTAATAAGCTATGGGTCTCCCACAATACATCAGTCGACCACGGTGATTCTTTCACTACACTTACGTGGCTGAGTCAATTCCAGGAACGCTTCTTCTACCGTGAGAGGCAGAGACTCTGCCGAATTGGCGCGATGTTCATTCAAGAGACAAAAGAGTTGAGCTACGATTGGAGGTTCAAGGCATGCTTCATCTATTATTCTTCGATTTGAGAAGATTTGCTTTAGCGATCCATCTGCGAGGATTCTTCCCTTGTTCAAGACATAGGCTCTATCAGCAACCATGGGAACGAAATTGACATCATGCGTTGCTACAATCAACGTCATACCTTGACTATCATTCAGACTGCGAAGGATGTGTACTAGTTCAAGTCGGCTTTTCGGGTCCAAGTTGGCAGTAGGCTCGTCAAGAACTAAGATTTTTGGATTCATGGCTAGGACTGTTGCGATGGCAGCTCTCTTCTTCTCTCCTGCACTAAGATGGTGGGGAGCCTTGTCTCTATAACCTTCAAGCCTAGTGATTTTTAGAGCGTTTTCAGATCTTCTCTTGACTTCATCTTCTGCCAAGTTCATATTTAGTGGGCCGTAACAGACATCTTCCCACAAAGTAGGACAGAAAAGCTGATCATCGGGATCTTGAAAAACTAGGCCTACATCCAGTCTGACAAGATTCAGGTTCTCTCTGTTCAAAGACTTTCCAAGAACTCTTATGTTGCCCCTAATTGGTGTATACAACCCGTTGATATGCATCAGTAACGTTGATTTACCTGCGCCATTTGGCCCAAGAATGGCAACCTTTTCTCCCCTTGCGACTTTCAGGAAGACGTTCTGTAGAGCCACGTAACCATCTGGATAGATGTAACTTACATTCTCCATCTCTAAAGCAGACTCACTCATTTCAGAAACCACCAACACGAAAGTAGTCAACTAACAAGACCGTTAGACATGTCAGAAAAGAAACCCCTGCAAAACCCCAATCTCTGGGAATGCACCTCATGTTTTCCAGGGTTCTTAGCCTTCGAGTGTATCCCCGTGAAAGCATGGCCAGATACACTCTCTCGCCCCTCTCGTAGGCTCTTATGAAAAGAATTGCAATCATGTTTGCCAACAACTTGAGATTCTCTCTCCATCGAAGCCTCTTAGTGGTACGACTCTCTTTGGCTAGAACCATTCGATAGGCTTCATTGACAAAAAGAAACATAAACCGATAAGTTATGGAGGTCATCGTAACGAAAACTCGTGGGAATCTAAGACTCTCCATGGCCTGTATGAATCTTGGGAATCTTGTGGTTAACATCAAAAGAATCGACAAAGCAACGCATACCCAAATTCTTAACGTAAACTGAACGGCCCTATAGAGCCCCTCTCTTGTGACCAGTACAGCGATTCTACCGTATTCTAAGCTGGCAAGAGCAGTTCCAGGAGTTATGAATGGCAATGGTAGAGCTATTACACCTGCGAAGATCGGAATGAAGATTGTTGTTCTTTTTAGAAAGAATTTGAGAGGAATTCTCGACGCAACACAGAGAACGAGAACTGCCACAAATAGAACAAGCAGCGGAGTTACAGTTCTGACGGCCACCGCAGATGACACAAGTGCCGCAATGGAGAGAAGCTTCACTCGGGGGTCAATTTGTTGCATGACACCATTGCTTGAATATCTTTCAACATAAACGATCTCCTGAAATGTCTTGAGAAAACTTGTTAGCAAGAATGTTTCAAACTCGATGTTTCAACAATCTTAAACACTTGGCAACCGCAGAAGTCGACGCAAAGACAATCAGCGTAAACAAGATTCCAACGCCTATGTTCATAACTTGATTTCCTTGGAATCCAGGAATCTCATATTCAGGAATGGGTGGATTCCATAGAGGCGAAGCGGTTGCTCCAAAGTGTTCAGCAACCTGATCCAAAGTTTCCATGGAATTGGAGAACCAAATCACTCCTACCACAACGAAAATGAATGATAAGAATATGCAAAGAAGTAGCATGTGTTTGACTCCAGTCATTTCAAGTTCCTCCAAGCCATCCAGGAGCCAGTTTAGGCAATTGTAATAGGTCCGGTCTAGTTTTCTGCAACGCCGAAAGCACTATGGCAGTAACAGCACCCTCACCAACTCCTATTACAAGATGATGCGTTGCCATAGCTGTAACCGCTATTGGAACACGGTACGGGAAAGAGAGAGTCGAGAACCCAAGTTCAAGACCAGCGAAGACGGCGGCTAACACGTCACCGATCAACGCCCCCGCAAAAGCTCCAAATAACAATCCCCCTTGGTTTTTTGTGGTTCTCAAGGCCAGTTGAAACACAAGGTAAGGAACGAAAACACCCACAACTCCCATGTTCCAAACGTTAGCTCCAAATGTTGTAATTCCCCCGTCACCAAAGAGCAATGCTTGAATCAGAAGGATTATCGTCATTGAGATCAATCCTGCATATGGCCCCAAGGTTATCGCCAAAATTGGTCCACCCAAGAGGTGAGCTGTGGTACCACCAATCACTGGATAATTCATCATCTGCGCTGCGAAGAACATGGCTGTCAGGGTAGCCATCAACGGAACCTGCTTGTCACTCAACGCCTTGCTTGCCTTTCTAAACGAGAAAACCCAGAAGATTGCTGTAAGACCGTACATGACAGCACAGATCGATAAATCAAGAAAACCATCGGGTATGTGCATGTGAGATTTCTCAGTATTACTGTTCTCTCCGACGGTATTACTAGTGAAGTATTAAATTCTTGCGGTTTCGTAATAATAGAGTTACTGCGAGGATTGACATTGAGAACAAACCGCGTCTCTAGATTCAGCGTCTCTGCACCTTTGAATCTAGTTCAAGAGTTCAATGCAGCGATCAGAAATGTAGGATACAGCAGGTCCGAAGCGGTGCAAACGGCTATGCGCAACCTACTTAGCGATTGGAAATGGACAAATGATGCCAAAGGCATTATGACAGGCGGGATAATAGTAGTCTACGATCATGAAGTCCGAGGTATAGAAGAAACCCTAACGAGTACACAACATCACAATCAGAACATAATCAGCTCAACAATGCACATTCATCTGGATGATCGCCATTGCCTTGAAATGATCGCAGTCAAAGGAGAGGTGAAAGAGGTTCAGAATCTAGCCCAACAACTTACGCGCCAGAGAGGCGTCAAACAGATTAAGCTGGCATTGGTCGCTTTGCCGCACTAAGTTTTGATCAGGAAAACAATCAACGTGCTCTTCTACAGATCTGGGGCGATCTGGTAATTCGAATGATGAACTAGAGAGATCCATGTCGCGGCTGTGGGTCGAACCATTCGTTTGTGCATCAGATTATGCGTGCAAAATCTACTTCAAAACTTGAAGAAGACTCAGGAGGAAAAGAGACGTCACAATGATGATGGTTGCCAAGGCGAGTGTGGTTGTAATTTTTCCCAACTTGTAGCCTCCCATGATCTTCTTATTCCTAGCAAGAAGCACTAACGGTACAAGCACAAACGGTAGCAGCGCCCCATTCAAATACTGTGTAAAGATCATAATCTCAATTTGGTTTGGCAAAAGGGAAAAAACGGCTGCGACAATCACCCACAAGATAAACAGAAGCCTAAACCTTTTTGCCTTAATCCTTTCTTCGATACCCAAAAAGCCAAAACTATTGTAAACACTCGCAAGACCTACTGTAATAACAGCTGAAATACCTGCGCATGCAAAAGCGACACCAAACAATGTTACCCCGACATTTCCTAGTTTGTCGTAGAATGGAAGTGCAATATCTAGAAAACTTTCTATTTGTCTACCCCTGACAAGAATGGCCGCGCTCGCTATGATAACAATATTCAAAATGGTTCCCATGAGCAGGCTTAGAACAGAGTCTATCCTTTGGTTGACTACAGCTTCGTGTTGATGATGAACCAATTCTTCAAGACTACGATGATGATCGTGAATCAATCCCTTCTCGAAAACTAGGCCGCTATGTAGCACGACGTACGTAGGCATGATCGAAGCTCCTATCACAGCTTCAGCATAGTAAAGCGACTTTCCACTCATAGACGGCACGAGTGAACTAAAGATTACACTTGTGTAGGGAGGATTCAATTGAGCAAACAAATATGCATAAACAAGGAAAACAGCCGTTGCAAGAAACATTACGGCCTTCTCCACTTTACTATAAGATCCCAGGAAAACTAGAAAGGCAGTAAGTGAAATTGTTGCAAGTACGCCCAGAATGTAAGGTATCTTAACGAGAAAGGATAGCGCTAGACTCAGCCCAATAACCTCGGCAGTCAAAGTGGACAAGTCTAAGAAAAGGCAAGTGACAAAAAGAAAGAGAGAAAAGTTTCTTCCATATATGTGATGTATATTCTCTGCCAGAGTCTTGCGTGTTACAACTCCGAGCCTTGCACTAATCTCCTCTACTATGATCAGAAGTACCCCCGAGTAAAACGCGGCCCACAGAACCTCAAACCCCAATGCTGATCCCGCCGCTGTGGCGGTCACAATACTCGCAGGATCAAAGAGTTCTACAGAGATTAGAACAGCAGGTCCTATCACGCTAAATGTTTTGACTATCTCCTTTAACGTAAGTGTCAATTTTCAACCTGCTAGGACTTAGCTTAAGATGGCAAGACAGAAAAAACTATGGATGGTGTAATTCGTAGTCTAAGCGGTCAGATCTGCAATAGTTGCTTCTACCGAACCAGAGATTTTCGCGCCAGAAAAAGAGAGAAAAGTGGGTGCAAACGTTCTGACTCGAATCTACCTTAGGAACTTGGATACGAATGGAGATGTGTCTCCTCTTCTCATGAAGTGACCTGATGGGCCTTCTCCCAAGAACTCCGAGAACCAAGACTCATGCTCTATTTCCTCATTGAGAATCGACGAAGACAAGTCGTAAGTGCGATGATCCTTGCCGGCAGTCAGGTTACAGATGTATGTATAGCCGCGTACCGCGCATCTCTCCGCATTAACCAACACCGTCAACATTGCCTTAATGTCAGTTGGATCCTTTGGCAGTCTAGCGGGTGGGCATGCTGAAGAGTCATGGAACACTTTCATGTCATCCGGAATCTTTCCCCCAAGCTCGTATATACGGGGCACGAGAGCTTCGAAGTGGTTGCGATCTTCAACTCGCGCTGTTTCAGCGATCTCTTTGATTACATTTGTCGTGACAACTGGCTTGCTAACGTTTGGAGAGTCTTGGTGAATATGGGACTGTAATGGGTCTCGTCTCTTGTGTTGATTAGTTCAAGGTTGAAAAGGATCCAAAAAAAGGGGTAAAATGCGTCTATCTATCTCTCCGTCTATCTGTCTCTCTTGCCTGTGGTACGGCTTTTTTGATTGTGCTATGGTTTCGTCTACTGTGAGAACTGGTTTAGCATCGAAAGTAACGTTGGGCATCCATTTGAGTAGGCTGGTAAAAAGGTCTGCGTCGTTCGCCTCTTCATAAATAGCATATCCACTATCTCCGTTGTTGCACATTCCCCAATCCTTGAGTTTACCAGCCTTCATGTCTGCTTTGACCATTTCAAGCATTGACAGCCACAACTTCACTCGTTGCTCAGGGTCAGAGGGTGTCGCTGAGGAGGTCAGGTTCCATTTCAAATAGAATCTGGACATTTCATAACCCCATGTTGTCATCATGAACTCCCTAATATGAGTCTCGTATATCCGATTTTTTCAGCCTGACGTTGCAGAACGGGCATATCGGTTGGTAATCAGAGAACTGTGTCCTACATCGATGGCAATACCAACCCATTAGGTGACCCTTCTACTCGATTGAAACCATTGTGTATCTCTCGATGCCCATCTATTTTTCCTTGGCAACCCATGTTCTTACGGCTTCTTCGACAGCTCTTGATAGATCGCCCTTCTTCCCACCAAATCTCTCCACCGTTTTGAACCTTAGCTTCTTTTCCAGCTCATCAGAGAGTTCCACACTGATTCGACCCATTCCAATTACCAACATCAATTCTTATGTACGATTCGCAGATGTCAGATGTTTTTCCACCAATAAGCAAAATACCAGATGGCGGGTGTTACTTTTGTTTTCGTTATCATTTTCGATTCGCCTTGAATTTTGCTTATCAACGTATCTATGTATGTACGTACCAGCTTATAAGAGTATGTGTGTATACCGTGGAGTCCAGATCGTTAGGCCACAGCAGTTTTTTTTGTGTGTTGATAAATTGGTGCGGAGGGTGGGATTCACGCACCAGTTTACCAGTACATATAAACCAATAGAGCTGGGCATCAATCAGATTCGAGTTCGAACCCCCGGGCTACCATCAATCTACGACATCTATGCGGATTCAAAGACGAGGTTAGATGAATCTAAGCTTTGACTCCCTCATCTTCTCATCCTGCGTCATACTTCTTGATATGAGTCCACATTCAACCCAAACTGCATTCACTATCGCGCAGGGAACTAGACATGTTGGAGTCAGATTGCTTTCTCTTGCAGAAACATAGATGGGGTTCTGATCAAAACCCTTGTATGTATCTTCCACTCCAACTTCCTTAAGATTCTCGTTAAGCGTCTGTAGATGCTCACAATCGCTCACAACCGCTACAGCAATCTTTCCTGACGAGTTCTTTTCAGCCGTCACAATCGTCTTCTTCCCACAGATAGGTGTGTCAACCGAAACTCGTGTAACCAAATAATATGCCCCTGAGCCCAATATTTCAGCAGTAGACATAAGATGAAACGCACTTGAATCTTTTGGGTTTTTCATCTCTGGTCTGCGATTCGCCACCTATGCCAAATCTTTTGTATGATGGACCGTTTCAACCGCTATTGAATCTTTCTTGACAAACAAGACATTGCCTATGACAGAGGATAGCTTGTGTGGGCATCATCTGAACGACAATACAGAATGAACTCAAACATCCACTAGATCTACTACACTTTGGCAGAAAGAAAGAATCATTACATCCCAAGAATATAGTTTCAAGGGTTCAGAATTGCTCCGACTTGTTTCATACGTTTATTACATCGACTCTCTGAGACTTTCCGCATAGCAGGTAATGGTGACCACCAATTGGGCGTGACTCTGACAGATCTAACAAGAGATTTGGACAAGGAAGGTAGAGGATGGGCAATTCAAAAAGGGCTTCAGCATTCTAACGGCTTCAACGGGATGGATATCAAGCACATAGTGATCGAGACAATCAACGTGGGAAAATCTAGAGGCGAGCACTATCATAAGAAGAAGACCGAATGGTTCCTAGCCTTAACCGGCAAGGCTGACCTGTTCTGGAGAGAGATTACCAAGATGGAAGTGACAAGAGAGGTCTTGGACGCAGACTGTCCCAAACTAATGCGAGTAGATCCAAACACCTGTCATAAAATCGTGAATAACTACTCAGAGGATTTCCTGATCGCAGCATTCTTGTCAGAAGAAGATACCAGCGACAAAGAAGACTGTCGAACAGTACTTGTGCCATGAGTAAGAACAAATCGGACTACTTTCTCTTTCTGAATAGTTTGATATGGTCTATTTCAACTACAAAGTCAAAGCCTTGTTCGAGTAGTGCAGTAGCTTCTTCTACGGTTCTAGAAGCTTTGCATGCATACTCATCATCTTGGAAATCAATTAAGTGAGCATAGACTGGCGTATTTCAGATCTTCTTGTGGCCAAGTGTCCGTTGGACGAGAAGAATATCTTTGGTTGTGTGATAGAGGTTTGTAGCTTTCCAGTGCCTTAACGTCTTGAAGCCTATCTCGGCAATCCTTGGATTCTGCAGACTCTTGGCCACCGCCTTGCGTTAGCAATATATGATCTTACGGCTTCGGGGTCTAAGAGGTTTGTTCGTTTAGCGATAGCTTTCAATGATGATACGGCAGATCTTATTGTGCTTTCTCTGTAGCCTGACCTGTTCACATGAAGTGCAAAGTTGGCTATGTTACCTAGTCCTGTAAGATATTTCGGAGATTCGTCAAAAGGTGCGGGGGGTGGGA
>CAVXDP010000007.1:0-215007 GCA_963760485.1 Candidatus Bathyarchaeota archaeon | reverse complement strand
GATTCAAAGAGCATGCAAAGAAGACATCAAAGAAGCTCTAAGAAAGCCGAAAAAGCACCAGAAGACCCATTGAAGAATAACCAGATTGCCCAAAGCCCCCGAAGGACATTAGAAACAATCACCAATACGCTCTTTTTCTCTCCAAACAAGCAGGAACGTTCTCTCTGGAACCTCTCTGAGCGAAGGGTCTACAGGAACAAATACGCTAGAAATGAGCGAAATAGCCAAAACTGCCTTTCAACTCCTTTGTAATTTCCTCTAAAAACCTCATTTTGCGACAATTCGCTCTTTCTACTCATTGAGACCATCAAAGGAACTCACATGAGATGCTCTTGTGCTACCAAGAGCATTCAAAGAACGTCATTCCAGTACAATGAACATAGTATATGGTTACAAGCATACAAAGGCCAGAAAATATGATACTAGTAGATGGTGGACTGTACTGCCTTAGGAGTATGCTGAAAGCGTTTGACTTCTTTCCTTATGCTCTCTTTTACTATGCATTGACATGCCTAGCTCTTTCACAATAGAAGCAGATAAAGGCCCTTCAAGGAACGATAGAACATAAGCAAAGCCTTAGCAAAGCATAATGCGTTCCTTCTTCTGCTTCTTGCGTTCTACAAGACGTTCTTATGAGTTCTTCATACTGCTGGATGCAAGCCTCTAAAGACCTATCGCTGCATTGAAAGGCCTAAGGTACGTCTTATGGATCCTTACATAACGGGCAAGCAAGCAAACATCCTGAAACTAGCTCATTAGGTTAAAAGAAGCAAATTCATAAAGGAAGTCAAAGTAAAATCCTTCGAAATAAGCCCATTTCATCCAGGTTGCGAGCGCCAAAGCTACTTAAGGAAGGTATCTGGGCCCATTGAGACCTTGATGGTCTACAGGAACAAATACGCTCGAAATGAGCTAAATAGCCAAAACTGCCTTTCAACTCCTTTACAATTTCCTCTAAAAACCTCATTTTATGACAATTCTCTCTTTCCACTCTCTGAGGGCATCAGAGGAACTCACAGACCAGAGGGTAGATGCGATAACGGACCTATTTCTGCATCCCGAGAAACGCAAGACGATAGAGCAAATGCCTTCAGACGAGACGTCTGCATTTCATCTCAAAGACAAGAAGGCGACTGACATCGCTGATACGATAATAGACGTCGTCCTCAGACCACGCATGCGTAGCCTATTGGATTTTTACTATTACAGACCCTAGAAACGACAAACCTCTACTTAGCAACAAGAGACTTTGGCGCAGATAAGGTCAAAAAGATGGAATTCGAAAAATCTTGATTCCAACAACTGCTGGCACAGGATCTGAAGTCACAAACATCGCAGTCATATCTCTGGTCGATGATGAAATCAAAACGAGTATTGTTGGGCCTCAACTGTTTGCCGATGTTGCAATAGTAGACCCAACAGCCACTCTTACAATGCCCTATAGAACCACAGCAGCCACGAGAATAGATGCTCTATCACATGCAATTGTTGTTCCAAAAGACATATAGGCGATTCAGGTTTCTTCTAGAAGTTCACTGAGAGGAAGAGTATCGACTATCAGGAAGGCATATGCTTAATGGAAATGAATCCAAGAGAACGTTTCGAGGCAGCATTGGGACTGGCGGAAGTTGATCGCGTTCCAGCCGCAAGTCCAGTTCAAACGGGCACAATTGCATTGATGGAAGCATCTGGCGCCTCATGGCCGGATGCCCATCGAGATCCGGAAAAGATGGCGAAGCTCGCGTTGGCCGCACATGAAGTCGCGGGAATCGAGAGTGTTCGCGTTCCTTTCTGTGGAACAGTAGAAGTTGAAGCTATTGGATGCGAAATGACTGGATGGACATCGGATGGGCAACCTAGTACTAAGACTTACATTTTGCAAAATGATGAGATGATTGACAAGGCCCAAGTGCCTGACCCGCTAGTTGCAGCTAGGATGCCAATTGTCGCTAAAGCTGTGCAAATCTTAAGCACGAGCGTCGGAAGGAATTTGCCAATCATAGGAGCGGTAGTTTCTCCCTTTGAGTTTGCAGTTCGCTCACGATCGATGCAGAGAGTAATGAAAGACATCATCACCAAGCCAGATCTGCTTCGCAAGGTTCTTGAGTTCGCGGTGAAAGTGGAGACGGTATATAGTAAGGCTTTGATTGAAGCTGGCGCGCAGGCAATCTTTCTAATCGACGGTTCGTCACAGTTCGAAGTGCTGGGCCCAAAACTTTACGAGATGTTTTCTATGCCTTATACGAAGAAATTGATTTCGAACCTCAAAGCTCCTACTATCCTTCACATTTGCGGAAACTCAACACGGATACTTGACAAGATGGTGGAGACAGGTGCAACCGCGTTGAGCATTGATCACTCAGTCAAGATCAGCGAGGCAAAAACAATAGTGAAGGGGAGATCGGCAATCGTGGGAAATCTGGACCCTACGAGAGCCCTGTTCATAGGAACCCCAGAACAGGTCGAGCACGAGGCCGAAGAATGTATCAAAGAAGGAACGGATATTCTTGCCCCTGGATGCGGGTTTTCACCAAAGACATCGTTGGAAAACATGAAGGCAGTAGTCAGAGCTCGCTCACAAGTACAGTAAGAAGCAGAGGCAGTGAACAAATCAGCCGCGCATGAAGAATCAACTGTAAGTGGACCGCGTCGTATACTTCGGATTACTTCACATTGAAGCCGACCAGAAGAGTACCCAATCGGGTGTCAGCGATGTCTAATCCACATTTCTTTTTCACATAAACATCCGCTAGAGGAGATGGAGAAGCGGCAACAACGTCTTCAATCTCCTGTATGTGTTCAAGCTGAGGAAAAGGAAGTCGGCGGAAACACAAATAACGAACCCCCAACCGGAAGACTCTTTACGCGATCACGATAGATAACGAATTTCTCACCGACAAAGACGACTTTGGGGTCACATTTCAAACTTCTCACCTCTTCTGGAATCCACAATTTCTTCCCCCACGATCTCGCCGTTAGAAACCAAGAGGACTGTTGGAGCCACGCTCTGGGAAAAATCTGGGGTCTTTACTACCGCTACTACCGTCTGCCGTTTTATTACCTCTCTTAGGCCCTCGTTGAGAGCATTATGCTCACCTTCTTGCTCAATCTGTATGATTCTCTTCAAATCTTCGTGGCTTAAACGCAATACCATTACAAAGCCCTCTGTGTTATTGAGGGCCTGCTCAATCTTACGAACAATCTGTTTGCTCTTTGATTTCATGTCTGAAATGGCCGTTGTTAATCGCCACGCATGTCTCGAATAGCCATGCGACAAATCGGGAGCGCATTCATAGGCTAGTTACATGTCTCAGCCAAGACGCCGTCTGACAGTGAAAAACGTCTAGTCGCGAACGTAACGATATCTGGGCTGTGCGATACCAAGACAACGATAGCGCCATCTTGATTTATCTTCTCGAATATTTTCATGATTTCTTTCTCCGTCTCCTCATCCAAGTCTCCTGTCGGCTCGTCGGCGAGAATCAAATCAGGATTGTTCATCAGCGCACGAGCTATTGCAACTCTTTTCTGCTGACCTCCAGAGAGCTGACTTGGATAGGTTTTGGCCTTTTCTGTCATGCCAACAAGCGTGAGAAGATCTTTGGCTCGCTCTCCAACATCGTAGTTAAACTCATGAAATGATGCTGCGAGTTTCAGATTGTCAACAATGTTCAGAGTTGGAATGAGGCTAGGGAACTGAAAAATGAATCCAATTCTTTGGTTGCGTAAAGCTGATAGGCTCTTGTCATCAAGACTCCAAATGTCTGTTCCCTCAAAGAGTACACTGCCTGACGTTGGTCTGACCAATCCTCCGATCAGACTGAGAAGAGTTGTTTTCCCACTTCCGGACCTGCCTGCGACAAGCAAAGACTCGGTTTTTCTCAACTCTAGGGTGGTCTTCTTCAGAGCCTCCACTTGGTGATTGCTAGAATTGTATGTCTTCGTCACTTCATGAAGTGTTATCAATCATTTATGGCCTGGAGAGTATTTTACTAAGATGGTAAAATATGTTTCGGGAATAGGTTCTCTTGAAAGCGTGTTTTTGGCCATTATAAGATGTGTGAATTTCGATTCAGATACGCCGTATGATCTGTAACGTCTAAAATCGAAACAGCAGTTAGAAATGTTGGTCGTCTCAAAATGATCGAACAACTTTTAAGGCTGCCAAAACCACTATTGGGCCCAAGGTGCATGTTACTTGAGTACAATAGATCAGATCTACAAGAAATTGACCGACGCCGTTCTGAAAGGAGATGGCGTCGGAGTCAAGAAATGGACCGATACAGGATTGAAGTCCGGTGCACAACCGCTTGACCTTGTGCTCAACGGCCTTGTCATCGGAATGAGACAGCTGGGAGACCGATATACTAAACGGCTTGTCGGCCTACCTCAACTTATGATGGGAGCAAACACATTCTACGCCGCTATGGAGATAATTAAACCACATCTCAAAAAGACCAAAGAAACGACCGGACACAAGGTTGTTATTGGAACGGTTCAGTATGATGTTCATGATGTTGGAAAGAACCTAGTGAGGACTATGTTGGAGGCTTCGGGATACGAGGTTTATGATCTGGGAAACGACGTTCCGATTACTAAGTTCATAGAGAAGGCAAAGGAAGTTAACGCAGACATTATAGCCGCTAGCACATTGATGACAGCAACCATGCCACAAATGGAAGCACTCATCAAAGCAGCTAAGGACGCCGGAATCCGAGATAAGGTCGCCATAATAATGGGAGGCGCCCCGATAAGTCCAGCCTTTGTGCAGCATGTAGGAGGAGACGGAACAGCTGAAGATTGTGTCGCAGCCGTAAAAGTGGCTGATCAACTCATGGAAAAGAAGAAGGCCGGAGCATAATCGAGGAGAGATAAACATGCAGAAAAGCGACATGAACTGCTACCAGAGAATCGCCGCAACTCTAGCACATGAAGAACCTGACAAAGTGCCTTGGACGGGTCTCACTGGGATAGTAACAGCCAGATCTGCTGGGATCCCCGCAGATCAGTACGCGAAAGACGGAGAAAAAATGGCAAAGTCACAGATAACGTTCCATGAGAAGTATGGAATCGACGGCATGTGGGTTTTTTCAGATGTTGGGTATCATGCAGAAGGCTTCGGCAGTAGGGTCAAATTTGTAGGAGATGTAGAGGTCACCCCATACATTGAGAAATATGCAGTCGAAGACCCAGCCCAATACGAGAAACTACAACCATACGACCCCGAGAAGCAAAGTCGTGTTCCCGTTGTTCTGAAGGCGCTAGATATCATAAAATCGAAGTACGGAGACACGGTCGCATACGGACCATTCGTAGCCAGCCCCATGACTACCGCAACACATGTTAGAAAACTCGACAAGGTAATGACGGATGTGATTGAATATCCTGACCTCTTGCACAAAGCGCTAACTATTATCACCGACCAGTGGATTGAGAATTGCAAAGCATTGATAGAACACGGGTCTAACATTCTCTGGCACGCCGTAACGAGAGGCACGGCAGAAGTTCTCGATCTTGGACAGTACCTAGAGTTTGGTTGGCCGTATGAAGAGAGGCTCGAGAAATCTGTCAAGAGACTGTACCCAGACGTTTTCATCGTTGAACACTGCTGTGGCAGAAGCCCGCACTTAGACGTTGAAGTCAAACATACTGCTGAAGGCTACAACTACTGGGATCGTTGCCCAGCAACATCAGGTGTTACTGGTGACGTCGCTAGTATCCAGTATTTCAAGCGCAAGTGGGGAGAACAGAAAACCGTTGCAGCAGGCTTAGATCAGACCAAAGAACTTCTGATAGGAGATCCAGAAGACGTCATGGCACAGGCAAGGGATGCAATTCTTAACGGCGCAAAGGGAGGAGGTTTCATGCTCGCATCAGGTTGTGAATATGCAGTGATGACCAAAGAAGAGAATTTGAAGGCGATTGGAAGAGCGACTGACAAATGGAGATATCCAATTTCAATGTGAGGAGGTGAAAAACAATTGCTAAGCGAACAAGATTATGCAAAACTCAGCTACTCCGGAGTTCCCAGCGTAAAAGTTACACCACCAGGTCCCAAGGCCAAAGCGATAATTGAGAGATGCCGAGAATTAGAATCAAGGGCACTGGCACTTCCATTCTTCGTAGTTCAGACTGCTTGGGATGAAGCGAAGGGAGCCACCATCAAAGATGTAGATGGTAATACGTACATTGATCTTTCCTCGCACTTTGCAGTGATGGGAGTCGGGCATGTCAACCCCGAAGTTACGGAGGCGCTGAAGAAACAAGCTGACAAGCTCTGGCACTGCGCTGAAATTCCAATACAGGGAAGAGTGGAACTGCTCGAGCTTATACATGAACTAGCACCTCCGGGGCTGAAAGGAAACTCGAAGGTGCTTGCATCAATCACTGGTACTGATGCCATTGAAGCGGCGGTGAAGATTGCGCGCTTCAACAAGCGAATGCCAACAATAGTGGCTTTTGAAGGCGGTTACCATGGTGCAATCGGCGGTGCACTAGCACTTTCGGCGAAAGGTTCTATGCATGTCGGTTTCACACCTCTCATGCCTGGTGTCTTCAGAATGCCCTATCCATACTGCTACCGCTGTCCCTTCGGAACGCAACCATACCCCGCGTGCGGTACACAATGCATAAAATTCATCGAACACTTCTTCAAAGATCCAGAATCTGGCTTGGACTCGGTTTCCGCAATCCTCGCAGAACCAATCATAGGTGAAGGTGGCTACATAGTTCCGCCCAAAGAGTTCCTTCCCGCAATGGCAAGAATATGCAAAGAGAACAACATACTCCTCATAGTGGACGAGGTTCAGACTGGAGTTGCGAGAACTGGGAAAATGTGGGCGTGCGAACACTCGAACGTGGAACCAGACATCATGCCAATGTCAAAGGCGATGGGTGCAGGGACTCCGATAGCGGCGGTTCAATTCAAGAAGGAATTGGACACTTGGCCCCCTGGATCTCATAAGGGCACATACAGGTGGAACTGTCTAACGATAGCAGCAGCTGTTGGGGCACTAACCTTCATCAAGAAAAACCGTCTTTGGGAGAGAGCGGACAAACTCGGAAACTATGCAATGAAGAAGCTTCATGACCTACTCGACAAGAGCCCCATTGTGGGCGACATAAGAGGAATGGGTCTCCTGATAGGCGTTGAGATGGTAAAGAACAAGAAGACAAAGGAACCGATGAAGGTGATTCCAGAGTTCAACAAGCGACTGCTCGAGAACGGTGTAACAGCGCTGTTCGGTGGGCACTTTGACAATGTTGTGAGAGTTGCTCCACCTCTAGTAATAACACAAGAGCTGCTGGATAAGGCCCTTGACATCCTTGCAACAACTGTGAAAGAGTTCGAGAAGAAAGTTTGAGCATAACCCTCAAACCCTACCTTTTTTGATATACCTTCAAGGAGAGTGACTAGCGTTGAGTGGAAATGAAATGAATTCGTATGAAAGATGCATGGCATCACTGAACTTAGAGGAACCCGATAGGGTGCCCGTTACTTCCCTTATCTGCACAATAGCTGCCAAATGGGCACCTGCATACGTTGCTGACTTCGTCAAAAGCGGAGAGTTGATGGCGAAAGGTTTCGGAGCAGCACATGACAAGTTCCATTTTGATTTTCTGGATGCGTATCCCGATGTTGGACGCATCCCCGAGGCTTGGGGCTGCAAGATATCATACGTCGAGAAGTCGTATGACGTCACGCCCTACATATCAGGATGGGCCGTTCAAAAACCCGAAGACTGGGAGACGCTTCAATATTTCGATCCAGAAAAGAAAGAGAGCACGGCCGCCCTGATGAAGAGCATGGAACTTCTAAACAAGAAGTATGGGAACACAGTCTTATGGGCGATAGAGTCTTCAAGCCCAATAACCACATCAACTCACCTAAGAAAGATGAGCGACACACTTGTAGATGTGATAGCATCCCCAGACCTGCTTCATAAGGGATTAAAGACTATAACAAAGCAATGGATTGATATTGCTAAGGCTAGCATCGAGCATGGTGCTAATGCAATCCTCCAAATATGTACTCGTGCTACAGCTGATCTCCTGATGTTCGGACAGTACCTCGAGTTTGGCTGGCACTATGAAGAACAGTTCCTTAAAGAGATGGCCAGACTCTTTCCAGATGCCCCTCGCCTAATCCATGTTTGCGGCGACGAGCCGTATTTAGAAGCGATCGCTGAACATTCGATAATGGGCTTCAACTTTTACGATAGGGGCCTAGCACGGTCTCCACTTTCAGGAGTAAGGTATAGCCTAGACAAGGCAAAGGAGAAATTTGGCGACAGACGAACACTCATCGCTGGCATCGACCAGAACAAGACCGCCATCATAGGTGATGAAGTTGACATCATGTCCGAAGCGAGAGATGCGATCCTATGGGCAGCAAAGGGCGGAGGATACTGGCTTGCCGGAGGGTGCGACCTCCCGCCACAAATGAGCGACGAAAAGGTCATGGCGCTGTGGAGAGCCGCAGAGAAGTGGGGAAAGTACCCGCTCAAGTGGTCCAACCGTTAGGACCTGGCCCCCTTTTCCCTTTTTTAGTTCTTCAATTGGTTTAGTGCGTGGCTTTTTCATATCCTCTGTCTTCCGCTTCTTTCAAGGTCATCCTCGACGCGACAATCACATCATCAATCCTCAGAATCGATATCGCAGAATCCACGGCAAGCTTGATTATGTGAGCTTTTACACGGTAAGGGTCAAACAATCCTGTTTCTATTGCGTCTACTAAAGTCATAGAGTACGCGTCGAACCCTACCGAAACTCTACCTAGATTATGGAGAGCCTTCATGCTCGTGAATAAATCTAGCAATCTTCTTCCTGAGTTTCTAATAAGTGAGAGTGGTATCTCCTCAAGCGCGTTAGCAAAAGCGTCAACCGCAAGCTTCTCTCTGGAAGTCATGCCTGACGAGTATTCACGTAGCCTTTTCGACAGCTGCATTTCAACGGCTCCGCCTCCACACAGAACCCTTGGATCCTCCACCACAGCAGATACGGCCCCGATTGAACGTTTCAAGTCCTTTTCCAGAGTCTCAAGAGACTCGTCTGTCGATGCTCTGGCAAGAAACGTGACTGCCCTAGGGTTTGTGCAATGTTCAACAACTATTACTTTTTCACCATCTAGTTTTCTTTCTTCGACGATCTTCGCAAACCCGAGTTTGTCGCTGGATAGTTCATTTATAGTTGACGTCAGCTTCCCTCCTGTAGCCTCGAGGAGTAGCGTCATGTCCTTTGAGGTAATTCTCTTAGCTACGAAAATGCCCTTTGAGGCAAAGTGGCGCCACGCATCTTTTTGGAAACCTTTCTGATCAAAAACGGCGGTAGCCCCCGACGCGTGAATTTTTTCTACTAGTTCCTCCATCATAGAATCCTGTCGCGTCCCGAGATTCGCATAAGACTCGGGGTCGTTGAGTTCAATACTTAGGTTCGTGCGTAGAGAGGTTGTGCTGACCGGAAAATCTAGAAGCGCGATTCTTGCATCCAAAACTGTTTTTGGCAAAGCCCGACTTAGCGTTTCACTCTTTAGAACTACTCCCTTGACAAGTTCGGTGTCAGCGGTGCTTCGACCCTTCTGAGGTTGGATCTTGATCATTTCTCTATCAATGTAGCGGCCTTTTGACTGAGCCACGCAAAGGACCGATTGTGCAATTATCCCTTTGAGTTTTCGTACGGGATTCCTTGTAGACGTGCTTGCGACCTTTTCAAGGGTTTCTTGATCGGGATCTACATTCATTGCCAGCTCGTCAAGCATCGCCAGAATCTTCTCCTTGGCTCTGGCGTACCCTGAACAAATAGTAATTGGATGAATCCCCATTTCAACGAGTTTTTCAGCTTGACCGAGAAGGGCGCCCGTTAGAAGTATTACTGAAGTTGTTCCATCGCCAATCTGATCTCCCTGAACCTTCGCAAGATCAGCCAACATTCGTCCGATGGGATTAGTTACTCCAGCCTCCGCCAGAAATGTATCAGCGTCGGAAGAGACTGTAGTGATCGCTCCACGATCGATCATCTTGTTCATTCCTTTAGGGCCAAGCATTGTTTTGACCGCTTCGGAGACTTCAACAGCGGCTAGAATATTCATCCTGAGTGCTTCCCGATTCTTCCATCGGATCGTTTTCTTTTTCAGTACAGTGAGAAATCGTTCATCGAGTGTCGAGAATTGCTTTCGTGACGAGGCACGGTTAGGCACTTGTTTCACTCTTCGCGTGGGACTGAATTACTCAAATCAGGCTTCTAGTGATAAGGATATTCGACTGCGGGCTAGGGTCTCATCTCATCTATTTCCTTTGATTATGAATAGATGGCTCTGACTGTGGCCGAAGCCCATAGAGACAACATATGAAGTGGCTCTATAGAGAACTGCTGGGAACGGTTGGCCAGCAACTGATTGAACGCAATCAATCTGGAGTTGGCTTTCCTTGTTCGTTCCAGCCTCGGAGCGAGTAGTATTCATCCAGCATCTTGTTCAACTCTTCTTTCTTCACGACACTACCCTGACTGCCGCCTTCTGGAAGTGGCTCTTCCATGAATCTCCTCGGTAAGGTATCATCTTTTCTGGATATTCCTTCTCTCAGATTGAATTTCCTAGCGGTACTCACTATTCGATTTGCTTTCTCTTGGAGTTCAGCTTTGGTTACCGTCTTTCCCGTCACCAATTGAAGAAGAGTCGTGAGGTCATCCCAGTTGAAAAAGAGATCCCGGCCGAAGTGACATGCAATCGCAGAGTCCAGAATAATCATTCTATCTTCTAGCTCTTTCAAGAGTGCTGGTTTACCATCTGTCGCGAAACGATCCACTACGCCTCTCGACTCAGGCGCGTATATGTTAGATCTGAGATGGCTGGCTCCACAAGTTGCAACCGCATATCCAAGGCCCATTCCCTTTAGACCCCGAGGATCGTACCCTGCTGGTACCAGACCCTTAACGTGGATTGCAATGTCAGAAATGCCGAGCAGGTTTGCAGCTCCACGCACACCTTCTGAAAGAATTGTACCCGCTGGTCCTTCCCGTCTACCAATCTTTTCGATCAGATCGAGTGCTGAGTCAGGTTCACCGTACCTAACCGGGTTTTCCATCTTCATTTTTCCAAGTTCACAGGCTTCCATTGCGAGCGCCACGACATTTCCGGTTTCCATGGTATCGATTCCAAGCCTGTCACACAGGTCGTTTGCCTTCGCCACTGCTTTTATGTCGGCAATCTCACAAAGTCCGCCAATGGCATAGATTGTTTCATATTCCGGCCCTTCGACTTCAGTTCCTGCGTACTTTCCGTCGCTGATTCGGACCATTTTTCCACAGGCTATTGGACAGTTGAAGCATGCTTTTCTACCGACTATGATGCTTTTCATCGCATCCGCGTTGATCGACGTATAATCCTTGAAAAATCCTTTGTGCCAGTATCGAGTTGGAAATGTGCCCAGCTTGTTCTCAAGATTTACCATAACAGGAGTGCCCATCACACTTAGAGGAAGATCTTTTGGCATCCTCTTGATAAGTTCAGTTACAAAAGACCTCAACTTGTCCTCATCGTGAACCTCAACACGTTTCGTTCCACGTACTGCGATGGCTTTGAGGTTCTTCGAACCCATCACCGCGCCGGGGCCACATCTGCCTGCTTGCCTTCCATAATCATTGCATATGCAAGCAAATTTCACAAGTTTCTCGCCGGCCGGACCGATTGCCGCCACTCTCAGGCCTTTTTCACCTAGCTCCTTCTTGACGCCATCCTCAGTATCGTGTGTATCCAAACCCCAGAAATGCTTCGCGTCTTTGAGTTCAACTGAGTCGTCAATAATTGACACATATGTTGGGTCCGGCGCCTTACCTTCGAAGACTATCATTTCGTACCCAGATTTCTTTATCTCAGGGGCGAAAAATCCTCCTGAGTATGATTCTCCATATATGCCAGTAAGAGGAGATTTGAAGAATACCCCGTGTCTACTGGTTGTAGGAATGACTGTTCCGGAAAATGGTCCCACCGCAACGATCAATTTGTTGACAGGTGATAGAGGGTCGACTCCAGATTCAAGCTCATTGTAGAGAAAGTACGTACCAAGCCCCTTTCCCCCTATGTAGTTTGCAATTACATCATCGGGGATTGTCTCCACATGCGTCGTTCGTCTAGTCAAGTTGACGCGCAATAACTTTTTTGAGTAACCATCTTTCAACAGGATCGCCGGCGTGATTTTGCGGGCCAGCTATTAAAAACTGTTGCCCTAGGCGCCCATCGGAGGCAGAAGTAGTGAGTATACTTACGATTGAAGCCTAGGTTCCACCGGCGCAGAAATTGAGGAAAAAAGGTGGGGAAGGTCTAGGATGTCTTCGCCTACGCTCCCAGTCTAACCTTCCATCTAAGAGCTCTTGCCTCGACATAATCGAAGATAACTGTGCATACTATGACAAGTATGCCCACGTTTACGATTATCGCTGATACTACGTCATAGTGGTTCAGTAGCCTCTGGGACAACAAGTAGAACCCTAGCCCTGACGAGGCGCCTACCATTTCGGCGACCTCTAGCATGATAAATGCCAGTATCAATCCGATGAAAATCCCAGCAAATAGTTCTGGTAACACGAATGGCAAGATGACTCTACGCATAATAGTCGATGTCTTGGCACCAAGCATTTGCGCAGCCTCGATAACTCTTCTGTCGACGTTGTGAGTCGCGAAGCACACGTTTGCAAAGGTTGGCCAGAAGGCTCCGAGTCCAATAATGAAAATTGCTGCATAAGTCACTGAGGGTAGCAGAACCAGCGCGAATGGAATGTATACTACAGGCGGAATTGGAGCGATTAGCTTAGCAACTGGGTAGACCACTCTGAAAAGTGATTTGAACCAGCCGACGACAATACCCGTAACGATGCCGGCGAATATCCCATAGAAATATCCGTTGACGAGTAGGAACATCGAGCTCAGAGAGCTTGAAAAGAGTATATCCCTTTTGTTTACCAGCGCTTGGAAAATCCTAGTCGGACAGGTGAAAATCATTGGATCCAGTACCGGGATCTTGTTTCCCAGCAACTCCCAGAAGAAGAGCAATGTCAGGAAGATTGAACATATGTCATAGAAATTCAGTACCCTCACGAGCCGCAATTTTGCAACCTTGTTTGTCGCTCCTATAGCGCCAAGGATTGCAAGGAAGATTGACGCGCCTATTAGAAACGCGAGTACAGGAAGTTTGGTCTCTATATATGCTGCCTGAATATCCGGGAGAAGGGTGATGATCGCAACCGACGCCCAGATGATGATCTGTGGATATGCCGCTCTTAATGCTGTTTTTCCGTTTTCGTTCATGTACGTTTCACCTCCATGCTAGTAACCGACAACCTTCTCGACTTCTCGTGCCTTGCTGAGTTCATCTTCAACAAGTCTTGAAGTGGTTTTGACCAAGTCAAGATAATGCTGGTCGTTTCTTCGTAATTCCCATCGACGTTCCGGCAGATCAACGTTAACGATAGCTTTTTCTTTACCAGGTCTCGCAGTCATGACGACCACTCGTTGAGCTACAAAGACGGCCTCTGGAATGTTGTGAGTAACGAACAAAGTTGGTTTCTTGGTCTCATGCCACAGCTTAAGGATGGTCGTTTGGATATAGTCTCTTGTCAACCAGTCCAAGCTGTTCAGAGGTTCGTCGAGAAGCATGATATCGGGGCTGTTAGCAAGTACCCTTGCAACTCCCACTCTCTGTCTCATTCCCGTGCTAAGTCTATCTGGATACATGTTCAGTGCTTCATTGTCAAGCTGCATGAGCTCCATCGTTTCTTTGAGGCTCTTCTTCTGTTCCTCCCCTTTTGCACCTCTTGACTTGCAGCCAAACAGTATGTTTTCTTTGACTGTCATCCAAGGAAACAGTCTTATGTCCTGAAAGATGACGCCTCTCTTGGGATCGGGAGCTTCAACTGGCTTCCCTTTGAAAAGGACTTGTCCTTGCTGAATATCTTCAAAGCCTGCCACTATTCTTAGGAAAGTCGTCTTTCCACAACCAGTGGGTCCTATCAGACTGACGAATTCACCCTCTTTCATCTGAAAGTCGAACCCATCAATCGCCAAGATATCGGGCGGATAGAGTTTCTTTACGTTTGTAGCTTCAATAACGTTTGTCATGCTACTTCACATGGCCCCTTCTCAACGGTTTTTGAACCCTGTTTCGTTATGATTTCTCGGAGTTGTTCAACGTAATTGTAATACTCCTTCTTGAACCTCAACTCTTTATCTTCCCATCGCTTTTCAGGAAGCTTGATTTCTAATGTCTGCGCCACTTTTCCAGGGCGGACAGTAAAAACATGAATCTTCTGTGCAACGTAGACGGCTTCCTCTATTGCCTGTGTAACGTATACAACAGTTTTGCCCGTTTCATGCCAGACTTGAAGTATTTCATTGGACAGTGTTTCTCTCGATACCCAGTCCAGCTGTCCCAGAGGTTCGTCGCAGAGCAAAACATCCGGATCGTTTGCCATGACTCTGGCGAATCCAACCCTTTGCTGCATTCCTCCGGAAAGCTCGTGAAGGTACTTCTCTTGGAACCTGGTGAGTCCAATCTTGTCGAGCCACTTGGACGTGACTTCCTTCACCTGTTTTTCATCTAACCCCCTCGACTTGGGGCCGAAGGAGGCGTTTTGATATACAGTCATCCAAGGGAACAAGACCATATCTTGGAAAACGTATCCACGACTGGGGTCGGGGCCTGTCACGGGTTGTCCTTTGACACGTATCTCTCCGCTTGTTGGAGTTTCAAAACCTGCAATAAGACGCAGGAGGCAGGTCTTGCCTGAGTCCGATGGCCCGACTAATACCACGAACTCTCCTTTCCCAATACTTAGGTTCAATCCTTTGATTACAGGAAACTCTTTGCCTTCTTTCATGAAGGTAAGATCAAGATCTTTAACTTCAATCAATCTTTCCGTGCTCATGGTTTATACTCCATAGTAGTTCAATATGAGTCTCGGTTCGAATAGAAAAAAAGAGAAAAGGAGTTTAGGGATAGAGGTGCTCATAACCGTTGGCTACGATCCAGTTTGCATCGTGCTTTATCATGCCTGCCTTGTAAATAATGTCCGCATAGGTCTTCAGCGTCTCTTCTTCCCGTGTTTTATCACCGCCATGAGCGTAATCGTAGATGCTCATGCCTTCGACAAGTTCGTCTACAGTGAAGGGGACTAGCTGTTCCCCGTAGCTTCGCATGATTTCTGCGGCCTCGCGTGGATTTTCACCCACCCATTTATTCGCCTTGAACAATGCTGTGATGACCTTCAACGCCGTCTGTGGGTAGTTCTGCATGAACGAGTGGTTCATTCCAGTGTAACAACAGTACATGTCACCGTAGGGTTTGGTAACAGCAGAGTCGATGATTATCTTCCCGAGGCCTTGGTGTTCAACCATTCTTGGAATTGGGTCCCACTCAGCTCGCGATGTCTACCTTACCAGTTTGCATCGCCTGAGGGATAGATGGCATGTCGTAGACAACCACATTGACATCGTCGAAAGTAAGATCATGTTTCTGCAAGAAGAAGCCAAAGAGGAAATATGGCGAATTGCCGATGGCAGAGATGCATACATCCACTTTCTTACCAGCATTCTTTGCTGTCGTGAGATATTCTGCTAATGCGTTCTCGTCTGCAATTCCCTGATCGACAAGTCTCTTTGATACGAAAATTTCAGTACAGCCCGTGTGCATTCCGCAGACATACCTGAAGTTAGCCGCTTCGTCAACGGCTGGAATAAACTCGTAGGCACATATATCCAAGAATCGCGTTACCTGAGTGTATCGATTCCCGAAGTTCAGCTGCTGATCCGCACGGAAATATCTCGAATTTTGAGGTTAAGCCCTCTGCTTCAAAGTATTTGTTCGTAATGGCCACAAAGAATGGAGCCTCGCAAGGTGCAAAGTCATATGCTATTTTCAACGTTTCGGGCGGTGTCTCTGCGGCTGTTGTTGTCTCAATTGGTGGTGTTGTTGGCTTCGTAGCATAGTATGCTCCAGCGGCTGCACCAGCAACGACTACAACGGCTGCGCCAGCGTACTTGACATAGTTTCGTCTTGAAACTTTTTCATCAGTCATTACAAGATCTCCTTGGGCATCAAAAGCCTGTTGTACAATATATAAGACTTTGGAGTGGATCGGCCAGCTAAATTGCCTGCCTAAATATGTCTTTTCAATCAATCCGCTATTCACTGGTCACAGAGCAGTGGATCATAGAGAGGATTATATTTGAGGTACTTCTTCCCTCAACAGCTGCAATATTCTCTCTCTATACTTCACGAATCGGTCGCTCAACTCGTATCTAGGTCTCTCCAAGTCCACTGAAATCATTTGTTTGACCGAAGTCGGACGCTTGGTCAGAACTATTACTCTATCAGCTAGGTACACGGCTTCCTCAACATTGTGAGTTACGAACAATGTTGTTTTCTTCAGCTTCTCGTGGATAGACCACAGTTCCCTGTGCATTATCCAACGCGTTTGGGCATCAAGATCGCCAAAAGGCTCGTCCATCAGAAGTACGGATGGGTTCACAGCTAGGGATCTAGCTATTGCTACACGCTTACCCATTCCACCCGAAATTTGATGCGGGTAATAGTCTTCAAAGCCGGATAGACCTACGAGTTGAATCATTTCTTCAACTCTGTCGTCAAGATTCTTGGTTTCCCTTTTGATCTCCAGTCCGAACCTGACGTTTCCCCGAACGCTTCTCCACGGAAACAGAGAGAATTCCTGAAACACGAAACCTATGCTCTGTCTCATGGGATTTGGCGGTTCTCCATTGATCAATACGGCGCCCGACGAAGGTGGTTCCAATCCTGCCATGATCTTTAGAAGTGTGGTTTTTCCGCATCCGGATGGGCCCACAAAGCATAAGAACTCGCCCTCGCTGGCATCGAATGAAATATTACTAAGGACTTGCAGAGTGTCAAAATTTTTCGATACACCACTTGCCACAATAGTCCTTTTAGATATCATATCCTGACTTCCACACGCCACCTGAGGACACGTTTCTCTGCCCAAATGAAAGCTTCATTCATTAGCAGTCCGATAATCCCGATTGTCAGCATTCCAACGAGAATCACGTCTACACGTAACAATTCAGCGTACTTGAGTATCAGACGGCCCAAGCCAACCATTTCTCCGCCGATCATCTCGGCAGCCATGATGCACATCCAACCGACGCCGAGGCCTATCCTCATTCCTGCCACGATCTCGGGCAAAGCACTTGGAATCATAACCTTCAGTATTGTTGACTTCTTGTTCGCGCCTAAGACTCTAGCAACATCAACAAGTGTTGGGTTCGTTCTATTGATGCCAACGATGGTGTTAAGTAACACCGGGAAAAAAAGTGCCAAGCCAGATTATTAGAATATAGCGTGAATACCCAGTCATCAGAATGATAACGAGCGGTACCCAAGCTATAGGAGGTATGAATCGTATGGGCTCGATTATGGGTTTCGCCGCGTCGTAGATCTCCCGCCAAAGTCCCAAGATTATTCCGGCAGGAATACCGCTAATGCAAGCAAGCCCGAAACCTATGAGTACACGCAAAACGCTTGCCAATGAATGATCCAGAAGTGTTATGCCTTCGATGTCCCCAACCGTGGTCATAACGTAGAATGCTCTAGCTACGTCTATCGGACTGGGAAAGAACTGAGAGCGTACGATCACTGTAGCGCCTTGCCACAAGGAAATAACAACAGCAATCAGTAAGATGCTTCGAGTGATGTTATGCACTACTCTCGATTCTTTCAATCTATGATCCTCGATGGATGTCTACAGCGTTGCTTCCACTTCTGCTAGAAGCGTTTCATCTACTGCAGCGGTTACGAATTTCTCTACGTCAGGCACGTCTTCTGGTATCACCTTGCCCTGTTCTATAAGATATTGAACCAATACCTTCATGCTTTCAACATTGATATGATAATCCCAGACCATTCTCTTCCAAGATTCCTTGACAACTTCAATGGACTTGCCAGTCATTTGAGCATAAACATTCATCGCTTCATCCGGGTTTTCCATTACGAATTTCATTGCTCGAAGATGAGTGCTAATCAACTTTTTGACGAGGCTCGGGTCCTCTCTAAACATCTTTCCCGACACATAGACGACACAACACTGATGATTCGGGAAAATATCATGGGAGGTATAGATGACTTGCCCAAGACCGTTAACCACAGACTCGGCCGCGAATGGTTCCCAAGCTATGTATGCGTCGATTTCACCCTTCTCCAGTGAAAGTCGGCAGATCTGTCACCTTCATATGAGATCGTACAATAGTAATGCCAAATTTCTTCTCAACCATATAGAGCAATGAGTCTTGAATCGTACCGATTCCGGGTGTTCCCACGCGTCTCTTATCGAGATCCTTCACTTCTTTGATGCCGGGCTTCGCCACGATTGCAGCGACCACGGCGGATCCCTCTAGGTTAGCTGAGGCGACCACCATGAGGTCAACTGCCTTTGACCTTGACGTTAAGACAGGAGCACATCCTGCGTAGCCCGCATCTATGTCCCCTGCAGAAAATGCCATCATCTCAAGCGGACCGGAAGCGTACTCTTGACGGACCGGGGTAATACCCTCTTCTTCAAAGAAACCCTTCGAGAGTGCCACGAAAAGCCCAATGTGATGAATGTCACCGACAAGATGACCGATCCGTAATGTCACAGGAGCTTGCGAAGTTGTTGTTGATGTCTCCGAAGTTCCAGGCTTTGAAGAGTAGTAGACACCTGCCGCAGCTCCCGCTACTACGACCAAGCCAGCTGCAGCGTATTTCACATATCCTCTTCTGGAAACAGTCTTCTCGGTCACGCAATGAACGCCTTTCGATATAGTTCTCAAACATGATTATAAAAGGCTTCAATCTAACAAAACAAGCACGAACAGGGAAGATGGCTTAACATAAGGACAGAGATGCTGCAAAAGCCAATGACGTGTTACACAATTCTTGAAACGAAACGCAAGAGATCGATCACAAATCATGCAGCCAGTTAGTACCTTCCGCATGATCATATGAGCATGGAAAAACTTAAAGCTCGAATCTCAACCAGATCTGCGTTGTTTAGAAAAGGACTCAATGTCCACCCTCGATTTGAACAAAACCTTTCATGTAGATCTTTTCATGGAGCCCAACTGATTCAACATGAAGCAAGGAAATTTCAAACTAGAAAAATTCGGCTACATAGTGTCACCTCTTGTCGTGATAGTCATTTGGAAGATAGTGACTTACCTACGCTTACTTAGCCCAGTCATCTTACCCTCACCGGAATCCATTGCTCAGGCTTTGATAAACGAGTTGATCTCGGGAGATCTGCTTGAAAACGTTGGAATATCGTTGTACAGAGTGTTCTTGGGATTTGGAATCGCTTCTGCAATGGCGATATCGTTGGGATTGTTGATTGGCTGGTCAGAGAAGGCTAAGTCGTTTGTTGACCCTCTCGTTGAAATTGTGAGACCAATCCCACCAATGGCATGGATTCCCCTGTCAATCTTATGGTTTGGAATTGGCGAGTTTCCCAAAATCTTCATTATAATTCTCGGCGTCTTCTTCCCAGTTCTAACTAATACCGTTGTAGGCGTGAAATCGATAGAGAAGGGTCTACTGAAGTTGGCAAGGACCATGGGCCTGAGAGGCTTTGCATTGTTTAGAGAAGTGATCGTTGTTGGCGCTTCGCCTTATATTATCACAGGATTGCGGATTGGATTAGGATTCGGCTGGATGTGTCTGGTCACCGCTGAGCTTATAGCTGCTCAGGCGGGACTTGGCTACATGATTGAAGAGGCTAAGCTGTTGCTCTTAACCAACAAGGTGATTCTTGGAATGTTAACGATAGGCTTCTTAGGAATCTTGATCGACAGAGTAATAATGAAATTAGAGAGGTTTATTCTGCCCTGGTGGTGAAGATCATGAAAGACTTGACGACGAAGAAGATCAAGATACTCGGTGTAATCACTATAATCATCATACTTCTCGCGTTAGGGACTACTCTTTACGTCACGCAAACTAAAGAAGAGAAAAATGTCAGAATCGGATACCAACCATTTTGGTCAGCCGAGGCAAACATTGTGGTTACGATGAAAAATGAGAAACTTATCGAAAAATCAGGTTACCAACCCACTTATGTTGCCTTTCTGGCTGGACCACCGATCAATGAAGCTATAATCAGTGGTGCTCTCGATATGGGATTCGAGGGGGATATGCCAACTGTCTCATTGATGGCTACTGGCTTCCCTGCCAAAATCATTGCTTCACCAGTGAAGTCACTGAGGCAAGCAATAGTCGTTGACAGAGAAAAGCTCGACGTCATAAGAGACGTTAAAGATTTGGTTGGTAGAAAAGTTGCTGTGGCACAAGGTTCATGTTCTCACTATTTTCTTTACAAGGTCCTTCGATCAAATGGGGTGGATCCTAAGAGTGTTGATATAATCAATATGGATGTGAAGGCACAGCCGCCAGCTCTGATGACCCATCGTGTAGATGCTATTGTCAGCTGGGAACCTTGGCCAACTAAGTTGGAGTTGAGTGGGGTCGGCAAAATTTTGGTTGAGGGAAGTTTCAGTGGCTTTCTAATTGTCAGAGAAGATTTTGCGAATAAGAATCCACATGCTGTTCAAGCAGTTGTAAATTCCTTGCAAGAAGCTCTTGAATACTCTCAGAAGAACTTCAACCAAACATGCCTATGGGTCTCACAGGAAACAAAAGACAATGTTACGGCAATCTACATGGCTGCCAAAACAGATCGAATATTCAATCTTGGAGAAAGTATCAAGCCAGACCCAGAGTCACCGCAGACCTTACAAGACAAAGCAATGTTCATGTTTGATCAAGGTCTCATTGAAAGAATGCCAAACATGAACGAAACCATAGATCTGACTTTTGCTCAAAAAGCTGTAGGATAAGTCTAATGATTCTCATAGAACATGTTCACAAGAGCTTCCGCAGGAAAGGCAAAGACATAGTTGTCCTCGAAGACATAAGCTTCGAAGTAAAGGAGCGAGAGTTCGTTTCCATAGTCGGACCCAGCGGATGCGGAAAAACAACCCTTCTGAATATAATCGCGGGACTTGAGAAACCTAGCATCGGCAGAGTCTCTGATAAACGGGGAAGAGGTTTCCTCAACGTCCTTGAACATAGGAGTTTGCTTTCAAGAAGCACCCCTCTTCCCTTGGAAAACCGTGTTGCAAAACGTCGAACTGGCCCTGAAAGTCAGGAAGAAGAACGATACAAAGTCAGGTGCCGAAGGCTATCTTAAGGCAGTCGGACTCTTGGATTTCTCTGATTTCTATCCAAAGGAACTATCTGGTGGCATGAAACAGAAGGCTGCGCTGGCCAGAGCCTTAGCCCTTGAATCAAGAATACTGTTGATGGATGAGCCTTTCGGCGATTTAGATGCCCAAACAAGAGCTCTGATGCAAGAAGATCTGCTGAGAATCCGACAGGACTATGGGAAAACTGTCTTACTTGTGACTCATAGCATTGACGAAGCTGTATTCCTCTCGGACAGAATCATAATTCTCTCCTCTTTGCCAGCGAAAATCGTCAAAATAATGAACGTCGATCTTCCTGAAAGATCTCCAGAAATCAGGGCTCAAGCAAAGTTCAGCGAACTAAGATACAAAATTTGGGAAATGGTCAGAAGCGAAATCCTTTTGCCCAAGCAGAAACCGATTGGCCAATTCGTCGATTAACAATCACGGTGATTATGAAGAAATGGTGAAGAACCTAGCTGAGATCAAGATAGGCCTGCTTTGCTATGGTTTGAGAGTGGATAGGAACGCGCCGTATTTCGAGCGTGTGGTCCCTTCAACGTACCCGAGCGGAGGAAAATCAAGAGCAGGCGTTGCGGGAAGTGGAAGAACTTTCATTCTTGAGAATGGTGAGACTTGCAACATCGGTGTTTTGCAACCGTTTCTTGACAAGACGCCATTCGAGTTCAGGATAATCGATGACGAAGGCTGGATATTAAGAAACGGTGAAAGAGCCACAAGGGCTACACTTAGGACCCCTAAGTGGCATTCTACAGAACTGTTTAATGTAATACAGTTACATGGAAGAGGCTCTTTAGCAACTGCTATATCAAATTCCTGCATCTATCGGAAAACAGGAGACGAATGCAAATTTTGCATCATAAATGTTGGTGAAAAAACAGTAGAACACGAATCCGAAGAGATGGCAATGGCTATCCGTAGGATAGAAGAGAACCAAGAGCTAAGGGCAAGTCACGATATTGAGGATGAATATAATACCAATCTTTCCGCATCAGAGCTTGAGAAGAGAAAGAAGTACATTGCCCCCGTTGACGTAAACATAAATTCCGGAACCCTGAAGAATGGTCCAGAAGTGTATGAGAGAACTATTTCGGCTATACGAAGAGTGACCAGGCTGCCCATTGGAATCCAAATTTGTCCGACCAAGAAAGATGGCATAGAAGAGTTGTACTCGGCCGGCGCGACCGAAGTGAGTTTCAACCTAGAAGTCTATGATGAGAAGGCAAGGAGAGAGGTAATTCCCGGGAAAGCCAAGGACAATTCACTAAATGATTATTTCAGAGCTTTTAGAGAAGCGGTAGAAGTTTTCGGAGAAAACCAAGTTGAGTCGTGGATACTGATAGGACTTGAACCAAAGACAAAAACCATTGAAGGAATTCGGGCAATAGCAGAAACTGGCGCTATTCCCTTGCCAAAACCTTTCCGACCTCTGTATGGATCATCTTATGAGACTAAAGAGCCGCCCGTCTTGGAGGAAGTGATTGAGATCTACGAAGCTTGGTCGGAGATAATCAAAGAATGCGGGTTGGACCCGTCGAAAACGAAAGCGGGCTGTGGAAGATGTAATGGTTGCTTTCCACTAAGAGAGCTGATTGCCTGACACTTTTTGGATTCGCCTCGTCATAGATTCTTTGGCGTAATTGTTACGTTGGAAGCGATCTAGGTTCAGTCAGCATGTACTATCGAAAAGAAGCTTAAGCAGTTCCTCTGTTGTAATCCCCTGTCTTCTAGCCCGACTTTCCTTCTCTGGAGTAATTGTGGCAGTCTTAGCCTCAGAATCTATGATCGTTAGGGCTGTGCAGCCAATTCTATGGATAGTTGTTTATGGTCCTATCATGAGTGGAGTCAAAGCGATACCGATAGGCAGAGTACCCTATACTGACTACATTACTCCGATGAGTTACGTCGTTTATGCTGTGAGAGGGCTATTAATAACAGGAGAATTGGATAGCCTTCCCATAGATCTGCTTGCAATAGCCTTCTTTGATTTCATCATGTTCGTTCCCGCATCGTTAAGTTTCATGAGAATAATAAAATAACTTGGAATTGGTGAGCACAACTAGGATCTTATCATGGTTAGAAGCATTTTGAATCTCTTGACTGCTCGGATGGCGTGAGGTTCATTGGCAGGCATCAGTATCATTTCCCCTTCTTCTACGCGATGACTTTTCTTTGAAATCACTACTTCAGTTTCACCGTCAAGAATGTAGACCAGGGCGTCAAATGGGGCAGTGTGTTCACTCAACTTCTGTCCCTCGTCAAAGGCGAACAACGTGACAGTACCAGTCTCCTTGTCGATTATCGTTCTACTCACTATGGCATCTTCCTGATAGTCAACGAGATCAAGCAGTTTGGTTACCTCTGCTTTGAAGATTCCAGAATCTAGTTCTTTGGCATCATCCTTCATGCTTTCACATCCATTCTTCCGGCGAACACATGGCTAGTTTTCACATCGCCTATTTTGGAGTTATTTTGATGGCTTTTGTTGGGCACTGAGATTCACATGCCATACAGGCGATACAATCAGGTTCTCTTACAGGGTCCGATTTCTTGTTTGAAGTTGGATTTCCGGGAGCGTCGATCATTTCGAATACATTGACTGGGCAGACAGACATACAAACAGAATCACCATTGCACACATCATGATCTACCGCCACGTTGGTGCCATGAATTCCCAGCTTTTCAGGAGGTTTCACTTCTCCCCAAACGTCATGGCCACCATGTTGACTATGCTTCTTGAGCTTCTTTGCAAAATTGGGATCTATTGACATACAAGGCCTCCCTACGTTTCTTCTCAAGCTGGCATTTATTAAACTCGATCAAAGACGTTTGCAAGATTCAAAGTTGTGTTCTTCGAGTGTTGTAATAGTAGCGTTGTCGTTTCATGCGTTCCATCGCCAAACTAATGAAGCGGGTGCTAGTCAACGTCTATCAACTGCTCTGGCAGGTTGGAGATGATACTAGAGAATGAATGTAGAAGATCCTCAAGATAGTGAGGATGAGCGCCTAGTTCGAGAAAAGATAAAGAGTGCTCTTTTAGAGATAGTTGACTCCAAGCAGATAGGTTACCTAGAATGGACTGTTCACAACCTCATCAATTTGGTGAGGCGTAATAAGGAACTAAGTGATGATCTACTTCAAAAACTAATCCTGCGTCAGATCTTCAATACATGTGACAAAAGCAAGATACGACAAACGCCTTTAGTATCAAAGAGAATCTTGAATCTTCTAAGGACTTATGCTTGAGGCGCCAGAGCTGCTTGAGTTAGTCGTCCTGTCAGACCTTTTCTTTCTAGCTGTATTTTGTAAATCAGAGTGCTTTACTAGCGCGGATACGATCTCGTTTCTTGGTTTGTGAAGAGGCCTGGGGGAAGATTGATTTGACTGGGAAAAAGAGCATAGCTGTAGAAAAAAGAAGAATGAGAACTAAGACGATTCACCAATCTGTAACTTTCAAAGCAAATCCTCATGAAGTATATGAGATGCTGATGGATTCACGCAAACATGCCCAATTTACGGGTGTGAAAGCCAGTATAAGCCGCAAGGCCGGCGGGAAACTTACCGCATACGATGAATACATTGAAGGAACCAATCTGGGCCTTATTCCGAACAAGAAGATTGTTCAGTTATGGCGTGGAAATGATTGGCCAACGACCCATTATTCTAGGGTAGTATTTTCACTGAGGAAAGTCAAGAAGGGAACACGCCTTAGTTTCACGCAAAGTGGGGTTCCTGCTCAATAGTACAAATCTATCAGTCAAGGTTGGCGTGAGCATTACTGGACGTCAATGAAGCAGACGTTAGAGAAAATTAAAGCTCGACACAAGGCTTCGAGAAAGTTAGAGTGCGTAGATTAGGACTCGTGGATCGATTTGAGAAAGTTCCATCGCATAAGACCTACGTGGCTTGTCAAAGGGCGCCACCATGCAATGCAAGAAGAAAAGTAATGGTTGAACCTCCCCGCATCTTCTTTTCGTAATCTCCTTCATCAAAGAGTCTATCGTTCACAAAAATCCGTAGGTAGGGGAGTCGAAGAAGATCACTGAACCTCGTTCCATACCTATCCGAAAGTGTTTTCATGAGTTCCTTGAGATTGATCTCGTCGAAAATCTCGATAGTCTCTTGTGCCTTGTTTGTTACGTCACGTAGGGTTCCAAAGTATTTGACTTCGAGCTTCAACAAGATCTCACGATATGTTTTGACGGTCAAGGAAGAAAATGGTAGTTGGTTCACCGTAGTTGTACGTATTTTGTCAGTTCATCTGCTATGTCCTTTAGGTCGAGTTCTTCAAGCGTCTTCCTGGTTGGAATCCCAGTTTCCTTATCCCAACCACGCAATCCGTAGTAGTCGTCCAACATTGACTCATAGTTTGTTACAGCAATTCCCTTCGATGTTCCTGTGGCGTGCGGTTGTTTCAAAGCAGGTGGGATCATGTCATCCTTTCTCCTCATTCCTTCACGAACGTTGAAGCATCTTTGCAGGTTCCAGACACGCTCGCCAAGCTTCAGAATTTCTTTGTCACTGATTTTCCACCCAGTTGCAGCGGAGAGTACTGATGCCAACAGATCAAGTCTAAATCCTGTTCCCTGTGGGAACTTGCACGTTCCAAGGATGTCTGGGCCGATCCCGAAGTCCTGAAGCAACTTTGCGATGAAGGCTTTGTCTTTGTTCTCTGCGAACCTATCTTTGACCGGGATCGGTAATCCATATGGTTTGAGATCCCAGTCTGCTCCAAGGTGTTCACAGTCGTGGGACTCTTGTGGATGGATGTGGCACATTCCTCTATTTGAGGTTCCGTATTGAATCGCTAGGCTTTTCCCGGCCCTGGGGTCATGCATTGGCATGTCTAAACCTTTGACCTGCAACGCAAGCTCAATAGCATTCTTTCCAATTCTGGCGGCAGCTCCCCTAATTCCTTCAGCTAGCACATCTCCAAAGCCTTGCCTCTTCGCCATCTTTTCAATCATACTGATAAGTGCTTCAGCATTTCCCCATGTGAGCTCTATACCGTCAGTATCTTGCTTGGTTATCAAACCCTTCTCGTAGCATAACATGCCAAACCCTATCATGTGACCCGCCGATATTGTGTCCAGGCCGTGTATGTTGCAGAGGTAACTGGCTCTTATCAACGAATCAGTATCATCAACATCACAGAAGCCTGACATGGCTGCTGCAGTCTCGTATTCTGGTCCACCATACGCAACTGTCGGCCATTTACCGTTTGACTGGGAGTATCGTCCGCAGCCTAGCATACAAGTCCAACATGCTCTATTCTTGATGTAATTGTTCTTGAGGAATCTGGCATAGTACTCCTCGGCTTTGTCCCAGGTTCCACTCCATCCATACTTAGTTGGAAGGTCACCCATCTGATTAACTGTTGTATACGCGCCTATGGTTCCTACCAGCATTCCAAGTCTTCCAGGATGCTTCATAATGTTCTCTTCAGTTGCCTTGACAGCCTTCAAAAATTCGTCGGGTTTAGCAACGGTTACGTCTCCATGTCCATAAGCCGCTATTGCCTTAAGATTTTTCGACCCCATCAGAGCGCCGCCGCCACACCTGCCTGCCGCTCTATCAAGGTCATTCATAATGCAGGCGATCCTTACCCTGTTTTCTCCTGCCACACCTATACTGGCGACACTCGCTTCAGGTTCACAGATCTCTTCTTTTATGACGTCTTCTGTTTCTGGAACAGTCTTCCCCCAGATCTTCTCAGCAGATCTTAACTCAACTTCGCCATCAAGAACAGACAGATAGACAGGCTTCTCCGACTTGCCTTCAATAATGAGCATGTCGTATCCTGCATACTTCAGGAACGAACCCCATCGTCCACCCGAGCGAGTCTCTCCCCAGACGCCTGTGAGGGGTGACTTGAAACAAGCTTCGTACGAACCTGAGTTGGGCACCAGAGTCCCAGTAAGTGGCCCAGTCGCCATTATCAGTTTATTCTCAGGACTAAGGGGGTCTATTCCAGGTTTCAGCTCATCCCAAAGTATCTTGGCTGCGTAGCCAACGCATCCTCCGAATCTCTTCGCTGTTTTCTCATCTATAGGCTCCTTCATTATCTTGCCATTCGAGAGATCTATTCTTGCTATCTTTCCCACAAATCCAAAAGCCAACTTCTTCACCTTCCAACTATTTCCTTGCGACCTAGGACAAGGCCTACCTGAAGTCTCCTGTAGTATGCGGCGTTCTCAGGTCTTTCGTAACCAAGCGCTTTATATGGGCAGCCCTTGACGCAGGCTGGGTCACCCCCGCATAGGTCGCATTTCAATGCTACAAGCCTTGTTGGGTCCATCGTAATAGCTCCAATGGGGCAGACCAATTGACATTGCCCGCAGCCATTACACTTCTTCTCGTCGATAACCACTGCACCGGTTGCCCTGTTTCTCTTAATGACTCCGATAGGACAGCTATTGATGCATATACCACATTGCCAGCAGACAACTGGAGAATCGACGTATGGCTCGTATCGGACTATGTGGATTCTCGCCTTCAGAGGGTTATTCACTTGATCATGAGTAAATGAACAGTGAAGCGTACATCTCCCACATGCCGTACACTTGCCAGGATAAACAACTAGCATCTTTGGGTAGTTTCCCATAATCTGTCTTGCACGTTCTGGAGTGAAAGATCTTGGTCTACTAATTGGTTGAGTCTTCTTGGACAACACATGCAACTCCTAGGTAGCCTAACCCGAAGCATCATACATATATAATAACACTCTTCTTGCTGGCCCATGTGTCAGTTTTGCATAGTCTAGTCGTCGACAACCGTTCAACCAGGTCAATAGCATGCACGGGTTCCCCAAGATCAGTTGTACGCTCTCAAGGAGTCTTGCTAAAGATACACTCAATGCTCTTATGACAACAAAATCTGTAGAGAAAATCTACTTTTCGCTCCAATACCATGGAGGTCAGGCAATAGCAGAATCTCATCTACTCCCAGAGAATCCAGAGCCAGAATGGCTCTAGCAACTATGTTAGTCTTCTCCTCATTGCTAAAGATCAAAGCTTGGGAAACGAGTCTTCGAATATCTCTACCCGATTCTGGATTGACGATTATGCCAACTTTCGATTTCAATCTAATCAGTGTTTGTAGAACAGCTAAGATCTTCGTTTAAGATTTCTCGTTCTAAGGTAACGATTTGACTGTTTGAGGCATTCTCCGTATTCTCACGAAAACCGAGTTATTGTTTGGAGTTCCATTCGTCAGTGGAGTACTTGGTTTCATATAGTTCATGTGCTAGTTCCTCTTCTTCTCTCGTAAGTTTGCCACTTAGCAGAGCGACTCGATAGATTTCCTCGAATCCCTTTGTTATTGCCTCTTTTGCTTCAGTTGTTGACAGCCTTCTATTCAACTGGTCTTGCAGAGTCGTAACTTCACTTGGAATGCTTGGTATCAATGACTTTGACTCGTACGAGCGGGTGTCTAGAACTTCTGACAATATTCGCAGGTCTGTGTTGACGAGAAGTGTTCCGTGACAGAAAATGACTTGCCAATTTAGTGAACTAGCCATGCCTGAGATCTTCTTATTATTCACTTGAATCATGTTGGGTGGTTTGAACTCTGCATTCAACCCTAGAATGTTAATGCCGCGAATAACACCTTTGCTGAATATGCGGTATATCTTGATGACATCATCAGCTACCAATGAATGGTTTTTGCTGACGGAAATGGCGTAATTGAGATTTCCAGAGTCATGATAAACCGCCCCGCCTCCGGTGAACCTCCGTACTACGGTGGTCCCATATCTTCTAGTTGCGTCAAGGTTAACCTCTGATTCCTTATTCTGAAAGCGTCCGATGATGGCTGCATTCGAGTTTCTCCAGAATCTCACGGTATTGGGTGCGACGCCTCTACCTACCATTCTTGGAATAGCTTCTTCAACGGCCAGATTCATGTAGGGGTCGTCATATTCTATATCTAGTAAGCGCCATGTTTCTTTGCTAACTCTGGTCTTCACCCACAGACCACCATACATGCATTCTTGAAGCTGCATCCTTGAACGCTTCAGCTAGAGTAGGGTGTCCATGAATGGTGTTCGCGATATCTTCAACTGTGGTTTCAAGCTTCATTGCCAACGCGGATTCATGTATCAATTCCGTGGCACCTGGCCCGATTATGTGGACTCCAAGAACCTCTCCATGTTTGGCTTCAGCAATGATCTTGATAAGTCCACCCATCGTTCCCATTATGTGGGAAAAGGCGTTCAATTCAAAAGGAAACCGTCCAACCTTCACATCATAACCTTGCTCCGTAGATTGCTTTTCTGTCAAGCCAACACTGGCCACGCTGGGATCGGTGAAGGTACATCGCGGAACAACTCTATAGCTCATTTCGCCTGTTCTACCCATCGCATTTTCCGCTGCAACAACCCCTTCTGTCGACGCTACGTGAGTAAGCATGAATTTTCCTACAACATCGCCAACGGCATAGATCCCAGGAATGTTCGTCTCCATCCGCTCATTAACACGAATCCTGCCCTTCTCATCAAGCGCGATGTTGACTTTCTCCAATCCCAGGTCTTTCGAATTGGGTGTTCGATCGGTCGCCAAAACGACTTTCTCCACGTGAATTTCTTGGTCACCACGATCTGTTGAGATGAGGACTTTCTGGCCATTATCTCTGCCTTCAACTATCTTCTTCACACTGGCGCCAAGAATCACTTTCACGTTCGATGCTTCCATGATCTCTTGAAACAGAATTGAAATTTCCTCATCTTCCTTTGGAAGCAATCGGTTCGACCTCTCGGCGATGGTCACGTGAGCCTCAAACTTGTTGAAGATCGAAGCGAATTGTGCCCCCATCTCGTCGCCTCCGATGATCAGAACGCTCTTCGGAAGATTGTTCAAGTCAAACGTCTCGTCAGCCGCAACGAGTCTGCCGTCAACACCTTGGATTGATCTGGGGTACGTTGACCCCGTGGATATGATGATCTTCTTTGCCTTCACGACTGTGTTACCATCATCATTGATAACCTCGACAATGTCCGGTCTGGTAACTTTCGCTACACCTCGAATAACCTCAATACCGCTAGCCTTCACTAGATTCTCGATCCCGCCAACGAGAGAATCCACAAGTTCTTGTTTTCGCTTCATTACTGTTGAGAAATCTATGGAAACGTTCCCAACATTGATGCCAAATTCCTTCGCGTTCTTGGCATTTGAAAAGATCTCTGCACTTCTCAGAAGGGCTACTGTTGGAATACACCCTTTGTTCAGACATATCCCTCCCAGCCTGTTCCGCTCTACCAGGACGACCTTGCCCTCGAGCTGTGCCACTCTGATAGCTGCCTGAGTAGCCTCCCATACCTCCTCCGATTATTGCCACGTCGGTGTTTCTTGCAGTCGTCGACATTTCTTCATCAACTATCCTGCGTTGTGAATTAGAGGAGACCTCAAGTACTCTCATTTACATCTTGTTCTTGATTCAGTCTTCTCAATTCAATGAGTATTTCCTTTAGCAATGAGAGTTTTAGTCTTCGATAGTTTATGGTGCTCGCGAGTTTCGCCCATTTTCTTGGGTCGTTTTCGGGTATATAACTCTCCAGAACATCGAGGATATCTCTTCTTTCTTGCGTAGAGCCGTTCTTCATATTCGGTCACTCCCAAATAACTCGGATAATTCCCATTTGTACTGGTCTTCCTCAATACAAGAATACGATCCCAACTGAAATCGCGCAGGCAACTGAATCCGGATCCACATTTTGGACGCCAATTGGGTATACATCCCAACCAACCTTTGTCACAAGTTTGAATACGTCGATGCCCACGCCTTCCATTGAAGGGCGAGACTTCAGTGGAAAACGGCACCTGTGGCTGTCTAGGAACTGGCAGAACTGCCCTCCGCATAGCGCGGTTTTACACCCACCGGCTGCGAATCCTGTAGCAAAGTAGTAGCCATCATTGAACGCCAGCGCTTCTATAGCACTTGCAATGTCGTGTATCTTACGTTGATGCTTCATATGTTCAACTTGCCATTTCTGATCATCAATGAAATCTGCTTTCGGAGATACTTCAGTCTTGAAGAGAATGGCACACTTGTACTTTGCAAGTATTCTGCGCATCTCCCTAGGTTCTGGAGTGTATGGCGGGCAGTTTGCACTCTCTCCATATAAATGACATCTTGGAACCTGACATTTCAACCGTACTCTCTCATCTATCACAACATACGAAGCCGGAATGATTCTTACATCTTTGGCGCCGAGCTGCCAGTGCTTTCATTCTATATTCTTCTGCATCTCTTCTTGAACGATCTCTAGACAACTTGTTCGGAATCTTCCTAGCTTTCAACTTCCTGTTTTCCATGTTCATATTCCATACCAAAACTTGTCTGATTCTGTTACGGTGTGCTGCGCTATATGCTGTGTTTACCAGAAAAACATTGCGAATTATCAAGATAAATACTGTTGCACAGTAGTGGACAAACCGTTGTTCAATCTGCCTAGGAGACATTCAACCAAGAGCATTCTTCATTGAAGCATCCGTAAATGTAGGAGAGACTGGCCACATAGGCTTAAATAACAAGTAAAAAATCAAATCTTCTAGTCGCCAAAACTGAGAATTGGATCGATTAATGTCGCGCCAAATTGTGAGTTTATGATTTGTGACTAGTTTTGTTAGTCATTGAGAACACGGTATTCACGTATGAAGATCCAGGATAGGACAATAATGAAGAACAGAATCAAATGTACTTTCACTGAGTTTGACAAAGTGTACAAAAGTCAGCAACTGGGGACGCTGGGGGCCAGACGATGACCGAGGGACCACTCAACTACATTACCTCAGCCCACATACGCAGCTGCAGGATTAGTGCTCGCTCGTTCAGGTCGGTCTGTCTCAATGGCCATTCCGATCAACAAAGTCAGCTGGACCTGAGAATCCTCAGCCACCAATTCATCATATGATCATGACATATGACACTCATTTTGATCTAGGTGAACCACAATTCGCCATGGACTACTTTCGGCAGTGGCTTGTCACGGTGACTGCCATACTCACATCGACGCTCTCTGCCACATAGCGTACAAAGGCAAGCTCTACAACGGCAAGCCAACAAGCGCAGTAACCTCACAAGGCGCGAGCATCATGGACATCACAGCATATTCACACGGCATCGTGGGACGCGGCGTTTTGCTAGACATTCCGCGCCTAAGAGGAGTGAAGTGGTTAGAACCCGGGGAAGCAATTACCCGTGAGGAACTGGAAGCCGCCGAGAAGGCTGAAGGCGTTCGACTTGGCGAGGGAGACATCTTCATCTTCCGAACAGGACACCACCGACGACGATTGGAGCTGGGACCGTGGAACAACAGCTATCCTCCCGAGGGTGAAGGAAAGGCAGGCCTACATCCAGACACAATTCCAATGCTTCACGAACGTAAAGTGGCAGCATTCCTGCCTGACGGTGACGGAGAAACAGTGCCAAGCAACGTTGAAGGCGTCGCATATCCAATCCACGCCTTACAGATAGGAGCAATGGGTATGGCCTGCGCCGATAGTCTCCAGTTCGAGGAGCTAGTCAAGATCTGTGAAGAAGAGCATCGTTGGGAATTCATGGTCGTCTCTGCACCTCTCCGCCTACCCCAAGGCACAGGTTCACTGTTCAATCCGATAGCGATTTTCTGAGATGACTCAGCGTACCTCTGCTGGGGATTGACACCTAGTGCTTAAAGAGGGTGGCTACTCCGACTGTTCCTAGTTTCAGAACGCATACACGATGGCCTTATCAGCTATCAATCGCATGCGCCGTCGACTTCAACTCGCACCCAAGAGTTTCTTGATCACATTCACAGCTCTCGACCGCGCTTTCAGCGTATCCGTCTCCCCCAATCTCCTTGACCCATTCCTGCGGTGCATGGAGCTCCTCCAAAAATCAGTTTCACTCTGTCTCGCATATTCGCAGCTTTGAACGCCTTCACTATCTCCGCTTTGACTGACAGTGATGTGCTAAGTAGCGCTGACGCTCCTATGATGGAAGCGTTTTCCTCTTGGACGCCTTCTTAACAAAATCTTTCGCCGGAACATCTTTTCCGAGATCATAAACGTCGAATCCTGCTCCGATTAACATGGCTCCAACAATATTCTTTCCAATGTCATGTATGTCTCCGGCAACGGTGCCCAATACAACTTTTCCTGCCGATTTTCTCTCGCTCTTTCGCTTCTTGAGCTCAGGCTCAAGAATTTCTTTGATCGCCTTCTGAGATGGTTCAGCGGCTGAACCAAATGCATCAGGAACAATTCACCATCCTCAAATTTCTTGCCCACAACCTTCAATCCCTTGGCAAGACCTTGCTCAATAATCGTTGAGGGGTCTATGCCCGCGGATATTGCTTTCTTGGTTGCTTCCATTACTTTTTCCCAGTCGAAGGCTTGAACAGCGTTTGATACATCATCAAGCAAAGCTTGTTGAGACATGTTTTCTCATACCAATGTTCACTCAAATTGCGAACTTCTGCTTATATGTTTTTGTTGAAGCCCCCTTCTTTGAGAAAACCCATTCACGATAAATCAATATCACCCGAGTAATTCTCTCAAAAATCTTTTTTGTCTACCACTGAACAAAAAAGGTTGAGTCTAGCAGTGAATTCGAATGATTGAATCTCCAAAGATCGATATTTCCCGCGGGACAACATGTGCACAATTCACAGTGCAACACTACCTTAGGCAATACATGCAAGCTCTACAATGGCAACTCGACAAGTGAGTTATTATGTCTCAAGGTCCTCTAATGGGAATCACGATGTATGTCTATGGAATCATCGGACGGAGTACTAATGGATATTCCACTTGCAGAAAGTGAACAGTACCATCGAGTTTTGATCAAAGGAGACAGCGGTACTCATATGAATGTCATGAAGTATTCTCACTAACGTATGAAATCTGCTTGCACGGGGAATCAAATTCTTGAAAGCGACTTCTGGTACGGTCGAAAAGACATTAGACTTGTCGAGATAGATGAGCCGAGACCAAAACCCACAGAAGTCAAAATCGCTGTCAAGTGGTGTGGAATATGTGGTAGCGATTTGCATGAGTACCTATCATGGCCCAATTCTGATACCGACTTCGCCGCATCCTCTAACAGGGGCTAAGGCGCCCATAATCATGGGTCATGAATTCTCTGGGGAAGTGATGGAAGTCGGACATGAAGTCAAGCAGTTTTCTGTCGGGAGACCGAGTAACAGCTGATCCAAAATACTATTGTCATACATGCTATCATTGCATGAGGTCTGATTTTGAGCTCTGTGAACGCATGGCATTCGTGGGATTTGCGACTGGAAACGGTGCATTCGCTGACTACATTTGTGTACCCGAGGAATTGGTCTACAATCTGCCGAATCATGTTACTTACGAGCAAGGGGCAATGGTGGAGCCTCTTGCAATCGGGGTTCATGCGGTTCGGAGAGGTTTCTTCAGAGAGGGTGATACAGCATGCGTTGTCGGAGCGGGTCCGATCGGACTCATGACCACTTCAGGCTCTGAACTCAGCAGGGGCTAGGCAGATATTCGTAGTGGAGCTCGCTGAAAATCGAGCACGACTGGCACGTCCATTCGGTGCCCGAGTCGTTGATTCAAGAACCAATCCAAAACATGACATTTTCGATCTCACAGGTGGAGTCGGAGTAGATTCATCTTTTGAATGTGTTGGAAAGGAACAGACCTTACAGATATGCCTAGACGTCGTGAAAAAGGGGGCCACAGTCGTCGTATCTGGGATATTTGATGAGCATCCATCACTAGATTTCACTGACTTGGTAGTTAGTGAGAAAAGAGTTATGGGTTCCACCGACGGTGATTTTGGTAATCCGCTATATCACTAATAGCGACTAATAGAGTTAATGTTGACCCTGTAATTACATCCAGTGTCAGATTGAGTGATATTGTAGTTGCATTAGAACAGCTGGCCAACTCCAAAGACAGCGTGAAGATACTCGTACGTCCACAGATTCATGAAATCAAGTTCCTATCAAATCCAAATCGGCGAGCATTCGAACTTGCAGATGTTTGGTAAGTCTTAAATACTTTCAATCATCTTTCGTTGTCTTTACGTGATTTGGAATGAGTACAGAAGTGTTTCTAAGGAAATCATCGGGTGTAATTAGGGCAGTTTCTCCTTTGACGGGAGCATTCTATGGATACCTTTCAGCTTCCGGATTATACACCCTTTCGTTGTACTTCTTGGCGGTGTGCCGATTTTTCCAGCGGCGAACATTTACCTTGCCAACATCATACTCCTGATTTGGTGTTCAATTACTTGGATAGCCTATGCGATGCTATCTAGTGCTATGCCGCACAGCGGTGGAGACTATGTTTTCCAGAGCCGTTTGCTAAGAGGGGATGTGGGCTTTACTCTAACCTTTGGCGGACTGGCTATATGGCAAACATTCTTTGCATATCTGGCAGGAAATACCATAGCCTCGGGAATCCTTCCACCCATTTTCGAAATCATAGGTTATTCCCTCAACAACAAAGCTCTCATAGACGCTGGAATTACGCTATCAGACCCGTGGAACGCAACGATAGTCACTATAGTCATAATATGGCTTTCAGCTCTGATACTTCTGAGAGGAATGAAGGCGTATGCTTACCTGCAGAACTACTTCATGATTCCCGCTTCATTTGTTGCATTAGCCATAATGGTAGGATTGTTTCTGATCGTTCCAAGAGAAACTTTCGTAGCTAACTTCAATTCATTTCAAAACACGCTTGCCCCAAATCCGGACTGGTACAATACGATCATTTCAAAGGCAAAGGAGTTCGGATACGATCCAAGTCCCCGTTTTAGTTGGTACGATACACTTGGATATGCGGCCTTGATGTACGCTCTCTATATGTGGTGTATGTGGAGTGCGGAATTACTGGGCGAAATCAAGAGTGTAGAGAAAATCAAGAACGCGTGGTTGATGATGTCAGGAGCCACAGTCTTGGAGTTCATAACCTGCATAATAGGGATAGGATGGGCGACTGACTATATGGGGTCGGAGTTCGTCAAATCATTGGGCTACTTGGCATCCTCTCATCCAGAAGCTCTGGTGTTCCCAGGTTTTACATGAGAGGAGCCTACGGATTGTTCGCGATAATAACCTCGAATTTGCCTCCTCATCTGCATATTCCAATCGCAATTCTGATTGCATTAGGATTCCTTGGAGCCACATTCCAGATACCATTCAACTGCGTCATCGGCGCATCAAGGCTATCTCTGAGTATGTCATTTGATCGCATTCTACCAGACTGGATGGGAAGTGTAAACAAAAGAGGAGCACCGGACAAATTCATCTACTTCCATCAAGTAATTGCATCTATACTGGCGATCGTTCTAACCGCTTACCCTGGACTCTTTGGAATCACATCAGCAGGCTGGCTCGCACAGATCGTCGCGATAGTCGCGACTCTGATTGCCTCAATAGTCTTTCCCTACTCGGCCAAGAAACTGTTTTCCGAATCGCCAGCAGGCAAATATCGTTATGCTGGGATACCCGCCATAACCCTCGCGGGTATAGCTGGCCTCATAATGAACCTCTGGATAGCGGGATACTACCTTGCGGAGCCAGGTCTGGGCATAGTGGGTGCGTCCATCGAAAGCAAAATTTTCGTCGTTGGTATCTTTGTCGCGTGCTTCGTGTGGTTCTATATTGCCAGGGAATGGCGCAAGAGACAAGGAATCAACATAGCCTACGCATTCAGGGAAGTCCCGCCAGCATAGACTATATATGTAGTTAAATCTCCGGTCGAGAAAAGAGAAGATTCACGTCTTCAGGGGCATCGTTCGTGAACTCTCTTTTTTCCATATCTTGGGCCTAGAGAAGAATTGAAAGAATAGAACGCTAGCCAGATCGTCATGTATCGTCTATCGAAGGGGGAGCTCTCCCGTAGTGCGTGACGCTTCCCAATTGACTCTGACTGTTTTTCGTCTCATAGAATCTGTGTCGGTCGTGGCCATTCTTTTCAGCTCCAATACAAGATTACTGTTGCACGCACAATGCCCGAACCAGCTCCCATGATAGAAGCAGACCATTCTCTAACCTCAACAATCACTCCCGACGACATCGCAATAACATTTTATAGATCAGCCAGGGAATCTGGACAAGCATCTTCTGGTGCAAGAGATCATGGCACTATTCGGAAAGAACAAGGAGAAAAGATTCACAAGAGTATTCTTTGCGACGGACGTGCATGGATCCGAACGGACTTTCCGGAAATTCCTCAATGCCGGGAAGTACTACGAGGTGGACATCGTCATGCTTTGTGGAGACCTTACTGGCAAGATGGTGGTGCCAATTACGGAGAGTCCCGACGGAACGTATGTCTGCAGACTCTTCGGGCAAGACCACAAGGCTAGCACGAAAGATGAACTAGCTTCGCTCGAGGAGAAGGTATCCGATACAGGATTCTACCCATATCAAACTAATCAGAAGGAAGTCGCAGAACTACGGGCAGATCCAGCAAAGATTGATGGGATTTTCAAGAGACTGATGCTCGAAAAGTTGCAGAGATGGGTGAAGATGGTTGAAGAGCATTACAAGAATACGGGAATCAAGTGCATAATGACAGGGGGCAACGACGACCCCAATGAAATAGAACAAATACTGAACAGTTCCAGTGTCGTGGTCAACTCCGAAGGCCAATTGATCAAGTTGAACGAGCATCATGAAATGATTACTGTCAGTCATGCCAACCTAACTCCTTGGAAATGCCCTAGAGACGTTTCAGAGGAGATTCTGAAAGACATGATCTCAAATCTAGCTGGCAAAGTTGAAAAAATGGAAAGCTGCCATTTTCAATTTGCACGCACCTCCAAAGGATTCGAGAATTGACACAGCTCAGAAACTAGATGGCAGTGTCTATCCTCCGAAGGTGATCACACAAGGAGGACAAGCCGTCGTGGAGGGAGTGGGAAGCACCGCAGTTCGTGAAAGCATTGAGAAATACCAGCCCCTTCTTGGACTGCATGGACATATCCATGAGTCAAGAGGTGCCGTGAAAATAGGTAGAACTCTCTGCATAAATCCAGGCAGTGAATACTCAGAAGGTGTTCTACGTGGTGCAATTGCCAACATAGCAGAACAAAAGTTCTGGGTTATCAGCTTACCTCGGGCTAGTAGATTTCCCTGTCTTTGACACGTCTATGACACAGAAGTCAGTTCCCAAATCCCTCGTGGGTGGACAGAAACTCACCTATTTCGTCAATACGGTTTAATAGGCGCAAACAACGCTTACTCTATTTTTGCCGACCCACGCATCTCTTCAACATCTTGATACCACTGTTTCTTCGCGCCGACGCGGCTACGCATTTTCCACGCCAATGACTTGCGTTCTTTCTCAATAATCAGAAGAAGCTCCTTGATTCTCTTCAATACCTTATCTCGTTCATAATCAGGCAAGGAAACGTATTTATCAACTGAACCTGCAATCTTTTCAAGATTTGTCGTCGCGGTGTAGTAGAAACCCCAATCTCTGGAAAGCAATTCTGAGATGTACTTCCCATTTACTGTATCCCGGTCAGTATTGTCAATTTCATGCTCCAAAAAGAGCACTATGAGATCTTTGATGTCTTTCGAATTGATCTGAACGATTTGCAGTTTCTCAAGTACTATGTCTGCCAATGGGATTGTTGGATCGTCGAGATCCAACCTCTTCCTCCAATCTATGCTGTGGCACATGTTTAGGCCGTCAAAAAATATGTCTACAGTTGTTTTTCCGTGGTATACATGCCTGTTTCCTTCAGCATATGACGGAAAACGCATTAGTCTAATGTCAGTAGTGTATCCCAACATCGGAAGAAGTCTTGTGAGTTTATCTTTGAATCTTGTATAAGAAGCAAAATCTATGTCTGTGGGCACTCCCTCCATCTTCTCAAGCAGATTTCCGTAAGTAGGGCAGTGGATGTTCACTGCCAGAGCGCCCATCACTCTCAAGAGTATGTCATCTTGTCCTGCAGATCTGACTATTCTGAGCGCCTCGTCAATAATGTCCCTGTAAGTGCTCAAGCTAATCTTCGCGGGCTACAACTCATACTGTATATAAGCTTTTTTTCAGTTGGGATTCTGGATACCAGGAGTTTGCATCCTCTTCTTTCCTTGACTGCTGAGTGGTCAGTCACTATGAAGTCGAGTATCTGGTCCTTTGGCCTTGCATGGTTAGTGCTTCCAGGCTTTTTATTTCGGGCACGACTGAGATTCGAGTTTCATGAGAAGATTCAAAGTCCGAGAACAAGGAGTGTAGCAGGTTCAAATTGTTTGCTCGAATGGTACTCGCTTATCTTCGACCTGTCTCCTCTCTATTGCTAATGGGAAATTCCCAGGGCATTGCTGCCTCTTGTGGTGGACTAGGTCAGCAGTAGATAGGGATTCTCTAAGATCTGTTGTACTCTTTGGAGGAATTTTGCTGCGGGTGCGCCGTCTATGATTCTATGATCAAATGACAAGTTTAGGTACATCATCGATCTGACCGTGATCTGGCCGCCTATGACAACAGGTTTTTCTATTATTCTTCCAACTCCAAGTATTGCACTTTCAGGTGGGTTGATTATGGGTGTAAATATCTCTGCTCCAAACATTCCAAGATTAGTAATTGTGAAGGTACTTCCGGAGACTTCGTCTAGTGATATAGTGCCTTGTTTCGCTTTGTCAGATAATTCTTTAGTGGCACGGGAGATTTCAACAAGTGATTTCTTATCTGCGTCGCGGAGTACTAGCACCATCAAGCCTTCTTCAATAGCGACAGCAACGCCCATGTGAACGTCTTGGAAGATTTTGATGTTGTCTCCTTCAAGGGTGGCGTTCAAATATGGGAATTCCTTAATGGCTTTCGTCACGGCTCTTACAATCATGTCGTTGAAGGAGATTCTGACACCTGACGTTTTCTCTATTTCTGGAAGCATTGCCTGACGCATCTTCACCATCTCGGTTACGTCAGCTTCAACTACAATCGTGACATGCGCTGCCGTCAGATGACTACCTGAGAGGCGTTCAGCAGTGACTTTGCGTATAGTTGACATAGGCTCAATTCTTTCCCTAGTGGTTGAGGTGGGTTTGGTTTTGAATGCTTCAGCAGCCCTCATGATGTCTTCTCTTACGATTCTGCCGCCGGGGCCTGTTCCCTGAATTTGTTCGACGTTGATACCGTATTCTTGAGCAAGCTTTCTCGCGACAGGAGAAATCCTAGTTTCTTTAGAGATTCCAACGGGTTGTTTTGCAACTTCAGTTATCGGAGTTTTCTCCTTCTTTGTTTCTGGTTCTTGAGATAGTGATTGTGAGATTTCAGGGAGCGGTTCATTAGGTTCGCCTATTAATGCGATTGTTGCTGAGACTGGTACAGCATGTTTCTCTTGAACGATAATTCTTCGGATTATGCCGGAGGCAGGGGCTTCGATTTTCTTTGTAAGTTTTTCTGTCTCTACCTCGAACAAGACTTCGCCTTTCTCTACTTTGTCTCCCTCTTTCTTGAACCACTTTCCAATAGTCCCTTGTTTCATCGTTACTCCGAGTCTTGGCATCTGAATTTCTGTGACCATGTTAAGTCCCCCATACGGTTGTCAGTTCAGAAATAAAAGTAATGCTAAGCTCAGAACAATGCGTACGGCCTGTCAAGAATGTGGGCAACCACTGGATATGAAAAGACTTAAAGAAGCAATTCGGGGTAAACTTATGACAACTGTTAAGGCGGTATGCGATTGGAAATACCAAAAGAGAAACTCATTGAAATCTACAAGAAGATGGAATTGATAAGGCATTTCGAATACACAGTAAACGAGCTCTATGGAAAGGGGAAGATTTTTGGAGCCCTGCATCTTTATGCTGGGGAAGAAGCTGTAGCTGTGGGTGTATGTTCCAACCTACGCAAAGATGACTATGTACTCAGCACTCATCGCGGACATGGGCATTGCATAGCCAAAGGTGCAGATGTGAAAAGAATGATGGCAGAGTTATTTGGTAGGAGCACGGGTGTTTGCAAGGGTAAAGGAGGATCCATGCATGTGGCAGACGTGTCCGTTGGCATGTTAGGCGCTTCGGGTATCGTGGGAGGCGGTATTCCTCTCGCGACGGGGGCCGCTTTGTCTGCAAAGTACAGGGGGACGGATCAGGTGGCTGTAGCTTTCTTTGGAGATGGCGCCTCTAACCAAGGAACATTTCACGAAGCAATTAACCTCGGTTCAATATGGGATCTGCCCGTCATCTACGTCTGTGAGAACAATCAGTACGCTGAGTCAACCCCTATCACATATTCGGCTCGAGTCAAGGATATTGCCGATAGAGCCGTTTCCTATGGCATACCCGGAGTAGTTGTAGATGGTATGGATGTCATAGCTGTTTACGAAGTGGCCCAAGCCGCTATTCAGAGGGCAAGAGAAGGCAAGGGGCCAACCCTAATCGAATGCAAGACTTACAGATATGAAGGACATGAAATGGGTGACCCTCATAATCTCTACAGACCAAAGGAGGAAGTTGATGAATGGAAAAAGAAGGATGCAATACTCCGCTTGAGAAAGATGCTCGTTAGTAAGAAGATCTTGACGGAAAAAGAAGTCGACAAGTTTGAAGAAGATGTCAAGAAACAAATTGAAGAAGCGATTAAGTTTGCAGATGAGAGTCCGTATCCGAACCCCGAAGAGGCAGTTCAGGGCGTGTTTGTGAGCCCGTATTTTTGAGAAGGTGAAGAAATTGGCTAGTGGATCGAGAGAGCTAACATTCAAAGAAGCAATAGGCGAAGCCATGATAGAGGAAATGCAGAGAAACAAGAACGTTTTCTTAATGGGAGAAGATCTCCGAATTTTCTTTGGCGGTGGACCACTTGGAATCACTCCAAAAGAGAAATTCTTGGATCAGTTCGGACCTGAAAGAATAAGGGACACACCAATCTCAGAGGCAGCTTTTATAGGAGCGGGAGTCGGTGCGGCAGCCACAGGACTAAAACCGGTAATTGAACTCATGTTTGTGGACTTCTTTGGCGTGGCGATGGATCAGATATACAATCAAGCTGCCAAATTGAGGTATATGTTCGGCGGCCAAGTTAATGTTCCAATCGTTATTAGGACGTCGATTGGTGGAGGAATGAACTTCGCGGGCACACCACTCACAGGTTCTCTATAGCATATTTGCACACGTGCCAGGATTGAAGATTGTAGTTCCATCAACTCCATACGACGCCAAGGGCCTTCTTAAGACTGCCATAAGAGACGAAGATCCTGTTATGTTCTTTGAGCACAAGATGCTTCTTTCAATGAAGGGTCCAGTGCCTGATGGTGACTATACGATTCCTTTCGGGCAAGCCGAGGTAAAAAGATCTGGTGAGAACGTAACTATAGTGGCAACTGCGTGGATGGTACACAAGGCACTTGAAGCAGCAAAGAAGCTTGATATGGAAGGGATCCACGTCGAGGTAGTGGATCCGAGAACACTAGTGCCCCTCGACAAGAAGGCTATTCTGGAATCGGTGAAGAAAACGGGGAAAGTCGTGGTGGTGGATGAAGACTACGAAAGATGCGGGTTTGCGTCCGAAGTAGCAGCAATAATTGCGGACGAGGCCTTCGACTACCTAGATGCGCCAATAAAGAGGGTGGCTACTCCCACTGTTCCTATTCCATACTCCCCGGTACTTGAGAACTACGTCTTACCCGATGAAAACAAGATAATCAAGGCTGTAAAGGAGTTAATTTCCTAGTTTCAAAAAGGAGCAAGCGTCGCATGTACGATAGCCTTGCCGGCTATCGATGGCATGCTTCGTCCGCTTCACTTCGCACCCAAGAGTTGCTTAATTACAATTACGCCCTCAACGGCGTTCTCAGCGTATCCATCTCCCCCGATCTCCTTCACCCATTCAGTGGTACATGGAGCACCACCGAAAACGAGCTTGACCTTATCACGCAAGTTCGCTGATTTGAACGCCTTAACTATCTCGGCTTGTACAGGTAATGATGTGCTGAGTAATGCGGATGCGCCAACAACGTCAGCGTTTACTTCTTTCGCGTTCTTCACAAACTCTTCCGCCGGAATATCTTTGCCGATATCGTAAACGTCAAACCCCGCAGCGATCAGCATCGCGCCAACTATGTTCTTTCCAATGTCATGTATATCTCCAGCAACCGTGCCCAACACGACCTTACCTGCAGATTTTCTTTCGCTTTTTCTCTTCTTGAGTTCAGGCTCAAGAAGTTCCTTGATCGCCTTCTGAGCTGGCTCTGCAGCTGCTACCAAGTGCATAAGGAACAATTCACCGTCTTCGAATTTCTTACCAACAACTCTCAATCCCTTGGCGAGTCCTTGTTCAATAATAATTGACGGGTCTATATCCGCGGATATTGCTTTCTTGGTTGCTTCCATTATTTTGTCTGAGTCGAAGGTTTGAACAGCATTCGCCACATCATCGAGCAATGCTTGTTGAGACATTTTTGTTCATCCTAGTGTTCTGTCAAGTTGGAGTCTTTTGCTTATATGTTTTTGTTGAAGGGATCCTTTCTTTGAAAAACCATTTTCGATAATCAATAGTCAATATTCGTCTGAGTAGTTGTATCACAAGACCTATATTTTGTCTATGGCTGGACAAGAGCCCAGGGAATTTGAATGATTGAGTCTCCAAAGATCGGAGTCTTCGAGATTTTCTCGCGGGATGACCTTTACAGAATTCACACTGCGACACTGGAAGTTTTGGAGAGAGTTGGAGTAAGAGTGGAAGAAGAAAATGCTCTGAAACTACTAGTCGACATCGGAGCAGATGTGAATCTATCGGAGAAGATCGCCAGAATCCCACAGCACCTAGTGGATGAGGCAATCAGATCGTCACCAAGAACGATCTTATTTGCAGGTCGAAATAGAAGTCGTGACCTGAGATTAGAGGGAAAAAGAGTCCATTTTGGCTTCGGAGAAGGGGCCGTGAATGTACTGGACGGTGAGACCGGTTCTACTAGACCATCGACGAAAGCCGATACAATCAACGCAGTTCGATTGGCAGATGCTCTTCCAAGCATCGACTTTATAATGCCTCTTTTTTCAGCTCGTGATGTTCCTCCGGAAGTTTTGCCTTTACACGATTTGCATGCGGCATTGAAGAATACGGAGAAGCCTATTATGGTCGTTGATTTTGGCCTGGACGCTTCCTACCTGATAAGACTGGCATCAGTTGTTGTCGGAGGAGAGGAGAACTTGAAAGATCGGCCGATCCTTGGAATGTATAGCGAACCGATCTCTCCCCTAACTCACGGCAAGGAACACACAAAGAATCTTATGACTTTTGCCAGACACAAACTTCCAATAGTCTACATTCCCTCTCCGGCTTCCGGTTCAACAGCGCCCGCTACAATGGCTGGAGCGATTGTCCAGTCAAATGCTGAAACATTGAGTGGTAATGTTATCGCTCAATTCACCAGCAAGGGAGCGAGGTACATACATGGAACAGATACGACGGTTTTCGATCCAAAAACAGGCGTCTTTCCATACGGTGCACCAGAATGGATGCTGATTAACTTTGCAATGGCTCAACTTGGCCGGCACTACGGTTTTCCAACTTGGAGTACCGGAGGATGTTCAGATTCCAAGGTGCTAGATGGACAGGCTACGCTAGAAGCTGGACTTACATTGCTTACAGCAGACTCAAAGTGGTGCGAATTTGATACATGACGTTGGTTCATATTTGAATTTTGGATTGACTGGATGTTTAGAACTCGCGACAATCTCTGATGAGATAATATCAATGATAACCTACCTTCTAAGTGGAATAGAGATTACCGATGAGACTCTCGCTCTTGACGTAATAAGAAAAGTTGGACCGCACGGACACTACCTTTCACAGAATCATACACTGAAATTCTTCAAGAAAGAGCATTGGATTCCTACTCTATTGGACAGACAGACGAGAGACGCCTGGGTAAAAAACGGTTCAAAGGATTTGGTACAAAGGGCCAAAGAGAAGACAAAAGCGATTCTAGCAAATCACGTACCGATTCCACTTCCAAATGAGACCGACAAAGAGCTTGACTCCGTCTTGAAACAAATGGAAAAAGAAATCTTGCACTGAAAATGAGTTCTGAACGGTTCCTCTTGGCGGAACTATGCTAGTTGGAGCAATGTTCAGTCTAGATCAGTGAGCGGATACTTTCCGAACTTCCTTCCAGTCGCCACCATTGTCAGATAGTTCTCAAGCCTGACGCCGCTATGTAGGGAATTGCTCGAAGATAATATGTGTCCTCCTTCCGGAGAAGCGTCTCTTATGACAGCACGAGTTTCCTGCGCAACCTTCGTCAGGGGTGCGCGGCAAAGTGTCTGAGAACAGTCGATATTTCCTAAGAGACATAGCTTCTTACCGTATTTCTTCTTGATAGAACCTATATCCATCTTTGCAAGTGGCTCCATGGAGTGAAGACCGTCAAATCCCATTCCGGCAATGTCATCCAACACTGGATTGATGTTTCCATCAGAGTGGAAAAACACGAGCCCCTGCCTTTTCTTTACTTCATGAGCAATCTGCTCCAACCCTGGTTTCACTAAGCGTCTCCAATCTGCCGGAGATAAGAATGGAGCGTGTTTGTCAGCTAGGTCGTCGCCGACTCCAATAACATGCACTCCCACATCAATCAGTTGCTTTGAAAGTTCAATCCAGAAATTCGTAAAAGTCGACATTAGTGTTCGAATTTGATTTGGATATCTAAACATCCCCAAAAAAAAGTTCTCAATTCCACAACTCAGGTAGCCAGATGAGAAACCTCCATGAATGTTAGCAACAACCGCCATACCTTTCCTCTCAGCCACCTTCAATATCTCTCTTGCAAATCCGGTTCTACCCGCAGCGAATGGGTCTAGATCCAGCGGTTCCATATCCTCAGAAAGCTGAATGTTGCCGCCAACATAGAGTTCAGTATTCCTTGTCTTGTCAATCGTCCAAATCTGCCCGAACTCGTTGACAAACGTCCTTTCATCTGTCCAAATAGGCCTTCCACGTTCAGAAAAAAAAGAATCGTCAGTCACTGTAACCATATCCAGGCCAAGTGTTTCGTAAGCACCGACTAGTTCTTCTGCGCTAACGCGAGGGGTCTGAAAGTCGCAATCCATAGCTTTTGGGAGGCTTCTGCCCAGGATACTCTCGAGTATCGGGATCTCCATTCCAAATTCAAATATTGGAACCATGTCTGGTTCTTCACGTTTTAGCGCTGAGATGCAACGTTCATAAGATCTCATTGTTTCTTACCCCAGGATCCTATGATGAGAACATTCTCCAAGGAGATATTGTTATGCTTGGTGAATTATCCTGTTGTTCATGGATCATGCGTGCAGATCATCTTGAAAATTCAATGTCTGACAGGACATGAGAGTATTGTTCTACAAGGGCAAGAGAATTTCAATCTCCTCTTTTGTGGCGTCGTCATAGAGCTTCCGCCATGGCTACGTCCTCAAGAGCTAAGCCAAGATTAAAGATGATAATATTCTCCGCATCAGACTCTCTGCCGCGTCTAGTTCCAGCAGCGAGTTCTCCCAGGTGTCTCCGGGGCTATGAAATCTTATATTGCTAAGGATTATAGTCCTCAGCAATATCTGCCATGAGGAGTAGTTGATTACATGATATTGAATATGAACAAGGTTGGCCAGGTCGCTGTCGTTGTGAAGGACATTGACAAGACGATGAAGCTCTATTGGGAAGAGCTGGGAATCGGTCCTTGGAAGATTTGGGACTATTGTCCGCCTCTTACTACAGAAATGACGTATCGTGGCAAACAGGTAGTCCACAAGTACGTGGGTGCTGAGACCATGATTGGCGACTTGAACTTCGAGCTTCTTATGCACCTAGAAGGTAAAACTGTGTACAAGGATTTCTTGGACAAAAACGGTGAGGGATTACATCATATTGCCTATGTAACAAACGACATTGATGCAGCACGGGAGAAATTCAGGAAAATGGGAATACAAGTCATTCAAAGTGGAAAAGTAGCCAAAGACTCCTACTATTATCTAGATACAGAATCCCGATTCGGAGTCATGATAGAACTGTATACCGATCATGGTTTCAGACCCCCTGACAGAATGTACCCTGCTAGATAACTCGCGCCATCTTAGAGAACACAAAGTAACAATCCGTATATATCCTGAGTTCATGCACTAACACAGCCAGTTGAGAATGGAGGAGTAGCTATGGTTCAAAGAGGTTTCATTGGTGGACAATATCGATTGATCAAGACAGACGATGCCAAAAAGATTCACATGGCTACACTCGAAGTGCTCGAATCTACCGGAATGCACTGTCCATCGAACAAGATAATGAAGATCTTTGAGACTGCGGGCGCTGAAGTTGACCATGAGGGAAAACGCATCAAAATACCCCAGCATCTCATTGATGATGCCCTTCAGAAAGTCCCACATCAAATAATCTTCTGCGGAAGAGATCCCGCTGACGACATATTACTTGAAGCTGACAGAGTCTACTATGGCATGGGAGGAACGCCGGTTCCGTATGTTAGAGACCTAGACACCAGCGAGATTAGAAGACCAGGCAAGAAAGATGTGGAAGATGCCTCAAGGCTTGGTGATGGCCTTCCAAATATGAAATTCCTCATGTCCATTGCAGGTGCATTTGACGTTCCATATCAGGTCGAGTATCTTCATGAATTCGAAGCACTCTTCAACAATACTGAGAAACCTATCCTCTACTCTGCACCTGGAGAATATCCGTCGAGGAAAGTGCTAGAAATGGCTTCTGTGATATCTGGTGGGCCAGACGAGTTACGTAAGAGGCCAATTCTGATGCTTTACGCTGAAACAAGTTCGCCTCTGGCATTTAGCGCTGTCAATGAAAATATCATAGAATTCGCAAAAGCAGGAATACCTTTCGTCAACGGAGCCACACCAATGTGCGGAGGATCCGCCCCTGCCACTTTGGCTGGAGCAATGGTCATCGGAAACGCGGAGAATCTCGCGACATTAATACTGGCCCAGACGGTTCGTCCCCATGCACCAGTAGTGTACTCCTCGTGGGCTACAATCATGGACCCCATCACAACAAGATTTGCCTACGGTGCTCCAGAGTTTGCCATGGGAGTAAATGCCCTCGGGGCAGCGATGGCAAGATATTATGACCTTCCCAGCTACGGTTTTGGAGGATGCACAGACGCCAAGGTTCCCGACGCTCAGGCCGGAGCTGAAGTTATGATGAACTGCCTCATTGGAGGCTTGAGTGGCGTGAGTCTGATTCACGATTGTGGGTACTTGGCTGGGGGAAGTATAGGAAGTATGGAGATGGCGGTAATCGACGATGAAGTCATCGGATACGTTCAGCGAATCATCAGGGGAACAGAGGTCAACGATGAAACATTGGCTGTCGACGTAATCAAGGCCGTTGGTCCTCAGGGACATTTCATGTCTCAGAAGCATACTCTCGATCATATACGGAAGGAACTGTATTTGCCTACATTGTTCGATCGGACGGCCGAAGCTACGTGGGCAAAGGCAGGTAGCAAGCAGATCTATGATGTGGCTCGAGAGAAAGCCAAGAGAATCCTCAAGGATCACCATCCCAAACCATTGTTGAGTGACGTAAGACAACAGATAACTCAAATCGTCAAGAAGGCGGAGAAAGAACTTGTCAAGACTCGATGATCGCTTGATTGATTAAGCATAATCACTTTGGCGATAGATCGATAGGTCAGCATACTTGTCCGTACTACGCAAGTCTTATATTTGCTCGAAGTAGGAATAGGGTCCCTTCATGACGACTTCCGAAGTTTTTGTCAGAAAAGCAAGTGGACTAGTGAGAGAGGTAGGGCTCCTTAGTGGAATTGGAATGAACATTTCGACAGGTGCCACGGTAGGTGTTCCTTTTCTTGCGGTTCCATATTTCTTCTGGTTTGCAACCGGAGGAAACTTCTTCCTCGCTGTTGCGATAGCTATGGTTGGCGCAATGGCCGTGAGTTCGGTCTATGCGCATTTTTCAGCTGCGATGCCTCGTTCAGGGGGCGACTACATATTTCTAGGAAGAACAATACATCCGTTGTTAGGTTTTGTAGTCAACTGGATAATGGCTAGCCTGTTCGTGTTCTGGATTCCTTTTACTCTCTTATGGCAGATTGACATATCTAAGCAGATTGCTTTCATTATGGGCCCTTCAACGAACTTAGCTTGGTCAAACATTATGCAAGATAATTTCTTGATCTTCATTTTCTTGGCTGTACAACTTATCATCGTTTTTCTGGCGGCTATTCCCGGAATGCGGTTTTTTGCTCAAATTCAAAGAATTATTTGGATACTCGCCCTTGTAGTTGCTGGAATGGTTGTGGTAGGTTTCGCACAAGCAACTCCCAATTTTACTTCAATTTTCAATACTTGGTCGCTCCAATATGTGCCAACAGAGCCAGATATGTACAACAAAATCATTAGCAATGCGGCCGCCGCTGGCTTCTCTTTTTCTACGCATGAAGGCCCATGGATGGAACAGACTCTGACTTTTGCCGCACTGTGGTTCTCTTACATTGCACCGTATACAGTAGCAACAAGCTACATTGCGGGGGAGGTCAAAAGTGCGGAAAGTGGTGTGAGACAACACATACTAGTGGAAAGTGCAGTCGTTTTCCAGAACTTCATGATGGTGTTGCTGGGTTGGACGTATATTAATATGGTCGGGCTGAGATTCCTGAGTTCTGTTGGTTACCTCGGAAGTGTAGAGGGTCTTCCTCTAAGCGTCTTTGGCTGGTGGACTATGACGGCGACGCTCCCGAAATGGGCAGCATTGTACTGGTTCGTTTGCTTATTCCTGTCGATGCTTCTGGCTATCTTATCATATATTCCAGTAGCGTCGCGCTGTATCTTTGCTTGGTCTTTCGACAGGTTGCTTCCAACACGGTTAGCTCACGTAAGCGACAGGTGGAAGACTCCCACTTACGTCCTTGGACTTTTGTTCATTATATGTTTGATATTCCTTTACGGAGCCATTTACGTAAATCTGTGGGCATACATCGCAGCTGTAGGCATGTGGACTCTCATTAACCTCATGATCATCTGCGTGGCAGGTATAGTATTTCCGTTTATGCGCAAGGATATGTACGAGCAGATGCCTCTGAAAACCAAAATAGCGGGGGTTCCTCTCTTGACCTTAATATCAATAGTCGGGTTAGCAGTCGCAGTTGGAACAACGACCTCATACTTCACAAATCCACCTTTCGCAGCAACCCTTGGCATCAGTGCAGTGACCATAGGATCATCAATCATCGTCTATGCATTACCAATCACGATTTTCTTCGTAGCTCGTGCATTTTGGAAAAGAAAGGGAATCGATCTGGAGATAGCCTTTAAACAGATTCCTCCAGCCTAGAGATTGATCCTAGACGAGAGAGGAGCGCAAGATCCTTCGAGTAGATAGTCTCTTAATGGTCGGGTAAGCCAGTCAGTGAAGGCATAAAGAGCGGCATGCGAACGAAGAGCCCGGCGGTGCTATGGAATGAGCAATGGACAATTGGCAGACGAAGAATTCATAGAAGAAGCTATTGAAATAGCTGACAGAGCGCAGAGAGTGAACCTCCCTCTGAGGATCATGGGTGCTTGTGCCATAAGGTTGCATTGTCAAACTAATGTTGAACTTCACAAGGTCAAGATGAAAAGAAACATTACTGATCTTGATTTTGTTACTCTCAGAAAACACGGCAGCGATGCTAAGGAGATCTTCAGAGAGCTTGGGTACAGTGCGCAGATTGCCATGATGGGAATGGATCGAGACATTTACCACAATGATCGGAAAGGAATAACAGCGGATGTTTTTTTCGACAAGTTGGATATGTGCCATACTCTATTCCTCACTGCAAGACTCCAACTTGATTTTCCTACGATTAGCCTTGCAGATCTCTTGCTTGAGAAACTCCAGGTCGTGAAAATCACTGAGAAGGATATTAAAGATATCATGGTGCTCGTCTTGGAACATGAACTTGGCGAGACGAACAGGGAGACAATAGACTCAAAATACGTAGCTAAGCTGCTAGCGGAAGACTGGGGCTTCTACTACACCGTCACAACGAATCTGAACAGGATCAAGGACACTTCACTTAACAAGTACAGCAACGTACTTTCGAAGCAAGATCTCGAGAAGATTCAGTCTAAGATAGACCAGATTCTGTCAACGGTGGAGAAAGAACCAAAGTCTATGAAGTGGAAAATGCGTCAGAAGGTCGGAACCAAGAAGATCTGGTATAATGAAGTTGAGGAGAAGGGAAGGGGAACATTGGCGGACTACTTAATGAACAAGAATGTGATGAAAACCAATTGATGACAAAGATATTCTTTTGCACAGACATCCACGGATCAAGTAAGTGCTGGAGAAAGGTTGTCAGTGCAGGGGACTTCTACAGAGTAGATCACGTGGTCCTAGGTGGAGATTTGACGGGGAAAGCGGTTATTCCACTGATCAGACAGAATGACGGAACCTGCACATCGAATTTTCTGGGCAGAAAGTGGACACTGAAAGATCAGAAAGAAGTTGAGGATCACAAAAAACTCATCGTTGATGCTGGCTTGTATTTCTATGAGGGTAATCCAGATGATCTGGAAGAACTGAAAGATAAGAAAGAAAAAGTCGATCAGATTTTCAGGGAAAAAGTGATAGAAAGGGTCAAGAACTGGATGGAAATTGCCGATACGAACCTGAAAGCTAAGAAAAGAAAGATAATAGTCTGTCCAGGAAATGACGATCACGATTTCATAGATCCAATTCTGAAAGAAAGCGATGTTATCTTAGATGCTGAGGGAAAAGTGTTGGATTTGAATGGGCATCACGAAATGCTGAACTCTGGTTGGTCTAATCCGACTCCATGGAATACTCCCAGAGAATGTAGCGAAGAAGATCTGAGCAAGAGAATCGAGGCTATGTCGTCTCAAGTCAAGGCTCTGGAAAGGAGTGTATTCAATCTTCACGCTCCACCTTTTGACTCAGGGCTAGACACTGGCCCCAAGCTTAAGGAGGATTTCAAAGTTTCAGGGGGAGAGACGGAGCCGGTGGGTAGCAAAGCGGTGTCTGACGCGATTCGCAAATATCAGCCTCTCCTTGGTCTACATGGTCATATACACGAAGGCCTGGGTAAACGTCAGATTGGCAGAACTTGGTGTGTCAACCCAGGCAGTAACTACACTGAGGGTATTCTCAACGGTGTCATAGTGGCACTTGACGAAAAAGAAATCAAGAGTATAGTGTTTACGTCAGGATAGTGAATCAATTCCTGAATGACTTTCTGATCAGCCAAGATGTGGGTCTAGCACAGAATGGTCAAAAGAATAGAATAGTTGACTCAAGAGCATATTTCTCGGCACCTATCGTGTGGATCTAGCAGAGTCCTTGATTATTTGATCCATTCCTTGGATAATGTTCTTTGGTAGAGGTTCCGGATTGTGTTCTTTCAATAGCTTTGCAACGGTTTCTCTAGCCTTGATGACCATATCTCTGGATCCAGATTTCTTCCAAGCTTCGTAGGTATTTCTATCGATCAATTTCGGCATCCAATGTTCATCAATGTGCTCGAGAGTATGTTTCTTGCTCAAAAAATGCCCTCCTGGACCAGCGTCTCTTATGACGTCAACGGCAAGTGTCTCATCGTTCACAGTGACTCCACGTGCAATTCGTTTACACATATCGGCTATCTCATTTCCAATTACGAGCATCTCAAAACTTCCGGTAAGTCCAGACTCGATATAACCCATGTCATGGATCAAATTTGTTCCAGCAAGTGAGCTGGGAGAGCTGTCATCATTGCTTCGCAAACCGCTTGTTCATCAACAGTCTTTGAATCTGTGGTTCCACCGGTTCCAAAGAAAGGTAGGCCATACCACTGCGTCAATTGGGCGGCCATGATGTTAATCAAAGCGAATTCGGGGGCTCCGTAGCACATCACCCCACTTCGTGCATCTATGATAGTTGAGATAACTCCATGAATGAAGGGTGTGCCCTTCCTCACCAGTTGAGATAGAACAAGGCCCATCAATGCTTCTGCATTCGCAGTGACAAGTGTTCCAGCTAGGGTAATTGGTCCAGTAGCCGCCGACTGGACTGCAGAACCGTAAAGTACTGGAATTCCCTGCTTCGAAACTTCAATCAAAATGTTCGTGGCTTCTTCATCATGCTGCAAGGGAGAGACAGGTTCCGCATATACAGCTAGGATAGGCCTTCTTCTCAACTCATCGATGCTCCCAGAGACGAGTGATGCCATCCTCAGAAAATTCTTGGCACCTTTGGAGCTGTATGCTATTGCAACAATGGGTTTCTCGGTGTTTGTAAGCACGGCCTCAATCTCATGCAGGTCTTGCACACTTCTAGGGCAGTCCAAAGCGCAACAGAACTGCTCTACAAATCCAATGTTGGGCAATGCGTCAGCAACTCTAACTGCTTGAGCTATATGCTCTTTTCGTGCAGTTTCTCTTTTCCAAGTATGGGGGTCTATTATGTGGACTGTAGTTGAACCCATTCCGAAGTTGATTTTACCATTCTCAAGTTCTATGTCGCGTGCGGGATTCCTGCCGCATAACGTTATTCCTTTTGGTGCACTTCTAATTGCTTCCTTAACAAGGTTTGACGGAATCTTGACAAGTCGTCTGGATCTGTCTACAAACGCACCATTCTCTTCGAGAATTGACAATGCTTGAGGACTGTTTACAATTGCTCCTATTGTCTCAAGGATCTCCAGAGTCGCGGAATGGATTTGTTGCAATTCATCTTGACAAAGTACGCTAATACGTGATCTCAACACTTGTTCACCGAGAATCAAACATCAGCGTCTTTCGAAGTTTCATTTATATTTGTTTCTAGATCGAGTGCCAGAATCAATACATCATTGATGTAACGATGTGGTCAGAAGCGGGAAGCATAAGCGAAGCACCTTCAAAACTAAGAGGAAAGGTTCCCCATAAATCCATGACAGGAGCAGCGCGCTGAACTGCGTTGACACTTCGCTAGAAAGCTGGATTAGTTTAATTACCACCTGCTTCACTTGGAGCGAGGAGCTTACGTTTGTGGATTTGAATACTGTAGAGGAAAAGATTTTCAGATTCCTCGATAGTAATGCCGCAAAATACGAGGTTTTCGAACATCCTGCAGTCTATACATGCGAGGTTATGGCCAGGCTACTCAAGACGAACGAGAATTCTATTGCGAAGTCGATGATAGTAAAGAATAGTGACGAAGCATATTTGCTTGCCGTACTTCCTGGAGGCATGAGAGTGGACTTTCATCGATTGGCCAGAATAATTGAAGTCAAATCAGTATCGTTGGCCCCGATCAAAGAGGCTGAGCTAATAGCCGGTTGCTCGGTCGGTTGCGTGCATCCATTCGGAAACCTGATCAACATTCCCACACATTTCGACAAGAATCTCTTCAGATCCGAGCATGTGTTCTTCAACCCTGGATCACACACGAAAAGCGTCAAAATGAGCACAAAAGACCTGGAGAAACTCACTAAACCGAAGATGTCGGAATTCGCGGTTTCATGTATTAGCATTTGTTGACCAATTGCCAAATACCGCCGCTATTGTAAGGTTGAAACATGTCCTACTGAGAAGAGGACATGCATCGTTCACTATTCCATTTTTCTTGAATTCTTCTCTTTCATAATCTCTTCAAGAATCTGTTTGGCCATGAGATTCTCGATGATATCGGATGAAGGACCGTAGACCTGTCTTAGACATTTCACTAGAAGCTCAGGTTTCTCTCCCACTTCCTGAATCTTGAACAAAGAATATTTTTCAAGGCTACGAATAAAAGTGCTGGCAGCAGTCTTCCCCAATATGCCTTGCAGGGTCTTCTCTATCGTTCCAGCACAGAGACGATTGAAGTCAACCTTCGCGTCAGGCTGAGAACATAGAGCATCTCCATAGGATCGAATCAACTCCACGAGAATTCTTTGCTTCACGGCAGCAGTGCTGTCAGGGATTGAACGTGTACTCTGAGCTATTTCACTTTGAGCCTTTGTAACCGTACTTGAGCGCAAATCTTGTCCCGGCAGGTATGGTGTCCTCACGGGCTATAACTCGATATATCGTCTTACGCTATGAAGCATTTAATGTCTAAAGTCCACTACGAGAGGTCTCCAGAATCTACGACATCTGAGTTGGAGGGATCTGCCTGAATAGGCCCGGTTTTGGCAACTTTGTCAACAAACCGCCTACCCGTTAATGTCTTTTAGGTGTGGCTAGTGGGAGGCAGCAAAAGAGAGGGAGTATAGTCTTAGTATGGTCAAGAGATTTCTGAAAAGGGTCATGGAGAAGAACCCTTACTGGGAAATATTCGATTGGCATCCCATGAACTTGGCATTCAAGAAAAACGGGCACTCCAGGCGGCATTGCATTTCATGTGGTAACGTGCTCCAATCTGGTGACATTTGTTGAATCGAGATGTTTTGGCGGGCCCGACGGGATTTGAACCCGCGACCTTCGAGTTAAGAGCTTCAGCTCAACAGTCAATGTTGAACCGCTGCTCTTCCTGACTGAGCTACGGGCCCGACTTCGGTTCTGATGAACTTTTACCGTTAAATAACCTTTTGTCCATTCTCGAAGATAGAGTCTACCATGCTAACATTTATCGGTATGGGCTTGCATGATGAACGTGGGATCTCTCTCCGAGGTTTGGAAGAATCCAGAGCTTCAGACCACATCTATTCCGAGTTCTATACGAGTCTGATGCCCGGGTTATCAGTGAAGAACCTTGAGCAACTTCTTGGCAAACCCGTCCAAGTTCTGTCTAGGACCGACATCGAAGAGAAAGCCGAAGAGAACGTCTTGAAACTCGCCAAGAATAGCAAGGTCGTCCTTCTTGTCCCGGGAGATTCTATGACTGCAACAACTCACATCGACTTGAGGTTACGCGCTGCAAAGCTAGGCATAAAGACCGTTCTGATTCACGGAGTATCAGCAATATCAGCAGTCATCGCCGCCACAGGCCTCCAAAGTTACAAGTTCGGAAGGACTGTTACAGTCCCCCTCGTCGATGAAGGCCCACCTAAAGAAACTCCTTACAACGTAATCAAAGAGAACAGCGACAGAGGCCTCCATACATTAGTGCTCTTGGACGTTAAGGCCGATCTAGGCAGATACATGTCGATAAGGGAGGCTTTGGAGCGAGCTCCTAGTGGTTGAGCAGAAGCGACGTGAACTTGTGACTCACCATGATAGGCTTGTCGTCGGCGCGGCCCGGGTTGGGGCAGACGACATGGTGATTAAAGGGGGGAGAGTGAGGGATTTGACCAATTACGAATTCGGTGGACCGCCGCACTCACTAATCTTTCCAGGGCGTCTTCATTTTGTGGAAGTTGAAACGCTCCAGGTTTTCGCACACGCGGACATAGAAGCGATGGAGGCTAATCTATGAACGAAGATCCAAGCGAACGCACTGAGAGATACATTGCAAACGTTGAGAAGGCTCTGACAAATCTCACTTGGATCAAACAGCCGACAACAGTCACATCCGCTGATGTCACGTTGGTTCTGGACACAGTGAAACGCTATGTTTCCGACGCGAAATACTACCTTCATGAAGGCAAGTCCGACGACCGCCTTAGTTTCAATTTCGTATGCAGAAGGCTTACTTGACGCCGTAAAGTTCTTGAGAATCGCCGAGTTTTCTTGGCAGACCAAAGACATCTGAAAGATCGAGAGCATTACTCGCAGATATGTGAGCCAAGAAACATTTGATATATTGACCATGGGCTATTAGTCGGATTATGCCACAGATGTTCTGTTGACGGAATCATGAAGAATACGAAAACGGTTCTGGCCACTGGTGCATTTGATCTTCTCCACTATGGTCACTTGAAGTTTCTCGAAGAGTCAAAGAAGATTGGTGGAAAGAATTCGCGGCTTGTTGTTCTTGTTGCGAGGGATAGCACGGCCACGAGGCTGAAGGGCAAGAAGCCGATCATGTCGGAGAATGAGAGGAGAATGCTTGTTGCCAGCCTGAAACCCGTTGATGAAGCCGTACTTGGATACAGGAAGTTTAGCATTAGAAAGGTAATTCAAAGGATAAGACCTGACTTCATAGCGTTGGGTTATGATCAGGATGAAGTTCGAAAGGCCGTTGAGAAGATTGCCAATGAAAATGGTTTGAAGATCAAGATTGTTCAGATAAGAAGATTTGGCAGCCCTGATCTGAGTTCTTCTAGGATTAAGAGGCGTGTCATCAAGAACTGGGGAAGACTCTGACAGTTACGGTGTCACCATCTCTTAGCCTAAGCTTCTCCCGTAGATTTACCGGAGCTATAATCTCCAGTATGTCCTCTCCATAATGAGATCTCAAAGCGGTGATTATGCTGGCCTGCGTAAAACCGTTGACTGAAACTGTGTAGCATCTAACGGGGCCATAGGTGCGTTTGCCATCACTGAATCCATCTATGACGATGAATGGCATCGTTTCCAAGAGGACTTTCTCGGACAGAACTCGTTTGTCTAGTCTAACATTCAATGTGCCCGGAAACGGTTCGTACGCAAGTTTCTTGATGAATTGTTTCCTGTATCCAGTTTGGTGAACATAGTATGCGCCCTCACCTAACCCTGAAAACAGTTTACCTTCAAAGACCAACTCCTTTGGCAGAGGCTCCAAGACTTTCTTGAGTATCAGCCAAACCAGATTCAGTTCACGTTTTCCATCACTTGTCAGCAGAACGACTTCTCCATTGGCGGTCCTCCCACGTTTTATCAATCCAGACTTCTCAAGTTCTGTCAATCGTCTTGAAGCTGTCTGCTGAGAGGTTCCGATAGCTCTTGCCACGCGGCTCGTTGTGATTGGTGCGTCTCCGGTATGCACATCCATTTCCACCAGTTTATACAATGCATAGAATAGATTCGCCTTCATGCTCCCATCTTCCTTGCCATTCTGGTTGCTTCATGATGTGCGAGTTTCAACGGTTCAGGCATATTCGAAAGAGTGCAGTGCTTAGTTATTTGAATGGCGGCATCCAATGATATTTTGTTACCAATGCTGATGTATAGTATCTTTCTATTGGCCTTGATTATCGCCGCGATTCTATGACCCTGTTTGTCCAGCACTCGATCTTCGTGAGCCTCACCATGAAACATACTCTTAGCAACTCCTATGGTTGGGGCATCTAGTATGACGCCAACATGGCAGGCCAAGCCAAATCCTCTTGGATGAGCTAGTCCATGACCATCAACAAAAACTACATCGGGTTTTATTTTTAGTCTTTCAACAGCTTCAATCATAGCGGGAGCTTCTCTAAATCCAAGAAAGCCTGAACGGTACGGAACCTTGACCAAGTTTCTTACGAGTTGAACTTCAATTGATTTGAGAGTTCTGTAATCAAGAAGCGTAGAAGCCGTAAACGATAATTGTCCAGTGTAGGCGGCATCAACTCCAGCCACATACAAGATGTTCTTCGGGAGGTAAGATCGCTCATTTACGAGACGTGAGAACTCTCTCTGAGCAATCATCGCCTTTTCAAATGAGAATTGTCTGTCCGTGGGGACTGGTTCTTCATGGGTTGTGGCTTTTTGAAGTGGTTGGGTCAAGCTTGAACCCTTTTGTTGTGATAGTATTCTTCAGATCTTTAATGGTGTTCTCAAGAGATAATCTTCTCGTCTCTGTAACTACGTCGCCCCTCGTGGATTCAATCAACTTTCTAGCCGTATCCATTTTATGTCTAAATGTGGGAATGATAGCGGTATGATCGAGAGCAAAGAGGTCTTCATATACGGCTTCCATCAACGCCAAGGTTTTCTCTGCTTCTCTGGCCTCTCCTTTTCTGAGATGATTCAAGGACATTCTTCGAAGTTCTCCGATCAAGTCAAGTAAGCCAAGAAGATACGGAACAACGTTCACTCCAACCTGTCTACGCGAGAGAAGTTTTTTCTTTGCAACTATTCCTTGAAGCAGTCTTGCCTCAACATATTCTTGATAAGCTACAATTACGCTGGGTGCAGAGCTTAGTTCAGGACGAGAGTCGAGGAGTTTTCTAAGGTTTGCAAGGGTCCCCTTTACCTTCCTAAGGGTCTCATCTGCGGCCTTCATCTCTTGTCTATGAATCTGGACGATGGCCCAACCTGAAAACCTCGTAGCGGATCTTGCAGTCTCAAACATCTTCTCTCGAGTGAGATCATAGTCTTCTAGATCTATCCGCATCTTCGCCAGATCTTTCTTGTCGAGCAAACATTCACACTCAGACAATGCGTATAAGTGGTTGGCCAACCGAATAAACCATTTGGCGATTTAGTGTCCGATCTTCTTAGGTTTCTTAAGTCGACTCAGCAGGACGACACGGCTTTCTGGAGATTCATCTATTACTCTATACGACATTTCCGCCGCGAGTTGGTTCGAGAAATCGACTATTTCCTTGTGGCTTAGCATAGATTCGAACGTAAGCCTCTTCCTTGAATATCCAACATACATGTAAGATTTTGGCTCTACGTATGTCGGACTAATCGATTCAAGAAGTTTCGCGTAATCCTTCGGATTTTTCAGATTGAGTTTTCTGACAAGGGTTATTCTTACAGCAGTTGGGCATGAGAAGCTTGGAAGCATCAATAGAGTTCTATTTAGTTGATGCCAGGCGTTGGAAGTCGTTGGCCTACATGTCTCAGCAAATGTGAATGGATCAGGTGCACAAACCGATACGTAGAGCTGAGTCGGTTCAATTCCCAGAGTCTCTAGGGCTTCAGGATTGGTTCCATTCGTAACCAAGAAAATCGTAAATCCTCTCTTGCGGAATTCTTGCATGAGAGAGCCAAGGTTTGGATAGAGTGTTGGTTCTCCGTCCAAGCTTATGGCCACATGGCGGGGTTGGAGAGCTTCCTCATATTTATCACGGTCTATTTTCCCCTGCAAGACTTGTCCATTATACCCGCTCAGAATCCTATGTTGAGCCTTGATGCATTCGTCAACTATGTATGCAGGATCATCCCATTCGGTTGAAGATGCTACACTCCATGGCGACGAAAAATCATCAGGTTGGATCCTCCAACAGAACCTGCACCTCATGTTGCAGTTAAGCGTCGGAGTCATCTGAATGCAACGATGACTCTGAATCCCATAGAACTTATGCTTGTAACAAGAGTGATTCTCCGTGAGGCTATTGTGGAGCCATCGACACTTCTTCGACACAGAGTGGTTTCCAACGATTTGATACTTCTGTCTCCTCAAAATCTCTGGGAGCTCAGTGTTGACAGAAGTCTGCATTAGATTCACTGGGGCCAGTATCTTGCCATGAATACTAGTTGACGGTCTGGGCCGCGGCAACCATTTGTCTACTTGCGTGGCTAAGATGTCACGCGAATTTCAGCGATTCCTCTCTTATGCCATCTTTCGTCATTATTAGAAGGTCTGCTCCTTCTCCGCTTCCTACGTCTCGTGCAATCGCTGATTTGAAGGCGTCTGCGACAACCTTCTTGGCTTCTTCGACAGTCATCCCATCCTTGTATTCAGATTCCAAGACTCCTATAGCGATCTCGGCTCCGGATCCAACAGAGGCGTATTTGTCACCTAGCACTGAGCCCAATGGGTCGAGCACATAGAGGTCGGGTCCTTCGCTGTCTACTCCTCCTACTATGACCTGCGTTAAGTAGGGAAACATTCTCCTTCCAAAAAGAAGGTTGGCCATCAACTTGGCAGTGGTCTTCACGCCCGCTTCTTTGCTGGTCTCATAGCCGTAGATACGAATGTAGGCTGTAACCTCACGCATCAATACTTGCATATCGGCTACGAGCCCTGCGCAGGCAGCTCCTATGCTATCAGTTATCTTGAAGACTTTCTTTCCAGTCTTGCTCATAACAAAGTATCCGTAGGATACTCTTCTTTCAGAGGCTAGAATGACTCCATCTTTGAAGGTCACTCCTAAGGTCGTTGCTCCGGGCAAGTACATTTCTTGACCCATAAGTTCACACCGATTAGAGAACTGATCATCGCATTAAACAAATCCCAACCTATTAAGGGATTTGCTTCATGGATCTTCCATGACATGTCTGATCTGGATATACAATGCTCGCCATGAATGGGGCTTTTATGAAACATACATCTGGGAATTAGTTCCATGAACTCAAGAGGAATCGTAATTGTGGAAATCCTTCTAGGTGTAATCCTACTTGTTGTCACAGTTGCCATCCATTGGTGTGTGAGTCAGATCTATTGGATAACAGTCTTTCCACTACCGTTTCAAAAACTTGTGCTGGATGTACTTCAATACCTCGTAGCTGGACTAGGCATCGTGCTAATACTTGACGCATTCAGAAGATGGAAATCCTGTTAGCTCTACAGGAAACTAGATTGGCGGAGCTCGGACATAACCCCAAGTTTGATGTGTACCTCCTAGACTAAATTCAGAAGCGATCATTTTGCACCCTCTAAGAGCCATTCTCAACAGAATTCTATGGAATGAGAAGGAAGGTCATTATGATGATTATGTAGTCACTTACATACATCGGGGGGCTCCGGGTGACTCTCGGGGAGTCTCCTTTGCTAGGATAAAGAAGATTGGAAAATCATGGTTCTCACTGGTGGACTTCGAAGAGGAGGTCATAATACCTTTCCATAGAATCCTCACAGTCAAGAATATCCAGACTGGAGAAGTCCTCTGGCGAAAGAGACAGTGAAGATTGAACATCTTGAGCTACAGTGTTAGACCGATTCCTTCCACTTCTATTGATCCAGGCTTGCCCAACTCACCTTCAACTCTAAAATTGACTTCGGTCAAAAGTTCAGTTATCTGGATATTCGTAAGGGTGTGCAGAGTTATCTGTGAAGTCATTATTCTTGATGAACCCTTTGCGACCGCCATGTAAGGGATTAGCATGTCGGCCATATGCTTGTCTACAGGCATTCTGGTCTTCGCCTCTGAAACCAGGTTCTCAGCTGCTTCAGAACCGATCCTCTCAGCAGGCTTTCCTTTCTCTCCGAGAGCGTCGCATCCAATGATCGTGTCCGAGTTAGTGTCGGCATAGAGAAGAATGCCGCTTCCTGGTCCGAGGTGATGATCCTTTTCAGGAGCACACCATTCAACATCTATTTTTACATCTGGGTAGCCTGCTCTCTCAAGTATGTCCTTGGCAGTCTTGGCTTGTCGTTCTGCCACGTGTCTAGGGAGCTTGACGCAGTGACTAATGCCACGAACTCTTCGAATGCCGTCTTGACTCGTTAGTTTGATCCCTCGAAGTTGTCTAGGTGGGGTAATTGCCATTATTACACGACCTCCGCCCTTCGGGTAGTGGCCGCGCCTCAAGACTTTCAGTTGATATTCACACCCCATCTTATCTAGCATCGGAAGTTTGACAAATCTCATGTAGTCGATTGTTGGACTCCAGCGTACGTCAGTTCCTCCCGTAACATCTATCTCCAACTTGTCGGGGACAAACGCGGCAGCTGGCATAAGTGCCTGCAACACGAGAGGAATGCTTCCTGCTGTTCCAACATCGAACCTAAACTGGCCGGCCAATCTGCCCTTGGGTTCAAAAGTGAACTCTGTTGAGCCAATCTCCAAACCAATATGCTCTGCTCCGCAAATTGCTGCCACCGTCTTCACGCCGGTCAGATGCTGCGCCTTGAGTCCCGGAGGTGTTCTCTTCGCTCGAACGTTCTTGACATGAATACTCTTACCGAGAAGCGCAGCTAGAGCAACGCTTGTCCTTACTATCTGTCCTCCACCCTCTAGGGTATCTCCGGCAATGTCAACAAACATTGAATGCTTCTCTCCTTATAGGGTACGAGGGATTTCTCCAATCAGAGTCGAATACATCCAACGTTTAAATTACTTGTTTTCTGCAATACTCCGTCAAGCGCGCAATTCTGCTTGGAGAGGACGTCGAGTTTAATGGAGACATGTCTCAGATTGACATCTGGACTTTCAAACAGAGGGATAAGACTTGAATGGTAAGGATTCTCGTGGACTCTTTGTAGGACGTTGGCAGCCATTTCATCTCGGCCATCTTGACGCTTCAAGATATGCTTTGAAGAAATGCGAGCAACTTGTGGTTGTAGTCGGAAGTGCTCAATATAGTCATGCACTCGAGAATCCATTCACGGCAGGTGAAAGAGTGATGATGATAAAGGCCACGTTCGATGAAGCTGGATTCGATAGGTCAAGTTACTTCATCATACCTGTCGAGGACATAAACTACCACAGTATGTGGGTGGACCATATCAGGGCCTTAACCCCTAGCTTCAACTTGGTCTTTTCAAACGAACCGTTAAGCAAGAGGCTTTTCAAAGAGGCTGGCCTTAAAGTTGAACCTATTCCGTTTTTCAAGAGAGAAATCTATTCGGCCACAGAGATTCGAAATCGAATAATTGCTGGAGCAGACTGGGAGTCGCTTGTACCCAAAGCCGTCGCTGACTTCATCAAAGCTATCGACGGGGTAGAGAGGATGCGGGAGCTGGCCACAAGCGACAAGGTCTAGCACGTAACACGCAGGCGCAGCTTCTTCCCTGTCTTCAAGTGAAGTAATCTTGCTGTATTACCTTGGTTAGTGGCTATTTCAAGGAAGCCATGACTTCCGATAAGCCCAAGAAGTGATCTTTTGGTTACGTCTGAATACGTTCTGACAAAACTGAATTGATGATTTCCAATCCGCAGTAATACACCGTGGTGAACTCCAATCGCGTGCAAATCCTTTGGCGCTACGTTCGTCACTGCGTTCCCAAAGGAGTCTACATGAAGAATTTCACAATCTATGAAACCGTTCGTAATGATGGCACTACTGAATGACGGCTGTAGATAAGTCCTTATTACCTTTCCTATCTTAGTGGGACGTACACCTTTTGAAAGATATGCTGTTACTGGAGCGAAAATGTCGCGACCATGAAAAGTGTTTGATGTTCTATCTTCTATGAATCTCTTCTGAGTTATCTCAAATACTTGGTTGATCCCTTCTGCGTTAGCTGCTAGCATCAACAGCCCATTATCTGGGCCGACATAGATACTCTTCTTTGTCTCAACAACTATTGGTTTTCGCTTGCTCCCAACACCTGGATCTACTACTGCCAGATGTACTGTCCCCTTCGGAAAATATGGCGTTACAGAAGCAAGTGCAAATGCTCCTGATCTAATGTTGTACTTTGGAATCTGATGCGTCACGTCTACAATCGCAGCGGTTGGGTTAATTGATAGAATAACTGCCTTAATCTCAGCTACATAACTATCCGTCAATCCAAAGTCGGAGAGCAGGCTGATGATGGTCATAGAACCAGTTCTCATAGTATCATACTATGGATCGTCAATATTTCCCCCTAGATTTTTCTGAGGTTTTTGTTGGTCGAAAGGTGGTGTATTCACTGAATGGCCCCAGTTCTAGGCTTTCAGTTCAATGTTATCTCTGCTTTTCTTTAAGTTATCTCCGAGAAGCTCTTCGAGACGCAACAAAGTCCAGATTATCTAATTCTCCCGCTTCTCTCCTTCTTGCGAGTCATCTTTTTCCTTCTCTTCTGCCATTCAGTCCTTGTCACTAACGAACTTCCTCAAGCTAATGATTTCCTATCGGAGTTTATATCCATTCCATGAGTCGAAGTGCAATTCATGATCATTACTCGTCGTGAAAATGCGGGAGACGTTGCCGCGATTCACCACGTAGAAACCAGAGCGTTTGGCCGATCGAGGAGGCCGAGCTTGTTGATGCACTGCGCAGGCGTGGAGCGATCGCACTCTCACTGGTTGCCTTTGACGAGAAGGTAGTGGGGGCATGTTATGTTCAGTCCAGTGACCATTCTAGGAGAAGCAAATACATTCTTAGCTGTCGGACTGGGGCCTGTGGTGGCGTTGCCGAAATTTCAGCGGCAAGGAATTGGGTCTAAGCTCATTTGGGGTGGACTTGAGGAATGTCGTCAATCAGGGTACGATGTTGTCGTTGTGTTGGGTTCACCGGTCTACTATCAGCGGTTTGGCTTTAGTCAGGCAAGCCACTTCGGCCTGCGTTTTGAGGGTGCTCCAGTCGAAGATTTCATGGTATTAGAGCTGCACCGAGGTGCACTTTGTGGTAAGCGCGGGGTGGTGAAGTACCAGCCTGAGTTTGACAATGTCTAACCTTGAACCGACAGGAACCTAGAAACATTGCTTACGACGCATCTCATAATCAGAAGGCTGCCTCAACATCGAGGTCAAACAAACTCCAGATTGAAATGTTTGTCAATATGATGAATGCTCGGCTTTCGGATAATTTATAAGGTGTTTACATTATCCACTAGCGCTCATCAGACTAGACGACCGATATTGAGGAATTGAAAGTGCCAGATGAACCTCAACTAATAATGTTGCCTGGACCAACTAACGTTCCGGCGCGTGTTATGCGAGCTATGTCCAAACCAATAATCAATCACAGGGGACCCGAATTCCGTCAAATGTTCAAAAGGGTTACAGAGAACCTGCAGTACGTCTTCGAAACAAAGAATGATGTGATCGTTCTTTCCTCATCAGGAACCGGTGGAGTTGAGTGTGCAATCTCAAATATCCTGACCAAAGGCGAGAAGATAGTCATTCCAGTCAACGGCGTCTTTTCTGGAAGGGTTAGGGACACAATCAACGTCTACGACGGCACCACGATAGAGATTCCTGTGGAGTGGGGCGACGCTGTAACACCTGAGAAGGTGGAAGAGGTTCTCAAAAGAGAGAAGGATGTCAGAGCTGTAACTATAGTATACAATGAGACGGCGACAGGGGTAACGACGCGATGCCTGAAGGAAGTAGGTGAACTATGCGAGAAATACAAGGCTTTATTCATAGTGGATGCCATATCCATACTTGGCGGAGATAAACTTCCGGTTGATGATTGGAAGATTGACATGTGTATAACCGGCTCCCAGAAGAGTTTGATGACTCCACCGGGACTCGCATTCGTCTCAGTAAGCCCCAAGGCTTGGTCGATAATTGAAAAGTCGAAGCGAAGATTCTACTTCGATCTTCCAGTCGCCAAGAAATTCGCCGCCGATGGCGAGACTCCATACACGCCTGCGCTTCCACTTGTGTACGCACTTGATGAAGCGCTCCAGATGATAAGAGAGGAAGGTCTAGAGCCACGTTTCCGCAGACACAAGATTTGCGCAGACGCACTCTATGCAGGCCTGGAAACGATGAAACTGAATCTGTACGCGAAGAAGAATGTCAGATCGAACGTAGTAGTCGCTGTGAACAATCCTCAGGGAATCTCGGACAAAGACATACGAAAGAGGATGCTTGACAAATACCGGATTTCAATCGCGGGAGGAATGGGGAAACTCAAGTTCACCATGTTTCGGTTCGGCGTAATGGGGATAATCAGTCCAGCGTACATACTTCAGACTCTTAGCGCTTTGGAATGCACATTGTCTGACCTAGGCTACAAGGTAACATTAGGATCAGGCGTCTCCGCTGCCAAAGATGTTTTCATCAAGGAGAAGATGCTCTAGAAACGACCCCTGTCAGAGCGCGCAGATTTGCTAAAGAACTTCGGTTTTCCAAGTAGATCGTAACATAGAGAATATCGCGTATCGATCCACAGAGAGATGTCTTGTTGAGAATCATAGCGCTGTCTGATTTCCATGGAAGTTCCGTAGCAGTCGATAAGGCAGCACAGGCCGTATGCAGCGAAAACGCAGATCTAATACTGGTCACAGGTGATCTCGCCTTTCACAGCATGGGCTCGGCATTCTCAATTCTCCAAAGACTTTCTAGCTCAAAAGTGCCCATGCTCTTCGTTCCAGGAAACATGGATGCGGTAGAGCTGATTAATTTCAAGCAGCAAGGATCAGCCAGATGCATACATGGAAGATGCGAGACTGTCGGCGATTTCTCATTCATAGGAGTAGGTGGGGCCGTCAGGGGCCCGTTCATGACCCCTTTTGAAAGCACTGAAAAAGAGATCCAGGAGACGCTTCAGAAAGCAGTGAAGGACTGTCTAGATCAGAAACTCGTCTTGGTATCCCACGCACCTCCAAAAAATACCCTAGTTGATCTAACCCGTTCTGGTATGCATGCTGGAAGCGACGCCGTCAGGGGCTTTATAGAAACCGTGCAACCAATTCTCACAGTCTGTGGCCATGTCCACGAGGCACGTGGAACAGATAGAATTGGAAAAACGCTGATCGTAAACCCCGGTCCAGCTCAAAACTGGTTCTATTCGATGATAGACTTGACTGACACTGTGTCCGTGAAACTCCTCGAATTCGTCTAGGTCAGAAAATGACCAATGCGTCTATTGAGTGAGAAAAGTTAAAGTAGAGTACCTGGAATGAGGCTACCTTCCTAGGCGATTTCGAATGCCCACCAAGAAAGGCGATTTCGTTCTCCTAAACTACACGTGTAAGGTCAAAGAGAGCGGCGAAGTGGTTGATACAACCATGGAATCCGTTGCGAAGGAAGCAGGCTTACATCATGAACATGAGCACAAGGGTGAAAAAGAGGAACATGTTTACGAGCCCATGTTTCTGATCTTGGGTGAAAGTTGGGTTCCCAAGGGCTTTGATGAAGGCGTAATCGGACTCGAAGCTGAGAAAACACTAGCGCTTGAGGTTCCACCTGAAAAAGCGTACGGTGTGAGAGATCCTTCAAAGATAAAGCTCGCTTCCACTTAGAAGATTCAAGAAAGAAGGGTTCGAACCTGTTCCCGGAATGCAGGTTGACATAGATCGGAAACCTGCGACTATAAGATCAGTTGGAGCCGGAAGAGTTCAGGTCGATTTCAATCACCCGCTGGCTGGAAAGACCTTGCTGTACGACCTGAAAGTGGAAAAAATCATGGACGCAAAAGAGGAGAAAGCTCGAGCAATCATACATCGAAGGATTCCGAGTGTTCCAGCTGAGAAATTCATCATCACACTTTCTGATCAAGTGGTCATTGACATGCCAGAAGATGCCCTGTTTCTTGAAGGGATACAACTGGCGAAGAGGTCTATAGCATCGGACTTTCAGAAGTTCATGCCAGAATTCGAGAAAGTCTCTTTCATGGAGACTTTCAAGAAACCATCGGCTCCCTCTGAACACAAACCCCAACAAGCCGAGGACCCAAAGAGCAAGTGACCTCATCTCCAACCTTAACCACTTTGCACCTGTCGCCGGATAGAAGCCCAAGTGGAAAACATCGCTCCCGATTCTTACAGTCTGGTCTGTTGCATTGGACAAAATCCAATGTTATTATTGCCCCTGGTATTGCATATCTGGGATGAATGAGAACCTCTTTCAAGGACTCTTCCACTTCAACCACTTTGCCATTTCCTGACTGAAGGATGCACGGCAATTCTTTCTTCAGAACTTTCTTTACGGTGTAAACCCTTCCATTTTCCAAGCTTCCGTTGCACGGCAGATTGTAGTCGCATTGTCTACATGAATCTGCAGTGTTACTAAAGAGAAAGGCGTATCCAGCTCTGGCTTGTCTTACTCCAATAATTGTAATCTTCATCGAAGACCATGTCCCCTTCCTCGAAATCTTTTTAAGGGATCTTCTATTGTCAAATGGTGGCGTGCTACTAGTTCTCGGGCGCGCCTCTAAAATCCTTCGACAGGATCTTTTGATGATCCTCTAGAGGCAAAATGCAATGTATCCACATAATACATCGGACAAAGTGCTTAAGGGCACAACAACCATTGGTGTCGTCTGTAACGATGGAGTTGTTCTTGCCACCGACACTAGAGCGACAATGGGTTTTTTTGTAGCTCACAAGCACGCGAAGAAAGTCTACAAAATTGATGATCATCTCGCCATGACTATCGCTGGGGCTGTCGGAGATGCGCAAAACGTTGTTGATATTCTGAAAGCAAACGCCCAGTTGTACAAACTCGAGACCAAGAAACGAATGCCGATAAGTGCTGCAGCGCGCCTTGTAGCGAATATGCTATTCTCATCGAGAGGATTCCCCCTTCTGCTTCAAGCTTTGATAGGCGGAGTCGACGATTCTGGATCAAGACTCTTCGCAATTGATCCATTAGGGAGCGTGACGGAAGAGAAAGTATCTTCAACTGGATCTGGTTCACCAATAGCTTACGGTGTGCTCGAATCCCAGATCAAAGACGGCTTGACTGTTAAGGAAACAATTCCTATAGTTGTCAAGGCCGTGGATTCAGCTATGAAAAGAGACGCGGCTAGTGGCAACAGTTTCGACATAGCCATAATCAATTCAAAAGGATATACGGAACTCTCGGAACAGGAGAAGAAGGCCTTCATCGAGGTCAAAGCCTAGAGTCGCGGTTTTCACGTTCGCCAGTTCAGAGGTCACATACTTGAGAGGCTTTATCAACGATACTCATGCGAGAATCCGTGAAACCATACTGGAGCATATGCCCAAGGAAGCTGAGGTGACAAGGATAGAATATGAGGGCCCACGCCTAGCAATTTATGTAAAGAACGTTACACTCCTGATCGAGCAGAGTTACATTGTGACAGATATTGTGAATCTTCTTCACAAGCGGATAGTTATCCGTTCTGACCCTTCAATCCGCGTTCCCGAGGCAGGAGCCGAGAAACTGATTCGAACTATGGTTCCTGCAGAAGCGGATATTACAAACATTACCTTCGACCCGAGCCTTGGAGAGGTTGTGATCGAATCGAAGAAACCTGGTTTGGCGATAGGAAAAGACGGTCTCACATTGCAGGAGATCATAAAGGCAACTGCCTGGCGTCCACGAGTTCTTCGTGGACCATTGATGGCGTCAAAGATCATTACAAGTTCAAGACACATATTGCACGCTGAAAGCGACGAGAGAAGTAGAATCCTTCGCGATATAGGCGAGAGGATCTTCAGGCCAACTATCATGAGAACTAGCGCTGTTAAGATGACGGCACTTGGAGGATTTCACGAGGTAGGCAGATCCTCAATCCTTCTCCAGACCGATGAGAGCTGCGTTCTACTCGACTGTGGAGTTAATCCTGGTCCCCAGAACGCCTTGCAAGCCTATCCAAGATTTGACACAGATGAATTCAACTTGGAGAAGCTGGATGCACTCATAATATCTCACGCACACATGGACCACTGTGGCATGGCACCCTTTCTGTACAAGTATGGATTTGATGGGCCAGTCTATTGTTCAGAACCGACAGCGAGTCTGATGACGCTTCTCCAACTTGACTATCTTGACGTTGCAACTAGAGAGGGCGTCTTTCCCCCCTATGATCAGAAAGACGTTAAGGAACTGGTTATGCATACTGTGCCTCTCAAGTATGGCGTTGTGACCGACGTCGCTCCGGATATGAAACTAACTCTGCACAATGCGGGCCACATACTTGGTTCTTCAATAGTCCACCTCCACATAGGAGAAGGTCTACACAACGTCGTGTATTCAGGTGACTTCAAGTTTGGAAGAACAATGCTCCTTGAATCTGCTTCCTCAATTTATCCTAGAGTCGAGACTCTGATTATGGAAAGTACATACGGTGGGCCTGAAGACCTAATGCCTGAAAGAGAGGGCGTAGAAGAAAGACTCTCCTCGATTGTGAACGAGACGGCAGACAGAGGTGGAAAAGTTCTCATCCCCTTGCCAGCGGTTGGAAGAGCTCAGGAAGTCATGCTGGTGCTGGATAAGTACATGAAGAACAAATGGATGAAGGAACTTCCAATCTACATAGAAGGCATGATAGCTGAAGCTACAGCGATCCACACGGCCTACCCGGAATACTTGGCTCGAGAGATTAGGGATCAGATACTACATCAGGACATCAATCCGTTCCAATCAGACTACTTCACCATTGTGAACCATCCAAGCGAGAGAGACTCGATAATGGCTGGGGGGCCATGTGTAATCCTCGCCACCTCCGGCATGCTTGAAGGCGGTCCCGCTGTAGACTACTTCAAACGTCTGGCACCAGATGAGAAGAATACTCTGATCTTCGTAAGTTACCAGGTCGAGGGTACCCTAGGAAACAGGGTGAAGAATGGACTCAAGGAGATCTCAATTCTGGGTGCGAACGGAAAGATTGAAGCCGTCCGAATGAACGCTCATGTTGAATTCGTGGAAGGTTTCTCAGGTCATTCGGATAGAAACCAGCTAATGGCATTTGTCCAAAGGATGTCGCCCAGACCTTCCAAAGTCATAGTTGGACATGGAGAAAGAAAAAAATGCGACAACATTGCATTCAACACGGGCAGAATGCTGAAGACTAGAGCCATTGCCCCAGACATCTTGGAAACGTTGAGACTACGCTAGAAACGTCGGTCACGAACTAGCTCTTTTCTCTCCTGTGCTTAAGAACAGATTTTGTAGATTCCTCAGGGAGTGGGTGTTCGCTTCTCCAAATTCTTATCGTTGAAGGTGTAATCACAATCCGCTCTTCGCCAAGCCGAGCTATGTCACCACCAATCTCCTTGACGCAATCACAGAGTTGATTGATCGCTTTCTTGGTATCCTCAATGCTTTTCTTTGTCAAGGGCGCTATCCGAACTATGAGGATATTGCCAAGCCTAACCTCTGACTGCAACTTAGCCACATCAGCAAGTTCGCGCAACGCAACAGCCTTGACGTAGACGGTCTGTTGCTGGACGCTCGAAGCCTCCAACATAACCACTTTTGAGATGGGGTTTTCCCCAGTTCTGGGGGATAAACTCATAGGGTCAGCTAATACTTTAAACATTTGCCGGGAACCTCTGAGCAGGAGCCTATCAGGAGATTTGGGATAACCCCAAAATAACTGTTGGAGGATGACTGTACGAGTAGATCTTCTCGTTTTGATGGCATCGATTGTCGAGGATGTCAATTCAAGAACGGGCCATACTGCTGGTGAACTTGTCCATACGATATCTGGCATAAAGAGTACTGGTGATCCATACTGGACGCTCTAATTGTCCCGAGATTTCAGAAGTCGCCATGCACCAATCGAATAGATTAGAAAGAAGACCCCTGCAATCCAAAACGGAGCTATGTACCCAAATTCGTGGATTAACAAACCAGCGAATATGAAGGATGGTATTAAGACCAGATTCGAGGGAACATGAAGAAATCCTATGGATGTCGCCACGTTCTTGTAGCCTGTGGCCGTCTTCCCTATCAACGACTCCCAAATGAGGTAACTCGTCGATTCGCCAAACGCCATCAATATCACAACAACTATCATCAACCAACCAGTAAATACTGGTATCAGAACAACCGCCGGAAGATACAGTAGACATTGGGCAATGATCGTGCTCTTGAGTGATGGCATTCTTCGAAGAGTTATAGGAAGTAATAGGGCTCCAACACTAGTGTAGATGGCCATTATCAGACTGATCTCTCAATATCCTAGACCTTTTGAATCTAGAAAGATTGGTAGTACGAAGCCTGCAGCTAGTGTCGACGCAACCACGTAGGAGCTCATAACGAGTGAGGCTACCCAGATCTTTCGATCAACTGATCTTGGATCAAGTTTCTCTAGAAGATCATTCGTGTTTAGCCTCTTCCTCCGACCGATATCAAGCATGTGTGCAGGAATAAAGATCAAAGCCTAAAGAATCGCTAAGAACATGAAGAGCCACTGAAAGCCAATCCAAAAAATTATGAACCCTGACAGAACGGTTCCTAGTGCAATGGCCAAAGATCGAATGAAAAGGACTGTGGAAGTCACCTTTTGCGGATGCTCATTACTAACTATCTCGTAAGCAGCATTTCTGTTCACTGCTCAAAGTGAAGACTCCTTTGTGCCTTGAGTGGCCTTCGCAACAGCCTATAGAGAAGGAGAAGACGAAATCGCATATAGGACCACTGAAGCCAGACTGCCTAGAGCATTCAGATTGAAGAACTTTCTAAGACCGACAGTATCAGCTGTCGAGGCAAACAGCATTCTACATGCAACGCACGTCACAGGAAAAGCTGAGAACACAACTCCTATGGTGGCAATGTCGATCTTGTGTTCGACGAGGAGTAACGGAATCGTCAATGTGTAGGCTCCACCTATGAAGGCGTCAAGAACGTTAACCGCTACTAACCTGCGCAATCGTACCCTCAGGAAACTAGATTTGTTGTTGCGATAGAAGCATCCTCTTGATAAATGCGACATATTCTAGCAATCTAAACCTGGAAATTGATCCGTTATTATTGGCGCGACCGAAGTGGTGCTAGTCTCTAAGTACTATTACGCGTGTGTGAAGAAGACTGAGAACACTCTTTGATTGGAGAGCTACTCAGTTATTGCGAGATAACGTTCGTAGCCTTACCTTGAACAGTGAGCGCCACAATAACGTGCAAGCGTAATAAGGAATTCACAAAAGCATTTCTAGAGAGAAGAATAACCTCGATTCCGTCAAGAAATGTTCGGTATGTACTGACTCATCTAACATGGTTCGATCCTAATGTCTCGAGTTTGATTGCTATAGCTTCTGGGCTCGGGTTTCTATCCATTTACTTACTTTTTCTTCAGTGACTTCGTCAGTTTCTTCTTGTTCCCTTAACTTCTCTCGTACAATCTTCAGGAGTTTCTCTGGGTCTATGGGTTTTATGAGGTACGCGTCAGCCTCCAAGTTAAGCGCCTTAACCGCGTTCTCTGTGGAGGGGTATCCCGTAATTATGATCTTGCAGGTTCGGGGTATGTGGCCGTCAATCATCTTCAGGAGTTCTGTACCTTCCATGTCTGGAAGCTTGATGTCGAGCAAGGCCAGATCATAGAATCGAGTCTTCGATTTTTCTATGGCTTCGTGACCAGTTTCTGCTATGTCAACTTCGTGGCCTTCTAACTTGAGGATATCAGTCAAACTCCTTAGCAGAGACCTGTCATCATCAACTATCAGGATGCGCTTCTTCTCCAACCCGTATTACCTCTCTCTTAATCGGCAGTTTAACGGTGAATGCTGAGCATTTTCTAACCTGCCTCTCCACAGTGATTTCTCCACTATGAACTTCCACCGTTCTTTTGCATATGACTAATCCTATACCCTGACCGATGTTCTGAGTAGTAAACAGGAGCTTGAAAAGCTTGCTCTGGTTCTCTAGGGATATACCGATACCTGTATCTCTGAACGCAATTACCAAAGTGTCTTGATTCGTGGATACATCGTCAGTTGGTCGTCTTGATATGCCGGGCCCGCCGGGAGACGTCCACGTTATCATCGGACCTTAACTAGCTGTTCAGTGCGCGAACAAAGATAGTTTAGAGATCTGATGGCGCTTAAACTCGTTTCAGGATCTAAGATTTGAATCGCATAGCTAGCGAATCCAATAACCCTAAGCAAAATCACAAGACTTTCAAGGGAACAGTTCACGCATATGATCTGGGTGTTACTGTTGATATCGATAATTGGTGCGGGAAGAGTCGGTAGTGCAAGTGCTTTCAATATCATGCGGATGCGTATTGCCGACGTCACTTTGATTGATGTTCAAGAAGGGCTGGCCCAAGGCGAAGCTCTTGACCTTGAACAAGCCTCTCCAGCTATCGAGTTTGACGGAAAGATCAAAGGTAGCAGTAATTTTGCAGATATCGCGGGATCGGAACTCGTCATTGTGACTGCAGGACTATCCCGAAAACCTGGGGGTTCTAGGCTTGACCTAGCGAAAGGTAACGCAGAAATAGTCTCGAAAATTGTTCCGAAAATTGTGAAGCATGCTCCAAATTCAAAGATAATGATGGTTACAAATCCGGTAGACCTTCTAACATATCTCGCCTACAAGAAGTCAGGATTCGAACGTACCAAGGTATTCGGAATGAGTGGAATCCTTGATGCGCTCAGATATCGCTCGTACATTGCTCTTGAACTTTGTGTCTCAAGAGAAGACGTCCGGGGTTTGGTGATCGGTGAACATGGCGATCGAATGATCCCTCTGGTAGACTATACAACCGTGTCAGGGATACCGGTTAAGACGCTGCTAAGCGGCGAAAAGATCAAGAGAATAGTGCAAAAAACAAGATCCAGTGGCATGGATGTGATCAGCCTGAAAGGAGGCACAGTGCACGCGCCTGCATCGGTCATAGCTATTATGGCCGACGCCGTGATAAGGGGGAGGAACAGAGTAATCGGGTGCTCAGTTATCCCAAATGGCGAATATCACCTCAAAGACATTGCCGTCTGTCTACCTGCCGTAATAGGCAAGAATGGCATCGAAAAAATAATCAACTTGGAACTAGACAGCGCAACGAAAAAGCAGTTGATGGATGTCGCTGCGTCAATTCAATCTACGATTTCACAGATAGAATGAAAAGAGTAATCGCATCAAGAACAACGCTCACGAAAGGAAATTGCACGAGGTTAACCACACTATCAACAGCCACTGTAATAATGAACGAGTCTTTGGCTCGACGTCTATATGATAAGTACGACATGGGGCGTGAGTCCAATTGCCAAGGATAGGCCCAAGACAAAGACTTCTCCAGTGAAACAAACAAAGGGATGTGTTGTCTTCCGCCGCAGGCTCGGTCCCTAACCAGCCTACGGCCTACCAATTATTCTGTTTTGAATATGAAATCACGGTATTGATAATTCCGCTATGTCAAAGGGTTTGACGTGTATGAGCGCGATTCGTCTGGCTTCAGTTAAACCTCAATGATATGGCGGGCCCGCCGGGAGTCGGACCCGGGACCCTGCCCCCGTTGAGTTTGCCTCAGCGTCCGGGTGGCTTCCGAGTTCCGTTAAAAGCCCGGTGCTCTACCTTTTCAGGACTCATCTTCTGGAGTCAGACTGAGCTACGGGCCCGCGGTACAGACAACCTTCCAGGCCGTTGATAAAGTCTTTCTTGTTTGTGCATAGCTCTCACCAACTCATGTCAACTTAGGTGGACGTTGCGAGTTCAAACTTGAAATCAACAATCGCTCCTGTGGAGGACGTTGTAGTTGCCATTGACGGAACGAGCAAAGAAAACGCAGGGAAATCGTCAATGCTGTCTAGTTACCCGCGGACTTTCGCCTTCTTGTTAGTAGCATTGTAAGGAGAACCGAGAAAGGAATCAGCCACAAAACAGTCATGCTCGGAAATTCAGGTATGACAGCATAAGCTGTCTGATTACTAGCATCTACGTATCCAGGTTTGCTGGCTGAGGCGAAGACCGTGTAATCTCCGTCAGTGGAGCTCGCAGGTACCGTGAATTGATCACCGAACGATCCATCCACGCCTGATAGAATTGAGGTTAGATGGATGGGATTCCCGTTAGGGTCGTTGACCTGAATCGATACACTTGCAAAAGCCACGCCTTGGGTGGTCTCATCTGATATTTTTCCAGTGATTGTTATGACTTCTCCTGGGCCGTAACTCTGCTTGTCGGTAGATACGTTGACAGATAGTAGTCCGCCTGCGTATGAAGCACTCAGAAGGGAGATTTGTAAGCTCAGTAATACAAAGAATAGTAAGCAAAATCTTGAACACTTCATAGGGAATCGCCAAACAGTTGGTTGGCTTGCGCACAAGATCTACGTGACTAGAAAGATAGTTTCCTTCGTGTCTAGGAACCTTCCGCCTGTCGTGATTGGAGCGTTCGATACAAGGCATCTGATCGTGTAGGTTCCAGTGGATGCACTAGATTTCAAGGCGACTTGGATTCCAGTCTTAACTTCCTCTCCAGTGTGAATTGTGACCATAACTGCGGTCACAGTAATTGGAACGTTGTTGGAATCCAACACTTCAACCCAGATCCTGCCGTCCTTCAGTACAGCTCCACTGTTGTTCACGGCGACCCATACGACAAAGGTTTCTCCAGGGTGAAACTCGGATGAAACCGTTCCATTGACCATTGCAACCGTGGCGTTGACAATGCGTATACTGGGTGTCTCACTTGTTCCGACCGTAAAAGCAACTCTAGCGAATCCATGTCCATGGGTTGGTGTGTCAGCGGAAACATAAACCGCGTAAGTTCCTTCCACAGCGTCTAGTGGAAGAGTGAAATTGTCTGAGTACCGTCCGGATTTGTCTGTAACCATCGATCTGACGTGAATATCATTTCCCAGCGGGTTGACAATACTCAAAGATACGTTTGCCCCAGCCACCGATCCGCCTGACCGCAGTTTCACAAATCCAAAGATCTCCACTTCGTCGCCCTTCTTGTAGTTCATTGCGCTAGTTGACACAGTGACCTTCATCCGCTTCTCATACAGCGTCGTTGTTGTGGTTACCGATTCCCCCTTAACAACCAACGTAGCAGTTGCACGGTGAACGGTGTGCTCGCTTGAAGAAATTACTGTAAGAGGGTATACTCCTGAGGGCGTGGATGGGTCGACGGAAATCTTCAATATAGACATGAAGACAGGTTTTGGTACTCCTTCTTCCGGATTGAATATGGCCTCGATTGAATCTGGTAAACCTTCTATGGAAAGTTCGACCTCTCCCCGAAAACCTGAGAGCGCCTTAACCAAAACGGAGTAAGTCGCTGTTCTGATCTTTTCGTCTCGGTGGATCGTATGATTCTGTGGATCTACCTTGATGATGAACTCGCCCGGGGCTTCTCCGAGGGTTGACGTTGCGCTTGTAGAGCTCCTTACTAAGCTTTAAGTTACAGTAGTGGGCGAGATCACGGTGGTCGTTAAACTTGAGGCAGTAGTTATCTCATCATGCATGGTTGTGGTTATCTGACCTTCATCGCCCTTCACATAAATTTGTGGAATGAAGGCTACGAAGCAAACTGAAAGCAAGAGTAAAATCGTCAAAAGCCTGCGCAAAACGAATTCGCCTTTACTCCTAGGCTGAGGCCCTGCGATTTAAGAAGTTGCATGTGCTACACCAATACAGCTGAAGCAAAGCCATGGAATCATCACTCAATGAAAAAATATGATTCTCGGCCTTTGCGTTTCTTCTTGATAAGTCCCATCCTTACCAGTTGGTTTAGGTAATCGCTTTCGGCGGCTCTAGCTCTACCTGACCTAGACGCAACTTCGTTCGCACTTGCTTCTTTGAGATTACAGATGATTATCGCAGTCTTCCTGAGATGGTCTGGGAGCGAGAGGAGCGTTGATGGACTCAGTGCCAGTCTATCAAGATACTCGGGCACGTCTCTGGGAGGTTCGATTTGCTTTTTCACTGCTGTCCTTCTCTTGTATACAAGAATCGTCGAGAGAAACGCTATCACAAGAACTGCAGCTATTACGTAGTATCCTGATTTGTTTGCTTCTGTTACAATAATCTCCGCGCTAGCTTTGCTTTCTCCTTCTCTTGATCTGCCGACAACGGTTAGCCTGTATGAACCTGGCGTAAGCTCTGAAGTCATTACCGTCAATGTGACAGTTGATGGAGAAGTGACATTGTCTGAGCTTAGACTATATGAAATGGAGGCTGGAAGACCCATTACTTCAATGTGAACAACGGAGGAGAGTTGTTCTTTGCTCTCAAGCCCTATTCTGAATATAGCGGTTTCTCCTTTTGTAATAGTCAGCAAAGCTGGTGATATTGAAATACTGAATGGAGTGACGCCAATTTTGAAGGTCAGTGTCGCCTGAGCATCTTCGTATCCTACTTTGGTTGCGGTAACGTAGATTGTGTAGTCGCCTGTTGAATGGTTACTCTCCAGCTCGAAAGTATCTGAATATGATCCATCATTGGCTGAGTGCAGGAAGGCTATGTGAACGCTGCCTCCCGTATGGGTCGCTAACTTCTACAGAGACTGCTCCCAGTGTTACAGGGGCTTCATTTGCTCTCGTAACCTCACCAAATAGAGTCACCATGATCATGCCATTCTCGTATGCTCGGTCAACATGTACACTGACATACAGAGGTTCCGCAGCGTACGTTAACGGGAACAATACTGTCGCAAGGATTATGAGAAAAGAAATCTTTGCGAAATTCAGACCATTGTCCTCCGAATCAGAACGACGAACATTATGGTGTTATTGGGCCGACAGCCTGGTCTCGACTGGCCCATAATGCGTTACTCAATCGCTCAAGCTCAGGGCTAAGCTTCACAGGCGGTTCGACGGAGCCAGTCATGGCCTTGTACTTTTCGGGTAGCCCCGCAATCTCCTTCTTGGTCCTATCTCGGATCCAATCTATACTTGGTAGATTGTAGACGATCTTCCCCCTTTCAATTACTTTGACTAAAAGTGGAACGGTGCCCTGTGGGGCTTCCTCATCATCCAGGGCCAGAATATCTTCCTGAATCTCTTCATTGCTCGAATATTTCCTGTAAATCTGTTTGCCACCGGGAATCGTTTTCTTATCTACACTCGTCTTAACTCGATAGACATTCTTTCCCTCTCGTCGCACCTCGACAAGCTTGTATATTCCCTGCAATGCTGGGTCGTCACGCGATGTAACGAGTTCCGTTCCAACACCGAAAGAGTCGATAGGTGCGCCTCGCGAAGTCAAATCGTCCAGAACATACTCGTTCAGATCACCACTTACGAATATCTTTGTATCCTTCAGACCGGCGTCATCCAAAATCTTTCTGACCTTGACACTCAGATCATAGCGGTCCCCGCTATCGAGCCTAACCAACGTTGGTTTCACTGTTAGGGAGGTAGCCGTCTTTGCCCCTTCAATCGTATCGTAGGTATCGATAAGCGGGGCACAACTTGACGGGAAGACTTTGCAGAATCTTTCAAAAGCGTCTCGTTCCAAGTCATAGTTCATTATGAATGAGTGAGCCATCGTTCCGTAGGTTGGGATTCCAAATTGGTAACCTGCCAAAACGTTTGATGTTCCAATGCAACCTCCGATGTAACTTGCTCTAGCCGCAGAACGGCTGCCTCGGGACCATGTGCGCGTCGAGCGCCAAACTCGACTACCCCCTTTCCTCTGGCGCTCTGAACAACTCTAGAAGCCTTGGTAGCTATCAGTGTCTCAAAATTGATCGTCGACAACAGGTATGTTTCAACTATCTGCGCCTCTATTGTCGGTGCGGTGATTCGCACAATTGGCTCTTTAGCAAAGAACACTGTACCTTCGGGAACTGCCCATGCATCTCCGGTGAACCTGAAGTTTCTAAGATAATTGAAGAAGCCATCACTAACATTCTTGAAACTTGGATGCTTCTTGAGGTAGTTGATTTGCTCTTCGTTGAATCGCAGCTTGAGTACGTAATCCACGGCCTGCTCTAATCCCGCGGCAACAAGGTAGGAGCGATTTTTCGGTAGATTCCTGACGAAGAGTTCGAATGTGACCTCGCCTAGTTCATTATTATCGTAGTACGCTGCGGCCATTGTAAGTTCGTAAAGATCCGTTGCCAAAGCAAAATTGTCTGCAATTGATAGGGACTTCACTGGGCCCAGATCCCCGATAGATCTTCTTGATGGGTACCTAGCTCTTAAAATGTATTCAAAGTACCGAACGAGTTGCATTCAAGATGAACCACTGGCTCGAGAGGTACATCGCACAATCCTTAAATGGAATCCCTTTTCCAAGACATACTGCGCAGAAAATCGGGTCATAAACCGCGCCCAATCAACTTGCCGTTGATGTGCAATGGTAGTATAGCCCGGTCACGCTTCTGCGCCGGAGTAGTATGCGCGGCTGTCGCCCGCACGACGCGGGTTCAAATCCCGCCCAAAGAGACGTGCAAAATTCACGTTTCTGGCGAAGGGCGCCATTCTTTCGCGTTGATGCGGGCGCAAACACTACTTCTCACAATATTACTGATTCTCTATGCAAGCTAAAGTTGGAATAGTCAGTGTCTAAAGTGCCTGATACCTGTAAATACAATCGCCATGCCATGTTCGTTCGCGGCTTCAATGACTTCCTTATCTCTTAATGACCCGCCAGGCTCGATGATAGCGGTTACTCCTGCCTTTGCAGCTTGATCGACGGTGTCTCTGAAGGGCAGGAAAGCGTCAGATGCTAGAGTTGCGCCAGAGATCCTTAATCCCACATCATTAGCTTTTGAGATTGCCAACCTACATGAATCTATTCGACTCATCTGTCCAGCACCGACGCCAATCAGTTGCGTCGGCGAGGCAAGAACTATTGCGTTGGATCTAACGTGTTTGACGAATTTCCAACCGAACAATAGCGCCTTCATCTCTTCATCTGTTGGTTTCCTTTTCGTTGGAACTGACATTCGCTTTTCGTCGACCAGGGTATTGTCAGTTTCCTGATACAGCATTCCACCGAGTATGCTTCTGAAACTCTTTCCAGTAAATCCTTCTGAATCAATTGTCTTCACGAGTTCCTTGCTGTCAAGGATCCTCCGGTTCTCCCTCTTCGACAGAATCTTCAAAGCTTCATCTGTGTATCCGGGTGCAATAGTAACTTCCACAAACTGGTCGGACAGTAGGTTGGCTGTTTCATGGTCCACCTCTCTGCTGAATGCATATATTCCTCCAAACGCTGACGCGGGATCCGTCTGCAAAGATCTCTTACATGATTCCAGAAGCGTTTCACCAATTGCTCCGCCACAAGGATTCGCATGTTTGACTATGACAGTTGCTATCTGATTCGGAAACTCTCTGATCAGATTAAATGCAAAGTCCGTGTCCAAGATATTTGTGTAACTTAGCTCTTTTTTTCCGCCCAGTATCTTTGCCTCGGCTATGCATGTTCTAGCGTCAGCCTCTTTGTAGACGGCGGCTTTCTGGTGTGGGTTCTCACCGTATCTTAGGTCACGAATCTTCTCGAATTCCAGTAGAACCTTTCGGGGAAAGACTTCTGTTGTATGTCTCATCGCAGTTAGGTTTTCGAAGTATTGTTTGATTGCAGAATCATATTCTGCAGTTCTTCGAAAGGCTTTCTCTGCCAGTCGAAATCGTGTCTCAGAAGAGAGGCTAGTCTGATGAGTTCTTAATTCTTCAAGAATCGGTTTGTAGTCTTCTGGGTCAACCACCACTGCTACGTTGACATAGTTCTTCGCCGCGGCGCGCATTAACGCAGGGCCACCGATGTCTATGTTCTCAATAATCCTGGCTTGGTCATTTGGAGTTTCTTTCACGGTTATCTCGAACGGGTAAAGGTTAACGGCCACAAGGTCAATCGGTAAGATTCCATGTGCCTCTATAGACCGTTCATCATCAATGTTTCCCCTTCGAAAGAGAACGCCAGCATGAATCTTGGGATGAAGAGACTTGACTCTTCCATCAAGTAGCTCCGGAAAACCCGTGTAACTTGAGATCTCCTTCACCTTGATGCCTTTTTCAAGGAGCGTCTTAGCTGTTCCACCCGTCGAAAGTAGATCGACACCCAAGTCTACGAGGCCCTTGGCAAAAGTCAAGACGTCTTTCTTGTCGTAGACGCTAAGAAGCGCTCGTTTTATTGATCGTTCATCCATTTGATATTGCTCTCCAGAATTTGAATTGGTTCTTAGAATGGTTATGGAGACTAATCAAATTTGACGAATCTTGATAGTCTTCTCGAGTTACTCTGTTTTACAACTCAGTCTTATATCAGTTGCAGGGCGATTTAGTGTCGATAGCTATGAGACTGTTTGAACCAATCCGGATAGGCTCGATGGAACTTAAGAACCGAATAGTCATGCCCCCTATCACTACAAACTTTGCAAGTGAAATGGGAGGCGTCACTGAACGGCTGGTCGACTACTACGCTGAGAGAGCAGAAGGAATGGTTGGCTTAATCATAGTAGAAGCTACTTGCGTGGAAAGCGTTCTGGGAAGACTTGTAGTCAACCAGCTCAGAATAGATAGCGACAAATTCCTTCCCGGGTTAGCTGATCTCGTTGACGCCGTACATCTCTACGGTGCCAAAATCGCACTTCAAATCCATCACGCTGGAAGAGAGACAACGCTTGAGGCAACTGAAGGGAGAACACCGGTCTCAGCTTCCAACGTACCCTACATTGATATGTATGGATCCCCGGGCGCGGTTGTTGTGCGGCCCAGACCGCTGAAGACAAGTGAAATCACTGAACTCGTGAATAAGTTTGGGGAAGGAGCTAGAAGAGCAAAAGCCGCGGGATTCGACGCAATTGAAATTCACGGTGCCCATGGCTATCTAATTGGACAGTTCCTCTCTCCGTACACCAACAAGCGAACTGATCGTTATGGCGGATCATTTGAGAAGAGAATGCGGTTTGCAGTAGAGGTCATCCAGAGTGTCAGGAACAAAGTCGGGTCGAGTTACCCAATTCTGTTTCGAATCAGTGCGGATGAGTTCATAGAAGGTGGCATAACACCCGAACTTGCCAAGAGAATAGCAACAAAACTTGAACAAGTTGGAGTTGATGCAATTCACGTTTCGGGTTCCCTTTCCGAGTCTGAACACATGTGCGAAGCTCCAATGGCAATTGAACGTGGTTACATGGTGCACTTGGCTGAGAGTGTCAAGAAAGTTGTAAGCGTACCCACCATCACGGTGGGGAGGATAAACGATCCTGAATTGGCAGAGAAGATCCTCCAGCAAGGGAGAGCCGACCTTGTTTCCATGGGGAGAGCTCTAATTGCGGATCCAATGCTTCCTCTGAAAACTATGGAAGGAAGACTCAGCGAAGTTCGCAAGTGCATAGCTTGTGACCAAGGATGTATCGGCCGACTCTTCGCAGGCCTACGGATAACATGTAATATCAATCCCGATGTAGGGAAGGAAAAGAACTACAGGATAGTTCGCGCAGACAAGGTGAAGAATGTTCTGATCGCTGGAGGAGGCCTAGCCGGAATGGAAGCCGCTAGAATCGCAACTATGCGAGGGCATGACGTGACATTATACGAAATGAATGATGAACTTGGAGGTCAATTCATTTTGGCCACTAAACCTCCACACAAAGAAGAGCTTGCTAACATACTTGAGTATCTTAGCGGGCAAATGAAGAAATTGAGCGTAAAGATTGAAATGCAAAAAGAGGTGACTCTGGAACTCGTTGAAGAAAAGAAACCAGATGCAGTTATTATTGCAACTGGTGCGGTCCCTCAACTTCTGGATGTTCCAGGCATTGAAAACAAACATGTAGTAACGGCATGGGACTTGCTGGCTGGTAGAGCAAATATCAGTAACGAAACGATAGTCATTGGTGGTGGAGAGGTCGGTTGCGAAACTGCCGAGTATCTGTCAGAATCAGGGAATAATGTTACTTTGGTTACGAGAAGGAAACATGGAGACATAGCGTCAGATATGGAAACGTTCAACAGATATTTGCTACTGAAGCGGCTCAAAGAAAAAGGCATCCGGATCTATACAGAGACTGTTCTCGAAAGGATCCTGGACGAAGGCATTTTCGTCTCTAATAGCCACGGAAAACACACTTTGAAGGCAGAAAGCATAGTAATGGCATCAGGCAGCAAGCCAAACAATAGGCTTCACAGATATTTGCAAGGAAGAGTGAAAGAGCTCTATGTTGCAGGCGACTGTTTGAAACCTCGTAGAAGTCTAGAAGCAATTCATGAAGGATCCTGGGTAGCCAGACAGGTTTAGTCTTTCATCGTATCTAAGACGCTATCATGGAACATTCTCTAATCATACCCTAGGTTCAATGCCTATCCTGCTCCCGTAGCAAGAAGCCGATGATTAGCGAGAGCTCGAACCATCATTGCGCGTTGAAGTGAACCTATTCCATTTCTTTGGGCGAAGATTCAATATACCTGTTTAGTTCCGCTGGGGTGGCCGATGGTATGGCCAGCCTGTTCATTGTATGCAATCCAGGTCGAGCGTTGATGACTTTCGGAATGGAGTTGATGATCATTGCTATGGTTCCAATGTCACCGTGAACCCCGCCTTCGATCTTCAATCTTATGTTAGGCTCACCATCTATCTCAACAGAGTCGTATTCTTCTTCTACGCCTGCATGAGATACGAATTCAAGCTGGATGATCCTTTCACCACTGAGAATACCGTAGGCTGAACTCTTCAATCCAGCCACGAGGCCCTTGACAACAGTCGCGTAATTCGTCTTTGTCGTCCTGTCAGCCAAAATTGGTTGAGGTGGCAGTTCGACAACATCGTCTAGTTTCCATCCCAAAGCATCAGCTATCATTGAGATAGATGTGTCTAGTCCGACGTGCCCTGTAATACTCTTCTTTTCGATCTCTTCTCTGAATTCCTTTTCAGTTAGACCTGTTCCAATCTTCTTTTGGTAAGGTATTCTTCTTCTGCCAGAGTTCATCATGCGCGTGACTTTGATTCGCTTGACATTTAGGCACGGTCCAGTAGCGGTGATGGGGAGGACGTCCATTAGGAAGCCTGGGTTTATTCCTGTGCCAAGAACTGAGACTCCATGTTCTTTGGCAAATCTGTCCAGTTCTTCAGCAATGGCTCGATTCTTTGCGTACGGATAGACGAGTTCCTCACATGTTGAGACTACATTGATTCCTGCTTTGATACATTCGTTTATCTGTGGATACACTTTGTTGAGGTTTGATGACGTGGCGTGAATTACAATGTCGGGTTTGGCCTTAGAAAAAGCTGTCTCAGCATCTCTGGCAACAACTACCCCGAGCTTCTGATGAAGATCTAGTATGTCTCCAAGATCTCTTCCAACCTTGTCATCTGCTACGTCTATCGACGCGACTATCTGGACACCTTTCTTCTCAAGTAGAGCCTTTGCTATCAAACTGGATATGACGCCAACACCATAGAATGCTACTCTAACCGGTCTGTTCATGCTGACACCAGGGTCAAGACCTGTTCTTTCCGGCGTAGTCATTAAACAATTCCATTACCTCTCGAGCTATTGGTCCCGGTTTTCCATTTCCAATTTTCGTTCGGTCAACACTTGCGATAGGCATTACTTCGTGCCTTGATGAAGTGATGAATGCCTCATCTAGGGACGGACTCTCTGAAACAGTCACAAACCTATGATCGACTGGCGCGCGTCCCCCAATGAGTTCGAGAACAATTCTCCGAGTTATCCCATCAACTACTCCCTTTCCAGCTGTAATGATGCTGTCATCTTTGACGACGAGAAAACTGCATGCCATGCATTCGTACACGATACCGTCATGCGTGTATAGCGCTTCTTCAGCACCTTCCTGTCTTGCGCGTTTGACGGCCTTAACAGCAGTATCTTTTGATCAGCCATATCGAAATGATCTCATTTATGAACAGCTGATACTTACGTAATGTGTTGCAGGGTGATGAATTTGAAAACTCCTGGGTCGAAAGCTAGGAGGATTATGAGAAAAGACGAAGAGCTGATTACTCCATCGAACGTTCGGCCTTGGCCTCTTGTCGCAAGCAGCACATCGGGATGCACAATTACCGATGTTGATGGAAACCATTTTCTAGACTTCTTGTCAGGCGCGGCCGCTGCAAACGTTGGTTATTGTCATCCAAAGGTGACAAATGCACTGAAGACTCAGGCAGAGAAGATGGACTACTGCATGCACGCCTACTACTTCAATGAGTTACCAGTGAAGTTGGCGGAGAAATTGACAACCCTAGTGCCAGGCGCTTTCAAGAAGAAGGTTTCTTACGGCCTGTCAGGATCGGATGCCAACGACGCAGCACTGAAACTGGTCAGATTCTATACTAGGAGACCAAATGCGATAACTTTCGTGGGGTCATACCACGGGCAGACATACGGAGGTCTTTCTCTATCCGCGATTTGGCCCCAGATGCAAGAGAGCTTCGGCCCACTTGTACCAGGGATCATACATGTCCCATATGCCAACTGCTACAGGTGCGAATACAAGCTTTCATACCCGGATTGTGGGCTTCAATGTGCTGGCAAAGGTGAAAGAAACCATAGAGAAGAACAATGTGGCAGGAGTTTTCATAGAGCCAATTCAAGGAGACGCGGGAGTAATTATTCCACCACCGGAGTACCTGCCTGAGATTGCACGAATCTGCAAAGATCTGAACGTGGCTTATGTGGATGAAGAGGTGCAAACGGGTTTCGGGCGTACAGGTCGAATGCTGGGAATCGATCATTCAAAAGTAATTCCTGACGTAATCGTCTTCGGAAAGGCATTGGCCGCAGGTCATTGCCTCAGTGCAGTCGTGGCAAGGGAAGATATGATGACTTGGCCACATGGATCGCATTTTTTTACTCTCGCAGCAAACCCAATGTCTTGCGCCGGCAGCGTTGGCTTCTCTCGACACTCTGAGGAAAATGAGGTTACCAGAGCATGCCGAAAGAGTTGGAAAGAAGATTATGAAAAGATTATCGGAGATGCAGGAGAGACATGAGATGATTGGTGACGTGAGAGGGAAAGGACTAATGATCGGTGTGGAGCTGGTCAAGGATAGAAAGACAAAGGAGCCTGCCAGGCCTGAGACTGGGAGAGTTTCCTGGAGAGCTTTCGAAAAGGGGTTGGCTATGTCATATTACGGAACTTATTCTAATGTCCTGAGAATAGCTCCACCGTTGATTCTAACTGAGAAAGAAGCTGACAACGCCATGGACATTCTGGAAGAATCGTTGACAGATGTGGAGACTGGAAAATCAACCAAGACCGCCAGTGGCTGGTAATCAGCCTCGGAAAACGTCGCTTTGTTTTGAAACAAACCTTTTAGGCGAAGGATGTGACATTCTGACGCCTAATCGGGGATGACACATTGAGTATCGATGACTCTATGGTTAAGGAAGCTGCGAGGTTGGTCGAAAGCAGCAGAAGGCTCAGGAATAATCCTGAGGATGCTAGGTGCCACAGCTATCAGGCTTCATTGCCCGAGAAATCAATCACTGTTCGAAACACTGAAAAGAGCAATCACCGACATAGATTTCGCTGCTTACAGCAAACAGAAAAATGCCATAGTTCAGTTTCTTCCAGGGCATGGATACAAGCCAACCCAGCATCTTACCATTGGTGCCTTTGTGGGCCGAGAAATCTTCTATGGGGCGGATGGCAAGCACATAGACGTCTTTTTCGACAAACTCGAGTTCTGTCATACTATTCTTTTGCGGCAGGATTGAGAAAGACAGGCCAACAGTTCCTTTGTCTGAACTCTTGCTGGAGAAAATGCAGATTGTACAGATCAACGAAAAAGACCTGAAAGATACGACAGTATTGTTGCTCGAACATGATATTGGCAATGGAGACAATGATATCATCAACGCTGATTACGTTGCGAAGATCTTGGCCAGTGAATGGGGCTTCTATTATACCGTTACAGTCAACTTGGGCAAGGTCAAGGACTATGTTGAGAGGTATACTTCATTAGGTCAGGACGACAGAGCGCTGGTCAAAGGTAGGATAGATAAGCTGTTGGAGTCTTTTAACCGAGCGCCGAAATCTATGAGTTGGAAAATGCGCGCCAAGGTAGGACCAAAGAAGAAATGGTACAGAGACGTTGAAGAGGTTGACCGAGCGGAGTGGTTAAGCTAAGTCCAGATAGAGGTATGAACAATGACTAGAATCAAAAAGATGTTTTTTGCAACCGACGTTCATGGTTCGAATGTATGTTTCAAGAAGTTCCTGAATGCGGGAAAATTCTACGGAGTAGACGTCCTGATCTTGGGTGGAGATATCACTGGAAAGCTGATGATTTCCTTCATCGAACAACCAGACGGTAATTACAAGGCATTCTATCTTGGATCGGAGAATATCATCAAACCGAGCGAGATAGAAACTACCGAAAAAATGCTGAAAGACTCTGGCGCGTACACTTTCAGAACCAATCCTGCAGAATATGACGAGATTAAGGCCGATCCAGCGAAGAGTGAAAAACTGTTCAGGGAACTCATGTTTCAAAGATTGAAAGAGTGGTTGGCTCTGGCGGAGGAGCGTCTGAAAGACACAGGTATTCCAATGTACATGACAGGTGGAAACGATGACCCGTTTGAAATTGAAGATATCATTCGCGGCTCAAGCTACGTAAAAGATCCCGAGGGCGAAGTTGCAGCAATAGGTGACTACGAAATAGCTTGTACGGGCTACAGCAACATTACCCCTTGGCATTGCCCACGTGATGTTCCTGAGGAAGAGTTGGGAAAGAAAATTGATCAGATGATTCAAAAAATCACGAATTTCGATAAGTGCATATTCAATTTTCACACCCCTCCTTATGACACTCCGATAGATCTGGCACCGGAGCTCAAAGAAGATTTGACACCAGTTTTGTCTCGAGCGGGTGGCTTCAACATGATACATGTGGGTAGTAAGTCAGTAAGGGCTGCTATTGAGAAATACCAGCCTGTGATGGGACTGCACGGGCATATTCACGAATCCAGAGCCTATTCGAACATTGGGAAAACTGTGTGTGTCAACCCCGGCAGCGAGTATGGTGAGGGTATTCTACGAGGCGTTCTGATAACTCCGAAAGAAAAGAAGGGTATTGAGAGACCTGAGTTCACTTATGGGTGACACTCGATCTCTCTGAGGTTTTTTGTTTCTTCGTACTCGGTTTCTTAGTATCTAGTCCGGAGGGATTTCCTTGAACCGGATGTTTATGTTGATATGTTTCCATCTGTTGTATATCCGTGCCAGTCCATAGACTATCCACGGGAAGGCTGAGCATACAGTTACTGTGGTCACAAGCGGCATCAATGCTAGAGCTCCACCGGCAAGAGCTGGCACAAATAGGATGTAAACTATCCAAGCGCTGGAAACAAGTCCCAAAACCCCTAGGATTACCAGAATGGGAACTCCCAGGATATTTGTTCTAACGATGCGGGGAGCTTTCTCGTAGATTCCACGACTTCCTTTGGCGTATGGGAAGGCTATTGCGCCTATGCCAAGGACCATCCATCCTAGGAACCATATTGCAGTGGAGTAAGCGATCATTTGTAGGTAGAGAGTGTACAGGGCAAGGTATAATGTGAAGAAGCCCATGATGGCTGATATCAGGCATAGAATCCATGGGGACCCTCTACGATCAACTTTGCTCAGGAATCCTGGGAATAGTCCATCTATCGAGTAGGCAAACACGTTTCTGCTGGCGCCCATTGGCAGAGCGGCGACCGAGCAGAACATGGCAATGATGTATAATGCTGATGAAATTATCGGCAGATATGGGTTGTCAGTAGCAAACATGGCGAGAAGTAGGAATGAGGGAAATGTTCCAAAGAGTTCAGAAGCTCTGGCGTAGTATGGGGCTCGCTGCTCCAATCGTGGTAAGTTGAGCTATGGCTTGATAGTTCTGAAGTCCTATTGCATAGTAGACTAAACCTGCGGCGTACGTATACAAGATTGCATATAGAGCAATCGAGACTACCTGAGCTAGTGTCTGTGACTTTGCGACAGATTTGATCTCTCCACAGAAATTAGCTGGAAACGTTGATGCAAGTGTGTTCTGGCTGACATAAATTGCTCCAGCGAAGATCGACATAGAAAGAACGGTTCCTCCTAGAAAACCTGGAGTAGCCGTAGCCACGTCAACAACATCCTTCTGGAAGCTGATTCCAAGATTCCCTTCTACGTTGGCAATGAAATGGGCTGGGTTTGACGTACCGAATATCACTGTCCACACAATGAACTCAAGAATGATGACGAAGAATGCCACTACCGAAACCCGTGCCACCCATTGAACACCGAGGTAGTGTACTAGATTGCTGAAAACAAGAAAGATCAATCCCATTATGAACATCCATATGTACGCAGGATTGCTTGGATCGCTTATCGCAATGGCGAGTTGTTTCAGAGCTGGATTACCTACAGCGTTTCCCACTGCCATGAGAAGAGGAGGAACACCGTAGTAGATTCCGAATTGGGTTAGTAGCCCAGGCCATATGTATGAGTTGATAGTCATCTGCCAAGAAGTGAATAATCCCCACCCGGGCCCAAGAGACCGACTTACGTAGAGGTATTCGCCTCCGGACCGTGGCATCGCGATTGCTAGTAGGACATAGATGAGCACTGATGGATAGATCACGATCACTGCCCATGAGCCGACCAGATAGTTCGCGCCTGGGTAGAGTATAGTTCCCCAAATCATGTAGATTGCTACAAGCAATAGGGCTGGTGCTTGGAACGAGTAAGAGAGAGCTTGAAACGGACTTACCCTGCGAATGAGTCCTGATGCTTTTCTAACAAATATCCCTTGATCTGACATGCGCAAAGACTCCTCACTTCTGAATATAAGCCTTTGGACAACCCGCAGGGCTCTACGCCAAAAGCGTACTGAACACTGATGATTGACATCAGATTGTACGGGTTGATCCGTGACGTGGCTAGAGAGAAACGATCATCTACTCATAATTCTGGAAAGCTGTCAGTTTCTCTGATGATTTTCACGTTGGCTGGAACTCTGATTCAGGTCGTCATATAGTACATTTCGTGAGTAACCTTAATCGTGGCCACCTTCTTCATTTCGACTAGTTCATGCAGATGATATTTAGAATGCAAAAGCAAATCACAAGATCTCTCAGATTCCTGATCTTACAGAGAAAACGTATAAGCGTGAAAACATGGGTTACCTAACGCATCGATCCCACGTCTTCGCATCGACTGGAACGTTATCCTCAAAAAAGTTGTATCCTTGGAAGACAACGCCATCGATTCCGCTTAACACATAGATATGATACCGTCTCTCAGAAAGGAGCTTCTCAAACTCCAAAATAACATTCTCATCAGAGAGGTATCTCGCACTCTTCACATTCCAACCGTACCTTGAAGAGTTCTCGATTAGTTCTCCAACTTTCATTCTTTCACCTCCTTTGGATTGTTTTGACAGCAGTTCTGACGCATTTCAAAATGATCACGCACACTCCGTTCCTGAAGAACTAGCCAGAGAGGGAGAATGACTCTCTGTCTCTTTGTAGCTCTGGCATATTGGGCTCTAGATTAATCAGCATCCAAGCAGTAACTCGTCGATGGTATGGAACTTTACTCTTTGGGCGGGAATATGTCCAAACGTATCAATCATTTTGCATCTTAGGTAACTCTTCAGGTCTGACATCACATGACCACAATTGGAACATTACTGTACCACTGGTATAAAAACATTATTCAGAAATTCGATACGTCGACTACCGTCACATGTGACATTATCTCGACACCATTCAGCCAGTCATCAAGTTCAATTTCACCCACTCAAGTTTTGTGGCGGGCCCGCGGTGGCTCTAACTTTGGACTTTGTGTATCCCTTGGTGGGGGATATAGCTAAGAAGCCGTTTTGGATTGGCATAACTCAGTTAGTTTCTATTCACTGGGTATGAGCGCTCAGAATGCTCATGTGCTTACAATCTTCCTGACAGGGTCAAATCTTAAGAATAAGAGGTTGATTGTTTCCTGAACCATGTCCAATTACGATATCTTGGTGAGAAACGTCCTATCCTCAACTCTAGGTATTCAGTCGGGTGATGATGTTATCGTTGAAAGTTGGGACCATGGTCTTCCCCTCGCAAGCGCTTTCATATATGGGCTACGTGATGCAGGCGCTCGTCCTATGCTATTATTCGAGCATGAAGACACTTTCTGGAAGAGTGCAGAGTCGCTTTCGGAAGATAAGCTTGGTAAGGTTGGCGAACATGAGTGGGCAGCGATTGAGAAGGCTAAGGGATATATCTTCATCCCGGGTCCAGCCGACTTTCCAAGATTATGGAAGAACCAATCAAAGTTCCGTGCGTCAACAAGCTACAATGAGGAATGGTATGAGCGGGCTAAACGCTACCGACTGAAAGCGGCTCGTATAGCGTTAGGATACGCCTCACAACAAAGGGCTCGCGCCTACAAGATTCCACTCGCAGCATGGCAACGGATGCTATTAGCCGCATCAAATGTGAACTTTGGAGAGCTTAAGGATAAAGTGACGAAGGTGGCTTCTATACTGCGCACTGGAGAGATCAAAATCATGGACAACAAAGGCAGTAACCTGAGCCTTCGACTAGGAGGTCGGGAGCCCTATCAGGAGGATTGTATAGTCGACGCGAACGATCTTGATCACGGCAGGAATGTTGCGAACATTCCAGGCGGGGAAGTTCTGGCTTGCCCAGATGAGACGTATGCAGAAGGAACTGTTGTCTTCGATAGACCAGTGTCGTTCATGGGTAAATGGGTCGGCGGAGTCCAATTAAACTTCAAGGATGGCCTGTTGACAGATTACAGTGCTCGTTTGAATGCTAACGTACTGAAAGCAAGCTATGAGAAAGCTCAGGGCGAGAAGAGTAGAGTTGCAGTAGTCGGAGTAGGCGTGAATCCGAAAGCGCGAATCGGATTCCTGCAAGATAGCCTAGCCTCAGGCGTCGTGACCTTGGGAATTGGCGGCAATGATGACATAGGTGGTGCGAACAAGACAGACTTCTACTTCGCAGGAGTGCTAACGAAAGCAACACTAACCGTTGAAGGTAAGGCCATAGTCGAGAACGGAAAACTGATCTTTTAACATTAATATTCCAAATGCGTGACTACCGTGCTAGTTCAGTTTAGAGCAAGGTACATACCAAGAATTCAGTGTAGGTTTACCAAGGCCCCCGTCGGGCCGAGTCACAAGTCCTTTATTTGTCCAAGTAGGTGAGATGACAATATCGTTCTAGGTAACTGAGGCTGCAGATGGCATATTCATCTATGTACAGGTCGCTTAAGTGATCAACAACCCTTTATCTTCAACTACCCAATATGTAGTGGTCACTATGCGAATCCTCTAGGAGATAGAAAGATTGGGAAAACCAAGACAGCTAAAAAAGCCTAAGAAAAAGGAACCTGAATATCAAGTTAAGACAAAAGAAAAGCCTCCGACCTCAACATGAAACCTTATGGAAGCACTAAGCGCATCTGTGGAAATGACACAATAATACAACTGCAGGATATTTTCCGCTGGCACTATGTGGGAATTTCTGTAACAACAGCAACTCGACTACTCGGCTACTGCTTTGAGCAAAGAAGAATTTCTTTCTTAACAGCGAACCTAGTCCCAGGGAACTTAACCCAACATTCACGCCTGCCAGAACCAACTTCTCAAGATTCTAAGAACCTGAAAGGCGGTAGGATAAGCTAGCTACTACGAAGGTACCACTCAACCTTGTAGAATATACGTATTTTTTGGCATCTGACTCCTACAAAGTATCCTATCACAAAGAAACGATTCGGCATTAATTCAGCCGATTCTAATCCCCTCAATCCGACTGGAACTGCGTCTTCTTATTTAACACGATGGCCGCAAGCACTTGTAAAATGATGAGCCATGCTAGTAGAATTCTAAGATCGGCAGTGGACATGATGCTTGGAGCAATCACAGCTTCTTTCAAAGCATCAGAAAGGTGTTAAACTGGGGAATAGTGGCCTACTCCATGCGCTACGAACCTCTTGACGCTCTCGAAAAGAACCGTTACGTAGGGCCATTCTGGACAAAGATGCAGCTCGACATGGTGGATATTCGGGTACGGAGGAACATTCCCACCCTATGCTGGGCTTGTAAACAGATTCAATGGGGCAAAATGTTTCGCTGAGGTTTTCACTGTAGATCCTGTCGGGGCAGGCTGCAAACTAAGAAGAGACACTTCTATCGCCCAAGGATGGCGCCGGAATGGCGGAGACGCATTTCAAACCAGCACTTTCGACCCAATCAGTAGACAAGAAGGTTTAATCATGTGTCTAGTTGTATTTGTTTGAGACTAAATCTGAAGTGGTTGAATTACAATGGGCTATACCCGACAACCTGAGGCTCCTTTGCGTTTTGCAGGACTGTTAGTCTGGATAATTGTCGCATTGATATTTGGCGGCGTGATCATCTACGGTCTTTACATGTACCTGAACTGGAATGTTCTCCAGTTCATGTATGCTTTCAAGGCTGGTCTTAATTGGTTTGAAATAAGGTTCTATCACAACAACACGTTTCTAATTGCCGCGATTCTGGCTCTTTTGATTATTAATCCCATTCCAGGGAGAAGTCACCTCTTTGAATGTTTGTCAGCGATAGGTGCGGCTTATACGCGTATCACAGGAGAGCAAGAGATAGTCTCGTTAGGTCCAGGGAAGATTCTCTGGCTAACTTGGCAAGTGATTAAATGGGCTGTTGCCTTCGGTATTGTAGCATCCGCTAACGGAATACCTGGGTTTGGCAACTTGTCTATTGTTGTTACAATGCTTCAAAGCGGAATGGGAGATTGGTCTCAAGTCTCCAAGGTCATACTGCTACCCCTCTTTCAAGTCTCAGGAGAGGAACTTGTTGCCTTGATGCCGACAATGGAGGTTCAGTACCGTTTAATCTACGACGTAATAGGCGCGCTTGTAGCAGTGACGACTCTTAGAGTTGTTTTGATGTTTGTCCGCGATTTTATTCGAGTCAAGACGAACGCTTGGATACGGGATCTGTTTTTGATTCTGAGTCTAATTGTTTTCTTGATGATTTTTGGTGCGCCATACTGGTCAATGAATATTGCGACGCCATACGACTACATCATCGCAATAATAGTCTTCGTCAGTTTTGCGTTAATTGCGACTTTCTCTCAATTCGGACTCATTGACAGAACAATAGGTATGGCGCGTCGGAAACGATGGGCATTGTATATCTCCGGATTATTCATTTTGGTTACGCTAGTTGTAAACATTGGTTTCGTTGCGGGTTTCTCGTTGAATTGGAATAACAACTGGATCCAGTATGAATGGAAACCTATGACCAACAAACAAATCCAGGTTACACGATGGAGTGCAGGATTGGAAAATGTCGCGTCTGCGCCTCTTTCAAGTCTCCCTGCCGGAAACACTAGTAGAATAGTTTCATTGGTGAGGCAATGGGATCACGACGCGTCGTACACGAAGATGAAGAACCAGATAGGAGTGAACTGGATGCAACTCAGCGACTCATCAATAATTTACATCAATGGTCATGAGTACTGGGTCGCTCCTACGACAATAAACTATCTAACAGAGGATTGGATCAGTCAGCACTTGATATACACACATGCCGCAAGAATAGTTCTGATTGATAGTCACACAGGCGATTATGTTACAACCCAGCAGGCATTTGGAGTCGAGACTGAACCACTAATCTACTATGGAGAAGCGTTCTCGAATGATGTGTACGTTCACATTAAGGGATTCGATGAAATTGGAAATGCTTCGTACAGAGGGGAACCTGATTATGTTCTATCGGGATGGCAGAGAACGTTATGGTTCCTCGCCAGAGAAGGCCAAGTCGGCTTCGCTTTTACTCCGCCTCAAGATGACATCATGATGCTTCACAATCGGGACGTACAACAAAGAGTTCAAGAGATCCTAATTGATGGACTAGTTGCGGATAAGGCAACTTATCTTGTAACAGACGGCAAAAGAATTTACTATGCAGTCCAGGTGTACACAGACTATCCGATCCACTCAGGCTTCTCTGCGAACAACTATCTCAGGTTCTTTGGTGTCGTTCTAGTTGATATGGAAGATGGTCGCATGTTTCCCTACACGGTTGCTAAACCAGATAATTTTCTCTTAGGCTTCTATAGACAGTACTATCCCTCTTGGAAAGAACCGCCAGCTTGGCTTTTGCCACAGATGCGTTATCCTGAAGATCTACTTGGAACTCACGACACACCTGGCCAGCTTGATGCTGATTTCCGATTTCATGTGAGCGATCCATTCATCTGGAGATCAGGATCCGACTTCTATGAGCGTCCCGAAGCCACTGAGGTTCTCTACATTCTAGAAACATTTGGAAATCGCGTTGATTTCGTTGGACTTCAGCTTGTAGAATATCAGGCGTCTCCAGGACGAAACCTCGCGGGGTTGTACATAGCATACGGCGGTGATCAACTTGGAAAAATAGATCTCTACAGAATACAGAATGCAACAACTCAACTCATTGGACCATCCGCTGCACTGCAAGCTCTTGAAACAGACGATTACGTCCGCCAACAATTAACGCTCCTTCCAAACTACCGATTTGGAAACATTCTCTTGTACCTGATAGGAAATCGCCTCTATTACTTCATCCCCGTCTACATTAACACACAAGTCGAAAACGCTGTAATCACGAAGATGGCGTTCATTTCAGTTATCGACGCCACAACTGGAGCCAAGGTCGCTGTTGGAGCAGACTCTGCACAGGCTTACTACGCAATTTCCGGAGGGGCTCCCGTCGCCTTAGGTTTAGCCGAACGCGAGAACAAACTAAGATCAATATTTACAAGTAACGGTTACTCCCTCATCAGCCCGACCGCGATTAACCCAGACGTGCAGATTCAGGTCAATAACTTCACTTACGTAAACGAGCAACAATGGCCTACGGCCAACGCAAACATTAATGGTTTTATCACTGATTATTGCCAAAAGTACCAAGCCACCGAAGTCTACTATTGGAGAGGCATGGATGGCAGTTTAAGTTTCGGTATACTCGTCTCAGCCGGCGGCATTGTAAAACTCTACTATATCACTGCCCAGAATAGGTAGTAGTGACCGACATACAACAGTTTCCAATGATTTCATGAAAGAATAGCTTTGTTTCAGCAGAGAGGGCACGTGCATACTAATGGGAGATACTTCGGCTAAGTGGCGGGCCCGCGGGGACTTGCGTCTTATAAGGTGCGAATCCTGTAGGAAACAGGCGCTTTCGGCACAATGGATTTGAACCATAAGTTGACAACAACAATCTCATATGAATGTTGAGAACTCAAGGTTCGATCCATCTCGAATTCGAATCTCCCCATTCCCTGATGCGCCCGGTGTGGATTGGGAAGGACTGGATTGGAGGGACTTCTACCTAGGTATTTTGGGATACAGTCATTATTGGTATCCTTCATATGGTAATTGGAAGAGCTCAAATAACTACTATATATGGCGAATCAAATTTCTCAAAGAAATGGGTGAACCTGTACACATAACCGAGGTCGGATCTACAACACTAAAAATGCGTGGGATTTGGGAGGAGCCGGATGGGTAAGCAAAGGACCCTATGACGAAGGAATGCAGGTCGAATATATGGATCGATACGTGAACTTGTTGAGTACATGCCTTTGATATTGATTTCTTTTCCTCACTGTTGACTCTCAGATCTTCTTTAACTGGCATAGACAGAAGATCTATGTAGTACGTTCCATACTCGAGCCGCCCGGGCAGAGAGTGTTAACATGGAATCTTCACGCAGAGTGATTTTCAACGCTGGCGAGCCAAACTGGAACACGCCTATTGTCAAATTGGAAGTCGAAAGCAGGAGGTTTGGCTGCGAGGTGTATGCAAAACTCGAGATTGGAAATCCAACGGGTGTGCACAAGGACCGCGAGAGTGCGATGGTAATGCTCGACATGAAAAGGAAAGGCTTTACCGAACTAGTCTGCACAAGCTCTGGTAACGCGGCCATATCTATATCCGCTTTCGCGTACATGAACGGATTCAAGTCACACGTGTTTGTAGGGGACATTCCAGAGGAGAAGATTCAACTTTTGCGGGTTTTTGGACCGTCCATTCATAGAGTTAGAGGCACTTACCACGAGGCTCTGGAAGTCATGCTCAAGTTCTTGGAAGACAAGAATATCTACAACGCCAACGCGGGTTACTGCCCGGCGAAGTTGGATGGCAACTCCTACATTGGTCACGAAATCGCTAGAGACCTAGCCCCCGACTACGTGATATGTCCAACGAGTAATGGAACGCATCTCGTAGGTGTTGGTATGGGCGTGAAGAGAGCTGGGTCGAAAGCAAAGATGATAGCTGCCATAGCACCAACCTCCATGATTGCTTCCAGCATAGCAGGCTTCTACGGGAAAGAGCAGCCTAAGATAGACAGTACTCTGAAGGAGACGGGAGGTCAGTACGTCGAAGTATCAGATAATGAGTTGATTGTGGCGACGAAAAGTCTAGCAAGACAGGGAATCTTCGCTGAACCAGCCGCTGCTGCATCTTTGGCAGTGATCTCTCACATTGACCCACAAAAAAACAGTGTGATCTGTTGTACCATCACGGGTTCTGCACTAAAGTATCCTCTAATTCTGCAGAACGTACTTTGAGTCGCGTTAAAACTGAAACTACTGTTCGTAGGGCTAGACTAGGCATGCGGGCATCATTTCCTTGCCTTCTAAATGACCACATCTATGCGTGACTCTTTCCATCTGAAGTCTTTTTTTCCAGATTGCTATCACACAGTTTGATTCCAAACCCTCACTACACAAGAAAGCCATCTCTGAGAGGATCTTCGGATTCTGTGACGAATTGGTGGATGCCAGTGAGGTATGCTTCTCCACTTATCTCGGGTATAATGGCTTTGAAGTCTCCAATTCTTGTCTCGCCTATTATTCGACCTCTGAACAGAGTGTCTATTATGCTCTCGCTAACTACTTGTTCACCGACTCTAAGCGACCCCTTAGCGTACAATGTCGCCATTTTTGCACATGTTCCGGTTCCGCAAGGCGATCTGTCAAGCTGGCCTGCACCAAATATCACTGTGTTTCTGTATGTTGAATTTGGTTTTCTTGGTTTATCGCATATTTCAACGAGGTTAATCCTATTGATATGGTGTTCCAAGGGGTGTTCAACATTGATCTTTTCATTGATTGTATCTTTGATAGCTAGGCCAAGACTCACAAGCTTATCAGCGTATTGACTTTCTACTCTAGTTCCAAGGTCATTCGCATCAACTATAGCGTAGAAATTTCCTCCAAAAGCAATATCGACTTTCACAGAGCCAAATTCAGGAGATTCGATCTTGACGTCTGATCTGTAGAGAAAAGACGGTACATTGCGAATCGTAATGGCTCCAACATGGTTACCCTCAACAACGGCTTCGGCTGTTACGATTCCTGCTGGCGTATTGAAGCTGACCAAGGTTGTCGGTTCTCTCGTCTTAATCAATCCTGTCTCGAGAGCAACTTTCACAACTCCTATCGTGCCGTGAATACACATGTCCAAATAACCTCCACTATCCAAGAAAATTACGCCCAAATCGCAGTCATCTCTCGTGGGCTCAGTTAGAACAGCCCCATACATATTCCGATGACCCCTGGGCTCAAGCATCAGAAATCTGCGAGTCTGATCCATGTTGTCTATGAAATACTTCTTCTTCTCTACAATAGTGTTTCCGCGAATGTAGGGCAAGCCTGCAACAATAACTCTAACAGGTTCACCAGCTGTATGGGCATCAAAAGCCGTAATCAAATGAGAAAATTTCAAATGGACACCTTGTATCCAACAAGTTTTCCCAAGCTAGATCTTCACGTGCTGACATGAGCCTCTTCTTTCCGTCCAATCTCGGTTTCTAATCTGTATAAGGTCATTAGGACTTTAAGAATATCTAAGAACGCGTCAAACCATAGATCTGTTTCGATAGCCCAAACCAAAAGTGCAAACTAGCGAAACGACAGAGAGCTAACTGTATGCCATAAAAACTAGGTTTTGAATATCCTCGGCTAGAACACGCTTATCTGACAAGTCTTAAATACATATGGGAGAGAGAACTTAGGTCATGTCTGAAACAAGTGGCCTGTATCTAAGACGCGCAAGTGGTCTAGTCCGAATAGCTGGCCCGTGGTCCAGTCTAGCTTTCAATGTCATATGGACTGGAAATTGCGTGGGTTTGATAGCAGCTTTTATACTGAATTCATTTCCGTTCATTTCACCGGGACAAAATATCCCGTTACTGATCATAGTTGCATCGTTGCTCTCAACTCTTAACACTGCAACCTACATGTTCTTCTCGATGGTTATTCCGAGATCCGGCGGAGACTATCACTACATCGGACGGACATTACACCCGTCACTAGGTTTCGTGAGCAGCGTAAACTGGGCAATATGGTTGCCTCTCGTTCTCGGCTGGGCTGCCTCGGTAATAATTCCCATAGCTTTGAGTTCAGTCCTGATATCGTGGGGGACTGCAACCAATAATCCCGGCGCGCTCCAAATGGCGGATTGGCTCAACACTCCTGACAAGAAATTCCTAGTAGGGGCAGTCGTGATCATAGTCTTTACCGCGATTACACTTCTCGGCAACAAAGTCTACTTCGCTATCCAAAACATAGCGTTTGCCTTGATGCTAGTGGGCATCGTGATCACTTTTGCAGCTTTTCTCTCGAACAATCCCACAACATTCGCTTCATCCATAGACAAACTTCTAGGACCGGATACATATCAATCGACAATACGGTCGTTTGAAACACAATTCCCCACTATTGAGCGACCAGCCTTGATCGCAATTCCGAGCGGCATAACACTATGGGCAGGTATCAACACTTGGGCATGTGGATCTTCCCTGATTGCCGGGGAAGTTAAGGATGAAAGGAAACTACGTACATGGCTAATTGCGAACGTGCTAGGCTCATTCTTCGTTGGAGGCGTAATGGCGTTGACTGCGTACTTATACTTCACATCAGTAGGAGAGAAATTCATCTACGCGATGACTTACCTTTCGGGGTCTCCAGACAGCAGAATAGTATTTCCCCCCTTCTACGCTTCGTTCATACCAATTGCCTTTCCTAATGTCATAATCTTCGTCCTTTTCGCCGGTGCGTTCTTCCTCGGCGGGACATTCTTCATGCCCCAGAATCAAATACTCGGGAGCAGAGTCATGCTGGCTTGGTCTCTCGACAGACTTATGCCAAGACAACTTGGTTACGTTGACAGAAAGTTCCATCAGCCAGTAGTGGCGACGACTGATCTGCGGCATAATATCATTGATTTCGCTCTGGGTATTCGTTTACACCACGTGGCTCGGGTTCTTCTCGCAGCTTTTCGCTGTTGCATTCAGTTTCTTACTAACAGCCATAGCCGCCGTAGTTTTCCCATACCGAAAGAAGGAAATATTCGAAGCTTCCCCGGTGAACTTCCGTGTGGGAGGAATCCCTGTCATGAGTCTTCTTGGACTGGCGAATACAATATTCATGCTCGTCTTCATATATCAGAACTGGACCGACAGCGCTCTGGGATCAAACAGCCCACAATCGGTTGGCCTGATAATTGGTGTGTTAATAGTCTCCTTCATTCTATACTTCATCATACGAGCGATCAGGAAACACCAAGGCATTGACCTAGATGCTCTGTACCGAGAACTTCCCCCAGAATAGTGACCATTTCTTCATTTCACGGACACATGATCAAGAGGCTTCTAGAGTACCCTTGATGAAAAGCCGTCGATTACTTTATGAACGTCAGTAACTCCAATTGTTCGGGCCTTGGGAGTTTTGGTCGATACTGATACAAAGAAGATGAGCGCTTCCGACGAGTCGCTTCTGGAAGAATGCCAGAGGATAATGGATGTGGCGGAGAGAAGTAATGTTCTCCTAAGAGTTATGGGTTCAATAGCCTTCAAGATTCACTGTCCAAGTTTCTCCTATCTCGCAGAGAAAATGGAACGAAAGCTAACGGACATTGATTTTGCATCTTACACAAAGATGTCCAGAAGAGTTGATGACCTCCTCCGAGGTTTAGGTTACACGACGCAATCCTACGTTCAACTCGCGGCTGCAACTATGGGAAGATCAATCTACTGGAACAAGAGTCTTCCATTGTTTCATGTAGATATTTTCTGGGATCGATTGTGCATGAATCATACTGTAGACTTCAAAGACAGATTGGAAAAGGACAAGCCAACAATCCCAATTCCTGAACTTCTGCAAGAGAAGTTCCAAATCGTCAAAATCAACTTGAAGGATGTCAAAGATGTCATCATGCTGATTCGTGAACATGATGTGTCAGAAACTGATAGCGCCCCCGAAACTATTGACATCTCGGGCATAGTAAAAGTCCTTTCAAATGATTGGGGATATTATTACACGTTCACAGAAAACATCAAGAAGACACTTGCACTAATTGGACAGTTCGAGTCTCTCTCCGAAGAGGACAAGACTGTTGTCTCAACGAGGCTAACCAAGATACTTGAGGCGATAGAGAGTGCACCAAAGAATTACAAATGGAAACTGAGAGCAAAGATTGGACCAAGCCGCACGTGGTATACTGAAGTTAGTGAAGCCAGCCATTAGTGTGATCATTATGACTTTGAAGATAATGTTCACGTCCGATGTGCACGGATCAGAACCTGTCTTCAGGAAATTCATAAACTCGGCAAAAATTTATCGGGCGAACCAATTAATTTTGGGAGGTGACATTACGGGCAAAGGGCTGATCATGGTGTCAAAGAGCGAAGCGGGCTACAAGACCAACTACTTAGGAATGGAGATAACAGCAAAAGATGAAACTCAGTTTGAGAAGTTCAGAAATCAAACTCGCATGCGTGGCTATTATGTTTATGTTGATACCCCAAATGTCATTCAGGAGCTGAAGTTTTCAACCGAGAAAAGGGATCAAGTACTTATGAATTGTGTTAAAGAGACACTCAGTTCTTGGTTGAAACTGGCGGAGGAGCGGCTAAAAGGGACAGAAATCAAATGTTACATTTCACCAGGTAACGACGACGACTATGAGATTGATTCAATTCTGAACTCGAGTGACTTTGTGACTAACCCGGATGGCAAGGTGGTGTCATTAGATGATGAATATGAGATGATAAGCATGGGAAAAGGGAATATAACACCTTGGAAATGTTCTCGTGATGTACCTGAAGAAGAACTCGAAAGAACTTTGGAATCAATGATTTCGAGAACCAATGACATTAGCAAGTCTATCTTCAACGTTCACGTCCCACCATATGGCACTCTTCTTGATGTTGCTCCAGAGCTTGACAGTGAACTGAAGGCCGTGACCAAAGCCGGGCAACCTAGCATGATTAATGTAGGGTCCACAGCTGTTCGAAAAGCGATAGAAAAGTATCAACCGTTACTAGGACTCCACGGTCATATACACGAGTCAAAGGCTGTCGAAGAAATCGGACGTTGCCTTTGTGTGAACCCAGGCAGCGAGTACGCGGAGGGAATCCTTAGAGGTGCTTTGATTACTCTTGACTCCGGAAGAATAAAGAACTACGTTCTGACCACAGGCTAGATCAGAGTCTTCGTTTAACTCAGATTCTTACAGGTATCCCCCGCAGCAGGCTCTATCGATAGACTCGCCATTGATACAAAGTCTTAAGGCATTTTGTGCTGCTAGAAACTACTTGGTTGGAACTCAATATGGGACGGTTTACGATCGAAGACATTCGAAAAGCCGCGAAGCTTTTGAATGTACCGTTTTCGGAAGAACGGCTTCAAATCATAACTACCTCCCTTAATCAAATAGTTGAGATTCTCAAGCCACTTTTGCAGCGGTACCTTCCGAAAGAATTGGAGCCAACAACTTACCTCGCGTACCTTTCTGGGAGGCTGCAAAGTCGTGAAGATGTCTGAACTGAGACAGTTAACTCTGCTTCAGATCGCGGAGAGCATCAGAAATGGGGAAACCTCACCCTCAGAGATAGTGAGGTTGCTTCTTGAGCAGATCCGTCGGACAGACGACAGGGTGAAGGCATACGTCACCGTGTGCGCAGACAATGCCTTGAAACTGGCAGAGGCTGCGGAGATGCAGATCAAGGCAGATCATGACCTTGGACCTCTACATGGAATTCCAGTGTCGATTAAAGACCTCTTCGAGACCAAGGGAGTCAGAACCACATGCGGCTCTAAGCTTATGCAAGACTATGTTCCAACAGTCGACTGTACGGTTGTTGAACGCCTCAAGTCATCTGGCGCAATTATGCTTGGAAAGCTCAACACCCACGAGTTTGCTTTGGGCGGTGTCAGTCCTCCAACAAGAAACCCTTGGAACCTCAACCACATACCGGGCGGCTTCAAGCGGAGGCTCCACTGCCGCGGTTGCAGTATCATCTGCGATAGCCGCTACGGGGTCCGATACAGGCGGATCAATTAGGATACCTGCCTCATATTGTGGAGTGGTCGGACTCAAGCCCACATATGGTCGCGTGAGTCGTGCAGGGGTATTCCCGGAGAGCTGGTCTCTAGATCATGTTGGACCGATCACAAAGCGGGTTGAAGACGCAGCCTTGTTACTATCAGTAATGGCCGGCTACGATGAGCGAGATTCAACATCCTCTCAACAGCTCGTGCCAGACTACATCAAGATGCTAAAGGTTGACCCATCCGACCTAAGGATCGGCGTGCCCAAGAACTACTTTTTCGAGAACTGTGACAAGGAAGTAAGTAAGGCAGTACGCTCCGCAATCGATCAACTGGAAAAGCAGGGCTGTTCCATAGTAGAGTTTGAATTCCCATACCTGAATGAAATCATGGCAGCGTACAACGCAATCGACATGTGCGAATCAACGTCGTATCATGAAAGAGAGCTGGCAGAAAGGGCTGACGACTTCACCTCTGATGTTAGACTGATACTTGAACTGGGGCTATTCATTCCGGCTACATATTACATTCAGGCCCAAAGGATTCGAGCTATGGTCTATCCCAAGGTCGCTAGACTGTTCAAGTTTTTTGACGTGATTGTGACGCCTTCCGAACCAACGGTGGCTCCCGAAGTCGGCTCGCAAATATTGGAGTTCGAAGGAGCCAAGGAAGACGTTGCAAGTGCAATGGTCCGCTACCTTGCACCATTCAACCTGACTGGACTACCGGCGCTGTCAGTCCCATGCGGGTTCAGCAAAGGGCTCCCAATTGGAATGCAGATCATAGGTAACGCTTATGACGAGTCAACTGTCTTCCAAGTTGGCCATGCCTATGAGCAAGCTACGGATTGGCACTTGAAGTGGCCAGCAATCGCCTAGTCTAGATAGTCCATCACATGGTGGAGAGCGCCAAACCCCAGCTTAGCAACTTGTTGATGAATCTCAGCCAGAATCTTCTTGTTCTGTGCCCGAAATCTGCAGCTATCCACAACGTTTTAAGATCGAAAAACAAGACCATGAAATTGGTAAGAATACCTACGGACTAGCAGAAGATATTGGTGGATGGAACTTGCGAATTGAGGAACTAAGGAGATTGTCTCTTGCTTGCCTTCCCACTCCTCTGATGAAGTTGCAGAAACTATCTAGGCAATTGAATGGTCCTGAACTGTTCATCAAGAGAGATGATATGACTGGACTCAGTTTCGGAGGAAACAAAGCGAGAAAACTAGAATTCATCATGGCTGAGGCTGTGGACAAAGGGGCAAACGTGATCATTACCGCTTCAGGGCTTCAATCCAATTGGGCGCAGATGACTGCCGCGGCCGCGCGAAAACTAGGAATGAGAGTGATTCTCGTATTGAGGACAGCCCAATTCGGCAAGGTGCCAGAGGTGTACGATGGAAACCTACTTCTAGATTCCTTGCTAGATGCTGAGATCAAAGTGTTGAAAGGAAACGTCTTAGACGCTGTCCAAGCTAGTGATGCCATGGAAGAATTAGCCGAAGCTGAGAAGATGAAGGGAAATGTTCCATATGTTGCAGCCATTGCCGGGGACACGCCAACCGGGACCATTGGTTATGTAAATGCGATTCAAGAAGTTTATGACCAAACGGAAAGACTGAACCTGAATATCAGCCACATCGTCCACGCCACTGCGAGCGGCGGAACCCAAGCCGGCCTAGTACTAGGTACAAAATACTTCAGGAAAGAAGTCAATGTTCTTGGTGTAAATGTAGGGCTAATGGATAGTGATTCATTAAGAAATCGGACAGCAAACCTAGTGAATGAAACGGCAAGACTCCTAGATATGAATCGATCCACGAGTCCAAATGAAATATGTATCCTAGACAAGTATGCTGGATATGCGGAATACGGCGTATTGACTAAAGAGGCGCTGGACGCGATCAAACTCCTAGCTAAGACAGAAGGCATCTTTCTAGATCCAGTCTACACCTGCAAGGCAATGGCAGGACTGATTCATCTAATCAGGGAAGGCCACTTCGACAAAGAAGACAGGTTAATATTCCTCCACACGGGAGGGATCGCTCCCTATTCCCATACAAGGAACAACTACAAGGGAAGACTCGGTCTTAGAAAAAACAATTCATGCGTACGCACGAATCTATATCAAAACTCTCTTTTTGCATCTTCTTGACGACTCTCCTTTGATACGCGTAAGTCTTAAGACATCCTATTGCTGATCTTATGAATCACGTGGTCAAAAAGAGGCTTTCTGTCATGAAAGAAATTTCTGACAAACATGTCGCAATCTTGGGTGGAGGTGCTTGCGCCCAAACATTTGCCGCAGATCTAACACTATCTGGATACAAGGTCCGCCTTTATGAGTTTCCAACGTTCGCCAATAGAAGCCTAGGTGATGTGCTGGAGACAAGTCAAATAGAGCTTGCTGGCACGCAGCTCAATTTCAAATGGTTCAAGCGATCAGGCATCGCAAAGATCGATGTTGTAACTACGGACATATCAGAGGCCTTAAAGGGAGCAAACCTGGTCCTCGTATCCGTTCCAGCGATAGGGCACAAAACTCTCTTTGAAAAAATGATCAACCATCTCGAAGATGGGCAAGTCGTTAGTGTCTTCCCAGACAATTTCGGTTCCTTGGTTCTCAGAAACATGATGCAGCAGAAAGACTGCAGCGCAAAGATAGTTATTGGAGGATGGAGCTCAATGCCATACGGTACCAGGCTTCAGAAGCCTGGGAAGGTCGATTGCCTGCTCAGGATCTACAAGCTTTGCTATGCTGCTTTGCCCAGTAGCGATGGGGATGGGTTCTTCAATGCAGTGGGAAAACTTCCAGTGTTCGATGGGACTTCCATACTCGAGAGGGGAGATACAATCCTTGGGGTGGACTTTTCGAATCCAAACCCTATCGTTCACGTGCCCGGATCAATACTAAACGTGGGCGCAATGGAGGTGGCGGAAATGGAAGAGGGAACCTTGAATATTCCCAAGGGAAGATACTCTATGTACAAGTACGGTATGAGCCCGTCGGTCTCAAGAGTTCAGATCGCTTTCTATCAGGAACTGCAAAGAATAGCTGATGCGATGGGAATCAAGATCGTTGAATACGATACTAAACAATTCTATTCTAAGACGAGCGTTATGGGTGTTGAGTTCTTGGCTCCATTCATCGACGTTCTCGTGCCACCGATTGTTGGGCCAACCTCGATACGGGATCGATATTTCACTGAGGACATACCTATAGAAACGGTTGCATACTATCAATTAGCGAAGAAACTTAACATCGAAGTTCCCATAATTGAATCGCTCATACGAATTGGTTCAGTGATCTGTGGACGAAACTTCTTGGAAGAAGGAAGATCCCTGAAGGACATGGGAATTTATGACCTGACAAAGGACCAGATAATTCACTACGTGAGGGATGGAGTCACACCCCGCCCCTAGCATTCCTCTGTTACTTGAAAAACTGGCGGGCCCGCGGGGATTCGAACCCCGGATCTCCGGCTGTCCGCTAGGTCCCATCCGCAGGCTTTCGCAAGAATGCCTCAGACATTCTTTCAGCGTCTTGATCCTGACTAGACTACGGGCCCGTTTTTATTGCTCCTAACACTCATATTCTGCCTTACGGATACCTCTGACTGATCCCCAATGGGTAGAACGAGCTATAGCGGGCTCCCATCTAAAAGGGCTTCTGAACTCTGCAAAAACTCTCCAGAAGCAAAAGCTTGGTATGACACGATAACGGAGCTCAAAAGTTCCAGAACTCAAAACGATTACCTAGAAGGATTGGAGGGTTTCATTCATGACAGGTGCTCTAATGGTTCCCGTCTTCAAACTGCTCTATCTTCTATCTCATAGTTGTTGAATAGTGCTCGTGAAAAGTGGTCTATATTGAGATATCATAATGTCTGTAAAGAAGAGATAGGGTATGATGGAAAATACATTGCATTCTTGACTGATTCAAGTTCCAGTTGATTATCCCTCTGATTCTTCCGATAGTTGATGAGGCTTTTCTCAATAAGAGTTTCCTGAAGCTTGGATATGGCACGAGGGATTGAAAGAATATAGATCGTCTGGTCTAACAAAATATCCCTAAAGAGCATCAATCTCAAGAGCCTTGACTGCTTCTGTTAACATAAATCTCTTAAGTCTGAGAGAGTGCAATCTACCGATTTGATTCCCGGCGGCAGCACCAGTTCCATCTTCACCTATCTGGTCTCGGTGTTTTCACGAAAGCTTTAGAACCCGTTGGGATACGAGTTCTAGCAGTGAGCCTAATGCCGATGCCCAATGATCAGTTCATAGCTGTTCTATTCTCGACTGTTGCCATGATTGGCTTTTGTGTACTTATGGATAGTTACCTAGAGCGCAGAAGATCGAGGAATGTTCTCGCGTCGACTCGGATTCCAACCGGACATGTGGTACAGAGTGCATCAACAACGGGGTCTAAGTGGTGCTTGAAATGCGGCAAGATGCTGCCTATAGATGCAAGTTTTTGTTCTCAATGTGGTGAAAAACAAGTGTAGATGACTGATTGCTAGAAGAATCTCGATAGTTCATGGCTTTAAGACTGATAGGATTAAGATTCGTACCCAGTCCTAGGTCATTCAATGATCCAGTCGACAACCCATGTGGACTAAACGGTCCATGACTCCTCGGATACAGAATGGGGTGGTTCCTTTCAGGTCGGTATATCTATACCTGTTAAGAAGCCAAACTCCAAAGGATATCATAGAAAATATATCATTCACAAGTAATAGCTACCTTATATCATAGGGAGAGCATGGAAATCGTCTTCATTAAAGAACCTACCACACACGTGGCAATGCTTTCTTGTCCGATTGCTTTCATAATCTTCATCACCGAAATGTTCGTGGGCATCTCCACCGCAGGGACACCTTCTAGGTTTAGTCCAATCCGATTCATTGCATTTTATCCCTTTCTTCTGTACCTCATCGTAGGGTAACCACTCCTCAAGAATTTGTCTCGCCAACTGAGCTTTCCCGTACGCTCTGGATGATTCAACTCCCGAAAGCTTGAGCCAATCTTCATTAAATTTTATGATTTGTTCAAGTTGTTTGCGTAGCTCTTTCAACCAGACATCAACTTCTTCATTATCGTAAAATTCAACTGCTTGTTTCTTTCCTTCACCGTATTGCTCAATTTTATGTTTGCCAGGGAATTTCATTCAAAGAACACATCCAAGTCTCAGATTGTCCACAGAAACTCCCCATGTTTATTTCAGGCTTTACTTCTTATCATTTGCCACGCATGATGCTTCCTCGAATGCTTTCTGAACTTGATCTGGAAGAGACTCATAGGAATCTTTGATGAACGCGTTTTTTGTGTGGAATCCCCAAATTTAACTTGCAGATAATCAGCGCTTGGCAGCTCCGGCTGGGAATATCTTATGGCTCAAGAAGTCTGCCTAGTAAAGAGTCGACAGGTTGAACAATGTACTGCGTAGAGAGTTAATCGATTAGGAATAAAGATCATGCCAAGAGTTGAATTCAAGATAGGTCTAGTATTGTTGCGAGAGAAAGACGGGCAATCTCATATGATTTATGTGGGAGCAATGCCTCATTTCGAGTCAGTATATCATATCACCTAAGATTTCCAGGGTTACATTGAGTGAGAAAATGGAAGAGAACACTCGGCAGGTTGTATGTGATCGCCTGACCAAGATCTACGGCAATGCCCAAACCAAGGCGCTCGACTCCTTGAGCTTCTCCTTGCCTTCCCGAGGCATATTTGTGTTGATAGGCAGGAACGGCTCGGGAAAGACCACTCTTGTACGAATCTTGGCAACGGAGCTCGAACCAACGTCTGGAAGCGCTACGATAAACGGGATAGATGTTGTAAAGGAAGCACGCAAACTTAGAGAGAAGATTGCCATTGTGCCGCAAGAAGCAAGACCGATGCCTTGGATGACGCCTATGCAGACGGTACTGTCTTATCTTCTCTGGAGAGGGTTCGACTACGGTGAAGCAAAGCAGAGGGCTTTCCGGACACTTGAGACGCTCGGGCTCGGTGGATCATCCAATGCCCTGAACCGCTCGCTCTCTGGCGGAATGAGAAGGAAAGTTATGGTGGCTACTGTTCTCTCGTCGGAAGCTGAAGTATTTTTCCTGGACGAGCCGACTACAGGACTCGACCCGATTTCGAGAAGAGAGTTTTGGGAGACTCTTAGAGAGATGGGGAAGGAGCACTTTACATTTCTCACGACACATTATCTAGAAGAGGCAGAACAGCTGGCCGACCATATCGGCATAATGGATCGCGGGAGACTTATCCGCATGGGAACACTGGAAGAACTGCGTAGGAGCGTGAACTACAACTATAGTATGAGACTTCTTTCAAAACCTGTGCCCTCTCTTTCCGCGTTGGAAAAGGGCGAGGTAGTGACCGGAACGGACGGCAATGTCAGAATTCTCACAGTCGAAGAGGAGGCCTTCAGGATCTCAAGAGAACTCACGAGAGGCGGATTCAAGTTCACAATCAATCCCGTTTCGCTTGATGACATATTTTTCTACCTTGCTAGTCGAAAAGGTGGCAAATGAGTTGTCTGACGAAAAGAACTTTCTGCAGAGGAGGAATAAGTTCAGCCAGATTCTCGCTGGCATACTCGTCAATTCGATATATGAAATGAGGAACTATCCGATCGTCCTAATCAATACCGTTCTCTCTCCTCTCTCGTTTCTTCTTGTGATTGTGTTCGTGAGTCGAGGTACACTGATAGGAGAAGCCATAGAGGGCGGATTCATCATGAGCGTGTTCTCGGCCGGTGTGGCGCTGCAGGGAGATCTCTCACACTTGAAGAATGATTTCAAGCTCCAAGACATGGTGGTTAGTTCTCCAACCACTTGGCAGACTTACATGTTTGGAATGGCGATTTCGGAGATTGTCTATTCTTTCCCAGCCTTTATCGTGCTCGGTGTGCTTGCATATTACTTCATGGATCTAAGCGCCATTGGGGCCCTAGCACTTACCGGAGTCCTTCTTTTGATGTTCCTCACTTCAATCGCAATCGGTTTCACTCTTTCAACATTCTCGTCCGACATAGTACAGAGCTTTGCCTTTTCGAGGCTTATTTCGACGCTCTTCTCGACGATACCACCCGTTTATTATCCGATTACTTACATTCCGTTTCCGTATAGATACTTAGCTTATCTTTCTCCGACCACGTATGCCGCAGAGCTGGCTCAGAGTGCTGCTGGTTACGTGACCCTATCATCTGCTACAACGGCTCTTGATTGGATCGTTCTGATAGCCGTGACTGTAACGCTCTTTATTGTGACGAGAAGCAAGGCGAGATGGAGAGAAGTCTAGCGACTGTAAAGGTGGCTCTAGAATGAGTAGTGTTCTAATATCAACGATCTTGATTACTAAATATATGGAAAAGAATTGGAAAATCTGAATCAAGTGGGATACTAGAATGAAGGGACTAATCATGGATTCGAATATCATATGCGGTTCTTGCAGTTGAATAGAAGTCGATTTGAACAGTCTGACTCGATACTTGTAGCACCACTGATAGAAGAAGCTCTTGAGATGAAAGAAGCAAGACTCATCGAAAGGGAGATGAAACCTCTCAAATTTGGTTTGCGGACAGAAAAAGACGGGGTCAGACGAGCGGATCTACCACAGTTTCAACCATCTACATGAATCTTGAGCAAAAGCGTTAGATCGAGGCGAAAAACATGTCAACAGCTGTGAGAGCGCCAACAGGCGTGTTTGGTCTGGACGAGATTTTAGGTGGAGGAATACTTGAGGGCAGAGTTGTGCTTGTCATCGGCGAACCTGGCGCGGGAAAAACCGTGCTTGGAATTCATGTTGGGTAATTAAGTTGTATGGAGTAGTCCTCTTGAAACTAAGGCCTCATGCAATTTGCTCACAGCCCTTTCCGCATCAACTTCGGAACTAGCGCCTGCACAGACAAGTTTGCCGCTTGTGAAGATCAATATAACCGCTTTCGGCTCCTTCATCCGATAGATCAAACCGGGAAATTGATCAGGCTCATATATCGTTCCGGCAAGACTGTTTGCAACATCCTCGAGGTCGACTCGATGACCTAGATCAGCTGATACAACTACATTCCTAATCGCCACGTCGGGTTTACCGAGAATGACGAGCCCGCTGGTCTTGAGTTCTTCAACCAGTCTCGAGACTGCATGTGTCACCCTCTTTTCGGATTTCGCGCCAGCGATTATCAATTTCCCTGTACTGAATATCAGCACCGCCGTGTTGGGTTTCTTTAAGCGATAAACCAGTCCAGGGAATTGGTCTGGTTTGTACTGAACTGTCGGAAAAGTTTTTGCGATCGATTCCAAATCGATGTTTTGATGAAGATTCGCTGAAGCTACCACATTTTGAATGTTTATGTTGAATTGATCTTTGGACAATCGATCTCTGTCTAGGATCACTGCATGAGCTAATGAGGTCAAAGACATCCGTTGAATGTATTCGTTGAAATCTCTAAAGTGCTATTGTAACTTGCAAAGGCACTCGACAGATACAAGAACTCCGATGAAGCGAGTCGATAAATTGAAGCTCTAGGAGAAACAGGCCTTCAGAGAACTCACCGAAAAGAAAATGCAAAAGAGTTTCTATGTGGTTAGACTTGCGGACAACACTGGGCAGCTTCGATAGTCCCACTGTTATCTAGAAACGTACTTTCTCCAAGACGTCCCTTCCGTGACCAATATAGCTCAAGTAAGTGGAATTACGAGGGATTTTGCATGGATTCATTATGAGAAAGATTCATCATGAGAAAACCGCAACTTTTCCGATACAACGCAAGTTCATAGAAAACTGGAAAATCACGTTTTCCGTTTATTTTTAATGGAATGTATACAAATCCATGAGATCTCGCGGCCGGCATCAATCCGCGCTTCCCAGAGTATACCATCAAAAACTTGAATAGCAACACGAGGTCGTAGCCGAATACCACAGGAAAGAGCAGGAGTGTTCTCTAGGGGGTAGTGGAATAAGCAACAACGGGCGCAAATCAAGAGTTCAAGCTAAAAGAAAGCTTGGCCTCATCGTGAATCCTGTTGCTGGGATGGGGGGTCGCGTAGGACTCAAAGGAAGCGACGGACAAGAAATCTTCAAGAAAGCTGTAGAACTAGGAGCGGTTCCCGTCTCTCCGGGAAGGACTGTGGAGGCGCTCAGGAGAGTTGCTCAGATCAGGGATCATATTCCAGTTGTTGACTTGCTCGCACGATATGGGTGAGGATGAAGCAAAGGAATGTGATTTTGACCCTTTAATTATGTACTCCATTATGAAGGGACAGACGACTCCTGTGGATACAATTAACGCTCAAGAGAGATGATGAGGCGAAGAGTGGATCTGATACTTTTTGCAGGTGGAGATGGAACAGCCAGGAACATTTACGAAGCGATCGGCGATGGTGTCCCTGTCCTAGGCATACCTGCCGGCGTCAAAGTTCAATCTGGAGTATTCGCAATAAATCCTAGAAGCGCCGGAGAACTAGTAGCAATGTATCTAGAGAATAAACCTGTCTTTGTTCGAGAAGCAGAAGTTATGGACATTGATGAGCAGGCGTTCAGAGAGGATCGCGTTTCGTCCAAGCTATATGGCTATCTGAAAGTCATCTATGAGAGAAGCCTCGTTCAGGGTTCAAAAGTTGGCAGCGCCTCCTGGAGAAGAAGCAACGCAAAACGCCATTGCGAGCGACATAGTTGAAAATATGGACGACAATTACTTGTATGTGATAGGCCCGGGAACAACATTGAGGGCTATTATGGGGAGACTCGGATTGAAGAAGACTCTGCTTGGTGTAGACGTGCTTTCTAAGAAAGAACTCTTGGCATCCGATTTAAATGAGAAACAACTGCTTGCAGACAATTGATAACAAGAAGGTTCAAAATCGTGGTAACAATCATCGGTGGACAGGGATTCATATTCGGAAGAGGAAATCAACAAATAAGTTCACAAGTGATTCGAAAAGCCGGGAAAGAGAACATCGTCGTCGCGGCTACCGAAAGCAAACTCGCTTCCCTTGGAGGGGCGCCGTTGCTGGTAGATACCGGCGACCCTGAACTCGACAAATCATTTAGTGGACATGTTACAGTCGTAACGGGATACGGGAGAAAAGCGATTTATAGAGTCAAGGAAAGCTAGCCGATACTCCATACAGAGGACGGTCTTTTTCGGTTTGAATGCTTCGAACAAGACGACGTATCTGTCACTTATTATGCTATTGCGTCAGATCATTGGATTTCGATCTATGTTGAAAGAGACTTGAAAGGTTTTAAATCCCAGTACTGGCACTGGAAGTTTTGGGGTTTGATATGAACAGAAAGCCCTTGATTCACCCTTACATACCTAATTCAGTTCCAGCAACCAAGGATGAGATGTTGAAAGAGATTGGTGTAAGGAACACCGAACAGCTATACGCTGAAATGATCCCTGAAAGGCTCAGACTAAAAAGATCCATGAATCTACCTGAGGCGTTGCAAAGTGAGTTAGATCTTAGGAGACATGTGGAGGGCATACTTTCAAAGAACAAGACTTGCAGAGAATATCTAAACTTCTTAGGGGCAGGCTGTTGGCAACATTTCGTTCCAGCGGTTTGTGATGAAATTGCTGGACGAGCTGAATTCTTAACCGCATATGCGGGTCTTGGATATTCAGATCTGGGAAAGTATCAATCCTTCTTTGAGTTCCAAAGCATGATAGGAGAACTCATTGGCATGGAGGTTGTAGGCGTTCCCACCTACGATTGGGGATCAGCCGCTGGACATGCTATTCGAATGGCGTCGAGGATGACCGGCCGCAAAGAGGTACTCGTTTCAAGAACGACCAGTCCTAGTCGATTGTCCATAATCAAGAATTTCTGTCAACCAACAGCGATGCCAAGTCACATCGACGTTGGCATAGTCGACTATGACCGGAAGACAGGCATGGTTAACCTTGAAGATTTGAAAAGGAAAATCTCCTCAAGAACTGCGGCAGTGTACTTCGAGAACCCATCATATCTTGGAACAATTGAAGCTCAGAGCCCCGAAATCTGTAAGATAGCGCATGAGAACGGCGCGGAGGCCGTAGTAGGCATCGATCCAATTTCTTTGGGGATTCTAGCGCCGCCCTCTGACTATCAAGCAGATATCGTGTGTGGAGAAGTTCAGCCCCTTGGAATACACATGTATTGTGGAGGTGGCCTATCAGGATTCCTTGCTTGCAGGGACGAGCTAAGATACGTAGGAGAACATCCGTCTTTTTTGATAAGTATAACCGACACCGAACGCGAAGGCGAGTACGGTTTCGGCCAAGCTAAGTATGATAGAACGTCGTTCATGGTAAGAGAGAACGCCAAAGACTGGGCAGGAACCACAACAGGATTGTGGAGCATCGTCTCAGCAGTTTATATGGCATTGATGGGACCGAAGGGAATGAAAGAAGTTGGCGAAGCCACAATAAGGAAGTCACATTACGCTGCACGTCGGATTTCGCAGATAAAGGGCCTCAAAGTCTGCTTCTCAACTTTCTTCAAGGAATTCGTCGTAAACTTTGATGGAACAGGTAAGAAAGTAAGTAAAGTGAACAAGTCGCTGCTGAAGTATGGAATCTTTGGAGGGAAGGATATTAGCGAAGAGTATGCGGAGCTTGGACAAAGCGCATTGTATTGCGTGACAGAAATGCATAGGGCTGAAGACATTGAACGGCTTGCCGATGCTCTTGCGAAGATGGTGGGAAAATGACGGATCAAGTGAAGCTGAGAAGATATCAAGCACCAGTCTGGACAGAGCCAATCATCATGGAAATGGGACGCGAAGGAGAAAGAGGCATCATCCCACCGCCTGTGGAGGAGAAAATCAGAAAAGCGGTTGGTGAAGCTGAGTCATATGTACCTGCTGGAATGCGAAGAAAGGAGCCCCCCAGACTTCCAGAGCTTTCTCAACCCCATGTCCTAAGACATTACCTAAGGCTTTCCCAGCAAACGCTTGGTATGGATCTAAACATCGACTTAGGCGAAGGAACATGTACGATGAAGTACAGTCCTAGGGTGAACGAGGAACTAGCCAAACAAATTGCTGATGTTCACCCGCTGCGAGCACGAGGATACGATTCAGGGTATTCTCGAAATACTGTACAAATTTGCAAAGGTGTTTCTGAAAGAAATCTCTGGATTGGATGAGTTTAGCTTCCAACCAGGAGGCGGCGCTGATGGCGTATATACCAACGCATGCATAATTAGGAAATATCATGAATCCAATAATGAGCTTCAACAACGAAATGAGATAATCACAACCATCTTCTCACATCCTTGCGACGCAGCGACTCCAGCAACAGCCGGCTTCAAGATTATTACACTCTATCCAGATGGCGAAACAGGTCTCCCAGAATTAGAAGCGTTGAAAGGCAGCTGTTTCGAAACGAACGGCAGGTATGATGATAACGAACCCGGAGGATACCGGCATTTTCAATCCACAGATAGATGAAATGACAAAGATCATACATGAAGTAGGAGGACTCTGTGCCTATGACCAAGCCAACGCCAACGCATTACTTGGAATAACAAGAGCCAAAGAAGCAGGTTTTGACATGTGCTTCTTCAACCTGCACAAGACATTCTCATCACCCCACGGAAGCGAAGGACCTGCATGCGCCGCGATAGGTGTTGTAGAGAAACTCGCGAAATTCCTACCAGTCCCCGTTGTGACATCTGATGGAACAAAGTATCATTTAGACTATGAACGACCATACAGTATTGGTAAAACCAGAGACTTCTATGGAAACGTTCAGGCTGTACTAAGGTCATACGCATGGTCAATGTGTATGGGTGCAGAGGGTCTAAGAGAAACCGCAGAAGTATCAACAATGAATCAAAGCTATCTTGACAAGAAACTCCTCGCGATAAAAGGCGTGACTAGACCACTCAAATTCCGGAGAGTTGACCAAGCAAGATACAGTGTAGATAAGATGAAGAAAGACACGGGCATAGGAACCGACGATGTAGCTAGAAGGATGGTAGACTTCGGAGTTACTAATTACCAAACAAGTCACCACCCTTGGGTAATCTCCGAGCCGTTCACCCCCGAACCATGCGAAACGTACTCAAAAGCAGACATCGACTATTGGGCAGCAATCATTGAACAAGTAAGTAAGGAAGCATACACAAATCCCGAATTAATTAAAAGATCTCCACATAATTCAACGATAGCAAAGATGAGAGAAACCGCATTCGACGATCCCGAAAAATGGGCCATGACATGGAGAGCATATCTCAGAAAAAGAAAACAAAAATGAAAGGCAAACCAACAGGAAACACATGGATTTCGAATGCTAACTACGCTAAATCGTAATGTGTCGTGGCGCAGTCGCGGGGTCGTGAAAGACTTCTGATAGAAAAATAATAGTCAAACTACAAAAGTGCATTGCCTGTTTTCTTGTCAAATATATGCATCTTTTCTTTCTTGAAGGTTATGTAGACCTGGTGGCCTATGTCGAAAACCAAACTCGGAGACGTCAGGGCTTTGACCAAGAATGTTCCGATTTTCATATCTATGACGTTCTCTGGTCCGAGCGGGCTCTACGACGTAGACTTCAGCGCGTATGGTTTCCTCTGCAACATTTTCTTGCACATTGATATCTTCCGGTCTTACTCCAAGTACCAGTTCAGAGCTAGTAGCTTGGTTCTTGACCATTCTGTATGCGTCTTCTTCCAGTCCATACTTGAACTCTCCAGCGTCCAAAGCATATTGTCCATTCGCATCGGTCAAGGAACAATCAAAGAGATTCATGGGCGGACTGCCAATAAAACCTGCAGTAAATAAGTTTGAAGGCTTGTTGTAGACTTCACTTGGAGTAGAAAGTTGCCGAAGAACTCCGCTGTCCATCAAAGCAATTCTATCGGCCATAGTCATAGCTTCCACTTGGTCATGCGTAACGTATATCGTTGTAGTTGCCAATTCTTTTTGCAGTCTCTTGAGCTCGGCTCTCATGTACACTCTAAGCTTTGCGTCGAGGTTACTTAACGGTTCATCGAACAGAAAGACCTTGGGATGTCGAACAATAGCCCTTCCCAAGGCAACCCTCTGGGCCTCGCCTCCACTGATCTGCTTAGGTTTCCTGTCCAGGAGATGTTGAAGCCTAAGTAACTCAGCCGTCTCCTTGACCTGTTTCTGAATGTCTGGTTTTGGGACCTTTCTCATTTTCAGAGGGAATGCAATGTTGTCAAACACAGACATGTGAGGGTATAGTGCGTAACTTTGAAAAACCATGGCGATGTCTCTATCTTTCGGTGGAAGATCAGTCACTGGCGTGTCGGCAATATAGATTTCGCCTGAGTCAGGTATTTCCAATCCTGCTATGCATCTAAGAGTTGTAGTCTTCCCGCACCCAGAAGGTCCCAGCAACACCATGAATTCCTTATCATTGATGTCCAATGATACGTTGTCTACAGCTGCATAAGAACCAAACCGTTTGACTAGATTCTTCACTGAGACTCGGGCCAAGATTGGCTCCAAACCTTAGACGAACCGTGCTCGCGAAAAGATATAAAAGCATTTCCGAATTCACGCGTCATGTCGTCATGAATTGTTGGTGAGTGCCCATTTCACGAGGCAGAAGGCACAAAGTCTTAAATACAGAATAGACCCGAAACACATGTGGAAAATTTTCCGGAGAAAACTAGGGTGAAAAAGAATTGACTGAAGAAAAAGTCTCGAGACGTGGGTATATCAAATATGCGGGAGCAGGTGTAGTCGTAGTTGCTGGAGGGAGGAGCTGGCGCTTACTATGCAACCCAACCATCCGGACCTGCAGTGACACAAACAAAACAAGAAGTCGTTTTGCGTACGATGGTTGAAGGCACGCCCGATGGTTCATTCGTAAAGTCTCTACTGCCCGAGTACGAAAAAGAAACAGGTGTCCACATAATATGGGAAGAGTACTCTTACGAAGTGATGCATGAGAAACTCGTTCCTCAGTTGTCATCTGCAACGGGTGTCTATGACTTCATACCCGTAGACTACTACTGGGTGGGGGAATTCTGTCAGCTAGGATGGCTCCAGCCACTAGATGATTGGATAAAGAGAGATGGATTCCCAATTGACCAATACATACCGAAAATAATGGAAGTGACCGGCCGTTACGGGTACAAGATTCCAGAAGGGGTGTACATGGTACCTTACTGGACATACCCCATGGGATTTGTATACAGAAGGGACTTGATGGACGACGCTACGGAGAAATCGAATTTCAAAGCGAGGTATGGCCGCGATTTAGGTGTCCCAGAAACATGGGACGAATACAGCGATCTTGTTCAGTTCTTCTATCGACCGCCAAACCTATACGGAGCATTATGAGCGGCCTTCGACCTGACCCAGTTACTATGGAGTATCTCAACTGGCTGTTCGGACACGGGGGAAGATTGTTTGACGAGACCTTCCATTGCGTAGCCAACAACAACGCTGGAAAAGCCACGGTCAGAGACATGATGAAAGGTTTCAAGTATGCTCCACCAGGTGCGACGGCGTGGGGGTTCGAAGAAAGCTCCTCATCATTCGCTTCAGGAATTGGCAGCAACTCATATAACTTGGCTGTTCCTCTGGAACAACTACTACGAAGACCCCAATCAGTCCAAGGTGGCAGGGAAATGCTGGATGGATGCAGTTCCAGGAAAAGCTCTTCCGAATTGGGGATCTGGTTCGCTAGGATCTTGGGGATGGGCAATACCAAAGAGTTCTCCTCACCCCGAAGAATCATGGAACTTCCTGAAATGGCTCGAATCAAAGGACATAATCAGAAGAAGAGCACTTATGGGAAGATCTCCGACAACCACTTGGGAACTTGAGGATGCAGAGCTCAAAGAAAAAATGAAGTGGTATGAACCCTACAAGGTTCTTGTTGAGAAAGGGGTGAACCTCTGCGATCCGTTACCAATGCTCCCCGAAGGTCCAAAGCTTGTCGAGATCTTGGGAAGATATCTTTCCGAAGGAGCCGTAGGTAACATGACCCCAGACGTAGCTGCAGATAAAATCGCAAAAGACATAGATGCTCTCATGAAACAGAGTGGCTATTTCTAAGCCCTCCTCCTTTTTTGTTTGGATATTTTAGACTTCGTGGGAAGGAAAGTTTGACGCGGAAGAGACCCGCACTACTGAAATATGGAATGATTGCGCCAGCATTAATCGTCATATTGGTCGTGGTCATATATCCACTGGTATACTCGCTCTATTTGTCTTTTAACAGCTTGTTGTTGACAACTCCTGGAAAACAACAAATGCAGTGGATCGGTCTAGGGAACTATGTTGATATTCTACACGATGATCTGGTCTATATTAGCCTTAGAAACACGGCAATATTCACAATTGGTTCGGTTACGCTGGAATTTTTGTTAGGTCTACTACTTGCATTAATCGTGAACCGCGGAGTGAGGTTCCAAAGAACGATAACGTCGATCCTTCTGATGCCCATGATGGTGGCAGGGGTCGCTCGCTGGTCTTATGTGGCGATACCTGCTTCATGAACAATTAGGCATATTGAACTTTTTGATACAGTCGATAGGATTTGCTGCAGTGAACTTTCGAAGTGATCCACACCTCGCCATGCCAACGGTCATAGCGTGCGATGTGTGGCAGTGGACACCTTTTATGTTCTTGTTGATGCTGGCTGGACTTCAGTCGTTGCCTAGGGCTCCTTTTGAAGCAGCAACCATTGATGGAGCATCATCATCTCAGATATTCCGTTATGTTACCCTTCAGCTTTTGAAACCTGTTATTCTGATCGCGTTGCTTCTGAGAACCATAGATGCGATAAAAACATTCGACATAATATATACACTTACAGGAGGGGGGCCTGGAACAATCACAGAAGTTATCACTTACGATATCTACAGACTCGGCTTCTGGTTCTACAACCTTGGTAAAGCAGTCGCGCTCTCGTACGTATTGCTGATCATAATATCTGTGCTGTGTTACCTAATGATCCGTCAGTTGAGAAGAAGATGAATCTGAATCATGGGAACTCGAAGTCATAGAAAATCTGGAGCAAGTGTTCGATCACGAGCGTTAGCATACGCTATATTGATTTTGGCGATGGTTTGGGTGCTGTTTCCGATTGTCGTCATGATTTTCAACTCCTTTAGAGAAGCCAGAGGGACATATGCATATGATCTGAGCCACATCATCCCGACGTTTCGCAACTACCTATCTCTGTTTGGATTAGCGTACGAGGAGTCAGGAGTCATTGTTACAAAATACAGTTTTGCTTCAAACTTCATAAACAGTATCGTCGTTTCCAGCATCAGTACAGTTATCGCGATAGTGCTCGGGAGCTTGGCAGCCTATTCTCTGTCGAGGTTCAAGACAGGAGGCGATACGTTGAGATTCGATATTTTGAGCTTCAGGATGTTTCCCCCAATCGCCTCTGCAATACCGATCTTTGTTTTGATGAAGTATGCGAACCTACTGAACACTTGGTGGGCACTCGTATTCGCATATAACACGTTCAACGTTCCATTTGCCACATACGTCTTAGCCGGTTTCTTTGACGAGGTTTCAACCCAATTCGAAGAGTCGGCTATGGTAGACGGATGCAGTAGATTGCAAGCATTCACAAAAGTGACAATCCCCATGGCGATTAACGGCATAATAGCCGCAGCTGTGTTGGTTTTTCTACTATCCTGGAATGAATTTCTTTTTGCGTTCTTGCTGACCGTGGCCGAAGCGAGCTACTATTCCAGTGGCAGCTACAGCTCTGATAACTCACACAGGGGTAAAGATTGGAGAAGTGTCGGCTGCGATTACCGTAATGATAATCCCAACATTGATAGCCGTATTCGTACTGCAAAAGTTTCTTGTGAAAGGATTGACTTTCGGCGCTGTGAAAGGCTGAATTTTAGCATCCTCTGTCCGGTTAGCTTGTCACAGGTACAACAATAGCGTCGTTCCCAATCAAGTGTCGGCGTATAAGAGAACACCACAGAATTTCAACATTTGGTTTGACTATTGATTTGACAACTACTTGGTTCTGACTGAACTTACATTTCGCATGCAAAATGTAAACACAGATCCATTATCTGCAAGCAATACCTATTTTGGATTTCTATTTTTCACATTTGGAACCGAATGTTTAATACGAGTCACATCAGTTAGGCTATTCCGAGACGTGATTATTCCTTGGCTATGAAAGAAACTGGATGGCACTTGGTAGCTGAGGCGTTGAAAACTGAAAATGTAAAGTACGTTTTTGGTCTACCTGGCGATCCATCTTTCTACGATGCCTTGAATGAGTATCCGGAAATAACCCCAATCCAAACCAGACATGAGGGTCCGGGTGTATTCATGGCATACGCCTACGCGAAGCTCACTGGAGAACCCGGTGTATGTCATGGAACATTGGGCCCAGGAGTCGCCCAGATGGCCGCTGGAATCTTGGAGGCCTATTCAGCATGCCTGCCTATGGTAATCCCTTGTCCAAGTCCAAGCCAATTGAACGAGGGAAAGGGAGCGTTTCAGGAAAATGACCAACTTCAAATGCTTAGTGGAATGACCAAGTGGGGATATAGAGTAACTAGGTCTGACAAAATTTCGTGGGCGATGAGAAGAGCCTTTTCCGTAGCTGCGAATGGTAAACCTGGGCCGGTCTTCATAGAGGTTCCAAAAGATGTAGGTTTTGCGGAAATAGATAGATCCAACTTACCGAAGTACTTGCGTTCCGATCGACCGCTTCGCTTCAGACCTGATTTTGACCGGGTGAAACAAGGCAGCAGATCTGCTGATGAAATCTGTAAGACCCGTTATGGTTGTCGGGGGAGGAGGGATATCTGCAAAGGCTTTTTCTGAGATTCTCGAACTTGCGGAACTGCTAGCGATTCCAATTCTTACAACCCCGTGCGGAAGGGGGATAGTCTCAGAGGACCACCCGCTCGCAGTTGGTCTTGTTGGTCTCTACCGGACAAAAGTAGGTAAACGACTGTATGAAGAAGCAGACGTTCTGCTTGGTTTGGGAACGCGATTCGAGGAGTTTCAGTCAGGCGCTTGGAAGTACTATCCCCAAAATGCAAAGTACATTCAGGTGGACATTGATTCATTTGAGATAGGCAGAAACTGGATCCCGGATATTGCGATAGTAGGGGACATAAAACTCGTGCTTCGTGACATGGTATCTGTTGTCAAGGACAGATTAGGAAAGAAAGACCATGTGGGATCAAGATTCGACGAGATCAAGGATGCAAAGAGGAGATATGAAGCCGAAGTTGATGCTGAATGTGCAGCATCAAAAGGTGACTTGCGCGTAAAAACAATACTCAGAAGTCTCAACAGGATATTCGGGCCCAAAACCATACTGGTAAATGAGAATGGGTCATTGGATCTTTGGTCATACTACTATCCATATTACAGAGTCTTAGACGTTCTCGGATGCATCGCCCCAGCAGAGCAGACATGTATGGGATTCGGAGTCGGTGTATCGATCGGCGCGAAGATTACGAAGCCTGACATGAACGTAGTGTGCACAACTGGAGATGGTGCTTTCCAGCAACAGATGCAAGAATTGGCTACAGCAGCCCAATACAGTGCAGGCGCAACGTGGATCATCTTCAACAACTTCAGTCTGGGTTGGCCAAAATATGTCTGGAATCTCTTGTACCCAGGAAGACACGTCGCTGTGGACTACAAGGTGCAACCTGACTTCGAGAAGGTTGCCGAGGCGTCCAAATGCTTCGGAGCAAGGATAGAGAAACCCAGTGAAATCGACGATACGTTGAAAGGAGCTTTAAAAGCTAACAAAGAGGGAACGCCGGCGGTCCTGAACTGCATAGTCAGGCCTATGGACTACAACCAGTTCTTCAAGGAGTTCCATTTGCTATGGGGGGCTACGCCAGATTCTATAAGCGCATAGTATACAATCATGCTCCGCCAGATTTCCCGTCTTCGGTGTTCTGCTTCAATATGAGATAGGTCTCTCTTCGCTTTGAATCGTGGAACACTTCAAGAACCTTGGTTTTTTTGCGATACTCTTCTAGAAAACGTTCGAGCATAATCATAGATTAGCAAAGATCTTTTCGAGATATCTCTTGCCTTGCATTACTCCTTCTTCAACGTTTTCTGGTTTTTGTGCGTGTACTGGTTCGGCATATTCTACTATCAAGTAACCATTGTAGCCTATTTCTTTGAGTACTTTAACGCATTCTCTCCAAGGAACTTGACCCTTGCCTATCAGAGGACAATCGTACGCAGCTTTCTGTCCAGGTATTGTTCCATACGGACCATCATGGTAGATTGCGTCTTTGGCGTGCATGATGACAATGTAGTCTTTCAGTTTCCTTATTGCTCTTGGAATGTCTCGATTTCCTGGCGGAGTCAGAGCCAGATTAGCGGGATCAAAATTGATTCTCAATGCCTTCGAATTAGTCTCTTTTACCAGTCTCAACAAAGCATCTTCTGTGTCTATCAGAAAAATAGATGCGTGTTCCATTGCCAATATTGCACCAACATTCTCAGCGTGAGTAACCAGTTCATTGACGATTTCAACTAGGAATTTCCATTGTTCTGGTTTCTTTGGATCCCCCCACTTTCACAGACTACTACTCCGGTCCCTTCTTCGGCCACGTAGTTCATCATAGCTTTGATATCCTCGATTCTTGCCTCTCTCCTTCTGCCAATGTCCACCGCTGTCGGCCCCAATTCGATCATGTCTCCTAGAAGACAGTATTGCCCAAGGGCTACAATGTTGATCTCTGCGTCTTGAGCCACTTTAGCCAATTCTCTGGGAGACAGCCACAAAGGTTTCGGTTCCTTGTCTAGTGACCATTGCCTCACAACCCTAAATCCCAATTCAGCGGCCCCCAACCAAAGTTGAATGCCTGCAAAACCCAGATCTGCAACATGTCTAATTCGATTCTCAAGAGATATCCCCGTCCACATAGTGTCCATAGCAGCTATCTTCATGAACTCACCAAGCTCCTTTGTTTGAATCTGAACACATAATTATGTTACTATTAGCAGATCTGTTGGCAATAATTCTGGTCATGCGCTAGTCAATATCACAAACGATATTAGCATCATAGAACCCTAGGAAAGAAGTTGCTCATGACATAGGACGGAAGTATACGTCATGCACCTGGACAAGCCTATTTTTGCAGGTAAGAATCAGATCAAGACAGCAGTGATCAAAGGGACAACCATAAATTGGTTCCGGAAGGATCCAGAGGACCAAGCGATGGAAGTCATACTGGTAACCCAGTCTCCAAAGAGTTGGGCAGAGTGGACAGATGGAAAAGGTCCATACGTCCACGAAGGCGAAGAAATTCACTATTTGCTGGAGGGAGAACTAATTGACTACTATGACGGACATGAATACCACTTGAAAGAAGGAGACTATTTTTACTTCCAAGGAATGAAAACTCATACTTGGATGAATCCAGCAGAACGATCAACTCTAATGTTAATAGTCGTTGCGCCAACCATCGCGGCTCGAACAGACTACTATGACCACCTTTGTCCCGAAGATCGTGAATACGCTTACCAGCGAATGAAAGAGTTTGCAATAAAAGTGCCAGAAGGGAAACCAACAAGAAAGCCCAGTGAGATCGCAAAAGGGCCTGTGTTAGTTCGGAAGAACAACTTTCAGAGGCAGAGGGTCGGACGTGTGACTGCAGAGTTTCCGACCCTTGGAGTGAGGGATCAAGAAGCAGAGATCTGTCTTGTGACTGTGGATTCAAAGTCTCTGTTTGAATGGACTGACGGGAGAGGGCCTTTCCGTCATGCAGGAGAAGAATTCTTGTACATAGTCAGTGGTACGGTGAATGCGCAAGTCGGAAGTGAAACAAGAACGTTGGAGAAAGGTGACTATGTCTATTTTCCTGGCGTAATTCCACATAGATTCGAGAACATTGGAGATTCTCCAGCCAAGATAATAATAGGGGAATCACCTCCAATAGTTGTTAGATCGGACTACTATGACCATCTTAGCCCTGAAGATCGTGAATACGCTTACCAGCGAATGAAAGAGTTTGGAATAAAGCCTCCTGAAGACAAGCGGTAGAACAATACTGCGCCAGAAGACCATTGCGAATAGTGTTGTGAAGACCTTAGGATTGTTTCTTATGGCAAAGAATTTCGGGGCAGTGATATTTGATCTCGATGACACTTTAATAAAGTCCAATATAGACTTCATAGAAATGAGAAACGCCATGATTCATTTTTTAGCTCACAATCTGCCTTTTGCGATAGAACTGGATACAAGCAAATCTACTTACGAAATAATCCAGTACGCTGTTATGATGCTAAACGAGCATGATCTTTCCAACATGATTCTGAATGTAACAAATGAACTCAACAGAATAATGACTGATATTGAAATGAAATATATGTCAAAGGCGAAACTGATAGAAGGTGTTGTAGAGGCTCTGAGCAACCTTAAGAGCAAGGGTATCAGGATAGGGATTCTGACAAGAAGCTACAGAAAGTACACTGATGAAGTGCTAAGAGCAAGTGGGTTATCCGCTCTCGTAAACGATGTTGCCGCGAGGGATGATTCAGATAGCCCAAAACCAGATCCAAGTCAAGTCTACTACCTGATGAAAAAAATGAACGTTAAATCGCATGATGTAGTAATGGTGGGGGATCACGCTATAGATTGGCTTTGTGCAAGGAATGCCGGGATAAGATTTGTTGGAGTTCTGACAGGACGATTACCGAACGAACAACGGGAGCAACTCGGGGAAACTGTGGTTCCCAGTGTAAGAGAACTGCCAGATCTGCTGGATTCACAATACTAACGAGTAACGAAACTAGATGGGTGAAATCATGAGAACGGTATTCATGAAGAAAGGAGATGCAAAGGCACTTGGAATTGAAGGCACAACGATTTCGCCACTGCTTCCAGAGGACATCATGAAGGATGCATTGATTGAGGTGGGAATAGCTACTGTGGATCCTGGATGCGAAACCGAATGGACGGATGGAAGGGGACCATTTATTCATACTGGAGAAGAGTTCTGGTTCGTATTGGAAGGAGAACTTGAGGCAAGAGTCGGTGACGAGTCCTACCACTTGAAACAGGGAGATTTCCTTTACTTTGACGGAATGAAACCTCACATGTACAAGAATTCCGGCAAGACCCAAGTCAAAGTGTTTCAGGGTTGCAGTCCTCCTGAAGGCGTAAGAGTCGACTACTATGAACATCTGAGCCCGCGACAGTGGCAAGAGGCAATCGAGAGACGGTCAAAATACGAGAAGATACGCATAGGGGTCACTCGCCGATATGAATGAAAGCCATCAATTTACATGGAATTGGCACAGACGGTGTTTGCTACTCTCCAGCAAAGGGTAACTTCTTAGTTCGTTTCACACGAAATGGCGTTAGGTTGTCATAGACAAGGTGTGCTATGTGTGAAAACTAATTCTAGGTAAGAGAGCATGAAAACGATGTTCGGAAAACTATTTGAGCCAACAAACATCGGAAAGGTCAGAATCAAAAATCGAATAGCTATGTCCCCGATGCTACCGTTAGGTCTCTATCGAGATGGCATAATCTCAGATCGTACCATAGACTACTACGTCGAGAGGGCAAAGGGAGGAGCTGGTCTGATTATTACTGGCGTATTCAAGGTTGAAAACGATGCAGAACCAGCACCAATCCCATACTATCCCATGGTGTCTCTCAAAGGCTACGGCCCGCTGGCAGAATTAAGCGACTATGTGCATGCCTACGGGGCACGAATATTCATACAATTGACAGCGGGCACAGGTCGTCTAATACCTCCAGAATTGATTGATGAATTCGGTTTCAAACCTGTTTCTGCTTCGGTGAATCAAGCATTCTACAGGCCACAAGTTTCGACTAGGGCTCTGAGTACGGAAGAAGTGGAAAAGTTAGCAAGAAGCTTCGGACACGCAGCTCAACTGATAGCTGATGCGGAAATTGATGGTGTAGAACTGCATGGCCATCAAGGGTACCTTTTTGATCAGTTCACAACACCTTTGTGGAACAGACGAACGGACAGGTACAGCGGAGACCTAGACGGACGACTGAGACTTCCAATAGAAGTTCTCCAAAACATAAAGGATGTAGCGGGAAAGAGTTTTCCCGTGACCTATAGGTTTGGCCTTAAACATTACCTGAAATCTCCAGAACTGGGATCGCTGAAACGAGAGTCCGTTGAAATTGGCCGTGATATTGAAGAAGGACTGGAGATGGCGAGGAAACTTGAGGGAGCAGGTTTCGATGGCTCATGTGGATGCAGGTTGCTATGAGAGTCAATATTGGCCACATCCACCCATGTATCAGCCTCATGGATGCACAATCGACTTGATCTCGATGGTCAAGAAAGTTGTGTCGATTCCAATTATCGCAGTCGGCAAACTCGATATTCCGGAACTAGCAGAGAAGGTTTTGGAAGAAGGCAAAGCGGATATTATCGCATTAGGAAGAGGGTTACTGGCCGATCCATACTGGCCTCAGAAAGTTCGAGAGGAAAGAACTGACGACATACGCCCATGCATTGGCTGTCATGAAGGTTGCATGATGAGGTCGTCCGTTTCAGAGTCACTGGGCCGGCCATTTACATGTTCTGTCAACCCAGTCTGCGCGAGAGAAAGACTGTTCCAGATTAGTCGAACTGACAAGGCCAAGAACATCCTGATAGTTGGTGGCGGAGCCGCAGGCATGGAATGCGCACGGGTTTCGACCCTGAGAGGCCATAAGATCACACTGTGCGAAAAGAGTGGCAGATTGGGCGGACACCTGATAGAAGCCTCAACTCCTGAATTCAAAGAGGACGTGCGAAGACTCCTTGAATGGTATGAAGGCCAGCTTAGGAAGCTCAATATCAATACTAGACTCAATACCATGGTTACTCCCGAATTCGCGAAGAAAGAGAAATGGGACGCCGTCGTTGTTGCAACAGGCTCAACTCATCTGATCCCCGCTATTCTAGGAGTAGATGGAAAGAATGTTGTTACATGCGGTGATCTCTTTTTGGGAAACAAGAAAGCTGGAGACAACGTCGTGATAATTGGTGGGGGATCCGAGGGTTGTGAAACAGCAGTCTGGTTAGCAAAACAGGGTAAACATGTGACAGTAGTTGAAATACTTCCACAAGTCGCTACAGATCTATGGGAAAGCAATCACATGATGCTTCTAGAAATGCTAGAAGAAAATGGTGTCAAGATACTAACGAATACAAGTGTGCAAGAGGTAGATGATGGCTGCGTTGTCACTGTTGACAAGAACTTCCAGAGAAATTTGATGAAATGCGATACCGTTGCACTTGCGACTGGACTCAAGCCAAGGAAGGACCTCTATGAAGCTCTCTCAACAGAGTTCGCGGAGCTTTATCTTATCGGAGACTGCAAAGAACCACACAAAATACATCAAGCAATTTGGGATGGATTCAATATAGGATTCTCAATATGAACAATCACACGGTAAAACTACGTGACTCTTGAAAGTAGAAAGGCACCAATCAATCCTACTATAGCCAACATTGAAATAGAACCAAAAGCCAGCTCAGCCGATCCACTGTTGTCGAGAATGTACCCGTATATGATAGGAGAGACTGCCGAAGCCCCAAAACTTACGCTGTTAAATACGCCGAATATTTTTCCTGCATGTTCTTCACCAGCAGTTTGTGGCACCTCAGCAAATGTCGGAGGAAAATAGAACATCGTTCCGAAACCGATCAACGCAGCGGACACAATCACAATAATTATCGATGATGACAATCCCAGTATAAGTGGAAATAATGTACACATTAACATAGATACTATTATTACATTATTCTTTCCAATTCTTTCTGACGCCAAACCGCTCAAGTAAGGCGATAAAACAGTCATCACTCCAAAGAGCGCTACTATTAACCCGGTGCTGACTATGGAGAAACCGTACTTATTTTCCAGAAAACTCGGTGCAAATTGTAGAACCCCTGAGGTGACCGCCAAAGCTGCAGAAGTTGACCATTATCAGAAGAGTGAGTCTGCCGTTGCGAATGCTCCTACGCACATCAGTTCGTACGGTGAAAGCAGTGGCATCACTCGCCACGTCTTTCAGAAATATCCAAGATAGAACAGCTGCACCGATGACAATCATACCAGAAAACAGCGAGCCTACTCTCCAACCCAACGAATCGACAATGAGCGAGCCCAAGGTGTAGGTTAGGAGGAAACCTAGGCCCTGGCCCAATCCGAAGACGCTCATTGCCCTGACTAGTTCCTCGCCAGTGAACCATTCAGACAGCAATCTGATTGTGGCGGGCAAGATGAGCCCCCCACTCAAGCCTGCTAGAATTCTGAATAACAAGGCCATCTCATAAAGTGTGGAGAACGAGAACGCCAAGCTAGCCACCGCCATCACAGATAGACCGATGGACGCTACAATCTTACCTCCAAATTTGTCACTCAATATTCCAGAAGGTATCTGAACAGTCGCGTAAAATATTGAGAATACTGAGAGAAGTGAACCGAACTGAGTATTGCTTAACTCTAGTTCATTTTTGAGTCCCAAAAGTATAGACGTGAATGAAAAGAGCATCATCAGTGTTACGAACGAAAATGTTGAGACGAAAAGTATTGTCCGCTTGACTATCATGGGGGTTCCCACGCCGTATTATCATATGACTCTATGATGCTGATTCTCTAGAGTGAAACTTGAATGAACCTCCGATGAAGTTTCAGATCTAGCATCGGATCGCTTGTATTGATAATAGTTCGCAAAGGTCCTCTAACTCAGATGTCACGTCTCCATGCACAAGGCATATGTGATGCTCTAACCCTTCCCTAGTTATCGTTTCTATGACCTCGAAGATATTCGAATCAAGCTTGACCTCAGCGTACGCTCCTGAGAATCTCTCTTCAGGTGGAACAACCTCTCCGGAGGCAATAAGCATCTTGTCAGCGGCTCTATTCAACTTGGCTAGTGTAGCCCTTCCAGGACCAACAGAAAAGGATAAGATCGCGCCTGGCCCTACGACTTGATCGAAATATGTCGGTGATCTTATGACCACATCTGAGGTCTGGGTTGCAAGCTTCGTTGCCAAATGACCACAGTGCCACAAACGCAGAATATTCCTCGGTAGATCTATTGAATCGTGGTCAAAGACAGCTGGAATATTGCCTGTTAGTTCACCAAGTATTGTCAAAGTGATCGCTGCTGGTAGATCTCCCTCGCAAGCTATCGAAATGTTTTCATTTGAGAGTCTGGAGACTGCCAAGCAAGGAAACGCATGTTTCTGCAACTCTGGCAAGCAACGGAGGCCACCGGCTTTAAGATTGTGCTTTCTGACAACTTTTTCCAACGCTAGTGAGGTTCTCATAGAGTCTGAAAAATCTCCTTCAGAAACAACCTGACCTGCGCTGATCCCTGCTAGCTTCTTTCGTGCGTTGTCTATTTCTGACGGCTCTACATTCTTCATTTCCGAGAATATTTCGGATATTTGGACACGAACAACCTCAACCCCCAGTTTTCTTGTAGTACGCACTTCGTCTGCCGTAGCGTCTACGAATCCGGGTGGTACATCTCCTATCTGCCCGACCTTCATTCCTTTCAATTTCTTCGCAACAATAATAGCTTTGATGTAACTTTCAAGTTGTCTGACGGATTCTTTTTCCTTGCCGATAATTGGTTTGAATTGTCTACCAATTGATCTCAAATCACTCGTCAGCTCGAAGTATCCGCATAGTGCCATTCTAACAGTAGGGGTAGTCCACGCTATTATGGGAACGTCTCTGCTTTCCCCTGCAACAATAATCGCTGACTCGCCACCTGCCCATCCGACCACATTGATAACTACCGTATCGAATTCCATTTTCTTTATGCTTGACATGCACTTTGTCGTTGTATTGGTGTCGCAGACAAGTTCGTCGTATACAACTTCGGTTCCAATACTCTTCAATATACTCAATGCTTTCCTCCGGTCTTCATCCACGAATGTGGGGACGGCAGTCATCCCCATACCTTCGTAGTTCTCTGCCATGGTCATGAGAACAACTTTGATTTTCAGTGATGTATCCATTATCTTGTCACGTATTAGTTTCAAAATAGTCTAGCGAGGTACACGTATCCATCCATGCTCTTAGTGTCTTCTTAGAGAGTAACTCTTGAATTCCCTTACTGTGCTAGTGACTGCTCTCTCTACAGGAAGCCTTTCTATGCTTGAGGCACCAACGAATCCCACCGCATCTGTATGCTCATACAGATACTCTGTATCTTTAGGATCCGAGAAAGGTCCGCCATGTGCTATGCATACTATATCGGATTTAATCCTCTTCGCCGAGTTGATTATTTCTCGAGCAAGTTTTGCTGCCTTCTTTATGGGGGGCCGTCTCCATATCCCGCCATGCCTCCCCCCGTTCCTCCTACGTGAGAAACTATGATGTCTACAGGGATTTTCGCCATGTCTTGCGAATCGTCCGGGTTGTAGACGTAGGCCATAGTAAACACATTCATTTCATGAGCTATCTTCATCATTTCGATTTCTCTAGACCAACCTAGACCTTGCGATTCTCTTTCTCTGCGGTATCTGACGGTCGGCTCCCTGTCGCCGTATTCACCCATTGTTGGATAGTTTATTATCCCAGAGAAACCTGTGTCAAGATATCTCCTCAACAACTTCTTCAAATCCAAGCATGTGGGGTCAGATGCGTCAACGCCACCAATAATAGGTGTGTCCTTCACTACGTTGTCTAGTTCCTCGAACATACTCAGCGTAACAGCGTTGGAATCCATAGACCCGTACAATGTCGTTGGAAGTCCCCTTAATCTGGACAACCCTGTACTGTACACTATTACTAGATCGGCACCTCCTGCCTCGGCACATTTGGCAATAATGCCAGCGCTGCAAACCAGCCCCTAGAATTGGTCGATCTTTGCTAATAGTCGTCATAAGTCTTTCTAGGATTTCCTCTCTCGTGAATCTTCTTCCCAAATCTCAATTACCTACCAGTGTAGTGACATATGAGCAATGTTACGATAGACTTCTAATACAGAAGCCTAACTGATGATAAGCTTTGTCGTGCCCACTCAATTCAATTCATGTTGTTAGAACATATCTTTGATGTTTGGAAGATATAGGAATGCGATATGAAAGATATGCAAGGATCGACCCCAAAACTTAATGGAGAACCGTGAAAACAGCTAAAGAGAATAGATTAATCTGGCTATCGAGAGGCGCCGCAGACATGACAAAGTCAATTGCAATAATTGGGACGTTAGACACAAAGAAAGCAGAGGGGTACTATCTGAAAGAACAGATAGAGATGTTTCATCATATCCCGATTCTAATTGATGTGAGCCTCAGGAAACATGGAGGACATAAGGTGAAGGCGGATATATCGAACGAGGCAATTGCCGGAACAGCTGGCACATCTATCGATGAAGTTTCCTTAAGAGAGAGAGGAGAAGCAATCGAGTTGATGACCAAGGGTGCTTCTAAGATAGTCAAAGAACTATACGAAACTAGACGAATTGACGGGATAATTGGATACGGTGGCAGCATCGGACTAGCTATAACGTCTTCAGTAATGAAATCTCTTCCTTTTGGTTTTCCCAAAGTTATCGTTACCACGATTGCAGGCGTTGCCTGGAAGTACATAGAAGCTAAAGACATCGTAGTTTTTCCATCAATAACTGATCTTGTCGGGGGAGAGCGAATAAACCGCATTGAAGCGATCACGCTGGCTAACGCTGCCGGTGCTATATCGGGTATGGTTGATGCTAAACCCACGCTCCCCCCTCAGAAGCCTTTGGTAGTTGTATCGCAATTTGGAGTGACTACACCTCACGTCCAAGTGTCTAGAGAAATCTTGGAGAACCGCGGATACGAAGTTGTTGCGTTCCATGCTGTTGGTACTGGAGGGCAATCTCTAGAGGAACTCGTAAAGAGCGGAGTTGCAGCGGGAGTACTGGATGTTACCACACACGAGATTGCAGACGAGCTTGTCGGTGGAGTCTGCAGAGCTGGATCTAATAGGCTGGAATCCGCTGGAGAGAATGGAATACCGCAGGTGATCCTTCCTGGAGCACTAGATATGGTCAATTTTTATGAGCCGGAAACGGTACCGGAGAAATTTCGGCATAGACGATTCTACATTCACAATCCAAAGGTAACACTCATGAGAACCACCGCTGATGAATGCGCAGAACTGGGAAAGATTATTGCAGGCAAGGTCAATAAGGCGAGCGGACCAACCGTGGTGTTAGTTCCTGGGGCTGGATGGAGCGAGTATGACAAGAAAGGAGGCGTTGTCACTGTTGACTATTCCGGCCGTAAAACCGACCAACCTTGGTATGATCCTGAAGCCGACGCTGCTTTCATTAAATCACTCCAAGACCATATAGATCACTCAAAAACAAACATCGAAGTCATTATGACCGAACAGCACATAAATGATCCAAGATTGGCAGAAGTATCGGCATCTATCTTGGACGATATGATAAAGGGGAAATGGAAGCGTGGAAAGAAATATCCTTGAGTTTTGATTCCAGTTCTCGATTCCTTGGAAGCTAAGTGTCACGCGCCTTCGTCAATTCGACAAGACCGTTGTTGAGTCGGCTCGTGACGGATATTATTCCCGAAAAGGGTTGAAACTCTGAATTCAGTGGTCCAGTACTATTTCTCTGGAAATAGTCTAGAGGACATTATTGTCCAGTTGACTTTCGGGTTGTATCCAAGTTCTTTCTGCGCCTTTGACACATCAAAGAGCGCTTTCTTCAAGTTATTCTGAAATTCAGCTTCGTTAAGGATTCGAGCCTTCGGATAATAGAATTTCGCAAGTTCAAGAGAATCTAGGTTGGTTGGTGTATCAGGTGCACCGACGTTGTAGATTTCGTGATTCACATTTTTCTTCTTGAGCGCTAGAATGAATGCTTGAACCACGTCTTCTGGGGCCGAGTACTCCCATGCCCAATCCATCTCCGGTCTGTTTGCACATGATCTTGGATCCAGTAGGCACGGTTTGATGTCTCTCTCAAACTCCTCTTTCCATTCCCTCGTGGGTCCCCCATCAGGGTTTGTGAAGCAGATGGAGGCTAGGCGAAGGCATATTGTTTGCATGCCAGATCTCTTTGAGTACATGTAGCACAAGTGTTCGCCAACAAGTTTGCTCACTCCGTAAAGATCTTGAGGTTTGGTCGGATGTTTTTCGTCAACAGGAAAATATGAGATGTCGATAGGAGGCCCTTTCCAAAATCCAATTCCCAACGCGCAAACACTGCTTGCAAAAACCACTTTTCCAACTTGATTCTGCGAGGCGGCCTCCAGAACATGAAAAGTGCCTGTGACATTTATGTCGTAGAGCTTCTTGTAGTCATTGGGCAAATCGAACGGAATAGGAGCCAGATGGATTATAGCGTCAAAGTTTCTTGTAGCCCTTTTAACTTCGTTCAGGTCAAGCAGGTTTCCTTTTACGAATTTGTGCTGTTTAGGTTGGATCAAGTCAAATACTGTAACATCAAATCTTTCTTTATCCAGTTCAGAAACAAGTTCAGTCCCTATCCGTCCTGAACCGCCTGTAACAAGGACTTTCAAATGTTTCACCGAAAAAATAGTCGTTCTCAGTTCTGTTCGGATGTTTCCGGATAATTACTACCCATATAAGGATTTCCAGTATATCTCTGGGACCATCATGTCACAACCAGTTTTTATCATCCTTCAATCAAGAGCCTATCACAGGTTATCATCGCTTAAGACGATTCTCAATCTATATGGTTGGCCTAGACCTCGATCTTTCAAGTATGAGCTTCAAGAGATGTGGCGGGTTCCATAGGTGAGCAACTATGCATCTTTCAGGTTTCTGCGCGGCTTTCTGGATCTCTATCATTCTTGACACGATTGAAACGCAGCTCAGGAAAAAGCGTGAAGCAAGAGAATCTATGAAGTAATTCCAGATTTCATTGACAAAAGGGTGAAGGAACTAGAACGTGGTTTCTAGTCACATTTCACCGGCCCAGCGCTCAAGACTACATTGATCCGTGGACTGGTAGAACAGTTCATGGTTGGCGGGCCCGCGGGGATTCGAACCCCGGATCCCAGGCTGTCTCCAGAAACCACCGAAGGCTTACACGATCAATGTCTCTGTGTCATGTCCTGGCTAGACTACGGGCCCATGTCAATCCAGCAACTTGTTACGTAGTTCTGCAGATATAGTTTGTCGATTGGTCTGTTTTGGTGCAGTCGCATTGGGTCCTGAAAGCTACGAAGCTGATCGAATACAAGGATGACAAGGCATCAAGCCGAAGGCATGGACGAGGAATTGTTAAAATCATGATGGTGCCAAAATGCATGCGAAATGGTTATACAGCTAAGCACGAAATTGTTAAGTGATGTGTGTGTCATGAAGGTAGGGTCTCGGATTCTAGATTTGAAGTATAAGCTTATGACGATTGAACTACTCAATTTGGCCAAGAACTATTATACCTATCGTGAATTGGCTCAGATAATAAATCTCCCCGAGACTGTGCTGAGCCGATACGTGAAAGGGCATGTTCTGCCTACGATACAGAGGGCTGAATCAATAAACAAGACTCTCCAGAGAATTCTGAGGCTTGAGAATGAGCTTCAGAAAAGGATTCGATTCGACGAATTGGGCTACTTTGACAACACCGAGATCATTTCGGATACATTGTTGTTAGAGCGAGCAGTTCAACATGCAATTAACCTGTTTGCTGGGAAGAGAATTACGAAGATTGTTACGGCCGCAGTCGACGGGGTTCCCCTCGCCACATTGCTCGCTCATAGACTAAGTGTAAGCTTGGTCATCGCAAAGAAGAGTAGAGAAGTTGGAGTAAGAGAATTCATAGAAGAGGTGTATATTCCCTCAAAGACAGCAGTGATGATGAGTCTCTATGTTCCGAGGGATTCTCTGAGGAAAGGAGATTGTATCCTAATAGTTGATGATATCATAGACAGTGGAGAAACACAAAGGGCCCTGATCAAGATCGCGCAGAAAGCAAAAGCTGAGGTTACAGGTATATTCGCTCTTGTCTCGATTGGAGAAGAGTGGAAGAGCAGAATAGAGCAGGTTGCGAAATGCCCCGTCGAGATCGTGCTGGAGATAAAGAAGAAGCCGTCTGGACTATAAGGCATGTCTAGCTTCTGCTCAGAACTATTCTAATGTTCTCGTCGTAAGGAGCACAAATGACGCCCTTCTCGGTTATGATGCCGTCTATCAACTCGGGGGTTGTCACGTCGAACGCAGGGTTGCATACGGGAATCTTCCTGGGAGCTATAGAATAGTTCCCGATCATTGTTACTTCTTTTGCGTCGCGTTGCTCAATTTCAACTTGTTCTACAGGTGTTACAAGGTCGAAGGAGGATGTTGGGGCAGCTACATAGAACGGTATGTCATAGTGGTCTGCAACTATGGCTACTGTGGAGGTCCCTATCTTGTTGAAGACGTGACCGGTTGCAAGGATTCTGTCAGCACCAACCAGCACTTTATCGATTAGGTCGTTCCCCATAACATATCCAACCATGTTATCTGATATGAGCGTCACAGGTATCTTGTCAACCAGTAACTCGAAAGCGGTCAGCCTGGCTCCTTGGAGTTTCGGGCGGGTTTCAGTGACGTATACTTCGATCCGCTTCCCTTGTTCCACAGCGGCACGTACAACCCCAAGCGCTGTACCGTATCCTACAGTTGCAAGAGCTCCCGCATTCCGCTGATCTCAATCTTAGAGATCATTTGCAGTGCGTGAGTACAACGTCTCCGTCTTTGAGTGAAGCGGATCCAATCCTGCCTAGCGTTCGATTCGTCTCAAAATCCTCATCAGCCATCATCTTGGCTTCTTCAACAATTGCTTTAATGACAGATTTCGGTCCATCTTCCATTGATGTTGCGACGTTGAGAATCCTCTGGGTGGCCCATGACAAGTTCACAGCAGTCGGCCTAGCGCCATCAAGAACCTTCTTTGCACGCCTAAGGTCTCTGAGAAGGCTGTTTTTCGTTCTACCTTGGCTCTCAAGAGCGGCTAGGGCCATCCCCATCGCACCTGCAACGCCAATGGCCGGCGCACCCCTGACAACCATGTTCCTGATTGCTTTGACTATCTCTGAGTATCTTCTGTACTCGGCGTAGTTCAATCTCTCAGGAAGCTTGGACTGGTCTATCATTCGCACTTTGCCATTCTGCCAAGCAATAGTTCTGAGGGTGAAGAAGTTTGGCATCGTCTACACCTGTTCAAAATGGTTGTGGATCGAAGAGTTAAGTCTAGTGCCTATGTCGGATTAGGCTTGGACGTGATTTGACGTTTTGTTCGAGATGATATCATTTTATGAGTGCCAATTGACTCTTACTTGGCCGGTTGAATAGTATGGAAAATCCGGTCGAAGTCTTCGAGGCAATTTGGAAAGACGACAAAGTGTATGTACCGCTGTCCCAATCCCTGAGAGATTTGCGTGAGAGAGGGTTCGGTGACTTACGGAAAAGGAAGCTTTTACTGTCTCCGTATGAAGCTTTCTACCTTCTTGAGAAACAACGAATTAGGGTTTCAGATGCCAGAACATCAGAACCACTCGAGCTTCGGGATCTGGTAGATAGGGTGTCGGCCGGAAAAGCGGAGATTTGGATAAAATATCTCATTTACCGTGACCTTAGAGACAGGGGATACATCGTGAGGGAGTCTCAAGACGCAGACTTTGAGGTTCACGGAAAGGGCGCCATGAGAAGACTGATGGCAATAGTCCACGAAGGTCGTGAAGCGAGCCTGGAAAAACTAGCCGAATACCTGAAAGTAGCTAGAAAAGAAAAGAAAGAGCTGATACTTGCAGTTATCGATCGGAGGACAGACATAGTTTACTATTCCCTGAATTCAATGGAAATCTGAGATTAGCGAACTGCTAGAGGAAGTCAAAACCATTGTCAGAAAGAACCTTTTCTCTTCCGAGGGGAATGAAAGATATAGACCCCTTGGAGATGGCGAAGAGACTATGGCTCCACGACAAAATACTATACACAACGCAGAAACATGGCTTCCAGATGGTGGAACCCGCATCGATCGAAAACTTGGAAACTCTTGAAGCGAAAAGTGGCCCTGAGATCAGGAATGAAATTTACTATTTTGCGGACAAGGCTGGTAGAAACCTGGGGCTGAGATTCGACCTAACGGTCGGAATGACGAGAATGGTGGCTAACAGGTACGATCTTCCTGAACCCATCAAAATCTGCGCCTTGTCTGGGATGTGGAGATACGATGAGCCCCAGTTTGCACGATATAGGCACTTCTACCAATGGGATGCTGAGATTTTCGGAACATCAGAACAAGAAGCCGATGCTGAGATAATCGCTTTAGGAATGGACGTCCTCGAGAACGTTGGACTACGAGACTACGAGATCCGTATTAGCAATAGAAGATTCTCTGAGGGGATGCTTAGGGCAGCTAGGGATTACAGCTGACAAACAGATAGAAGAAACGATAAGGATCATTGATAAACTTAGGAAGATATCCTCACAGGAATTGGAAAACGAACTTCACAAGATCGGCATAACTGACGACATTGTCCAGAAAATAAGTGATGTCATATCTCTGAAAGGTTCCGCAGAACGTGTTCTTGCAGACATTCCAAAAGATTATACTAAAGGCGAAATGTGCTCAAAGGGCTACGATGAGCTTACAAGACTATTTGATCTCCTGAAAGACTTTGGGAAATCCGAGAAATGTGTTCTGGATCTCAGTATTGTGAGAGGAATCGGGTACTATGATGGTATAGTCTTCGAAGCTTATGATAAAGGCGGAGAAGATGTTGGAGCCATATTCGGCGGGGGAAGATACGACAAACTAGGTGGATTATATGGAAAAAGAGAGATTCCAGCGACTGGCGTCGCTGGTGGAATCGAGAGACTCATGATCTCCCTCGAGAGGGCTTCACTCTTTCCAGAACTATCTCAGAGCCCGAGAGTCTTTGCAGGCAGCAGTGGATGAACAAAGCCGGCACGTTATCCTGAGCCTTGTAGCCAAACTGAGAGAGAAGGGGATATCATGCGACTTCGACATGAAGAAAAGGTCACTCAAGAAACAACTCGAGTACGCCGACTCCATGAAAATTCCTATAGTGATCATCTTGGGACCCAGAGAATTGGAGAAAAGCGTCGTAAAGGTCAGGACTATGGGTACACGCGCTGAAACAGAAGTTAAGATTAGCGAGATGACGGATGAAGTTATCCGGAAACTCCAGTAGGCTATCACCAGAGTAGGGTCGTATCCGTCTCTCACATAATGTCTAGCGTCTTGAATCTCGTGGCTCAATATCATCCAAGGTCTGTCTCAAGAATATCTTCAGAGTCTCTTTTCTGCAGCGCTCGCACATCTCCAGTTTCTCACTCTTGCGAAGGCGTCTTCCACATCTGACACAGATCCTCATTATAATCAGTCGCCTCCGCGTCTAAATCGTGAGATGGACAACAATACTGTCTTCCTTAAAATAACTCTTTGTCCAAACGAGCCATCAAGCAAGAACAAACGTTTTAATCGGTGTCGAAAACTGATCTGAGCAAAGGGCCCGTAGCTCAGTCTGGATGGAGCGGCAGACAGGGCTCTAGCCGATCCTCCTAAGCCAGAACGGACAAAGCTGTAGAGTGTATCCACACGCAGAGGTCCGGGGTTCAAATCCCCGCGGGCCCGCCACAAACCCCATCCGAGCAGTACTCGGAGCATCACTATACGTACTACGGAGAAACCGCAAAAAGAGCAACTAGCCCTTTTCTCCCCATTTTCCTATTTGTGAAGTGTGAATTCTCGACAGAATGCTAGAGAATGTGAAACCAGTTCAACGTTCTAGGTCAAAGCGAACCAGCCTTCTCCCGGCTAATCAGTTGAATCGTTCCATCTTGTTATTGTCGAGGTCATCCTGAATCCTGATGTAGCGTATGTGTTGAGGTCGTGGTAGCTTGCGGCTATAATACTCTTTCAGAAAGGCGTCATGGTAGGAATGAAGAACATCCTTTGCTGATTTGAGGCCTGAATGCATAGGAAACCACAACGGCGCAGACGGTTTAAGGCTGAAGGGTTTTTCAGAACTCGATTCAGAACGGGAAGATATTCTTCGAGAAAACGTCGACAATGGTCATTGTCCGTGCAACGCTCAGCAAGGCAAGATGCAAGTACTTGTCGCGTGGCTTTGATTAGCCGATCCGTGTTCGAAGATCTAGATAGCTATGGTCTCGCTCCGTGCTGATTGATTCATCTAACATTGTCTTAAGAGACAGAACTACGAATTCACTTTGAGGGTTGAGAAAATTGCAGGGCATAAGGGTGATAGTTGGCGGGTTCATGAGCGTGGATGGAAAGATAGCCCCTGTAAACAGGGTTGGGAGAGTATTTGCTAAGTTCATGACCCATCGGCATCGTAGAATGTTGCACAGGATCAGGTCTCAGGTTGATGCTATAATAGTTGGTGTTGATACGGTGATTGCGGACAATCCTTCACTAACGGTGAGAGAGGTCAAAGGTAGAAATCCTATAAGAGTAGTATTAGATAGCAGCGGGAGAATACCGCTAAAGTCAAAGATCTTGGAAACAAAAGAGGCTCCTACGATCATCGCAGTCACCAAGAACATATCAAGGAAAATGGTGAAATCCCTTAGGAGAAAGAATGTGGAAGTTCTTGTATCAAGCCAGTCGAAGAGAGTAGATGTTAAGGAACTAATGAATGAGCTTGGAGACCGCGGAGTAAGAACAGTCTTGGTGGAAGGTGGCGGCGAGACGCGTTGGAGCTTTTTCAAGGAAAACCTAGTAGACGAGTTCTTCTTATGGGTAATGCCTTACGTCTGGGGTGGAAGAGATGCGCCAACCATGGTAGATGGCGAAGGCTTCCTCAAAGAAGAGGACGCTGTACCCTTGAAACTCGAGAGTATGAAGGTCGTTGATAAGATATTGATTCTTTCGTATATCGTTAAGAGGTGACTTTCCTATTTTGTCAGCTTCTGAAGTAGGCTGCTCTCAAATGCTCCTCTCTTGTCCCGGTAAGACATGAAGGCTTTTACAAGAATATCCAAGAAATCGTCAACCTCAATCCTCTTGCCAACATCAGATTCGAAAAGTTCCTTTGCTTTCCTAAACCTTTCAAGTTTCTCTGATGTGAGTGCCACTATCATTGTTTCTTCGGTTGTTGATGACAAACAAATTCCTCTTAGGCTGGTGAATTGATGATTGAATTTAGCTTGTCTAATCTTCCTCCACTCGAAACGATCAGTTCTCTCAGTTTTCTCGGCAGCTTTCCCTTCATCTACACACTGATTGGCAAGCTCATAACCATCTTTAATATGTTTCACTTCGTCCGCGAGATAAAGGATTGCAGATGCGTTCAATAGTACGAGGTCTCTACGTGGACTCTTATCAACACCTGATAGAATCCTGACCGCTATCTTCGCGTTCTCAAGATGTGTTGAACCTGCAAGAACCTCTTCGATTCTTGCCCTTCTGATTCCTACGTCCTCTGGATAGATCTCATACGTGTCTATGTTACCATTAGACTTCAATTCTGATACGACGGTCTTGCCTAGATTGGAGTACTCGTCGATTCTTACATCATCCGTATTTCCATAGCCACACGCCACTAGCGCTTTTTCGTAGCCACATTTTGATAGAACGTTGGCAACCTTTTGAGTGAAGGGTTTGCTTACCCCCCTCACCTGACGTTTAACTGAAAATGGGTTTAGCGCCGTGGCTATCATAAGCCTAAGTGAATACAGAAATGGCATAAGAAGTGAAGCGGTTTCCCCAGATCCAAGTTCGATAAGTGGACGCATCCAAGGGTAAACACCTTCCGAAGCCCAGACAGTAACTCCGATTTTTTCCACACAATCTTCCACAACCTCACGGGAAGCGCTTACGTTTATTCCAAGGGCAGAGGCCAAATCGGAAGAGCCGGTTCTAGATGAAAAAGCTCTGGCACCACTCTTTAACGCACACGCTCCCCCAGAGGCGGCAACTATGACCGCCGGCGTCGTTACATTTATGGTCGGTACAGTGTCCCCACCAGTTCCCCCGGCCGTAACCATTGGCTTCTTCACATTGAATTCTAACTTGAATCTCTTTGTTGCCTCCATAGCGGCCGCCATGCCTGTAAGCTCCTCTACTGTAGGTTCCTTGATGGTCAAACCACCAAAGAAAGCGGTTAGCAGCGCGAGGGTATCACGCCTGTTGCGGACTAAATCATCGAGGATTCTACAGGCCGCAATTTCAGCTTCGGCGATAGTAAGATCCTCATGTTTGGAAAGCTTATCGAATATGGTGTACAAACGACATTTGCCATCAATTTTCCCTGACTGATAGTTTAGGGTATCCACGTTTTCGTCACGTTTCACTGCATAACACCTCTCGTCGTTGTGCTCCATTATTCGCCTAATTAGCCAATTATTCCGGAACGGAGGATTGCTCTAAGAATGACGTATGAGATAATTGTGGATGGAACAAGCTGCAACGTTATGTAGATTGGCAAAGCCATTAGATAGAAGACAAACGGCAAGCCGAGTACAGTGACCATTACAACATAGGTTAACGGGATATCCAAGATCGCACAAGTGACACTCAATAGCATCAATCTCGTACGAATCTTGATGGTTGGAATGAACTTTGAAATTCCCAAAGATACAAAACCTACCGCCACAGCGAATATGAAATTGATAATGGGCCATAACCAAGAGAGTGGGTTAGCCGCGGTGATTAATCCCAGAAACGCATGAATCTCGGTAGTTATGATGGCTCCTATGGGGCCGAACAAGGTGGCTGAGACTAGAATCCAAGTGTAAGTGTTGACAAATCCCAGCGGTGTAGCGTTTCCTCCAGTGATTATCGCATCAGCCCTCTCAACAAATGACGTAATCAATCCACCGACGACTCCCAGGATCGAGGCAATCATCGTTTCTTTTCTGGTTAATCTTAGGTGGTTAACAAGTTGCATTTGAATCAACAATTCTGTGAGTAATTAAATCAGCGATGAGACCTTCGAGCTGCAACGGTGGTGGCAACTCTTTGGGGAAGCCTATAGACAATCATGTTTGTTCGTATCCCTGTGGTGACAGATGCAACCAATTTCCGTCTATTCCTTCCTCGATGGTGGGTCTATCCATATTCAAACGACAGCGCGGTCTATCTCTGGCTTGCATGTATTAAGACTTGGGTATGTACTCAATCTTGAGTATTCCACAGCTTACTTGTTTCGAATAGGCTGAGGAGAACTCGTATGACGCAGCAGGTTCCTCTAAGAAAGTTCAACTTTTATGGGTGTGTAAGGTCAATTTCGAAATCAATTCCAGCAGAGAAAACGCTTCGGGTTCCGGCGGCTCGCCGCAAGTCTCTGGTCGAGTTCTATCACATTCTATTCGGAATGTTGGTGAAGATTGCTAACTCAGTAGCTCCTTACTGATTTTCGCGACAACGGTGTAGAAAGGGTTGACAATCTGAGCTATCTCGACATGGCCGGCAATGCTCAGAAGCATGTAGGCTTCAAAATTCTCAAATTGGTAATCGGCAACAAGCCATCGTACCATCTCCCTGACTGCAAGCCTAGCGGCATCTTCCAAGGGGCGAGAACTGCATACGGTCATTATTTCCGTCGCCGACTCAATCCTCGGCCACTCAATGGTCTTACCTTTTAGAAGGCCGAACCTGAGTTTCACAATAGCAGGAACTTCTACAGCCGTTCCACAGACTTCTCCGTTTCCCTGCTGAGCATGTACATCTCCAACTCCGAACATGGCTCCTTTGACATTCACGGGTAGATACAGGCGATTTCCCACTGTTACATATGGGGTGTCGAGGTTTCCTCCATGCTTTAGTGGAGTAACTGTCGAAAGACTTTCGACGAGAGGTGCAACGCCTATCGTTCCAATCAGAGGTTTCGCAGGAATCTTGATGGACTTGCCCCTCTGCGTCTCAAAGACTACTTGGCCGTCGATTATTCGACTAAATTTTGTCAGCGGAGGAACCTGAGTTAGCCATCCTTCCAGAGCGCCATATCCAGGGACTAATGCCGTCACTCCGAGATCTCCAATCTCTATTTTCAGAATGTCTACGGTGAGTATGTCTCCTTGTTCTGCGCCTTCGACATAGATTGGGCCGGTGATTGGGTTGTCAAACAATTCTTCGTTTGATTCCAATATCTCCTTCAGATCTCTTTCGGGGCGAACGGCGTTGGCAAAGCAGTCATAGGTCTCAATTTCAACCACTTCGTCTGGTGAAACTGTAGCAATGGGTTCGGGGTTGCCTCCAAATGAACAGTCAGTCTTCTGAGTCATACTATCTTTGGATTTTTTTGTAATCCTTCTCATATCACACACTTTCTGTTACGTTTCAACAATGAAAACACATTATTGACACTCTTCAAAATGTAAATAAGGTCTTTTTTGCCTCATGCCTCCAGAACCTGCTGTTCCTAGAGTAGGATAGTTCACTCGGGTGCAACACCGTGAATAGCACCCAAAACCGAAGGTTTTCAACTTTCATAGGAAGACTCTGGAGAAACATGTTTCTAAAAGGGTCATTTTGATCTCAAAAGTTTAAAATAACATCATTTTTGAACTTGTTCAAAACGTCTTCGAGTAGGCATTTTAGGGTAGGAGAGGCTAGGTGTCCTTAGCTAGAAACTAGTACTTTTTGCATCCTTCATCGAAGAGAATAGACAATTTCTATGTCAATATCACCTTTGCTGATTAGAGATTGAATTGAAGCGCGGCTGAGAATACATCATTTTTCATGCAAAATTCGACACCCTCCGCAAAGTGAGTATTTCGAGCAGTTTTTTCGCAACTACTTTAGCACCTCAAATGTCATGATCACTCAGTGAGCATGGCCGTAAATCCAAGTGTGTTCATGGCCAATTAGTCTATTCCTATTGACACTGCAAATAAATCTGGGAGATTCATGCTTCCACTCCAATCCTCTATCGCATTTGAAATAAGGCTATTCGCCCTATCGAACGATTTATCGAATGTATCGATGATATGTCACTCTTCATCTTGCTGAAGTACGCACTTCATGGTCTAGCGATCAAATCCAATCAAGAGATAAGCTACTAGTATCAGGCGAGCCTTGTTGAGCGTGTATTTGGAGCATCTATCCTGTTTCCTAGTAAGCGATGTCGAGTCTTCTTGATGCCTGTATCATGGGATTAGATTGATTCGATTGGAGCGATGGGATCAGTGCTGGCGAAGCCTGTATAAATAGTCTGATTCAATACATTCGATAGGTACAAATGCCAACTAGAATAAGCCGTGAGAAAGAGTCCAACATCATAAAGCTGTTTCTTGCTGGCATGACACAAACCGAAATAGCCAATCAGACAGGCGTAAGCCAAAGCACAATCTCAGAGGTCATTAACAGATACAAGGAAGACGCTTCCAAGACTTCTCTTGACGAAGCCTCTGCAAGTAGAGGAGTACATAACGAGGTTGATACGCTTAGATCGCTTTCGATTGATATGAGAAGCGCTGGAATCACTGTTAACGAGGTCAAGAAGGCTTGCCAACTTGTCGAGAAACTCGGCAAGATTGGAGGAAACTTGACAATGCTTGACGGCCTCCTAGAAGTGTATAGAAAGATAATTCCAAAGTCGTTTCCCGTCGAAGACTTTGCCAACGCGACCATAGAACTGATTCGCCTAGAAAAAGAATTCCGGCATAAGCTACGGAGAGATCATCTCAACATGCAAGAATAAGAATGCGGAATTGACTGAGCTCAAAACGCAGATCCAGAATGGGACCAGTCAGCTGGCTGAAATAGCCTCCAAGAAGAAGGCGGCGGAAACTGATCTTGCAAAGTACCTAGAGGAAAAAAAGATAACCTTAGACAGGGTTGCCAGAGCTCTTAGAGTAAGCGAGAACTTAGACAAGGTAGGGTTGAGTATAGAGGAAGGAGAGATCGTTGGGAATGTACTCAAAGTCTTCTGCGACCTAGTTCAAAGTGAAGGCTTGACCCCTGAGAAAGCTGGCTCGGAGCTCTCGAAATTTCTTAAGGACATGAGAAGCCTGGAGGATTCTCATACCAAACTCAAGCATGAGGTTGACGAGTATACGACCAATAAGGATTCATTGAAAGCGGAAGCGGAACATCTTGAGTCTGAAAAGAAGAAACTGACCCTTGAGAACGCATTGTTGACTGAATCTATAGATAGCGTTTCGGAGCTAAGGGAAAAACATGGAATAGGAGTAGACGCGATACTCAAGATAAGAAATCTGGCAAAGAAGTACGGCCATCCATCCAGCATCCTAGAAGCGCTCGACACATACAAATCATTGGAAGAGATCAAGGAACAGAAGACACGAATAGATGAATCAGTTAAAGAGCTCACTCGAACAGAAACATCTCTGAAAGCAAAGCTCAAGATTGCAGAGGACGAGTTGACATCGCTTCCAGCAAAGACCAAAGAGAGCATAGAAGGCATCAAATCCTCTATCAAGACATTTTCTGAACAGGTTCAAGGCCTAGGAAACAGCATAGAAAAGGCTTCAACGAATATTGACGAATTGAAGGGAAAAGCATTGGATGCTGGCAGAGAGATAGCAGCTGTCGAATCTCAGGTGAAGGCTTACAAGTCTACATCTAAGTTGATCGACTTCATAGTTAAGGGAAAAGGTGAAGAGACCGACGTAGTCGAAGTGGCCATCGGATTTTTGGGGCGCCTGTCTGAATGGGTCCAAAATCAGTCTAAGTATTCAGGAACAAAACAACAGATCGAATCGTTAAGAGACATGATCGAGAGGCAACTAATACATGGATAGAACAAAAGAATATGTTAACGAACTTAACGGTCTGAAAACAGAAGCGACGAACCTAATCAATGGAATCAAAGGCTCAGAAGGCTTCCTGGAAAAAGCGATTGATTCTATACGTGAAGAAATGAAGAGAACATACATACAAGAAGGAAAGAGGATCATAGATGAAGTGGCAGAACGCGAATTGAATAAAATAGAAAAGCAAGAGTCCAGACTCTGCCCCCAGATTGTGAAGACGATGCTCGGCGCATTGTCGGCAATATTCGCCCAAAAAACAGAGGAAAGTGAACTAGCCCGCACACTTTACAAACCAGTTCTCAGCGGCTATGAACTAGATGAAACAAGCAAGAGACAGGTGAAGCAGGCGACAGAAAGGGCAAAGCATAGACTGGAAGAACACGTATTCAACATGAAAGGAGAGGAATTTATGAAATCATTGAAAGGCGAGAGGGCTATGCACAAACTTCTCGATACAATGCTCAGAGAGGAGCTGAATAAACTGGATCTCGACAATCTAATGAGCGTCAATGATGCGGGCTATACTCTTCAATCGCGTTAATATCATTGACACTCTCCGTGGCTGAAGCTTTCTTGCGCCCCATATGGTAAGCTTAGAATGTCCAGCCTTTCTTGCTGACATGCTCTTCGAGAATCCTTCTACAGAGATCGGCATCGTCATTCGATCCTTCAGTCTGTTGCTCGTGCTTATCCAAGGAGACGACAACTTGTCCCAGTACAGTGCCACATTTTCCGCAAACAACCTCTCCATCCAAAGCAATTATGATTTTGCTTTGGTCCTCGTTTCCGCAATCACATTTCCAGATCTTTCTGGAGGTCTTCAATCTTCCTTTCCTTGGTTAACATCTTTCGAGCTTCTTGCCTTATTAGTTCTGCAGCCTGAATGGCTGCCTAAGAATGTATAATCTTGTAACCAGGTAGGAAGAAAACAGGTTCATCAAACATCGCTACGGGAGGATCATTCTCTCATAGCGTGGGGCCAATCCTGTTCACTGCAAATTCATGAAACCCAGAAATCTCGGCTTTCGTCTCTTTGCCTAATGCAACTCTCGTGATTTCGTTGAAGATTCTTTTTCCCACTTGTTCAATAGATTCTTTTCCTTCGATTATCGTTCCAGCATTTATGTCGATATCATCTTTCATCATCTTGAAAGTTCTGGGGTTTCCTGTTATCTTGATGACTGGAGCAACTACTGATCCCACAGGCGTTCCCTGCCCCGTGGTGAAACCTATCAAATGAGCTCCTCCAGCAACCATGCCTGTTATCGATTCTACATCATGTCCCGGAGTATCCATTATGACCAAGCCTTTCTTACTTGGTTTCTGCGCGTATTCCAGAACTTCTTGAACTTGGGCAGTTCCGGCCTTGCAGATACATCCCAACGATTTCTCCTCGATCGTTGTCAATCCTCCTCTTATGTTACCAGGTGTTGGTTGACCTCCTATGAAGTCCACTTTCATTGTTTTGATTCTCTGTTCGGTCTTGCTGACAATTTCGTAGATCTTGTCTGATATGAGTGGCGTTGCTGCTCTTCTTGCCATAATGTGTTCTGCTCCAATCAATTCTGTTGTCTCTGAGAGAATAGTTGTCCCACCTTTTCTGATAATGATGTCTGATGCAACTCCGAGCGCTGGGTTCGCTGAAATTCCTGAGGTTGCATCTGATCCACCGCATTCCAAACCCACAATAAGTTCACTTATCTGGCACGGCTCTTTCTTCATTCTTAACGTGCTCTTTCTCAGTTTCTTGGCAATGGCTACTCCCTTCTCTATCGTTCTCTTGGTACCATGCTCCTCTTGTATGATGAGCATCTCAGTTGGCTTTCCTGTACGTTCAATCTCGCCCTGAAGTTTCTCTGCATCCAGAGTTTCACATCCGAGTCCGATGATAAGGGCGGCTGCAACATTGGGGTGACATCCAATACCTGAGATCGTTCTGAATGTCTGCTCGATGTCCTCTCCGATCTGAGTGCATCCATGTTGATGGCTGAATGTTACAGTTCCACGGGCTCTGGCTGCGATTCTTGCAGCGGTTTCGGAGGAGCAGGCTACCGTCGGTATGATTAGTGTATGATTTCGAACGCCAATAGTTCCATTCGGTCTTCTATAGGCTTGAAAATCCAAGATTCCACCCATTATTTTTGCTGCGTTTGTTTGCCGCGTACACTCTCAACATTGTGGGTGTGAACATGCTGCCCTGCCTTTATCGGTTCAGTTGCTTTCCCAATAGTCTCTCCATATTTGTATACTGCCTCTCCACTCTGCATGTCCTTTGTTGCGAACTTGTGCCCGAAGGGGATTAACTCATCTATAACTAGTCTCAGAGTCTTACCGCCGACTTCTACCGTTATCATGGTACCTGCTTGGATGTCAGATAATACGGTTGCAACATTATCCCGATCATCCATAACCAGAGCTTTTTTGCTCGAACGTATTGAATGCATGTTTGTCCGAGTTTGCAAGGTTAGCTAATCGACTATTATGCTTTTGGCTGGAATCCTTCAATTCTCAAATGCTTAAGACAGGACGAAGCCACCTTTACCATATAGGGCGCAAGAAAGCTCCTGACTTTAGTTATGGAGATGAATTGCGATCCCGCTTAGATACTTGGGTGAACAGGTTGGAAGATGGACTCCTGATAAATACAATGGAAGAATGGAAGAGCAGAGTTCTAAAGTCAGATCGCCCGACAGTAGTTGAGTTTTATACGCCTACATGCCCTCATTGTGCAAGATTGACGCCAGTCTTCAGAAAGCTTTCGAACGAGTACGGTGACAAAATGAACTTCGCAATGGTCAACGCGGCTGAAAGCCAAGACCTGGCCGAAGGATATGGTGTTGCTGGCGTTCCCACGCTCAAGTTCTTCTGTGATGGCAGACCAATCTATGAGATCGTAGGATTCGAGCCTGAGGAAGAACTGAGAGCAGAGATAGAAAAGGTTCTACAGAAATACCAGAAATGCATCTCGCAGAGTACGCGCTTGTATGCTTAGGCCAAGATTATGGCCATATTGAAAACATCTGGATAAAATGCGCTTGTAGCTTGAGTCATCTCGCGTGGCACGTCTTAGGCTCTTAGTGCTTCTCATCGTCACGCATTTCAAAGCAACAATATGCCTTGACTAGGATCAGGGATTCCCAGTCAATATGTTTGCCATCAAACGCCTCTGTCCCTTTAGTGAGGAATTATGAGAGATGTACTCGAAGTCACGCCAGTTTCAATAAAGAGAATGAGCACGATTCTATCAGCATTTAGTATTCAAATCGACTTCTTGGAAGTTCTGGAGGAATATGTACACCGCTTTGAAGTTGCTCAGAAAAATCGAAGTCAAACGGATTCTGAGCGAAATCGATTCGATATCAAGTATGACGAAGCGCTTCGAAGATGTGAAAACTTCAGGGAGGTATTTTCACTAGTCAGGAGAAGTGTGAAGGAATACATGAATCAAGAGCGGGCTGACATGGTTCTCCAACTGGTTGATCTTCCTCTAGAGATTGGCGCTGCTCACCCTGTAGGCACGAACAAAATCGTGATGAACCAAGCACTCCTCAACTTGGCCGTGCGGCATGGAAATCTTTTGGAAGTCCAAGCCTTCGTATTCTCCATACTTCTTCACGAATATATTCACTCGCTTGGCTACCTCAACGAGTATGAGACGAGGGAACTAGTCTTCTTGGTTTCCAGCAATGCGTTCGGACCGAACCACATCGCGACTAACGTGGCAAAGTATGGGCCTTGGTACATATTCCGCAGGAAATCCATAATGCAAGCATACTCAGACTGATGATCGACAGACTATCTCCTGCTGACAAAGACTCGCGATCAAGTCTTAAATAAGAGGCGTTTCGGTTGTTTTAATCATGTTTCCTCCAATTCTGGACCAAGTAGAAGAGGTAATGGTCAAGAATCCCATTACAGTCGACTCCGGAAAGCTACTCATTGATGCAGCTCGAATAATGCAAGAGAAGAATATTGGTAGCGTGATCGTCACCGAGAATGGCATATGCGTTGGATTGGTCACTGAGCGTGACTTCTTGCGCTTGGCGAGCTATCGGAATAGATGCACGTGTCACATCGATTAGGGATCATATGACCAAACCTGCAGTATCATGCCAGCCATCAACGAAAGTTATGGAAGCTTACTTGTTGATGAGAAAGTACAAAATCAGACACCTGCCAGTGCTTGACGAGAAGAAGACACCGGTTGGGATGGTTACGATGCGTGATCTCTTGTCGATAGGCGAACTAAGGTTATAAGAAGTAAAAAGGCAAATCTGATTCGGTTAGGTCAACAATCTGCTAGAAGGATTTTAGGCTGTCCGAGTTGTGATCGTCAGTCAACTTATCGGATTTTTCGACGATGCAAGCGGATTCGATTGAGCTGAGCGCTTTTCTGACGCATGCTTATTGTGTCTCGAATGCACCAAAGGTGAAAGCACTTTATATATTGCGCTCGATCGATGGAACAAGAAATCTTTGTTCAAGGAAGTTGAGGAAACATGCCTGTGTTCCCAATCATTGTACCGCTGGTACTTACTGGAATCTTAATCGGGTATATCCTTCGCACAACGAATGTGCACATAGGCCGGAGACTTATGGCCTTGGGATCTTTGCTCGGAGGAGTGGGAAACGTGGTTAATGCAGCCATTCTCTTCTTGTTTCAGAACCAAACAGCGGTTGCAACCGACATTCGACCTTACGCTAGGCAAGCAACGCTTAGCCCTGTTTTGTTCTTGGTTCTTTCTTTTGTCGTTGGTGTACTGACGGTCTTACTAGTTCTCGTTCCAGCAACTATTGTTCAAAAAAGGAAACTGTCATTTCTCGAGTTCTTTTTCAGGCTAGGAGGGAAAAAGAAGCCTTGAAGAGTAACAACACCCTCGTCGAGACTCAAGATTTGGTTAAGATCTATGAAATCGGGGGAATAAGATTTGAAGCGTTACGTGGAGTGACGATTCGTATGGAGAAAGGAGAGCTTGTCTCTATACTAGGCCCATCGGGTAGTGGAAAATCAACTTTGCTTCACATGATGGGGCTTCTTGATAGACCGAGCAGTGGAAGAGTATTCTATGAAGGCGAAGATACTTCACAGCTGAGTGAGGATAAACTTGCAATAATGAGGAATCAACGCATCGGTTTCATCTTTCAAGCATACAACTTGGTGAATCGACTCAATGTCGTAGAGAACGTTGCGTTACCTCTAGTCTCGCGGGGAATGGATCCGGAAACTCGTAATAATGATGCAATGAAGATGTTGGATTCAGTTGGCCTTGCTTCCAAGTATAAGAACAAGCCCTCTGAGCTGAGCGGGGGAGAACAGCAGAGAGTAGCTATTGCCCGAGCACTAATAACTTACCCTAGAATTGTTTTCGGCGACGAACTTACCGGTAACCTTGACAGCAAAACCGCGATGCAAATCATGAAGATGATAAACGATGTCAATGCAACTCTTGGAACAACCTTCGTCTTGGTAACTCACAATCCTGAACTCGCTAATGCCACTCGAAGACGCATCGTTGTACGTGACGGACTGATAGAGCAAGATGAACGAATAGGTGGGAATAATAATTGATTCATAGACCATACTCAACAATTCTGTTTTTGGCATTGATTGCTTCTGGTTCCCTATTGTTTCTATTCGACGCTCCCGTTAAGATTTCAGCTCAAGGCCCGCCGTACTTTCCATTGCAACCCCCTTCCTTCAATGTTGTAAATGCAATCTGGGGTAGTTCAACCAGTCAGATCAATGCTGCACCAGGTGACATGAATATTCCACTCGTTGTGACTATACAAAACATAGGCAACTCGACGGTCACAGGCATAAGTGAGACATTAATTTTAGCAGCAACCATTCACAAACGTGTCTGGCGGAAAACTTGCCAACTCTTTCTATCAAAATGGCAGTATATCGCCAGGTTCGACCGGCAGCTCCCAATTCATTTTGAACATAGCCAGAGATGCAACGCCCGGAGAATATGTTCTGACAATGCGAATAGACTACCTCATGATCGTGAGTGGCGTAGGACAAACCCTCTACATTGCTCAGGAGACAGATGTCAAGGTTCCAGTACTCATTTCAGGAACGCCTTACGTCGTAATCTATTCTGTGAACATTTTCCCAGGAGTAGTTCCACCTGCAGGAAACATAACCGTATCGGGCAATGCAGTGAACACCGCGACGAGTACGAGTTTTTATAACACAAACGTTTCGATTTCTTCGCCAGCCTTTGCTCAACAAACTTCTATTTTCGTTGGGCAGATCGATCCGAACATTCCAAGACCATTCAGCGCAGCATTTCAGATTCGAAGGGGACTTTCTAATGGAACATTTCCAATCAAGATCCTCGTAACATATACGGATACACTAAACATAATTCATGTTAGCTCCAGTACAATGACTTTCCAGGTTCAACAGCAAGCATCCACAACACCTAGACAACTCCAAAGAAGAGGGCCCATACAGATTATAGTTGACTTTCTAATGAGAATCTTCCAATTCTTCTTCGGTTCTTCAACCGCCACAATTTGGAAAAACTACTTTCTAGAGTGTATCTAGCCCTTGCGATTTTCAGACGTTTTCAGTATGGCTTTCAAAGCCCTGAAGGATCGGAAACTTAGAAGCGCCCTTACCGTACTGGGGATCGTCATAGGATCGGCTTTGATAGTTGCGTTGGTCGCGTCTACAGGCGGCCTAACCGCAAGTGTCTCTAGTCAAGTTGAGAAGATTGGCGTTACAACGATTACTGTCTTTGCGACTTCAACACGAACCCCTGTGACAGATCAAGATATTGCAGCGGTAGAAGAGACCGTTGGCGTCAAAGATGTCATTGCATATTATTCACGGAGATTGAACCTCAACTACGGTAGCAACAGCCTTTCAGTCAATGTTTACGGAATTGAACAAACAAAACTTCAGTCACTCTACAAGGGTCTTACACTCAGTAACGGCGCCTATGTTGATGACTATGATCCAACGGGGGTAGTTGTGGGATCGGCGATAGCTAACGATCCTTCAGGAATCTACCCTGCTGTAGGCGTGAATGGCATGCTTGTTCTTCAAGGGACCGCATCTGGCAACAAAGCTGCACCATCATATTCTTTCATAGTGAAGGGGATTCTAGCGGCTTACGGAGCCGCCGGATTTGTAAACATTGACGAATCTGTTTTTATGAGTTTGAACGGAGCGCGGATGATCTTTGGATCAGCATACTACTCGGGGCTTTATGTTATTGCAGAATCGCCTGATGTAGTCAACTCTGTGATAACGTCATTAACGAATTATTTTGGTGGAAATGCTAGGATAACTAGCTCTTCCGCTTTTCTCTCTACTGTTCAGTCAATAACTAGCCAATTGACACTTTTCTTGGGGAGTGTGGCAGCAGTCTCCCTGGTCGTTGCAGGAGTGGGAATAGCCAACACAATGTATATTTCAGTGATTGAAAGGACACGTGAAATAGGAGTTCTCAAGGCCTTAGGTTTTAGACCTAAACAAATCATGTCACTTTTCCTTGCAGAGGCAACAGTCACTGGAATGCTCGGCAGCATATTTGGAACCTTGGCAGGTGTCGGGCTTTCTTTCTTTCTTGGAGGAGGGTTACCATTCGGTATGAGAGGCCGCACCACAGGTGGAGGGGGAGGATTCGGAGGTCCAGGAGGAGGTCAGAGTGCGTTAGGATCCAGCTCCTTTTCTCCAGTGTTCTCTGTCAACTTGATGCTGTTCTCCCTCATTTTTCCCGTAGCAATCGCTGTCCTTGCAGGATACTATCCAGCTTGGCGCGCTTCAAAACTGAACACTGTTACCGCCCTCAAATATGAGTGAAGCGGGAGATCGCGGAAAATGATGCGATGGAAGTAAATGCCCAAGTTACGCAGGTTGCTTCTCATCGCGCTTATTCTGCTAGTTTCCTCAAACACATATTTTGGAATTTTGGGTTTCACCGCTGCGAATGGTGACTCCGTTAAGATATCACCGGGTAAGATTCTGCCAGAAGGCTACAATCACTATCTGAATACACCCGACGTCCAGGTTAAACTGGAATTCTCTAAGGCAATCATTCTCCAGCAGACGACGGGAGATCTTCTCTTTAACATAACAATGAAGACAAGCAAGAGTACCATCGCCCTGTACATTCCACCCGAATTTGGGATAAATCGAGGTCCAAGATATGTCTGGACTAACAGTCACAAATGACTATCATTTCATCTCGGTATCTAGACTTTCAGATCGTGACTCTATCGCTCCCAACTGGTGGAGGATACTCATCTCAGGTAGAAGTATGAACGGGTCCATTGTTAGGGTGTTCAGCGTTACCGCTCCTAGCATCGTTGGTCGATATTTCTTTAAGGTCTTCACGGATGGAGTCTCGATCGGAGCAACGAATTTTCCAACGTTAGTTGTGTCTGCAGACATTAATCCCGCTTACATTTCTGGAACGGTTCTGGATGGATGCAGAGACTCATCTCGCTATGGTATCCGATTCACCTTGAAGATTCTCAAGGAGGAAGAGTTGTTGCAGAGGGTATCACACCTGAGGGTCGAAGAGTTGTTGCTGAAGCCTTCTTCAACGCGAGTGCGGCGGGTCGATATACTCTGTACGGTTTGGCGCCTGGTACATATCAGCTCATCGCCTCCGCTGCAGGCTATTTCAACAGCTACCAGACCTGAACCTGTCAGCGTAGTTAGAGGACAATCTTTGGACGGAGCTGACATATTCGTATGTCCAAGCCCAAGACTTGAGGGAATTGTATGGTCCAAGTGTAGCGGCCTATTGGAACCGTGGGGGGGTATAGCCGAGTCCTGCTCCAGGAGATGGCGCAGCGCTGGTAGTGGCCCAAGGATTAGATCTATGCCTTTCGTGGTGCTGGTACATCCAATTTTCTTCAATACGATCCAGGAGTGGATAAATGGAATTTTCTCCCAGCATCAGCACCCGGCCCGGTTGGACCTGGAGGAGCGCTTGCCTATGATAATGTCGCAGCACATCTACGCTCTTGGAGGTGATTCCACCATTTTCTGGAGTTATGATACACGAAATAATCAACCGCAGGGTTTGTGGCAAGTCACTGAACAATAGCACTGGACCCAAAGTGGGTAGCGGTGGAGCCCTTGCCTATGATGGCCAGTACATTTATGCTCTCGGAGGCGGAGGCACCAAGAATTTTCGGAGGTACGATCCTAACTAGAACCATTGGAGCTCGTTGGACGGACCTTACACCTCCAGGCTCTTCAGCAGCTGGAGGGAGCCTTGCATTCGACCCAAACGATGGCAACTTACTCTACGCTTTCGGAGGTGGAGGTACCAAGATTTTTGGAGCTGGAGTCCTGATCCAACACCGTTTGGCACGTGGACCTCCTTATCTGGTCTACGCCTACTGAGTAGGTGCTGGAGGAAGCCTCGCATTCGACGCAAACGCATAACCTAATCTACGCTCTCGGAGGCGGAGGCACCAATAATTTTCAGAGCTACGATCCGTCGACAGATACATGGAGTCCTCTCGCGAATACGCCGGCTCGGTAGGTGCTGGAGGTAGCCTCATATTCAACGGAAACGATGGTAAGCTCTACGCTCTCAGAGGCGGAGGTACAACTGATTTTTGGAGCTACGATCCATCGACTAACACGTGGACACTTGGAATCCCCTTGCCCTTGCGAGTTTCCCATCGACTTATCCTCGACCAATCACGATTGAAATCCTTGATTCCCTGGGCAATTCTGAGCGTCTTCTTCAGAACTCTACTGATCCAGATTCAAATAGGTTTGATTTCAGCTATGATGGAGCCATTCAATTGGATGGGCATATACCACAGAATTATCTCAGGATACGTTTCCGGAATTCCACCTGGAACTCTACATAGTGGAGGTCTGGGTAAACCAGTATGTTCAACCCGACTGCTCAACCTCTCCTAGCACCAATACTCAGATCACTGGGGTTCAAGTTCAACTGCCTGGTTCTGACACGACTACTCAGGATCCAGCTTGATGTTCATCGAGCAGGCTTGACCGCGAGATAGTTGTTCATTTCAAGGATTTTCCGGAGCTGATGCAGGCAACGTCGGTCGATTCCACGAAAACAGCTGACAATCAAGCTTTATGATCATAACAGGGTGTTGCGTGGACAGAACTCAACCAACGTTTCGCAGGTAATAGCTTCAGCCTCGTAATTGTTGACAGGGTTTCTTGGCACTCTACGCGATTACGGTCTTCCAATGGATACGTACATCATCGGCGTTACCGTGAACGGTTACTATCAGCCTTCGGATGCATTCGTCACGTTAGGCGAATGCAATAGCATAGCAGAGGTAAGCCTTGAACTTATCAGAACTGGCTCCCTCAATGTCACTATCCGATCGGTCGATTGGCAGATGCCGCCCGATACCGAGGAATTGGCGCTTACCCCGGTGCAACCATAAAGATGGAAGTACGAGATCAATATGGCGTACAAATAGTATGCATCAAATTCTACTCGCCAGAACGGACTCATACTCAAAGTGCGAACTCTTTCTGTGACTGGACTTCGAACTGGCATATACTCAATCTACGTCTTCACATTTGGCTACGTCCAGACGAATTCCATATCTCGTTTTCGTAATGGATGGCGCCATAAGCGATACGGCGGTAAATGTTGTGCAGGGAAGCGTACTCGACCTCACCGTTGTCCTTGAGAAGGAAGACGTGTTGACTACTATTGATACCTATCCATTCTCATCTCGTGTACCAATCCGCATCGAAGTCTTGGATGCTTACGGTCAGTTTGTTGCGGCGAACGCCACCTATCGTACCATCCACTAACAGCACATTCAATTTCCACGCTCGCCGGCTTCAGACAACTATGCAGGTGGCTATGCTGATTGGAGATGGGTCAACTACTACGATACGACAGACGGCGCGATTCAACGAGACTACGGGTTAGGCCCAGGCACCTACACTTTCATAGTATATCTGCCAGGCTTCTCTCAAACTGAAACATACATAACAGCGGAACTTCCCAAGGATGGGACTGCTAGCGTCGTCTTCCACCTCAACCGTTTAGCACACTTGTCCGGACACGCCTACAGTTTCAACATGTTCAATGAACTAGTCCCATTAAACTGGGCAACCATAGACGCCATAGGAGACAAGACAAGTGATCATACCTATACCCTTGATGGATCATTTGATATGTGGCTTGAAGATGGGCATTATCTAGTTATCTGCTCGTTGCCCGGCTACCAATTCACCACGCGAGAAGTGTCTTTGCCGAAAGGTTCTGATATCTCAATCGACTTTTACCTGAACCCTCTACAGTCTTGATCTTTAGGATTCAATAATACGAAAGGAAAGAGAACATGAAGCTGTTGGTTCTGTCTTCAAGCCCACGCAAAGAAAAAAGTCACACCTTCAATCTAGCCAGAGAAGTCTTGAAAGGATGCAGTGACAAAGAAACAGATACCGAAATACTCCATCTATGCGATTTCAACATTGAATTCTGTCGTCAGTGTGAATCATGCCACAAGAACATTCTTGTCTGCCCCATAAGAGACGATGTGCATACGATTCTCAATGCTATGCTTCGATCAGACGGAATAATCCTAGCCAGCCCTAATTACATAAATCATGTTACTGCTTCAATGAAAGCACTTTTTGATCGTTCAAGCCACTTCATCCATTGCCTGCGACTCATGGGCAAATATACAGCAGGTGTAGTCTCTTCAGGAAGCGGTAGGGATGAAACTGTCTTGGACTACATCAAGTACTATAGTAATACCTGCGGCGCTCAATATTCAGGCGGAATCTCATCTCAAGCAATTGTAAACGAAGGAAAACTTAGAGAAGCCTTCAAGTTAGGAGAGACATTTCGCGCAGATATAGAAGCAAGAAGGGAATTCTCTGACCAGATAGACAATATCAACAAACACAAGGAACATTTTAGAACGATAATGCAGATAAGAAAGACGGATTGGGCTGAAGAATACGAATACTGGCTGAAGAAAGGTTGGTTATGACATAGGATAATGCTTGACCGCATTGGTCAGTTGCTGCTATTTCTACCGAACCAAATGACGACAAAATCAAAAAAGGGAGATAGTCAGATCATTAAGCTACATTTGAGGCTTGCCACATTTCTTGCAGAACCTCGCTCCCACTGGAAGTGAGAATCCACAATGAAGACAATACTCTACTTTTGGAGATCGCTTGCCCAATGAAGGTTTCTGCTCCAGTCCAGAGCCTGAGGTTGCAGACGTGGAATGTGATTTTCTGTGTGTCAATGAGTAGAATCCTGTTCCTCCAACTAGCGCTATAGCAACAAGTACTACAGCTATGGTCTCATAGAGTACTGTAGCGTCACTTCGCCAAGTTGCAGTCACAAACTTGGGTCGGTCCATAAGTACGCTTGTTGATTGACTTGCTGATTGCGCGTCGCCTTGCCAACCATTGAAGACTATGTTTACTCCGTAGCTTGGGCTGGCTGGGGTTGAGACGCTGATCTGAGCTTGTGTGCCAGCATCGTACCATCCTTCACCAGAAGGTACACCTTGCTCAGTTGAGATCGTCAGGTAGTATTGTTGCTTGTATTGTACAGCAACAGTGTGAGGGGCATCCATTTGCAGGTTCAACGCTGAACCAAGTTGACTGTTACCATCCACAATCCATCCATTGAAGATGAGTCTTGTCCCATCAGTTCCACCGACAGTTTGGGGTGGGGCTGTAAGCGCAACTGGTTCACCTGCGTCGTACCATGCACTTCCAATCGACAAGGGGGCATTCGAAGGTTGCACAGTAACTGTCAAGTAATATTGCAGTTGATATGTTGCTGTAACGGTTTTGGACGCGTCCATGGTTACTGTGCCGGTTAAACTGGATCCGCTGTAGTCGCCGCTCCAATGCGAGAAGATGTAACGCGTGTCTTTGGATACTTGAATCATGTTTTGGCTCGAGAATGTGGCGGGGCTTCCTTGATCATATGAGCCTCCACCGCTGACTTGGCCTGACAGGCTGGATGGATTAGCGTTTACGGTCAATTGATACTTGTAGTTCGAATATCCGTAGTCATAGTAATAGTCGTAATAGTACGGACTTGAGTAGTAATATCCAGAATATCCGTAATCATAGTAGTAGGGATATGAGTAATAATATCCAGAATATCCATAGTGCGGGTAATAATACCCTGGGTAGTATGACGAATAGTAATGATGATGGTGATGGTACGCATACACTTGGCCAATTTGTACTGACACTAAGAATGACCCTAGAACCAAGAGTATGCCAATGACAACTCTTGCCCTTACGGAACTTCTCATACATCTCACCGTCGGGCGAAACCAAGCTACAAATGACCGAAAGGGAGCGATAAAAACGTTCTGGGCAAATCATCTCTACAGATGCACGTTTTCATCACTGGATAAATAGGCATTCTTGAAGGACGGAAAAATCTTCTCGAGAAATTGCCACGAGAACAATGCAAGAATGGTCAGCGTCCAAGCTAATGTCGATGAGGCTTTCATACACCCACTGAGACTCTATCTAATTCTAAATTGGTCTCCTGCAGTACGTACAGTACCATCGTTGAAGATTCGGTGCGTATCCTAGGGGCTTCTTACAATATGGACACGGATAAGACGGTAGAGGGGTATGTCGTGCCCTACGCTGAGGATCCTTTGCTGAAATAGCTCCAGACTGAGCACCTAGAGCATAAGTTGATTGAAATGGGGGCTGGTATCTCGGTTGTGCAGGCTTCTGTTTCGTCGGAAAACGATACCTCCACTTCGAGATGAAGCCGTGATTCGGGCAATACCATCGTTTTCCTGGCAGAAAAGAGAGGAGTGTCCCACATTTTGGACATGCATATGATGTTTCTGATGAAGGTGCATAATTTGGATCCTCATAATCTGGTCGATACTCATACAAACCGTTGCACCACGCCTACTCCACTATCAGGTCAATCCAAATCCATGAGTACAAGCTATTTCAAGTTGCTATGCTGATTGAGGAGAATTCGGTGTTGCGGGTTTCGATACATAGCAGATGATTCCTCCAACTAGGGTCATAACTCCTGCAATCCAATTTGTGCTCAACAGCATCATTATTCCAACCACAATCGCGATCAAGCCCCCATTCTTGACTTTTCCACGTTTAACTCTGGTATACGCGTAGATGGCTATGATTCCCAGCACTAGACTGACTATGACTCCTATTATCATGAATCCTCGAATCCCTCTGCCCACATGTGGCTGAAGGAAGAACCAACCCCACATCATCGGGGTCCTAATCGATCCCATCATCATTCTTCGCATTAAGAACCCAAAAGCCATCCGAGAAACGGAAAATATCACAGCCAAGATTCCACCTATCAGTACTAAGATGCCGCCGAGGAATGAATGATCCATCTCAACTTTGGACAAGACTATGCTTCTCCTTTCAACAATCGAATCGATCCGATGGATCTGATGCGATTTAAGACTTGTTCACTCTTGGTGTACACCAAAAGGAAATATGATGTCGCAAAGAACACATTTGTCGAACTAATGCAGAGTGGTCCATCTCACGAGATGCTGTGAAAAACAAATTCGTCCAGGACAAGAGGTGGGCGCGGGACGGCTCATAAGAACCAGGTATTGCACGACGAAACTAATAGCGCCAGGCCCCTTTACCATATGGGGCGTAAGAAAGCTCCATATCCATGAGATGCTTCAGAATTGGGTGAACGGAAGAGTCGAAATTGGCGTTGAAGGTGAAGAATGAGTTGATAGAAGGGCTTCTGGCATATTCAAGAGACACGCACCCGAAGGAGATGATTCTTCTTCTTAGAGGAAAAGTGGAAAATGACGTTGAAGTGGAAGAGGTGATCATACCTCCTTCAGCAATACATGGCCAGCGTTTCTCCGTTTTTCAACCTCACATGATTCCTTTTGATCTTTCCATGCTCGGAGTAGTTCATTCTCACCCTTCAGGCGTATTGAAGCCCTCAACATACGATTTGAATCATTTCTACGGAAGAATAATGATGATAGTCGCATACCCTTATCAATCCGTTAAAGACGTTGCTATCTTCGACAAACAAGGGCAGAAAGTTCCCTTCATTGTCACTTCATGATGGATGATTGGGTTCTTGATCTTGCGGTTCAATTCCATCTGACCTGCTCAATCTCACAGCCAGATAGGTTCGAATCCCACCTTTTTCATTATCCGATGCTAACACTCTTAGACCGCCATCTTCCTTCTCCAAATGTCCAAATATCTGCCGTATAATCCGCCGAAAATTACGGTGAGGACAGTGCTTAGCATAGCATTCTCTACATATTGGATCAAAGTGAATTTCAGCACGTATAATTGTATCAGAGTCCATATCCCAGACCAGAAGGTAATGTAAGCAAGTGTGTCCACCAAGAATCGCTTCAGCAGCATTTCATGCGAGAAGTAACCCCTCGGAAACTTCAACATCAAGTCGGTCATCGTTAGGATTCCGACCAGGGTGCCTTCGCGTAAAACCGCCAATCTCGAGATGCCATTCGAATTCATCAGCCTCACCGCGCTTTCCAAGTCCTTTTTCGAATCGATGGAGATCAAGGGTGATGAAGTGACATCATCAACTTTCACGGCATTGACGTCACGCCCTAGGTCTAGGACCCTGTGCATGAGGTCGTATCTCGTGAATATTCCGATCGGCTTTCCATTTCGCGTGACAATTAGGCTACCTATTCTCAGGCTCATCATTACCTTCATAGCGTCCGAAACAGTTGCTCTCCCTTCTATCATGCTCACCGGACTTTTCATGACAGATTCCACTTTCGGAATCAGTCTATCAAGAATCGGTGCGAGGAACCGTTTAGCCATCATCATCTTCTCGGCCAATTTGACTACTAGCTGTACTTAGGTGAGGCACCTGTCTGTTTGGGGTATATCTGCCAGGGTCGCGATCACAGCCTCATTGACTAGTTAGCTTCTTGCCAACATTCCAAGCCTTAGCCAATCTTTCACCGAGTCTCCAATAGTCTTGATTATTCATGGAAAACAGGATAGGCTGCACCTTTTCAAAGTCCACTGCATCCCCAGTTAGAACGTTATCATCGCAATAAGTGGCGATGATCTTTCCAACGAAGACATCGTGGTTCGGGAAATCGACTGTCTTCACCAGTTTACATTCCATATTGATCGGGCATTCCTCAATCATTGGTGCAGTCTTCAACTTTCCATAGAACGTTTTGAAAAGTGTTGCCTTGTTGAAGTTTCTGCCAGAAACCAAACCACAGTAATCGGTTTGTTTCACCATATGAACCGAAGGAATATTGACACTGAATGTTCCGTTCTCCTTGATTCCAACATTGGTGTAGTGTACTTTGTTCATTCCTAGAGAAATTGAGTCGAGATCCATTATGCCTACGTGAGCGATTGTTATGTAGTTGGGCTTCGTGTTCACAAGGGCACCCACTATTGTTGTGAGCATGGGGTATAGAGAGTTCACTGCACCAATCTGTTTCTTCAACGACTAATCTCCTTAAGCAAAAAAGGCTCAATAGTATATGAGGTCTTGCATGGTATTCCTGAGCGATGGATTGGGTTTCAGCAATTTCTTTGTTATTTCTTGCTTCTCATTACTCCGCCCGTGGCAAAATCTGTTTTCGACATCTCATCGAACTGTATCCACACGACATCGCTTGGAACCTCAAATATCGTTGTTACAGCGTCCGTTATCGCCTTCGCCAACTTCTCCTTCTGCTCTTGAGTCTTGCTTTCAAGGTAATGTATCTCAACAAATGGCATTGTCATCACTTTCTTGCTAACTGCAATGTTAGCTTTTGTATTAAATTCTTGCTTACTATTTTAGCCAGCGGAGAGTGTCAAAGCAGGTTCAGAATCTTGTCTGGGATTATGTATTCGTTCTGACAATGTACACAATTGGTCGGGTTAATCCTCTCTCTGGGAGAATTAGGAGAACCACAATGAGGGCATTTGATCTCCAATGCACCATTCCTGATGCTGAAATCAACCGCTATGTTGTCATGGACAATTTCCGTCTTTTGTTTCTGGGCTGTGAAGTGCACAAACTGCTCCTTTTCTTTTTCAATGAATCCTTTGACACTACCCTCATCATTCAAACCTTGTAGGTATTGAGCACACTTTCCTTTGTCGATGAGATTAGGGTCAATCTGTGCGATTTCGGAAAAACTAGTCTTTTCCTGTGAGTTCAGCAGATTGATAATCCTAGATTTTCTACCCAGCTCATTCGCCAAGTAATCTCTGATCGATCCAATGTAGTCTGCCCATTCCTTTCCTTTGGATAACTTTGGCAGTTCGAACCTATGTGTATTGGATCTTCCATGTGCCTTAGTGGATATGACGAGTGTATCTGGTCCAAGAAACCTACCAAACTCCAGTGCGATATCGTCATGTATCGAATCTAGAGGAATACTTGATAGAACCTGGTAATTGTTAGATAGCGGCCCCGGTTCTCTGACTGTCAGTAACCTCAAATTCGTGAGAAGAAGTCTCTCATTGTGTTTCTGAGAAGCATGCTTGATCACTGTCTCGCCAATGTCGAGGATCGATGAGTATTGTGCTGTCGTACGAGTCTCTTGCAGTTCTTTGAGACATATGCCGAGTTGATGTCGTTTTCGTGTATCTGGCTGTTCCGCATCGTGGACAAAAAGGACGGTTGTCGTCAAGTCTTGATCCACATGACCTACAGATTGCCAAGGACTCTCAACTTGTGTAGAATTTTCTGTTATTCGAATATAATATCTTTCTTGTAGATACAGACCAACTGTTTATTGGTCTGCCTCATTTCATTCATTGAGAAGCATAACAGTAAAATCGCTATGTAGACAAACGTCACCGTCGGTCCATATGACACGATGTGAAGTCTGCGGGACTGAGGTAGACCTCCCATTCATATGCGCTTATTGTGGTCAGCCTCACTGTGTCCAGCACAGGCTGCCTGAGGCGCATTCTTGTTCTGGAAAGTCTTACGCTAGGATTCCAACGATGACCATTCGCAATATTCCTGTCCAGTATAGGACGTCTCGACGCTCTGTTAGTCTTTCGGTTTTCAAGGGATCAGAGCTCCAGCAGCTATTGGTCGCCTGGCTTGTACTGGGCTTTTGCTTCTCCGCCAATGCGCTGTTGAACCTGACGTCCTTTCCGGTGATGTTTGCTGTATCGTTGGTGACGCTTGGGTTGGGCTTTGTCGGCCACGAGCTTGCACATAGGTATTTGGCGCGTCGGTATGGCTGCTGGGCAGAGTTTAGACTATGGAGGTTGGGCCTTTTGATGGCTGTTGTATTCGCCTTGATTTCGGGTGGTCGGATGATCTTCGCTGCTCCAGGCGCCGTGTACATCGCTCCTAGATCTTACGGGTTCGGCTATGGCATTACCCAGAAGCAGAATGGGCTGATCTCGCTATCGGGACCGGTAGCCAATATCTTGGTTGCTCTCCTACTCTTGCTCCTGTCCGGCTCAGGAGGTTTCATTGGACTGGTTGGATCGACCGGATTTAGAGTAAACGCTTGGCTTGCGAGCATTCAACCTGCTGCCAGTTGGCGCGCTGGATGGAAGGAAGGTTTTCTCTTGGAGCCGAGTCATCTGGGCCATCGTGACTGTTCCAGCGTGGTTGATGATATTCCTGCTCTGAGACTCACCTTAAGAGCATCTAGAACAGACGCTTCTCTTATCAGCTTACAGGACAGAATTGACCCATTATCAACAATCAGCAACGACTGTAACAAATCAGTATGTTACCACGGAAGTTGACGAGTCCCCAAAAGAAGCCAAGGCTAATCGGATAGAAGTTCGGCATCAGGGCAAAGTAGTTTTGCGTGCGTATCTATTGGTATGATCGCTCAAATTTGGATCGTTTCTTTGGCCATTGTGTTTTGTATGTGTTAATTCTGATGCGGGGGGTGGGAACCCCGCACCAGTTTACCAGTACATATAAGCTTCTCCAGCGCAGGCTGTTGTCAAGATCACTAGTTTATCCACGGTCACTTGGACCTCTCACTCTCGTGGCGGATTCGGCTTCTTCTATTTCACTTTCCCCATTCTAGAAACCTCATCAGCTGTTCTGAAAGGAGCGCCTCAGAAGAATCGGCGTCACAATGGTGGTAATTATGGCCATTAATACGTTGAAGAAAAATAGAAGAACAAGCGCGAGAGGAAGCAACCTGCGTAATTTCAATTGCTTCCACCATGTCATTCCCGCGACCCCTTACTCATATTTGAGGGCGGTCACAGTGTTCATTTTTGAAGCACGCCAAGCTGGATAGAATCCTGCAAGAACTGCGATTGCTACGGGAAAGACCAGAGAGAATACCATCAGGTTAGCGGAGAACACTGGGGAAAATGAAGTGGCCCCCAGCGCACTCTGACTTGGGCCACCAGGACCAGCTCCTTCGCCTCCGGCTGGTCGCCCACCGCCGAAGGGTAATCCTCCCCCCAGCAAGAAGGAAAGTCCGATGCCTGTCAATGTTCCAAATATGCTACCCAGTATTCCGGTAACAGCTCTTCCCAAAGGAAGAGTGACATGATTTGTTTTGGTCTAAAACCTATGGCCTTCAGAATCCCTATTTCACACGTCCTTTCAATCACTGAAATGTACATAGTGTTGGTTATTCCAACTCCAGCAACAAACAGCGACACCGTTGCTACGGCCCCCAGGAAGAGCGTCAGCTGACTATTGATTGATTGAACGCTAGAAAGAAATGCGGAAGAGCTACTGGCCCTCATATTCGAACCAAAGTAATTTGTTATTGACGTCACCACGGAACTGACTACATCAGGCGATTCTGCAATAACGTACATGCCAGAGTAGTATGCTGATCCAAAAAGCAATCGTGCCCCATTGAGACTCATGAAGACCGTTTCATCTATGTTTACAAAACCAGCGGCTCCGAAAGACGCCAGAATCCCCTTCACTATGAATGAATAGGTTTTTGTGGATGTGCTGCCCAGGACCGCTTTCTTGGAGAGCAAGCATGCCGTTAAGGCCCACTGCGGAGAAACTGCCTGAAGTAGGGTTGGCTATTGCCGATCCGACAACTATTCCAGTGGGATCATATTCATCAGCTAAGCTACCTTGGCTGAGGACAAGACTCTTATAGAGTGACTGAAGTTTCCCCTGCTCAATCCCGTAAAGAGAGACAGAAAGGGTGTCGCTGCCAGAGGTTAGAGTCAATCTCTGTGAGTAATATGGAATGACATCTTCAACGCCAACGATTTCTCTTGCACTTCAATATCTTGATCTGTAACAGGAGTTCTCGGCGAAGTCGGAAAGACCGTAATCGTTGTAGCACCAATCTTTTCAATTTGCTTAGAGACACTTGCGGTAAGGCCGCCGTAGAAGCTACCAACGCAACTATGAGGGCCGACCCAATGACGATTCCGAGCACGGTAAGAGCGCTACGAAGTTTCCGATCCTTCAACGCTTTGAAAGCCATACCATAGAAATCTGAAACTTGCAAAGGCTAGACACACTCTAACAAGTAATCAAAGAATTGAGGGGAGCACTCTCGCAGTTTCAGATAGATCTCCTTGCCTGCAAGTGTGAGGCGAATTCCGCCTTCTGATTCTTCAACAAATCCTTTGTCTTCCAACGATGCTAAGTGCACTTGAAAATCGTCATATGAGAGCCTAGTTGCATGCCGCCAGAGTGCAGTCCGCAAATGTGCACCAGTGTGATAGTAGAGAAATACGAGAATGTCAAATCTAGTTTGCACTAGCGACTTTTTGGGCGGCTCGACTTCTCACGCTGTATCATTGTAGATACAACATTCCGGGATGCTGAGACTACAGAGACTTGAGATAGAGTTCGATTGGAAACCATTGATGTACCCTGAGTAGTCTGCAAACTCCTCTCCTTCTTCTGGCGTCACAATGTTCGATTGGGGTTAAGGCGTTTTTCCAGATTTGTATCCAATTTCCATCCAAATCTGGAAGAATGCATTTTTGAGGAAGACCGAGGTATGTCACGTAATCCTGCTCGAAGTGGTGCCGGTGACTCCCTTGGAAGGAATCGATTGAACGTGTGCTTTGGTGGCTCATTGCAGGCACGAAGGGAGGAGGAACACGGGCAATAATAATTACATCTTTGAAAGAGATGCCGAGAAACCCTAACCAACTTGCACACGATCTGGACTAGACTATAAGACTGTTAGGCATCATCTTGAAGTTCTTACGAAGAACGGAATCGTTCTGACGACCGGAAACGGTTATGGCACGACTTTTTTCTGTCTTCAGATCTGGAAGAAGAGCTACCCAATGTTTGAGGAAATTTGGAAGAAAATTGGGAAAAACAACAAAAGCAAGAGAGGAGGTACCTGACGAAGTAATGAAGAAATTAAGATTCGGCTTGATGGTAGCGTTCATTCTTGGTCTGATACTAATCGGTTACTTGGGTGCAGTGTATCTGCCTGTCCCTGGGAGACCTCCACGTGATGGTCAAGAAATGATCAGAATTCCGAGTCCTGATGAGTTACGAACATATTTCATGGTAAGAACTATCGTCTCAACAGTAAATGCTGGGCTCGTACTATATCTACTGATCGTATACGTGGGATATACCTGAGGATCGGGCAAAGTTCACTGCAGGCCTAATCATATTCGCAATTACATCTGTTTCTCTATGCAATACTTCCAATCCATTGGTACACTTCTTGTTTCCTCCTTACACTCTCAACCTCTTCGACGCACTTCCGGAACTATTCACCACAGTAGCTGTAGTTGTCTTGTTGTATCTGTCACTGAAATAGAGCTCATTACCAGTAAATTGGTGCGGGGGGTGGGATTCGAACCCACGAACGGCTACCCGACAGGCTCCTGAAGCAATCGCAGCCCTCAGGCTACTGCGCCTTTGACCTGGCTCGGCGACCCCCGCAACATAATACTAATCGGCGGATCTCTCTAGTTTGACAGGCTAGAGTGTTTCATAAAGCTATTCTGGATGAAACAAGTTCACAGGAATAGGGGCTGAGAGTGAATCGATAGTGCTCGATTAGTGTGCTCAGATTTTTCCTAACAATGCGATATCATAGATGCTCCTTTAGTATTGCCATAGTCAATGTAATTCGAAGAAGGCCGTAATCATGTCACGAGATTCCAGAAAGGAAGAGAACGGGAATTCTATCGAAGCCAACAGGTTGCGATTAGATCAAGCTGAAGGCTTTAGCGATGTGTACGAAGTCGTAAAAGATACTGTAAAGCGTTCAATTGGACGCTATCGAATAGGTTTGATGTTGGTCCTTGATGATTTGCCTCTTCAGGTTGGTGCCTATCATCCGGTAGGCAGCAATAGTATAGTGATGAATCGCCTCTTCCTTCAAATCGTTCAGGCGACATCTACCTCGAAACAAATTGTCAATTCCTTCGTATATACAATCCTACTTCACGAATATCTTCATGCCGTGGGTTTCCTTTCAGAATCCCAAGTCAGACCACTAGTTCACCGTATATCCCTAGAGTCATTCGGTCAAGAGCATGTTGCGACACGCCTCGCAGAGATTGGACCCTGGACTCTTCTCAAGGACGTGCCGATTGGTGTGCTGGAGGCTCCTAAGCGGGTTGCAGAGATAGTGAAGAATTTCGAAACAACAAACCAAAGGTACATCAGCTAGACATGAGACTGTCTAGTTCACGGGTGTATCGATTCTAGAAGTCAAGGATTATCGTATCGTCATCTTTCAAACTAAGCAACTTCCTCAGATTAGTTGAAGCAACTAACTCGAGAAGGTGTGGATCGTAGTTCGGAACTTGTGGAATGACGATCGCACCTTTCACAATGTCGTTTATGGTTACTGGTAACACAATTCCTCGATAGAAATTCTTGCTAGGCGGCTCTATGGTGAAACTTTTGCCATGCCCAAGTTCAAGTAGGTCTCGATTCGTAAGATCTTCCAATGAAACGTTCAAGGTACCCGGAAACGGTTCGCAACCAAGTATCTTCGAGAATTGGCTCTTGGCCCATGGCAAATCAGTGAAGAAAGATCCGCGCCTGTACCTGAGAGAACTTGACATTTGATCTTCAATATTCTAACCACGGGCCTCGACGCTAAACCATAAAGTTGATTGTTTCAGTTATCGTGCGTTTGTACTTAACTTAAAAGCAACCCTTCTTACTTTTCCTACGTCTCCCGATCCACAATTCGGTGCAAATCCTAGGCGTTGAGCATTCAATGAGTTGGCGAGAACACTTCACATTACTTCATCTCCCAACAACGTCAGTCCTTCTTTCCCTAGCGGTACTAGGATCACTGATTGCACAAGACATCTATCTTCATAGACTCCTTCTATTCCTAACACAAGTATTCCTAGGCGGAAGCGTATCTGCCAATTACTTCGACGAAATCGTTGACCGACCATGGCGCACCAGAATACCTCAAAGTCAACTTTGGATTGTCGCTGCAACGAGTCTATCAGCCTTCATCGCTATAGGACTTTATTTGACGATAAGCGTTGCATACAGTTTCGTCATCTTTGTAATCGCTGAGTCTTTTATCATAGTTGCTTACGATCTGGAGCTTTTCGGGGGAGTATTTCACAACTCGGAAACCATAGGTGTAAGCTGGGCACTTGTGTTTCTAGCAGGATACTATCTGCAGGATCAAACTCTATCGCCACTGATGCTGATCGTCTCGTTGCTGGTCTGCCTTTGTAGCATGCAAGGAATCGATTTGTACGAAAAAGGCAAGAGTTTTGGAAAGGATCGAAATCACGCTGATCCTGAAGCTAAATTCTCTTGGAAAGTACTGAGGGCTGGCATTGTATCTGTCAATGTATCCACTGTCGTACTAGTAGTCGTTAGATTGTTGTTCCTGTAGACTAAGCCTGTTTTTCCCCAGACTGATTCTTTGAGGTCATTATTAGATCCAAAATAAAGAAGATGTTCATTGAATCCAGTCAAAAGGTACGAGCATCATAGATGCGGCGTCCCATAAGAGGCGAATATATTCATGAATGTTATACTCAGTCTCCGAATCGACTAGTGAGGCTGCTGTAACACGACTTTTTCGGAAACGATCGTTTGTCATAATGTAGCTTACGGTTTCTCCAGCTTCAAGTTTTAAACCCTCAGAACTGAGCTCCCTTGCAGCCAAGGCTTGTAACACGTTATGCGTGTATTTGGATGACGACTTTGAAAGAATCTTATGAATTACGAGATCCTCAATCGAAACTTCAGAGTTTCGAAGCATCTTAACATGCTTGTACAATATGGCGAGGACACTCTCTCTTCGAGCCTGAAGGTCAGTCAAAGTCTCTGCTTTCGCCATCTCCTGAAGGATTTCTTCCATACACTGTTTGATAAAACGTGGAGTATCATGTCTCCTAAGTGCAAGTCCTCTCACCTTAATCCGTCCATCTTTGAAAACCCCATAGTACCTATTCAAAACAGGAATATTCGGTCGGATCTTAGACGGCAAGAAGACGATCCACCTGTAGATTCCTTCAAATTCTATCGGGAGACCCAGTCTTTCTTGAATCAGGTTGCATAACCTTTGAAAATCAACTTCAGTAGCGCCAGGCTTCCTCAACCATAAACCGTCCACGATACCATGTACTAAATGGAAATCTTCTCCCTCAGCTAGATGCACGGCATTCTGCAGAACCTCACGGGCGAAGGCACATGTGGCTATATGTGCATCTATTTTTCCGAATCGAGCATTCCGGTACCCAAGATAGCCAAAACTACAAACCGTTACCCATTTCAGTGCTGCCTTGTCGTCGATTGTATATTTCACGTAATTTCGGGTCTGACGTTTGTTTCTTCATACGCTTATAGTAGGCTTTCTTCTCTAGTAGTAATTCCAAACTTTTTGGAACGATTCCTACCCGTTTCTGACATATGTTGTAGTCTAATTCTGGAACACGAAGCGTTGAATTTGGACAGCAGTTGCATCGGACGGTTTCTGCACTAAGATTTTTCTTGAACATGAGTGTTGGATAGAGACTTGAAAAGTCTATCTCGCCTACGTTTTCATGGATTCCCACGATAGGCTCGTAATAGAAGCCCCCTCTATCGGCTATGATGAGCTCTCTAGCACTCTTGAGCCCTTCAGGTTCAGCTTTTCTCCAAGGAATCAGATAACCGTCCTTGAAGGCTTGATAAAGTTGAATCGAAGTCATGCTCGTTCCTATGGTTCCTCTAGAAGCATCATGCAAAGGGATACGACATGTTCGAGCTACCTCCACTAAACCTTCGAAACCACAGTTATCTACTAGGAGCCCATTCTTCACATCCAGATGAATTCTACCAAAGAGCCTGATACTGCTTGGGCGATAGTAAACACGATTATAAGACCAGTAAGAACGGCTCGGTCTTTGGTTGGCAGAAAATGGAATATTTTCACGACTCAAGACAAAGTCATCTAGAATATTGTTTACTAGAGCTCGTCTAACCAAGTATGGAAGCAGAAAGGAGTCGCCATTGTCGGTTAAGATTATATCCGGATCAAGTTCCTTCACGTAAGTAACAAGTTTCTGAAGTTTCTCAGCTTCCGATCCAGAATCTATCTGGATCGTATAATCATCGCTTTTTATTCTTATCCAATTGAGTTCATCTTTGAATGTTACAAGGCGTCTCCTCTGTGCAACACTGATCTCTAAGTTCACTGCGTCGAAAGGAGGAAGATCATATTCTAAGTATTCAGGAGAATCTTTGGGCTGAATGTTGATTTTTCCATTTGTCATTTCAACTTCTACGAAAACTGTCGGGAAGAGGTCTCTCTCATAGAGAAATGACTGGACGGCTGACAAATCCACATTGAAAACACCGTATTTCCTATTCTCTAAGTTGAGAGCTAAAAGATAATTTGCCAATTCTCTCGAATCATTCATGTTGCGAGTGTATACTCGAAGTACCCGCGAGGGTTTAGAATCGTCTAGCTTCACGAATTTTTCAGCGAATTCCCATCTTCTCATGTATAGATGCTGAGTCAGATGATCAAGACCTTTCTCAGTACCAGCCACGTAGATTGATGGATACCAATCTTCTACCAGTTTGGTACAAGGGCCATCTTTTTGTTTAATCCATAACGTCATCTTGCCATCTTGGTTGTAGTAGAGGTCGACGAGCCAACCGTCAAACTTTGACTTCATCAATCTTTTCAATCTCTTCCAAGAGTTTCTGAAGTCGTTTGATCATTTTGTGATGCAAAAAGAGCAGAGTCATGAACATGGCTTCGGTTATTGTAGAGCGAGTTGCTGCGCTGGCTGCTGAGGCTCTGATCCTACACTGATCCATCAAGTCGTCGAAGATCTCACGTTCATCTATTCTTAACGCGTCTCTGAAACTCTTCCATGCTCTAACCTCTTCATCTAAAGCCATTCTAAAAGAGGGAATCGTTCTACCCATGGGATCACCAGTCGGTTAGAAACTACGCTTTTCCAGAGTTGGCTTCGAGTTCCCGTGGATCTGGAATATGATGTGAGCTCTACTGAAGAGAGTTGATTCAAACCAACCATGTTTTGAAGTTGTTACGCATGTAGCCAACACTATCAGGTTCTTCTTCTCCACTAATCTTGCAAGGAATACCGAGGCTTGATTGAAAGCTTCGAAGGCTTCATGTTCGTCTATATCCGAATCTGTGTAAAGTCTCGTTATGTCAGCGATAACGGCTAACTTTGCTTCGTAGTGTTCTAACGCATCGGGCAAGGTCTTCGTGATAAGAGAAGTAAGTTGATAGCATGTGAAGGCTCTACCAATTTGAGTTCCATTTAGAATCGTTTCTCTTCTAATCTGGTAACGATCTGCGTAACGAGAGATCAGGTAAGGATCAAAGAGGTTTCCACCATCGATAAAAATGACTTGAGAGTTTAACCCTCCATAAGAGTTTGGCATTTGGGCTTTGACGCAGATAAACTCTGACAATTCATGAGCTGAATAGTCACCATGTAGAACTACAAACCTACCAAGAAGACTATCCAAATGGTCCTCTATCAGATTCATACATTGCACTTGGGGCCTTACAGGCGATTTTATCGAGAAAAAATCCCTACAGGCTGAATGAATATGGAAAATAGACTGGCTAGGTACCTTGATACGAGTGCAACGTAGACTTAGTTCTAGACCCCAATTGCATTTTGGGCACCTATCATGAAAAGCCCTTCTTAAGCGTCCTAGCTCTATGAGGTTTTTAGAGAGGGCAAGTATCTCTTCGCAGATCTCGCAATAATAACAGTAACCTGAGAACTGCAACTCAACGTCCATATCTTGAAAGATAGACGCAAGTGTGTGAATTTTCATGGCCTCACATCCTGGAGTTGAGAAAATCTACGATAAGACTCGAATCTATCATAGAAGACACTACGCAAGATAGTTAACTAATGTCAACTAATTAACAAGGGAGCCGCATGAAAGTGATTCAACGAGATCTAAACTGATGGAAGAACGTGAGGTTGTCACATCATTCTTGCGGAATGGAGGCAGGATACTGATTCTCCGAAGAAGTAGTGAAGTTGGAACGTATCAAGGTAGATGGGCAGGTGTCAGCGGCTACCTCGAAAAAGATGATCAGCCTATTACAAGAGCTCTAAAGGAACTTGAGGAAGAAGTTGGGCTTGGTACAAAGGACATTCAATTGATCAGGAGCGGCGAACCACTGCGCGTACTAGACAAGAAGAATGACGTCACGTGGATTGTCTACCCGTTCTTGTTTGAGTCTAAAACAGACGTAGTAATTGTTGATTGGGAGCACAGGGAATACAAATGGGTAGATCCATCGGAACTGACGAGTTATGAAACCGTCCCGATGCTCAGGGAGACGTTTGACAGAGTACGCTAGAGCGCTGATGATTTTTCCTAGCGAAGAACAGCATACCTACTTTGTAAAGTCCTTCAAGCTGAGTTGAATCGAACCATTCTTAAGTCTTAGCACGTGCTGCACGACTTCGTCGGGGCTCCGGAATCTCAGATCCTTCACTTTCTCTATGTTCCACCCCATGCATTTGAGGGCGGAGATTATGCATGCGGTTACGACCGACCTCGTCCATTCTCGCGTCAGGGAGAAACTTGCTAGAAGCGCCCCACACCAAGTATCTCCAGCGCCAGTTGTATCCTTTGGATTCTCAATCAATGTGTTAAGTGCCGGAATCATCTGTACACCACTTCCATCAATTATGATTGCTCCCCACTGTCCAAGTGTTATGGCCAGTCTTCTTGACTTCAGTGTTCGCATTGCCGATGCTAGTTCAGTCGTTTCGGAAAGTATCGGCGCCTCATGATCATTTGTCACAAAGAGGTCTACCTTCTCCGCTATCCTCCTAAGTGTTCGCCTGTTATCAGCAGTAGTCAAGTAATCGGGACTAGTGTGGGCAGATACCCAAGTCTTCGGGGATCTTCTTCGGATAACTTCGACGAATTTCTCCACCTTAGTTGGGTTCATTGGCGCAAGATGAATGAAAGAGTCCTCGCGGATCCAATGCTTTGGAAGATCCGCCACCTTGATCGCCGCGCCGGCTCCCAAGCGGACCGTTTTGTAATTGGCTGAGAAGTTCTTGTCGTAGTCAATTTCAAAATAGGTTGACGGCATGCTTGTTTTCTTGATAATGGATCCAGGGAAGATCGACCTTAACAGATCCATTTGTGGAAAGTCTCTACCTACTGCTGAGACTATTCTCACGTTTTCTGAAAGCGATCTGGCAGCTGTAGCGAGCATACAACGCTCCGCCACCAATCTGAACTCGTTCTCCCCAAGCATTTCTAATCAAATCCTTGGAAACGTGACCGATGAAAACAAGGCCAGATCCAATTGCGGTCATTTAGTCCGTCCTGCAGGCACCTATGTAAGCTTCTAACGATTGCTCGTTTAGAAACTTGCGGTCTGAGATCTTGCTACCTAATGGTATGCTTGGACATCGATTACCATTAGTGCGAATAATAGCTATTTCGAGGTCCCAAAGACTACGACGTCGGATTGTCACGAATAGTCCCCTAAGAGCCATAGTCTCTTTCTAACCCGTGCCGAGATCAGCAATCGAGTCTCAAGAGAAGTGCTTTTAACCTGAACTAAACAAGAAGGAGTTGTTTGCCGATCCAGTCCTCACTGACTAATCGGACCTACCCAAAAATGGAGGTGATGGTATGGATAAAGATAAGCTTCTGGAAGCACTAAATAAGTCGATAGCTCGTGAAATGCAAGTCTCCATTCAGTACATGTGGCAACACGTCATGGCAGTTGGAATTGGAAGCGCCGCCGTCGCTGACATCTTCAAGAAGATAGCAATTGATGAGATGAAACATGCTGAGAAATTTGCTGAGAGAATCAACTACTTAGGTGGTGTCCCAACCACGAAACCTGACCCGATCAATGTCGGAGGAGACCTGACGAAGATGCTTGCTGATGACCTTAAGGCTGAAGAGGAAGCAATAGCCCTCTACAAAGCGTATATCAAACTTGCGACAGAGCTAAACGATCCTGTTTCAAGACTCATGTATGAAGAGATTTTGGAAGCCGAGGAAGAGCATCACGACACCTTCGGAAAGCTACTAGAAAAGTAGCTTCATCCACCTTTTTTCGATCTTCTATTGGTTCTAGCACGACGATAAGCTAGTAGAGCCAAGCTTCCATCGGCAAACGGATTATTGTCTTAATCATCTTCCAGGCTTCTTCGAATGAATCAAAGTAGAAGTATGTGTCGTTTCCTCCGACTTTGTATTGAGAAGCCCCAGCGTCCCAAACTCTTTCGCACAGGTTAATGCAGTATCGTTCATTTGATTTGGTTATGAAGATGAACCCTTCCGGAATCGGGCTTTGTGAATTTCCGAAGGTTCTAATGCCCTCATCCTCATCGAGCGCCCTCATGTGTCTCTCCAACTCTTCGTCGGTATCAATCTTCTTCTCAACGTACAACTGGAGCAAGCCTCACATACTACGAGAGACTAACACCACAGATGCTACTGCAAATGTAGGTCTTGCTGGTCAACCTCGAAGGATCTTAATAACCTGTCGAATGACGGCTCTGGGTTTGGAGCATTATGACCAAGATAAGAGCAATGGAACATGGTGACGTTTCATTTGCACTCAGACTCACTAATACTGAAGGGTGGGGATTCACCCGCCAAGATTTCCTAAGGTTACTCAAGCTCGATACTCGAGGCTGTTTCGTTGCCTTAAAAGAGAAACAACGAATCGGAATCATAACGACCACGAAGTACGATGATCTTGCCTGGATAGGTAATGTCATAGTCGCCAAAGCTCTCAGGGGTCAGAGAGTGGGAATTCAGCTCCTGGAAAGAGCAATTTCCCATATCGAAGCAGAAGGAATCAACAGAATTGGATTGTACTCATATCCACACACTCGCCCACTCTACAGGAGCCTTGGCTTCTCAGAGACAGCGATCTTTGTCAGATACCTGCGAACATCAGAAACCATGACACAAGAACCAGCGAAGCTTTCTAGACGTTTCAACCTGAAGGAAATTGCTCGGTTTGACAAAGATCGTTTTGGAGCAGACAGAACAAAACTCCTGAGACAGCTGTCCAAGGAATTCCGCAAGTTTTGTTTTGTTTTTGATGACGGTAATAGAATCTCAGGCTATGTGATTGCTAAAGGAGCTCAATCCGGGTATGAAATTGGCCCTTGCATATCTGACTACAATGAATCAGCTATGGCACTTCTCAACGCGGAATTGAACCAAATGAAAGGAAAAAAGGTTGAGATTACTGTTCCCATGAGAAATCGCTTCGTCGCTCACGCCTTCTCGAAGATAGGATTCTCACCTGTTGGACAAGTTCATGAAATGTATAGGGGTGCACTACCTAAGCGACGACTTGAAACAATCTTCGCCGTAGGAGGACTTGAAAAAGGCTAACCTATTCCGCCACCCACATCACTGAATCCAGCGCTGCAACTTTCAGTACTTTTCTATTTGCCCATTGATCTGGCCTGCTTTGAGCAACGCTAGGTGATGTATATCTCTGGGCACCCTAAGTTTGCCAGTGTTCCGAATTCCCGAAAGACAATGCAACGCTTCACGATCAATATCGTCCTCAAGAGTGAGAAGCCCACTATTCTCCAGAACAAACTTTCCGACTTCGCCGTGTATTCCCATCAGATCAGCTTTCGAGATTACAACTGACCCAGATATAGCAATCTTCTTCTCTTCTGGATCCTGGTTTTTCTCTCCTTCCAGACGCCGAATGTACTCTGTCATCGCTTCATTCATCAGATGTGCCACGTTCTTGCCCTGTTCCTTGGACCTGGCCACAATCTTATTGTACAGGTCTCGATTTAGACCTCTTATCAAGACCGTGTTTGTAGACATGTTGATCATTCTCGTCTTGTTACACAGTAAAACATGATTAACGAGGTTATCTTTGTTACCTTGTATATCGGTCTAACATATAAATCTTGTTAACTTTTTAAAGCAGGTCATAACGATATACGATGTGAGTCGGTTATTCTCAGTATCAAAGTTGACGAGTAAATCGGCTCGGTGAGGACCTTGATAAAGAAGCCAAAGGCCAGAAGCAAGGGTGAGAGAATAGGGCAGCTAAAGAAGTGTGAATGGTGTAACCAATACCTGCCAAACGGGAGATATCACCTAAGAATATGCCCTGACTGCCGAAAGACAACCATTGAAGCGCTCAAGAAAGAAATTCTCTGAACTAAATTAGTCGATTTGGAACATTTCCCGGCAAGTGCGAAACGTGAGGTTCTAGTCCATACTGCCTGATTCTTTTTGCAACTTGAGGATATAGGATGATTTCTTCGACCTCCAATTCCCGCTTGAGTGCAGGGTGGATTTCTTCTATCCTTTTCTGAAACACTTCAAATGATTCCTTACCGGAAAAAGATATCATCACCGCTGGACGGCAACTTACCCCAGCTTCCAAGAGTCTCCTTAGAGCCTCGAATTGCAACGCGAATCCCTGAGGCTGCGCTCCAGTCAACAACTGAAATTCATCCTCGCTGCAGCCCTTGAACGAGACCCTTGCGTGCAAGAAATCATAGTTTGACAGTTGTTTAGCATAGTCATCCTCAGAGCCAATCAATATTCCATTTGTTTCAAGAATGAATTTGTGACAACCCTGCCGTTTCAATTCCCCTAGAAGATCGAGCAAATGCCTCTTCCCAATGGCGGGTTCACCGCCACTGATTCGCACCTGATCCAAGCGATGCCTGCGCGCACCATCCATTAGTCTTGTAGCCACTTCCACTGAACCATAATACTCACCCATCTGATAGGGTCGGCAAAATGCTCTCTCAGACAACCAACAGAATCTGCACTGGAGTCCGCAACCCGAACAGTCAGCGGTAAAGATCCCTCCATACCACCTGTCTGATCGGAAACGATAATACCGTCTGAGTTCCCCAGCCGCCGAAGGTCGTACAACTAGTTTTCCAATCGCTTTGTGTCTCTGAACACAGTCGTAGTTTGTAGGCGTCACGTCGAGCATCGCCACTTACATTACACCTCCATGAAAGATCGGAGCCACTTTGATCTTCTGATCAGGTTGGCACTCATCATCATGCCAGACACATGGGTTCACTAGACACCCTGCTAATATTCCAGTTGCTGCATGTCGATGGGTACTTTTTCGTCGCCACGAATCCAGATCAAGACGTTTCTTGAGGAATTTTCGCTGAGAAGTACAATATTGAGTAGTGTTCAGTACATAACTTTATACAAAAAAGTCAAAAACTGTTAAAGTACTGCTGCGCTGTAGTTCAACCACAGCAATAGAGTGGCTATTGCCATCCTTCTATGGAGATTGTATCATTGGATTCATCTGTAGATCACCCACGCGAGTCCATTAGGGCGGAAGCGCTCGAGACATTAAGGCCGACGCTCTCTCAGATTCGTAAGAGGGACGGTAGAATCGTTAGCTTCGATAGTTTGCAGATAACCGACGCAATTGAAAAGGCAGCTTTGGCGGTTGGACAAAGAGACAGGAGTGTTGCAGAAACCCTATCTCAAAGAGTGGTTCAAATCCTGAACGGAAAATTCGGACCGTCTATTCCAACTGTTGAAGACGTTCAGGACGTTGTTGAGGATGTGCTGATTGAAGCAGGTCACGCTAGGTTGGCTAAGGCATATATTCTCTATCGTCAACAACGTAAGACGATCCGCGAAACGAAGTCAATGCTCCTTGACTCTGATCTGGACGGACGACTGTCCCCGAACGCGATAAGCGTCTTAGAACGTAGGTATCTTAGAAAGGACGATTCAGGGCGACCGATCGAAACTCCCACCGCTATGTTTCGACGAGTTGCGCAGAATATTGCGAGCGCAGATACCATATACGACGTAAACGCGGATACGAAGAGAACTGAAGAAGAATTCTACAAGCTCATGACTAATCTTGAATTCTTGCCCAATTCGCCAACTCTTATGAATGCTGGCCGGGAGCTTCAGCAGCTCTCCGCATGTTTTGTTCTGCCCGTTGAGGACTCGATGGAGAGCATATTCGAGGCGATCAAGAACACCGCTCTGATTCACAAGAGTGGCGGAGGCACAGGATTCTCGTTTTCCCGAATTCGGCCGAAGAACGATACCGTGTTCTCAACAAAGGGTGTAGCGAGCGGCCCTGTCTCTTTCATGGCGGTCTTCGATGCAGCAACTGAAACTGTGAAACAGGGTGGAACTCGACGCGGCGCAAACATGGGTATACTCAGGGTCGATCATCCAGACATAATCGAGTTCATTTTTGCGAAGGAGGACAACGATAGACTAAACAACTTCAACATATCAGTGGCGGCAACCGACAAGTTCATGGAAGCTGTTGAGAATGATGAAGAATATGAGTTGATGAATCCCAGAACAGGCGAGGCCGCGACAAAGCTGAAGGCCAAACGTGTCTTCAGCCTGATAGTTCACCAAGCATGCAAAAATGGTGAACCTGGCATGATCTTCATTGACAGGATGAACCACGATAACCCTACTCCCGAAATTGCTCAGATCGAGAGCACGAACCCGTGTGGCGAGCAACCATTACTCCCATACGAATCATGCAACCTAGGCTCGATTAACCTCTCAAGAATGGTAGAAGATGGCAAAATCGATTATGAGGCCCTCGCCAAAACAATCAAAACTACTATTCATTTCCTCGACAACGTTATCGACATGAACCGATACCCGCTGAAGCAGATTGACGAAATTACAAAGGGAAATAGAAAGATCGGGCTTGGCGTCATGGGCTTCGCTGATATGTTAGTGCAGTTAGGAATATCCATATAACTCAGATGAGGCCCTCAAGATCGCCGAAGAAGTTATGGAGTTCATCCAGCGTGAATCGAAGAAGGCAAGCGAGGAATTAGCTAAGAAACGTGGGGTCTTCGTCAACTATGAACGAAGTAATTATGCCAATGGTGGTCCGAGACTTAGAAACGCAACAACTACAACGATCGCGCCCACAGGAACGCTGAGCATAATCGCCAATTGCTCGAGCGGCATTGAACCAATATTCGCCATATCATACATCCGTAACGTCATGGACAACACGGAACTTCTAGAAGTGAATCCCATATTCGAATCCGTCGCTTACAAACGCAGCTTTCACAGCGATGGATTGATGAAGAGAATTGCCGAACGCGGTTCCATCCAAGGATTAGCGGAAATTCCTGCAGACGTACGACGCGCATTCGTAACCTCGCATGAAATCTCACCAGAATGGCACGTTCGAATCCAAGCAGCATTTCAGAAATATACAGATAACGCGGTCTCAAAGACCGTAAACTTTCCACACGACGCAACACCAAAAGACGTGGAAAAGGTCTTCCTGCTAGCGTACAAATTGGGTTGCAAAGGCATAACCGTTTATCGTGACGGAAGCCGTGAGGAACAAGTCCTTAACATCAATGTGGTCAACAAAACGGGTATCGGTGGAAATGTCATTCACCCAGTAAGTTCCGAGTACAACGGCGGGTGCAGAACCTGCACGACTTAACAACAACTTTACTCTCGGAACGACTTACCACGTGTGTGGTGCCTGCTTCGAACGATATTTGATGATGAAATCGCAACGAGAGCCATGCCTCCTAGGATCACTGCAATCCCGATTGGCCGAAGGGGTTGACGAACACCAGAATACCTAACATGTATCGTATACAACATAATCGTTGTTGAAGATGGATTGTACAAATACCATGTCCACTCCATTTTTGAGGTTTTTTCGTCAACATTGATAGTCACAGTATCTTCTAAAGTGCTGCCGTGCCACTCGTAGAATACTTGATTGGTCTCGTACCAAATTGATCGAAGCCAAACACTACCGTTCGCCTTCAAATGAATCTGAAAGATCCAGCCATCAGGTAGTTGTTCTGATGGCGCATGAACGCCCCATGCTAAGCGGACGGAGTTAGGTTCAAGGATCGAGTTCTCTTGTAGCCAAAGCTCGCCTACTATTCCGATCGGTTCTCTTCGTTCCATCATAGTGTAACCTAAGAATGCCGCTACCGAAACCAATTATGAGTAGAACGATGAGTAATACACCGATAGGTTTCATATTAGACCCCGAGAATTGAAATCCACAACCCATAGAACAATCTTTCTACGAAAGATCGTGGAAAAGAATGTTTAAACTGGCCTTAGCAATCACTGCTCATGGAGATTTCCGTCCAGAACACGAGCGGCGGTGGCAGAGTGGTCTAATGCGCCGGCCTCGAGATCCGCGAAAGCGACAATATAGCCGGTAGGCCCCACGGCCTACGCCGGTTCAAATCCGGCCCGCCGCGCCACCAGATTCGGCAGATTGGGGTGGACCATCTGCATTGCCTGTGGTTACGAAGGCTTTAGTGTTGCCATCAAGGAAAAACTAGATGATGATTCATCTACACTCCAAATCCAAATGGATACACTGATTCCAAGACAACACATAACCGTCGTTTGAAGGATGCGGATATGACTATATCACCTGAAAGACTCCGTCATGCATCGGAAAGCATCGCCTCCGCTGGATTCCAATTAAGTAAGGACGCTTTCGACTTTCTTGGTACAATGAACGAAACAGAATTTGATGATCGCATTCGGGAGATGTTACAGAAGGCAAATCGAATATCTCCTAAGCCGCTTTTTATAACGAAGGAGTTTTGCGAGGGCGTCCCAGATCCAGAACCTCCGATCACACAGAGTGTGGCAGTTACAGGACCGCCGGCCAGCGATATTGAGCCAAATATCGAAGTTGTGGCAGATTCTGCCGCGAAGATTACTTCCAGAGGAAGTCTCGACTCCTTTGTGAGCTACTTCAGGAATCGCTTTGAGAGAATGTCCACGATCTTGCGTCAAAGGCAGGATGTCAGAGGTGCTCGATCAATAACGGATGCTCTCGAGGCGCCATTCAACGAGAAGACCAAGTTCATTGCCATGGTTATGGGCAAACGAGAGAGAGCTGGAAAGATCTTCTTAGAGGTTGATGACCTAGAAAATACGGCAACCGTTCTAGTCCTCGGAGAGGTTGACAAGAATCTTTACGAAGTAGCTCAGAGGCTCTCATTAGATCAAGTCATATGTGTCGAAGCTGTCAAAGCAAAGAACACACTTCTTATGGCCAAGAGCATATATCTGCCAGATATTCCCGAGAGAAAACCTGCTAAGGCTACTGAGTCTGTTAACGTGGCGCTGATTTCTGACATTCATTTCGGCAGCAAAATGTTTCTCGAGTCAACTTTTGAGAGGATGATACTTTGGTTGAATGGAAAAGTCGGTTCTTCTCAACAGGTAGAACTTGCAGGAAGAACAAAGTACGTCATAATTGCGGGGGATGTTGTAGATGGAGTGGGTATCTACCCGCGACAGGAAGAAGAGTTGGCTGTCCCTGACATCTATGAGCAGTATCGGTTAGTTGCTCGGTTTATCGAACGGATTCCTGAGTATATGGAAGTCATCTTGATCCCTGGCAACCATGATGCAACAAGACAGTCGTTACCACAACCCCCGATCCCATCTCAATATGCGCAGCCACTTTATGACGCTAGGAAGATAATCTCCTTAGGAAACCCATCAGAAGTCAGACTTCATGGAGTGGATTTTCTCCTGTACCATGGAACTAGTCTGAATGACGTGATGGCGTCCATTCCGGATATGGAAATCCACTGTCCAGAAAAAGCAATGGAGTATCTGCTGAAATGCAGACACCTTGTTCCAGCCTACGGCATGGCAGCATCGATCGCGCCTGAGCAAGAGGACAGCTTGGTCATAGAGAATCCTCCAGACGTATTTCATTGTGGACATATCCATGTCCTAGGGCGAAGAACCTACCGTGGAACACTCATCATTAACTCAGGTGCCTGGCAGGAGCAGACCGACTACCAAAGGAAACTCGGACTCGAACCGACTCCCGGAATACTCCCAATCATAAACCTTCAGACGTTCCAGGTCCACACGATCGATTTTGTATCAGGCGAGGCCTAGTTACTTCTTTACAAAACCCAAAGCCGCCCCAACGATTCCCATAGTCATTCCTACGATCAGCCCGCCCAAGACTACTATACTCAATATCGAGAATAGTAGCACCATCACTGCGCCGGCTCTCTCTTTTCCAGGAATGTACATGAGCGCTCCACCCACCATCATGAGAATGCCTGAAACGAATCCGATGATTATGATTATGAGACCATATGGTATGAGAAATCCCAGTCCTGCAAACGCTAGTATGGCTTGGAAGAGCCCTACAGGCCAGAAGAGTAGAATGAGAAGAGATGTCAACAAGACTATTCCTCCGGCTATTACGGATACGACTAGCCCAGCTGTTGCCCTAGGAACGAGAGGGAGCCCGCACTGCGGACATGCTGGAGCCACTTTGAAGTCTTTCCTGCACTGATGACAATAAGGCATGTGACCACCAATTGGCTATTACTTGTGTTGAACGATGTTTTTAAGATATTTCATATGAGCCCTCCAATCTGAATCGGTCCATGTGCTCAGGCCCTTTGCTACCAAGCCCGCAACTCTAATGGGCTCTGGAAGCCTACTGAGCTTGGCTGAGTTCTTAATAAGTGCGCGCGCACCTCGCTCGGACGTGCCAACAACCTCAAAGAATAGCGGGGGCTCGGCCTTGCAGCTTGTTATCTGATGGATCATTCCAGGCTTCTGTATGATTGACCATCTAGTCTCCCAGTCCGAGAAATGAGTCTTCAGAGCTTTTCTAACAGAACGGTTGTTCGGTCGACTCCCCGAGATTACGATTATCGGTTTCCTGTACGTGCGATAAATTTCTTTGACGTTTACCAGATTGAAGCCGGCAAATGAAATTCCACTGAGAAGAATGGCATCGAAGCTAAGTCCCTTCAGAAGCCGATTCAGTGTTGCGGTCGCATCTAGTCCATCTATCGTTATCTTTCCCAGGCGAAGCGCTACTATCGTTGTGTCCTCAAGAAGAACAGCAACGAGTAGTGTCGTTTCTCGGCGTCGATTCCCGAAGCCTCGAAACTTGAAGCTTCCATCATCGACACCTACAAGCCTAGTGCGGGAGCTTTCCTCGAATTGATATCGGGGAATGAGACAGGAGCGGAGCGACCGAGTTGTCCTGTGAAAACGTTTCGGCAATAGCTCTTCCTTCAACTCCTAGTCGGATCTTCTTTGTTCTTCCATATCGACCAAAGTTTACAACTCGCGCATTCACAACGCCCATTATGTCTAGTTCGTTCACGAGTCCACTGACTCTTCTCTGGGTGAGAGGTTCAATATCGGCCTTGCTGCAAAGCTGTCGATACAGATCGTAGAGGTCGCCTGTTATGACGCCTTCGGGAAAATGATTCTCCAAAAGATGTGTTCCTATTACAAGAATTTTGGGATGGAGGGGCAAAGATTTCAAAGCCTCCGAAACACGATCGTATTCTATGTTGCGTTCCGCCGATCTTACGTGCTCTTCTCCAACAATTGGTACACCCTCTCTTTCTGCAAGTTCACCAGCAACTCTAAGCAAGTCCAGTGCCCTTCTCGCGTCCCCATGTTCCCTCGCGGCCAGCGCGGCGCAAAGGTGTAGTGATGCCCCGCTGAGAGCCCCCTCGACGAAGCCTGATCGAGATCTCTCCATTAGAATGTCGTAGACCTCATCCGCCAAGTATGGTTTGAAGACTACTTCTTCCTCACTAAGGCAGCTCAGGACACGAGGGTCCAGAAACTCTTTGAAATGCAAATCGTTTGAGATTCCTACAAGCCCGACCCAACTATTCTTCAAACTCTCATTTATCCTGGTAAGCTCGTACAGTATGCTGTTCTCTTCCCGACCTTTCACAAGTGCATCAATTTCGTCAAGTGTAACGATTACCATCTCACGTCTCGCATTGAGAATTTCCCTGAAACGATCCAGAAGCTCTCCTACCGCAAGGCCCGTGAATGGAACCGTCACTCCAAGCGATCTGCAAAGATCTGCAAGAACTCTATAATTTGTCCCCGTGAGGCGACAGTTCAAGTAACAGGTGCGAACAGGCGCTTTGATCTCGGCCGCCTTATTTTCCAGCCCGGCGAGCACAAATCGTGCCACCGCCGTTTTTCCAGTTCCAGTTTTTCCGTAAATGAAGATGTTTGATATTTTCGATCTGGCGAGTGCCGGTGCTATTATACTCGCTATTCTGTTGATGTGTGAATGTCTATGTGGCAGAGTGTTAGGAATGAAGTCGTGCCTGAGAACGTCTCTGTTCAAGAAGATCTTTTTACAAGTTAGGAAATTGTTGAATACTCCAGTGAGCGCTTCCGCTGTGGACACTATGACCCTCCGATAACGACGGGCAGCTCCTTGTGCTGCTATAAGGGTTCTTGTACAAGAAAAAAGAGCGATCACAGCAAAAAAATAGAGGTTCTAGGTATTGGTAGTGATGGAATGCTCCCCCACCCCAGCGTTTCCACTGGAGAATGTTTTCCCTGAAAACAATTTCTATGGAAGTACTAAGAAGAATAAACCCCATTGTAGTTCGTCAGGCACCTAATGTAAGACCTTCGCTACACTAGATTAATGTGATGACTACACATTCACTCAAAACAATTCTATTTTCACACAGGACTTCTTTCAATGGAAACATAGGGGTCGGGGTCCGGGTCAGTGATGACTGATCTCATCTATCCTCATATGTCCTTCAATCACCTTGCGTGCCATATTCTCATTGATTCTGTACATGAATGGAATCTGTGAGATGTCCCGATCAACATATCCACGCTCGTAAAGTCTTTTCATTAACCTCGCAAAATGCTCCCTTGATCTTCCCACCCTTTCCTGCAGTTCCCTTGAGGTCTTGCCGCCCTCTGCGGCCAAGATCTTCAATGTCTCAATTTCTGTCGTTGTCATTTGTTGGGGCTTTTCATTCACACTTAAGCGTGGCACGTCAACTCCAACTGGGCCGACTAACGTTGCATTCAAAGGACCCTGGTCAGGAGCATGAAGGGCTTCCGTGAGAACCCTGATGTTAACTGAAGTATCCTTCAGTGCCAATACAAGGTCTGCCATACCCACCGTTGTCTGTTTGCTGGATTCGTAGGGCCTTCTCTGTGCCGTATCCAGCTTCTCAACAACCGTCTTAAGATACCCCAACTCTGTCGAAAGCGTCTGACACACCTCTTCGTGGCGTGCTAGCCTCTGACCATACGTAGTAATGACGGCTCGCACAACGGTCTGAGCGCCCCTGTAATGTCGAGTAGCTCGAATCGACACAATGGCGCCTGTCAGAATCAGTATGGATGAAATAGTAGCAGACAGTGCAAGCAAAACATCCTGTGACGGACTCATGATCTGTCAAACTATGTTGTGACGTCACAGATTATAAGTCTTGCATACACAGAGTTGCGAAAACTCGATTTTTATCAAATTCGCACCTATTCTTAGCACATACAGCTGACTTGGACTTCTCTAGTGATCACTTCCAAGAGAACAGTGATCTGTGTGACGTCACAGAGGTCTTAATCTTCTAAGTCTGACCAGGTTCCCGATAGTGTTCTGCAACTCTTGGGCTAATGTCGCGAGTGCCCCCTCCTGTTCAGTGTCTTCGCCTTGCATTGAAACCCGTAGACGATCCACATACGACCGTAACTCATTCGAAGTCTCGATGAAAGGTTCTAGAGTTGGGGTATCGAAGATTTCGACATATCCCAGCAGGAATACGGTATAAATAGACTGAATTATGTTTCTGGTAGCCTGCGCCAGTGTTCTATTGAAGGCGCCACGGCTTACAAGCGTCTTATCTACTCTCGAATACATCTTTCCGCTATTTTCGTTCATTTGCAAGCCTTTCTGAGAAACAATATAGTCAATTAGGAACGTTTGGAACTGAACCAATGTAAGATTGCTGCCTTTGATCAATAATTTCACCATTGGGTCGTCTAAGGTCTGTTTCACGAATTTTGCAAGAGAGAATTCATGGGTTGGATCTCGTGACAAAGAGAGGTCTCCTTGGATACAGTTTTGTATTCTTGGAGCCAAGATAAACGTGTCGCCGTCGGCGAAGGCAGTGACTTTGAATCGACCTAGGGATGCAGATGAAGATCAGTAGGTTTAAAGGAGTGACGGATCGAGTCTTGAGTCGTGAGACGTTCGATACTCTTTTGGAGGCACTAGGTTGGGAAGACGTCGTCGACGTGTAGTCAAGGTCGTGAAGAAGAAGCTTCCAACCGTTTTCACATGCCCAAGCTGTAGTCAAGACACCATGAAAGTTACGATGTTGAAAGGGTCGGGTAAGGCCACCGTGCAATGTGCATCATGCGATTTGAAAGATGAGTTAGATGCACCTCCATCGTTTGAGATGGTTGACGTCTACTGGAGCTTTGCAGACAAATTCTATCTAAGGACTCGGCCACCGGCGCAAACTGAGAAGGCCGCAGAGGCGACGTGAAACAAATTGTGCTAAAGCCTGATAATCCATATTGATCTTGCGCCTGTTCCTGAGTGCGAATATGTGTCCACATGATCTGCAAAGCTAGGGATCAATATGGAAGGTATACCGACTGATCGAAGAGGCTACTTCTCAAGGCTGGAGGTAAACTTCGATGAACAAATGAGTTTGGCTCGTACGGCACGCCTACGTGGATTTGATCCTGAGCTTAAGCCGGAGTCAGTCGTTACAACAGATCTCGCAGAACGCGTCGAAAAGTCTGTCGGACCACCCGGAGTAGCTGTGAGAATACGCGAATTGTCAAAACTCATGCCTCGTGAGGAGGTCGCCTTCAAAACTGCAGAAGAGATTGTCTACGGGAAGTATGATCAAGAAGGAATTATCGCTGCCGATCAAGCTACCAGATCTGCACTCGCTATCTTGGACGAAGGTGTGACCGTAGCTCCGATCGAGGGTATAACAAGTATACGAGAAAAAACGAATCCAGATCGGTCACGGTACCTCGCGGTGTATTTTGCGGGACCTATTCGATCAGCTGGAGGTACCGAGATGGGTATGGCGGTCGTCGTGGCCGATTTCGCACGAGCGCTTCTCGGATTCGACCGCTACAAGGCCACGGAGATGGAAGCAAAGAGATTCGTGGCCGAACTGAGACTCTACGAGAGGGAGGTCGCTAGATTCCAGTACCGACTCACGGACAGTGAACTGTATGACGCAATAATGCATCTTCCGATTGAAGTGACGGGCGTGGAGACCGATCCTATCGATGTGAAGTCTTTCAGGAATCTACCAAGAATCGAAACTAATAGGGTCAGAGGTGGAGCGCTTCGAGTTGTGAACGACGGTCTTGTCGGGCGGGCTAACAAGGTTTTGAAGATCACTGAGAAGATTGGAATTGACGGCTGGGACTGGCTTCGTCAGATTCGCGCAGCCAAAGTCGAATCCAAGGAGGCTCCGGAATTCATGTTCATGGAAGATGTGATAGGCGGGCGACCGATCTTCTCGTTTCCGGGAAGACCTGGCGGGTTCAGGCTAAGATACGGTAGATGCAGAGACACAGGGCTCGCGGCTCTGGGCATTCATCCTGTGACTATGCAGATACTACGCAACTTTGTAGCTGCAGGAACACAGCTCCGCATAGAGAGGCCTGGAAAAGCCGGAGTCATATTACCGGTTGAAACGATTGAGCCGCCCACTGTCAAGCTTGTGGATGGTTCAATCATTCGTGTCGAAAACTTGGAGCAAGCTCGAAAGCTTGAGAGCACAATCAATTCTATTCTTTTTCTAGGGGACCTCTTGGTAGGATTTGGAGAGTTTCTAGAAAACAACAAACCACTTGCTTCATCTGGATTCGTTGAGGAATGGTGGAGAGAGTATCTCAAGATCGCAGTAGAGTCTCGTTCGGGGGGGATTCAGACAGCATCTAGTATCACAGGTGTAGGGGAAGATCGGATCAAGGCCTTTCTCGAAAACCCTCTAATCGCGAAACCTACAGCAAGGGAAGCATTGAAGATTTCACACAGCCTAAATGTTCCACTCCATCCAAGGTACACATACTTTTGGGAGCAACTTTCGTTGGAAGAGTTGCGATACATGAGAAGAAAGTTCCTCCTAGCCGATATGAAGCCTAATACAACAGACCCAACAAAGATGACGTTGAGTATCGACGAAAACCTGCAATCACTACTCGAGAAACTCTGTCTTCCCCATGAAGTTGTCGGTGAGAAGATTATTCTGCATGAGGATGCCACAATTCTTTCGTACTGCTTGAACCTCCAGGAACCGGAGAAAACGGTTCCGATTGCAGGCGACGTATTTGAGGCTATTGAGAGACTGTCCGCCATCAAGGTCCGCAGGAAAGCTGGGACGTACATTGGAGCTAGGATGGGACGCCCCGAGAAGGCCAAGAGGAGGGAGATGAAGCCTCTAGTTCACTCATTGTTTCCAGTCGGAATCGCTGGGGGAGCCAGACGTGACCTCGTAGAAGCCGCAAAGACAAAAACCATAATCTCTGTCGAGATTGTGAGGAAACGCTGTCCGAAATGCTCCGCCGTAGTGCCCTCAAACCTATGCAACAAATGTAACACGAGAACAGAATTCGTATCACTATGTCGAATATGTGGAAGAGAGCATCCAGGTGACTCATGCCCTACATGTCGCGTCAGAACTGTTAGATATGATAAGAGAGCTGTAAATCTCAAAGCACTTCTTGATGAGGCCTGCAAGAGACTCGGTATAGGTTCGATGACGCAACTTGTAAAGGGTGTTAGAGGACTAGTCAGCGATGCTAGGATTCCTGAACCGATTGAGAAGGGAATCATACGAGCCAAGCTAGAGCTTTCTGTATTCAAGGATGGAACAATCAGATTCGACGCGACGAATGCTGTACTCTCTCATTTCAGGCCATCCGAAATAGGTGTATCGGTGGAGAGGCTACGCGAGCTCGGATACGAAGTTGACTATGAAGGAGCGCCTCTGGTCAGTGAGGATCAATTATGCTCGATTTACCTTCAGGATATAGTCGTACCCAAGACCTGCGGCGATTACTTGGTCAACGTGGCTAAATTCGTTGACGAACTCATGCTGAAGCTCTATGGTCTACCGGCGCTACTACAAAGTGCGGTCCAGAGAGGGTCTGGTTGGACAACTTGTAATAGGGCTAAGTCCTCATACCTCTGTAGGCGTTCTCGGGCGGATCGTCGGCTTCACAGATCTGAACGTTTGCTTTGCGCATCCTCTATGGCATGCTGCCAAGAGAAGAGATTGTGATGGTGATGAAGACAGTATGTCCCTTGTCTTGGATGTTTTACTCAACTTCTCGAGAGCATTCCTTCCAGGAAGGATTGGAGGGATGATGGATGCACCACTTCTGCTAACATTGGCGGTCAATCCTGCGGAGGTGGCTCGCCAAGCTTTCAACGTTGAAGTCGTCGATGCTTTTTCATCAGCCTTCTTTGAAGAGGCTGAGCAGCATGCAGATCCAAATAAGGTCAATGCCTTCGTTGATACACTATCTCAGAGAGTGGGAACAGAAGAACAGTTTGAGTCCTTGGGCTTCACCCATGAGGTCAAGAATCTGAATCATTGCAATAAGGAAAGCGCCTACAAAGAACTGAAATCAATGTCGGACAAGGTCCGTGAGCAACTGAACCTAGCTGAGATTGTGAAGGCCGTCGATGCGAGAGAAGTCGCCAAGAGACTCCTTTCAACACATTTCATGAGAGACCTAACAGGTAACCTGAAGGCGTTTTCAACGCAAAGAGTACGATGCACCAGATGCAATACAAGGTATAGGCGTCCTCCTCTTTCGGGACAATGTAGCAAGTGCGGAGGCAAGATCTGCCTTACGGTTCACAGAGGTTCCATAGAGAAATACTTGGAAGTCGCAGAAAGCCTTGTGGACCAATACAAGATTGGAGAATACCACAAGCAGAGGCTTAGACTAATTAGAGATGAAATCGCATCTCTATTCGCGGGTACAAACGAAAAGGATCAGATGGTTCTAGGCGACTTTGCCTAAGGATGGTTGCTGGATGCAAACTCAACAGTTTCATCCGAAGGCATTTCTAACTAGGAGAAGAAATGTAAAGGCCGGGCTCAGAGCAAGGTCTCTCATACTGTCTTGCCTCGAGGGAGGCCCGAAGAATACGAGGGAGATCTGTAGGGAGCCAGGTTTGTCGTACCCGAAGGTTGCCTATCATCTCAAGTCACTTGCTACCGAGAGGCTCGTAACATCGGGTGGAAAGAGGCCATACATTTGGACCATAACGAAATACGGCCAGCAAGCGCTTGAGTCATAGAATCGATCTAGTGCACGTCACTTTTAGAATGCCTACTGAAGGGAATGAGCCTCTTCTACAGCTAGATAGAAAGTTTAAAGGGTCGAAGGGCATACGCCCATGAAGACGGTCGAAGTCACTTGAGTCGAAGAGAGAAAAGGAGACGCGACGAGGCTCCTATGCCGGCGGCGAGTGCCGGTCTATTGAGGTTCTTTGAGGAAGAGACGCCGGGCATTAAGCTCAGACCTGAAGTAGTTATGTTGATGGCAGTTGGTCTCATAGTCGTCAGCTTATTCGCCTATTTGATGATCAAATAAACTAGTCCCGCAGGGTTTTCCCTTCGCTAACGGTTGAATTCGAGTAGTCTTTTCTGCGTTACCGATGGTATCGGGCGAGCGTCAATTCCAAATCTCTTTCGAAGGTATGACGCGAAGAGCTCACTGTATCCCGTGAATATGTAGACAGTCTTTGCTTTGGTGGCCTCAACAAATTCAACGAGCTGCCTTGAAGTCCGCGTGGCTGCTTAGTGGAAAACTAGGAAACCTGTTTCCGACGTTTCTGAGCGCCCAGCCAGTCGCCGTAGCTCTCTCAGACTTTTCTGGAACTTGGTGGTCAGAAGGAGTTGTCACGTAGACGTAAGGTGCCCGATCAAAAAGAACTTCTCCAACACTGGTACTCTTTTCATATATCAGCTTCACACCCTCAGCAGCGTAAGCTTCGTTGGCGGCTGACACTGAAGGGCTGACTACAACAGGTAGATTGGTGTACGAGTTGAACAACCTTACGATCTCCTGCGCTTTGCCAGCCGCGTACACGTGAAAAGTCGGAACAGCGCCATCTCTAGCTCTTCGAGTGGCCCACTCAACAATCTTGGTGTAGATTACTTCTCTATCTGGAAATATGTAGAAGGGATTTCCAAACGTAGCTTCAATCAGCAACAAGTCACATTCGACGCTTTCAGCTCGATTCGTTGTCAGTGTATCAACGCAGTTTAGGTCACCAGTGTAAAGCAGAGTCTTGTTTGGGGTTCTAATTCTGAGCTGAATTGAGCCCAGCATGTGACCGGCGTTGATCGGGGTTACCTCAACATCGTCCAGTTTGATTGGTCGCTTGACCTTAATCTCTTTGAAGTCCGTAATGGATCGCTTTCGAACCCCTTCGTAGATCATTTTTGTGGATTGGGTAGCATACTTGGGCCCGCGTGCCGACATGCTCTGAGTGTGGTCAGCGTGAGCATGAGAAATGAATCGATGAGTTCTCTTGTCAAGTCCGCTGCAGGTTGGGTCAAGAATGAGGCTAGTCTCCTTTGTAGTCACTCTTATGCCAGAAATCCACTCGATTCTTTCGTCCATCGGCATTTCACTGACCTTCTGGCATGGTCTCAAGCCTTAACACACTGTCCAGGTGGACGAAGAGCTCACGTTTCTTCTCGCGGCTAACTACTTGAGGTATCGGACTTGCTAATGTCGATCTAAGTACTACGGCCTCAGCGTCCGACAGCCATATCCCGGATGGGTTCATCGAAACGGCTGTCAGTATGCCTTCAAAACCAAAATCTCTGTCCATTATCGCAAGAACACGTTTTCCAATCAGTCTCTCGAACAGGTGAAATACGGTTGGGCTGATTGGAGTGCCCTCACGGTCCTGATTTGGTAAACGTTTGCTCACGACAGATATCCCAGAGGTTTGAACTCTCTTTTCTCTAACTTCCCTTCTTTACTTTTCTGACACCATGGATGCAATCCCAACGTCTCCGATATGAGATTACTCAATTGCAGGCCTTGTCAAAACACTGGTTCTCCAGTCTTTTTGAATAGAAACGTAAAGATATGTCTCCAAATTGTAGGAAAGTCGATTATTTATAGTCGCTCTGGTACAATGTTCATTCATGCAGGTACCGAGGCTGGACAAAAAGGACCTTGAGATTCTCCGTTTGCTTCAAGACGACTGCAAAGTGTCGACGAGAGAGCTAGCATCGAAGGTCGGGAGTCCAGTGACGACCGTTTATGCTAAGATGAGGAGAATGGAGGATATGGGGCTGATCAAAGCTTACAGAGCCGTGCTTGATGGCGAGCAAACTAGGAATCGGAACTACCGCTTTCATTCTTACTTCTGTTGCCTACAGACAGGCAGACAAAGAAGCCTTGTTGTCCCAGAGAGAGATAGCGAAAGAAGTAACGAAGTTTGCCGAGGTCCAAGAAGTTCACATAATCACGGGAGACTGGGATCTACTTATCAAAGTCAAAGCAGAAGATGTTGAAGCTGTCGGAAAATTCGTAATAGACAAACTTAGAACCATTAAGGGGATTGAGAGAACACTGACTTGTGTAGTCTTCGACACACTTAGAGAAGGTTTGACTATTCCAGTCCAGTACCAAGTCTTCAACAAATTGAAATAGCTTGCGTGGGTTCTGGAGATAGACGTGGGCACAATTCTGAACACGCAGAAGGCTACATGTACGGGACGATAGTCTGTCTGTATTTCTTCATCAGAAGTCTCTCGAGCTCCACCTTCAGTTTCAAATCCAAGTCACGTTGTTTTGTGGACACAAAATCAGTTGGTCGATCGAGATGCAAAATCGGCCCCTGAACGACCGCTGGGCTTCGCACCTCTCGTAAGGAAACAGGTCGTTGGTTCATGATCTCAGACAACAATTCGTGAGAGTTCTTACTAGCTCGGATCATCTCGAAGATATCTGCGATTTGTGCCTGAGAAACCGGTCTAAAGCCACATTGAGGTGACTCGATGTTTTGGAAGGGGTCCACCTTACAAAGGGTCTTGACCGCGAAGCCTACGCTCTTGAATGGATTAACTAGCTGTTCTTTGATAATCCAGACGTCGGCTCCATGCATCACCACCAGATCATGGTAGCCGTATCTGTCCTTTCCCGATAGCATATGCCAGCTTCTTGGATCCTTGTTGTACCGTTCCAGAATCTCTCTCTTAACATCATCCGCGGATCGCAACGGCCTCGCCTCTTTGTTTGCCTACTCACTCGCTCCTTCTACTAAACTTGTTGAATCAAATGGAAAGGTTCCCAACGTTACTCTTATAACCTTCAACATGGACAGATCCCCATTCCGATGAGATCGACAGTTTTCCAGGGCGTGACGCAGGCCACATTCGGCAACGGGGAATTGACATGGATCAGGGCAACATGGTGCGTGTCGGGCAAAAACCTGTTATGAATTATGTGGTTGCATGCGTCACACTCCTTAATCATGGGGTCAAGATGGTCGTCGTTAGGGCGCGGGGGCAAACCATTTCGAAGGCCGTTGATGTCGTTGAAATGCTCAGACGATCCTTCGTGAAGAATCTTGAAGTTGGACCCATAAACATAGGATCTGAAGAGATAACTAGGTTCGATGGAAAGCCTGCGAGCATATCGATAATTGAGATCTCCTTGAACAAAAAGGAGTAGGCAACAGATCGCTTAGAAACTGTTCTGCATCTGTTCCGAATAGAGTAGATTGAGAATCGGCGAGACTTATTGTCAATACTCCAAATGGAGCTGTGGATACCCGGGCTGGGAAAAGTTTATGTTAAGATTAGGACTGGATCACCTTGAGAAGCTGACGTGTAATGAACTCGACTATTCTGAGCAAGACTGACCCCGAAATCTATGGAGTTATCAGAAAGGAGCTTGAGAGGCAGCGAAACGGTCTGGAAATGATCCCGTCTGAGAATTTCACTAGTGCAGCAGTTCTTGAGGCGATGGGTTCGGTTTGCACAAACAAGTATTCGGAAGGATACCCTGGCAAGAGGTACTACGGGGGTAACCAGTTCATTGACGTCATCGAGAATTTGGCGATAGAGAGAGCGAAAAAGGCCTTTGGTGTTCCGCACGCTAATGTTCAACCGTACTCTGGCAGCCCAGCGAACTTCGCTGTATACGTGGCCACCTGCAAGATTGGTGACGTTATTATGGGGCAGAACCTGCCTGACGGCGGGCATCTGACTCACGGTTGGAAGGTAAGCGTAACGGGGCAATTCTTCAAGAGTGTTCCATATCACGTGAGACCTGATGGATACTTGGATCTAGAAGAAATAGAGAGACTAGCCAAAGAGAATAAGCCTCGTCTTATTTGGGTTGGATCAACAGCCTACGTGAGAGAGTTTCCTTTTGAGGAGTTTGCGAAAATCGCCGATGGAGTTGGCGCCTACCTAGCGGCTGACATTGCACATATCTCAGGATTGGTGATATCCGGTGTCCATAAGAGTCCAGTTCCATACGCACATATCGTCACAACGACAACTCACAAAACCCTACGTGGGCCACGTGGAGGAATGATAATGGTCACGGAGAAAGGATTGAAAAAGGATCCCGAGCTTGCTGAGAAAATCGACAGAGCAATATTCCCCGGCCTCCAGGGTGGCCCGCATGATCATACAACAGCTGCCATAGCTGTTGCACTTGGAGAAGCCCTGAAACCAGAATTCAAGACGTATTGCCAGCAAATAGTAAAGAACTCTAGAGCCTTAGCTAAGGGGCTCATGGATAACGGCGTCAAGATCGTCACTAACGGGAGTGACAATCACATGATTCTAATCGATCTGACACCTTACGGAAAGGGCAAGGGAGTCTTTGTTCAAGAAGCCCTCGACTTGGCAGGTATCACAGTGAACAAGAATACAATACCCGCAGACCCGTCCTCGCCCTTCTACCCAAGTGGCATCCGTCTCGGCACACCAGCCATAACAACCCGCGGCATGAAAGAGAAGGAAATGGAGCAAATTGCGAAGTGGATCGCGCAGATCATTAGCGAGGTTAAACAGCGTGAGCTACCTGAGAACAAGGATGAGAGAGCATCTTATCTGAAGCAATTCAGACAGGAGATCCCGAAGAACAAACAAATAGAGAATGTGCGAGCGGAAATCTTCCGGTTATGTGAGCAGTTCCCGCTGTACCCAGATCTTTAGCAGAGTCTTGTTGAGCGACAAACTACTTACTGCAGCACTATCTAGCCTGCACATCAGGTAGTTACTTGGCGTAGTATACACGACAGTGTATTGTCTACAGGTTTGTTATTCCTTTCTTGAACCAGATCTTGATTTTCTTTGGCTTCAGGAACTTTTCGAACACTTTGAAAGCTTCTTCAGGTCGACTCTTTGGTCCACAGGTTGCACAGTCGAATTCAACCGCTGAATAGTCCTTTGCCGAGTGAATCGTAAGATGGCTTGTAGTGATGAGTGCGTTAACGCTTACTCCACCGCCCATGATATCTTGGTCAACTTTGTAGACAAGCGGATTCTTAGGGATATCTGCGAGAGTCATGTTTGCTTTTTTAATAGCGAGAAGCGAAGCCTCGAGGAAGTGATCTTTGTCGAGGAGGTCTGCACCACAGTCGAGAAACGTGGCGACTATGTGCTTGTATGGATATAACCTCTCCGCCAATTTTGAATCTTCTTTTTCCTCCGATAGAATTAATTGAGACAATATAGGATACTTTTAAGATTATCTCTCGAAAAAATTCGACATCGGAAATTCTGTTCGAGGCTCAAAAACTTCTAGATGTGTGGATTTTGAGGAGAACTAATCTTGTTTGATCTCTTCAGAATATCCAGAATGTCTTCTTCTACGGTTGCAAATCTTGACGTGCCTTGAACGTATCTACCGAGTTCGTGTTGCTGTCGATCGTACACGATCACTGTCGGAACTTGTCTTACGTTGAGTTCTTCAACGATGTCTTGATTGCTGTCGTAGTCCAGAACCTTAGCAACCAAGTTTGAGTTACTAGCATTTTTGAAGAGTTTTGCAAGGCTGGAAATGCAGGTTTGATCATCTGATGACCATTCGCCTGATATGATGACGAAGAAGGTCTTCTCCATAACCTTGCTCAGCTCATTGGCAATTGTTGGGTTGACGTTGTATTCTTGTATTCTTTTTTTCATCTTCTGTTTAACTGCGGTGTTCCTTACAGTGTTTACGTACTCCAAAATGTCTCGTCCAACTTTCATTGCTAGCATTCTAACTCAGCTCTGTGTGCGTCCTGTTCTCACGACAAGAAATCAATCGGACGATCTGGACTTGCGATGTTCATACTCTCCTTCCCGATGATTTTCAGTTTGCTTAGTGTACTTGAATGTAATTCCCATTTGTCAGCAAACCCTTCTTTAACTCTTACTCCTATTATCCTAATTTTGTCTCCACGTCTGAGTGGCATCGCAGCATCAGCCAAGTCTCTCCAAAAGGAAACTCTCACGGTCCCTGTGGGATCTCTAATTCTGAAGGATGTCACTTTGGTCTTGCCCCCATTCTTGAGCTCAACTTCTTTCAGAGATGCATCTTCTACTACCGCGCCCTCAACGATGACTGGCATTCCTTTCTTGAGCTCTTTGATCTGTGTAATTGGAGGATACCCAAGGTCAGAAACCGCAGGTGATTGAGGTTTTGAAACGACGTTTCCTGTTTCTCCAACGTTCAAGATGAATTCGCTGAATCTCTCTTGTGTCTGTGCATTCTCAATAAGCACTACCTCACCCTCTTCGAGTTGCTCGACTAGCTTCGAGTTCTTGCGCCACAATGTCGCAAGAACAAGTCCAGATCCATCGCCGATGAGAACGTTTGATGCTGGTACCTTTTCTCCTGATCTAGTTTGGATTTCGCGCGTAGGTCCAGCAGAAACCACTCTGCCCACGACGTTCACTGGTCCAGCTCCAGTTTTGATATCGGCTATCGACATCACGAGCTTGCGTTCCGGAACAGCATCTAGTAATCTGACGAGGCTTCGTCTTTGAAGATGTAGTTCGAGTTGTCCTTCCGGGGTCTTTCTGATTAGCCCATTCATAATACGGATCTTATCGCCGACAAGTACATCTTTCAGTTGGTTCGCCTTGTCGTTCCAGGCTACGACGGTTACGGTGCCCGTCTTATCTTCTATTGAGGTTCTGAGAATGGTGCCTGTCGTGTCCTGCGTCTGGAATATGGAGATAAGGGGGGTGGCTGTGACGGTTCCTTGAACGTTAGCGGTTTCAGCCTGATGAGATATCTGGTTCAGGCTCTCCATGAATGATTCCGCAGGAGGATAAGCCTCGCTGTTGGAACTGTCTAAGAGTAGCCTAAGCCCACCCCTGTTTCCCACGTGCAACTCAACGTTAGTAGCTAAGCCAGTGCGTGTATAACCATGAGAGACTTCTATGATTGTGTCTTCTATATTGTTTGATTCTATGGTTTCGATAACATCAGTATTCCAGATCAGACACGAGATGGCTCCTGTTTTGTCTCCGAGAAGGAGTCGAACGAAGGCTCCATCTGTTCCGTCTTTTCTTTTGAAGCTCTGTTTGGGCCAAGCTGCAATCACGCGTGCAGTTACTGTGGCGTCACCAAGCTGTGGGATAATATCCGCGATCCGAAGTCCCCTTCTGGTTTGACTGATTTGAACAAGCAGATCTTGGGCCACGAGATGAGCCGCGCCTTCGATTGATAGAAGGTCTCCTGAAGCTTGTTTCTTCTCCGTAATCATCGTTTCGAGTTGAGCTCTGGTAATATCGGGACGTTTTGCGAGTATCTTTTCGATAATCTCTTCGCTTCCCATTATGCTTGAGTACCTCTAGACATATGGGAATGGTTCAGATCGGTAACGTGCAAAGAGAATCATATATCTGATACTTCACAGTTGCCATTAATCGGACCGCAGAAGAAGATGGAGCAGGTCTGCCAAGAGATCTACGGGGCAATCATTGTAAGCGTTGAACGTATCTTGTCCAACTTCCTGATTTTCGAGTTTACCGTTTCCTTCACTTTATCAACACTTGCACCTTCGATCTTGACCATAATATCATACATTCCATAGACGAGATGAGCTTCTCTCACATCTGACAGCTTTCTGATTTCACGTATGACATCTTCCTCGTATCCAAGCTCGGCGTTGACAAGAACAAAGGCTAAGGGCATTGTTCATACCCACCCAACATTGTCCATCGGATCTGCTTAAAAAGGTTCTACATGAACACTTTTCACATAGTGTACTCTTCAGTCCCAGAAAAGTCTGGTTCGTGCATATTCTCTCTCTGCCTTAAGAATTCCGACATAGAACTCGCCCTCGTTCCTGAAGGACTTTCTCAAGATTCTTGCTGCAGTCACTGGTCCCACGCCTCTTCCACTCATTGCAATGATTGCTCTCTTGCCAGAGACTTGCACGAGGCTCGCTGATTTCCAAGCTCTGTTCCAGTTATCTTTGTCATCATCAGAAAGAACTTTTCCATTTTTTTTCTTCTTCGAGATCTTAATGAGATTTTCGTCTGTGCGGTAGGTTGCTCCACGAGAGTTGATCTGCAATGTGGGCATTTGATTGTTTCTGGTAGGGTTTTCACGATTCTGATAGCGTCCCAGTCAGCGTTGAATATGCAGACCAGTCTTACCATATGAGATTCTAGACGTTGTTTGATAATCTCGACAAGTGAGCTTGTTGGTAAGGCGGGTCTTAGCATTTCATGTGGTAGTATCTTGTCAATCATTGGAATCGCAAGTGGAGAACAGATTTCTCCTTTCTGTTCCACAACTTCGATGGTTATCGCATGGTTATGGATTTCTGTGAGTACAGCGAGGGCGTTGTTCAGATCCAGTTTCTCCAAATAAATCTCCCTTCTTGTTTCTTGTCCTATTGGAGAGCCTTTGTACACGTCAGCCAGCAATTTGCCTCTTGATGATTTGTAGTCGGCTGATTTCTGGACTGCGCCAAATCTTTTTGCCACATGCCAGCTGCGCCAAGCGAATAGATCCGTTCTCTCAATTGCTTGGTCGAGCACTGACTTCAGATCTTCAGGGGTGAGCTTTGCAAGTTCGGTTGCAACGAGAGTAGGCTCAATCCTGTAGGGGCTTATCAGAGCTATACGATACGCATCGGTTTGCGTAACAATGCTGACTCCGAGTTTCGCATTTAGCAGTGTTGCCAATACTATGGCAAAAGTTTCATTCACGAGGTTTCCAAAACAAGAATGAATTACTGTACAGTTCTCAAAGTTCTCTATGACAATCCTCTTATTCGTCGGAATTGGATACTGACTCTTCTGTAATCGAATGGTATCCATAACCTTGGTGACTGCCAGTTCGTTGATCTTGGAGTCTTCGTGTTCAGTGATTTGAGTTGTATTCAGTCTCTCTGCAAAAGCCTGTCTCAGCTCGCCCACTCTAGTTGCGACAAGGAAATCTACAGGTATTATTTCCCCTTCCCAGCTAGGAATTGCCTTTAGGCTTGGATCTGTTGGTTCTACCTGAACAGTCAACTCTGGTTCGTTAACTACTATTATCTTCCAAGTTTGGCCATGCATTACGAACTCGGTGCCAGACTTGCATCTGCGAGCTACAAATTCTTGGTCCAGAGTTCCAATTTTTCGCTTCCTTACAAAATCTATGACCGTGTACTTCTTGACGTTCGGTATTACTGAGAGGTTTTCATAATAATAGAGGAAAGCCTTTGGAAAGATTGGTCCAAGTCTTCCATCCCGAACTCTTATGATTCGTTCATTAACCAATTGCTGAACTGTTGCCGTAAATTCCTCGGGTTGAAGGTCTTTGTAAGGATAGGCTCGTGTAATTATTCGGTAAACATTCTCAAGAGTTGTCTGCCTTAGGTCAAGTGCTAGACCAACTATCTGGTGAGCCAATACATCGAGTGCGTTTGTGTGAATTTTCGCAGGTTCTAAGATCTCCTTTTGGGAATGGTCGACTATCACCAACGATTCCAGTATGTCGTCTGCCCAAGCGGATACTATGCATCCCCTTGATTCCGCCTCGACTTTATGTCCACTTCTGCCGACTCTTTGAATTAGCCTCGTGGCTTGGCGGGGTGACATGTATTGTATTATGAAATCGACGGATCCTATGTCAATTCCTAATTCTAGAGATGAAGTACAGACTACACTTTTTGTCGAGCCAGTTTGAAAACTCTGCTCGACCTCTTCACGTATCTCTCGGGATAAGGATCCGTGATGAACCTTAACTGGGATTTCACCACAAATCGCTTGAATCTGGACTCCGAGCGCCTCTGCATGTTCTCGAGTGTTTGTGAAGATGAGGCTAGATTTGTGTTGGTTGATCAGTTGGCATATCCTCTTGATTCTCGATACGGTTGTCGGTGGAATCCCTAGTTCACTAGCTTTCGCATTGTCGGTTTTCGATGGTGTGATGAATTCAACGTCGACTCGGAGTTTTTTTACGTCTGCGGCCTTGAGTACCTGCACATCTCGGTTGTTTCCTACAAGAAAATTGGCAACGTTCTCTAAGTCTCCTATGGTTGCTGACAAGCCTATTCGCTGGAATGGTTTTCCAACGAGTTCTTCGAGTCTCTCCAGCGCAACGGATAGCTGGACCCCCCTCTTGTCAGTCACCAATTCGTGAATTTCGTCCACTATGAGCCATCGCAGGCTCTTGAGATGTATTTTCATTCTTTTTCCTGGCAGAATCGCTTGTAACGTTTCAGGAGTTGTGATCAACATATCTGGCGGAAACTTTGATTGGAGTGTTCTTATTCTAGGTGGTGTGTCGCCGTGCCTGACTTGAATGTCAATGTCCAGATCCTTTCCGATTTCTGAGAGTCTTCTAAGAAGATCTCGATTCAACGCTCGCAAAGGAGTCACGTAAAGGATTGAGATGCCATGGCTCTTCTCGCTGCCTCTCGCAGATAGAAATAGGTCAAGCACCGGGAGGACGGCTGCATATGTCTTTCCAGTTCCTGTGGGAGCGATGATCAAACTGTTCTTGCCGTCAAGTATTGCGGGAATGGCTAACTTCTGAATCTCACTCGGAAAGCTAACCTGCACCTTTTCGAGTTGAAGCCTGATAGGCTTTTTGAGAAGCGAAAATACGCTCTCCGTCATTGAAACTCAATTCTCGAAGGTTTGAGTCGCTGCATCTGCCTTTGATACTCAATTCATGGGCTATGGGCTGTTCCCTAGGCTCGCAAGCTGAAACTATAGTTGACCCAATGACTAGCCCTAGGTTTTTTCAGTTCTTTCGTAGGCGATATGAGCGAAGAGGAGTAACATGGTGACGAATACAACTACTACAATCGCCAACTGGAGCACGCTATAGAACTCATCAGGCGTCAAAATGCTCGCCTCAAGTTGCGCCGTTAACATGTTTTCATGTTTAAAAAGGTAGCTTCTACTCTTCAGTTGCCGGCGGTTCCTTAACTCTCCACTTTTCGGTTACATGGTCGTATTCATTATCTCGCAATTCATGTTGATTGAAGAGTCTCAAGCTATTGGCGACCTTCTGGGCGATCAAATGATAGCATACCTGTCTTTTGTAGCCCATTACTCTGAAGTAAAAGTCGTCGCAACTACAGAAATTAGTTTCAGGTATCACTTGATATTCTCCAGATTTGCCCTTGACCGTCCAAACTACTCTTTTGCTTGGAGAGAATGTGTACTTTGTCACAGATCGATTCTCGACGATCTCAACGGCCTTTTCGAATCTCTTTTGAAAGATAGGGTAAGATTCCAAATCATCTTTCGAGGGTAATTTGCCAGTCTCCAGTGCTGTGTCACAAATCTTTTGTAACAGCTCCATTTCCTTCTGAGGTTCGGACAATAGGGAGCAATCTCTAGAGTTCTGGTCAGAAATGCTTGCGGAACGTAAGGTAAAAACGTTTAACGCCCGTTTCAGCAATTCTGATGATTAAAGCCTTGAGTGCTGGACGACTTTGAAGACGCTTCTTCAACCAGTAAGCCCGCATGCTGCTTTGTTGTTACGAAGGTCGAAAAGGAGGATTCTGGTCATAGCTGACCTTCACATAGGATGGGAATCTGGACTATCACAGCAAGGCATACACATTCCATCGCAGACGCCGAGACTCATCAAGAAGCTTGAAGAGGTTGTTCATGTGGCGTCTCCTACAGAGCTCGTGATACTGGGCGATGTGAAACATGCAATTGCGAAAGTCGACCCATTGGAATGGAGAGATGTCCCAGAGTTCTTTGAGAAAGCGTTGAGGCTGGTTCCAACTGTCATGGTTGTGCCTGGAAATCATGATGGAAACTTAGAGTCTTTAACGCCTAGAGAGATCAGGATCTTTCCAAGCTCAGGAACGAGAGTAACCGACGATGTCGGCTTGGTCCATGGTCATGCATGGCCCCTTCCAGAAGTGTTGGGTTGCTCGACTCTTGTGATGGCCCACGTTCATCCTGTAGTACTTTTTTCGGATTCTTTGGGATTGAAGGTATCGAAACAGGTGTGGATCAAAGCTAGTTGCAATAAGACAAATCTTGCACGGGGAATTCTGAAAGGCTTGAAAGTGAAAGTGAATAAGCCAATAGAGAGTGAGTTTAGGGAACGTTTCGAAACTGAGCTGAGAACGTCGAGGTGCATAATAATTCCGCCTTTCAACGATTTCATCGGTGGCCAGTCAATTAACCGAAAGGGATCATGGACGAAGTCAAAGGTCAAAGAGGAATACATAGGTCCGATTCTTCGTTCTCAGAGTGTTGACATGGAGAATGGAGAGGTTCACATGTTGGATGGAACGTTTCTTGGCAAGGTGAGTCAGCTGAGAGCTTTCACTTGAATTCTAAGAAAGCAATTTTAACGTGCGCTTCTTCTTTGGATGAGGACGTGGGGCCGTGTTCTAGCTTGGTTAGGATACCTGGCTCGGGACCGTAAAGGCGTGAGCCCAGGAGGTCGTGGGTTCAAATCCCACCGGCCCCACCAAGACTTTGAAACTATACCCGTGTTATATGCTTGATACTTTGAATCTCATCCACTAATTCTAGTGTAGTTCTTGACCTTATCTGCATCAAGATCTATCAAGTATCCAAGAAGAGTTCCCTGTTCGTATGAACTCCCAGGATTGTAACATTGCGTTCTTCCTATCTTCATCATCCCACTTACTTCATGGATGTGTCCGTGCAACGCGATTAATGGCTGATATTTCTCAATGGCGCTCCTAACGGCAGTGCTACCAACGTCTGATACGTCTCCGTAGACACGCTTCATCGTTTGGTCTAGTTTAGGAGCTTCAGCTAGTCCCGTCCCGTAAGGAGGCGCATGCAATTGAAAGATAGAATTCCCAACGTTTTTCATCTGCGCAACTTGTTCCTCTATCTTTCGAGATAACTCCTCCTCGCTCCATTCCCTGTGTGTCTTCCACGGGGACGGATTTACCCAGCCAACATTGATCATCTCGTGATGTTCGTCTACAGACACAACCTCGTCCTGCGCATTCACTACTGTTGAAGATTCACTGAAAAGTGGATCTATTTCAGGAATATCATCGTTTCCCGGGCAGACAAAACATTTTATGTTCGTTCCCTTTAGTCGTTCGTCCGCAAGTTTTAGCCACCGAACCATGGTTTCAACAGCGCAACGCTTGAAGACATCATCTAGCTTCTCTTTGTCATTCTGAAGCGCGATTACCTCATCTTGAGTTGTGAGATACGGATAGTACCCACTTTTTCTTATCAGTTTGCTTAATCTACTTAGCTCTTCATCTGATTTTACGTCGTAATCTATTGACATAAACTTCGCTGTCCAACCGTCGTGAGGCTGCTTAACAATAGGTATCGTGGCCTTACCCGTGAGGTCGCCGCCCTAGTATTATGACGTCCGCCTTGTAGTATTTGCCTGAGTTAACGAACTTCAGCCAACACGTCTCAGATCCGTGCACGTCAGTTGCAAACACTAATTTTGTCAATGTTCTTCCTCATTTATTCAATATCCTTATACCATTTCTGGCTCGTACCAATTTTTGCCCGCATTTTCCATTTGAATGATTTGGGTTTCTCATCCATGCTTTTGATTATCTGGTCAATCTTACGGCCTACGTCCAATACGTCATCACTTGGCAATGAGTCGTATTTTGTTAAGTAGTTCTTCGTCAGTTCCAAGTTGGTTCTTACAGTGTGATAGAAACCCCAGTCTTGCGATAACAGTTCAGAAAGGTATTGTTTGTTGACCTGTTCGTTGTCTGATTCTCCAGCTTCATGTTCACGAAGGAGAATCATGGTATCCTTCAAGTCTTTTTCGTTAATCTGAACAATTTGCATCTTCTCAAGCAGAAGCTCAGCAAGCGGGATCGTTGGAGAATCCATCTCCAGACGTCCGCTGAAATTTATGCAATGGCACATATCGAGTTTGTCGAAGAAAACATCCACATGCATCTCACCGCGGTCGTAGATGTGCCTCCCAGTTCCACGAAGAGCCATGGTCAATCCTTTTGGATTGTACTCGATTCCGCGAAAGAACTTCTCTACGGCTAGATTATATTTTGAATAACTTACAAAATCCATGTCGGTAACTTCTCGTCCCAGCGACGTCAATAGGTGCCGATACTTTGGACAGTGAATTAGTACGGCACATGCGCCCATCACGCGCAATGTTAATCCTTGCTTTGCAGCCTCACCAACAATTCTTGTTGATTCTGCTAGAAAGCTCTGGGCATTCCCATTCTGGTTCATAATGGTGGATACGCCGGCACCTGTCAATGTTATAAAGTTGACGGCGCAAGGACATAACTTATGACGGTATTTTCACTTGTTTACTTCTCTGCCTGACGCTCTAGAGAAAATTATGTCAGAAAGCTCTGATGGGTGAAGTTTTCTTTCTCGACCAGTTAGTGACACTTCTAACTCTTTTGCGCTTTTCAGGAGTGTCGATTTGCACCTTCGCATATCCGGACAAATCTTGCAGTCTCCAAGGGCATGTTGATACCACACCTGCAAGCCCTCTGCACCCATCGCGATTACAACTTCGCTCTGAAGGTGTTCATTCCAGCCGAAAAGTATTCCTCTGCTGGTGTCTATGTAAGAGGGCTGAATTCTGTTTAGTCTTGCGAGCATCGTTAAGAGCTGAGCCGATCCTGTCTTGAAATGTGTCCACTAAATTGTTGACCGCTTGGCGGCTAACACTTAGCCTTTTTGCTATCTCGGTTTGTGAAAGGCCACGCCGAGCATTTTCCATATGTCAAGTTGCCGGTCGGTCAGATACCCGCTGTGCAGACTCACCAATTCCACCCATATGAAATAAACGATTCAACGATAGCTTGGGTTGACTAAATGAACTTTATGTAGTGTTTCCGTTAACTAGCATCATTCTGATAGTATTGGATTTGGAGTGAAAATGTTTGACGAGCATGTGCAAAGTTTTTTATACAACTTGGGTCAACTCTTAGGGGTTGACATGGCTATCTGCTTCAGCTCAAAGATGAAATAGGTCGTGAAGAATGAAATATGCAAGCGGCTTGGGCGGAAATGCTGTGTCAAGGAAGTATTGCTTATTGAAACCTGAAACAATATTCTTGAGAAAAGCTAGCGGACTAGCAAGGGATTGGAGCCTAGCTGACTATACGATTTACAACGCGTTCAACCCTATTGTATGGGGAATCTATGTAGTTGCATTTTCAGCGTTTTGGACCTCCTCCAATTTTCTGCTAGGATTCGCACTGATCTTCGTCTTTGGGACATTTCAAGCCATAGTTTACGCCGGCATGACTTCGGCAATGCCGCGAGCGGGTGGTGACTATGTTTTCCAAACGCGAGTGTTCGGCCGCTTCCGGGTGGCAGGTTATGTCATGTGCTGGGTTGTCTACGCCGTTGGATTCCCAATGAGCCTTATTCTAATATGCACACCAGTTGTGTGGCGATACATCACCCCATTGGCTCTCTTGGCTGGAATGTCTTATGACTCGGTCGTTTTCTGGTCAAGTAAGAGTGGCCTCTTCATCTCATTTGTTATTCAAATGATAATTGGCCTCACGCTTACTTGCTTGGGATTGAAGTGGATCGCCCGAATACAGAAAATCGTCTATCTTCTTTCAATGATTGGCTTGTTCCTGATTCCTCTTTCTTTTCTCTCAGTCAGTAAAGAATTCTTCGCTCAAATTTTAACGCCTTTTATCACAATGTGCTGGGAACGAGTACCACGGTGTTTCAGGATACTGTGCAGGCTGCGACAAGCGCTGGTTGGGCAGCGACGTTCAACTGGAATATCTTGGAAAATCTACCTATGATGGCTTTGATGGCGATGGGGGGCGCTTGGTTTACTCAAGGGAATCCTCTCGGAGGAGAAGCGCGTGGAGCATCATCATTCAAGAGCGCGTTTATCGCGTATGAAATTGGAAACATAGTAAGCAGCTTGATACCGATTCTTGTTCTCTGGCCCGTGATCAACGCTATCGGATTTCAATTTTTCCAAGCACAGAATTATCTCTTCTTTGCAGGCGACGCAGCGCATGCGCCTATTTACCCTGAACTTGCACTGTGGGTATACTTTGCAACTGGCAATAAGTTACTGAGCGTTTTCATAATTACGATGGCATTACTCGTTACATTCCAGGTCAATATTTTGCTCAACGGCTTTCTGAATTGTTCAAGGCCACTCTTTGCGATGGCATTCGATAGGATGTTACCGTCCGCCTTCGCTAAGTTATCAACACGATATAGACTCCCCTTAGTCGCATATGGTTACGTTGTGCGGCGGCTCTTGTGTTTGGTCTATTATATGCATTCGATGTTGGCCACTTCGTATCATTGACACTGGACGTCTTGGCTCTTACCTTGGTCACTTTCATGGCGACGGCAGTCGCGGCGCTAGCCCTTCCCTACGCTAAGCATGATATATACGAATCCTCACCAATCGCAAAATATTCATGGGGAAAACTAAACCTTCTGGCCATATCGGCGATCATATACTTAGCATACTTTGGAATCATTCTCTACTATTGGGCAACTGATGCCCGATATGGAGTCAATAGCGCCTATTCACTGGTGTTCATGTCAGTATTCTACATTATCGCCGCTATTCTCTACGTGGCATTCAAGTACTACAATAAGAGACGTGGAGTTGATATTGGCCTGACTTATGGAGAAATCCCAGCTGAATAGACAGTGATCTATTCAGCTCCAAACCGCGTCTTAAGCTGAACCAATTTGCCTAATTGACTGGTGACAAAGTTGAGCGTACAAGTTCTAGACGACGTGAGAAAAGCTGTCCTGAATTTTGACGCAAAAGGCAGCGGGAGACGCAACAAACAAAGCCGTTCAAGGCAGGGTCGACTTAATGAAAATTGCAGACGCGCTTACAGGTGCTGTCAAACAAGTAGGTGATGCGTTCGGTAGCGGAGAGTTCTTCCTTCCAGAACTGGTCATAGCAGGGGAGGCTATGAAAAACGCGATGCGAATCGTTGAGACGGAGTTAAAGAAGACGGGAACACTCAAGACTCTGGGCGTAATCGTCATAGGTACAGTGGCCGGAGATATTCACGACATTGGAAAAACATTAGTCGCTACTCTACTTGCATCCGCAGGTTTTGAAGTAATAGACCTAGGCGTAGATATCATCGCAAGCAAATTCGTAGAAGCAGTCAAAACATATAAACCTAATATTTTAGCCATGTCCGCCCTTCTGACATCAACGGCCCCAGAGCAAAAAAAAGTCATAAATCTTCTCAGAAATGAAGGTCTTAGAGACGATGTGAAGGTATTGGTTGGTGGAGGCGCAATTACCAAAGAATTGGCGGCAGAGATAGGCGCAGAGGGTTATGCAGCGACTGCTCCCGAAGCGGTTAAAGAGGCAAAAAAAATCCTCAACATTTAGTGAGGAGCAAAACATGTATAAGGGATTTACTCGGAACATAAAGACACTTAAGATATTGACTGACGAACAGGTAGAAGCTATCCATAGAGGCACGCTGGACGTTCTTCAAAAGACAGGTGTACGATTTGAACATGACAGAGTATTGAAGCTGTTTCATGAAAACGGTTGTATGGTTGACCGTGAGAAGAAGGTAGTCAAGTTACCCGACTACTTAGTAGAAGAATGCATACGCAAGGTTCCTAGCAGCTTCTGTGTCAAAGCCCGTGATCCTAAGAACGATCTAAGAATCGGTGGGAACACCTTATATTTCTACAACTCTGTTGGAATGAGGATTGTAGACTTGGATACATGGGAGTCAAGACCTGCAAAACTGTCAGAGCAACATGATGCAGTGAAAGTTTTAGACGCATTAGAGAATGTTTCAATGATCGCCGGTTATTCACCGTATGCGGACATTGAGGGAATACCTCCATGCATGTTGTATAACGAAAGCCTCGCCAGCCGGATAAGATACAGTACAAAAGCTCAGCAGATAGGTTACAGGAATGATAGCGAAGTATTCAACATACGAATGGCGCAGACAGTTGGAATAGATTTACTCGGCGGTGTGATGGCTTCAGCACCTCTGACGTATTATGGAGATTCAGTCGAATGTGCTTACAGACTCGCTGAAGCTGGATTTCCCCTTGTCTTACTGAGTGGTGGGTTCGTACGGCGGAAGTGCCCCTGCGACACTTGCTGGAGCGACGATAACCAATAACGCTGAACTCCTAGGTGGGCTGGTGCTCATGAACTCTTGAGACCTGGGTTGGGAATCCTAGCTGCCGACTTCACGTATCCCTATGGACATGCAAAGAGGGCATCCCACTTTTGGTGCTTTAGGATCTGCTTTACACGGAGTAATGTTTAGCCAGATTTGGAGAAGCTACGGCGTTCCAGTTGAATTCGCTCCCGTTGGTTACAGTAACTCTAAGAAAATAGACTTCCAAGGTGCATACGAAAGGGCATTGAATGGTCTTGCAGTGGCCTTATCCGGAGCTAACGTCATGGAGTTTCAGGGTTGCGTCTACGGGGAACTAACGTACCATCCTGCCGATCCGTATTGGATGATGACATAGCTGGTTGGATAGGACGTTTCATAGAAGGCGTTGAAGTCACGGATGAAACCTTGGCCATAGACCTGATAGAAGAGGTTGGTCCAATCCCAGGTCATTATTTGAACCGTGAGCATACAAGAAAGTTGTGGAAGAAGGAACAGTATATACCGAAAGTGGCAGATCGAACATCATATCCAGAGTGGATAGAGAAAGGTAAGCAGGACGCACTTGAACTCGCAAAGAATAAAGTCAAAGAAATATTGGACACACATGTTCCAACACCTCTCCCGAAGGATCAAGACAAAGAAATCGACAAGATATTGGAAGAGGCAAGGAAATACTACAGGGAAAAGGACCTGATGTAACAGCCTTTCATGAATTCAGGCCTCGCCATGCTACGGCACTTTGGGTATTAGAATTAAGGGTGATTTTGAGTATTGTTTGAGTTCACTACTTCTCAGCATACGTATGACATAAAAGGCGTAAAGGTAGGCGGTCAGCCTGGACAGTATCCGACGGTAATGATAGGCAGTATTTTCTATCATGGTGATAAAATCGTCGAAAACGAAGAGGAAGGCATATTTGATAAGAAAAAAGCTGATGAACGCTTGAACAAAGAAGCTGAGCTTTCCGCCAAATTTGGAAATCCCAGAATTGTGGATGTAGTAGCGTCGTTTCCCTCAGCCGCGGCGAAGTATGTAAAGTACATCGCGGATGCAACAGATTCGCCATTCCTTATCGATGGAACGACTGAAAGTGTCAGGATTGCTCGCTCTGAAAACTGCAAGAGAAATTGGGGTCATTGATCGGGTGATTTACAATTCCATTACTCCAATGATGACAACTGACGAGGTTAGTGCATTAAGGGAATCTAGGGTCAAGACGTCAATACTGCTAACGCTGAACGCCCAGAAACCTACCATGCAAGGGAGAATGGAGACCTTGGAGAACTTGGTGCTGAAGGCAAAAGAAGCTGGGGTAGAACAATATCTGGTAGACACGACCATAATTGATACTGCCGACCCTGGCATATGTGCCAAAACCTGTTATCTAGAAAAACAGAAATATGGTTACCCAGCAGGGTGCGGACCCCATAATGCAATAGACCGTTGGCGCCACATAAGAGAATTAGAACCCGACACAAGACTAATCGGTACGGCCATAGCTAACGTGTTCCCATCGTTCTCGGTGCCGACTTCTTGTTATACGGACCGATGAAAAACGCTTCCGCAGCCTATGAAATGTGCGCGATTGCTGATGCTTATGTCTCATATTCTATGAGACAGGAATTTAGGATAGCGCCGGAAAGCAAAGTGCATCCTGTAACGAGAGTCTTCAGGAAGGACTTACAATAGCAAGCTCATCCTAATCTTGGATGCTTCCGTTTTTGGGCGATCATCAGAATTGCTAACAATACTACCATTACCAGAACAGTAACCAGTACCCACGGAATGCTCTCCAACGACATCTCGGGAAGACTTCCTTCGACGATTAGATAAGTGAAAGTTCCATAAGACTAAGGTCCGTTCTCGCTTACGACTACGAGGGAGAGTCGCAGGGCGGAAGCATAGTGATTCACAAAAGACTCTCTCACCTTTTTCTCTCGTTTTGAGAAAAAAATCAGTTTAACCGTGATGTTATCGTGGATAAGATCCCACCGGCCCCACCATGGGTAGTCTTTATGATGAAATGCAGACGTCTCGTCTGAAGGCATTTGCTCTATCATCTTGCGTTTCTCGGGATGCAGAAATAGGTCCATCATCGCATCTACCCTCTGGTCTGTGAGTTCCTCTGATCCCTCAGAGAGTGGAAAGAGAGAGAATTGTCATAAAATGAGGTTTTTAGAGGAAATTGTAAAGGAGTTGAAAGGCAGTTTTGGCTATTTAGCTCATTTCTAACGTATTTGTTCCTGTAGACCATCAAGGTCTCAATGGGCCCAGATACCTTCCTTAAGTAGCTTTGGCGCTCGCAACCTGGATGAAATGGGCTTATTTCGAAGGATTTTACTTTGACTTCCTTTATGAATTTGCTTCTTTTAACCTAATGAGCTAGTTTCAGAATGTTTGCTTGCTTATCCGTTATGTAAGGATCCATAAGACGTACCTTAGACCTTTCAATGCAGTGATAGGTCTTTAGAGGCTTGCATCCAGCAGTATGAAGAACTCATAAGAACGTCTTGTAGAACGCAAGAAGCAGAATAAGGAACGCATTATGCTTTGCTAAGGCTTTGCTTATGTTCTATCGTTCCTTGAAGGGCCTTTATCTGCTTCCATTGTGAAAGAGCTAGGCATGTCAATGCATAGTAAAAGAGAGCATAAGGAAAGAAGTCAAACGCTTTCAGCATACTCCTAAGTTAGTACAGTCCACCATCTACTAGTATCATATCATCTGGCCTTTGTATGCTTGTAACCATATACTATGTTCATTGTACTGGATTGATGTTCTTTGAATGCTCTTGGTAGCACAAGAGCATCTCATGTGAGTTCCTCTAATGGTCTCAATGAGTAGAAAGAGCTAATTGTCACAAAATGAGGTCTTTAGACGAAATTATAAAGGAGCTGTAAGCCAGTTTTGGCTATTTAGCTCATTTCTAGCGTATTTGTTCATGTAGACCCTTCGCTCATAGAGGTTCCAGAGAGAACGTTCCTGCTTGTTTGGAGAGAAAAAGAGCGTATTGGTGATGGTTTCTAATGTCCTTGGGACTTCGGCAATCTGGTTATTCTTCAAAGGGTCTTTTGGTGCTCTTTTGGCTTTCTTGGAGCTTCTTTGACGTCTTCTTTGCAGGCTCTTTGAATCCTTGC
>CAVXDP010000006.1:0-33808 GCA_963760485.1 Candidatus Bathyarchaeota archaeon | reverse complement strand
GGTTGAAGCGTAGCCGACCTCAGCCATGAACCTTACATCTAGTGGCGTTACGTAGTCTGTCTTCTTGCCTTCTCTGCATGCCACTCCTCCTAAGTTTGAGCCGACGGCGGTATGTCCGATGCTCGCATGCGGCTGTTTCGTCAAAACACATGGGTGTGCAAGGCCCCGCATGTACAGTGTATGGAACGTTCGCTGTCATGAAACCGTGTGTATTGAGGGCTGCTCCCTGAAGATTGACGCCCCATAAGAGGTCCCTACGTGACTGACCGATATCGGTGACGGCGAATATACTTAGTCCCACAAAACCAACTCCAATCATCACGAATTGTGCAAGAGCATTCGCCACCCCTGCGATCGTAGCTCCTTCGATTCCGCCGGCGTAACCCCCCGAAAAACCACTCGCCCAACCCTGGATCGGAAAACCGCAATCCATGAAATGAGAAGCTTTGCAGAGCATACCGAAATCCGTCTTCAGCTCAGGAAACAGACTTACAAACTGCGGTTCAGTTTTCCTATTGTACATAGTAGCGCCTACATGAGCTTGCGCAGTCGACATCCCCTTTCCTAATAGTGTAACCCCCGGTCTGCCAGCCATAAGAGAACCTGCTCTAAAGGCAAGTATATTCGCGATCTCGGCATGCATCTCCATTGGAGACCCACCCCTTACACTCATGCCCTGGATGTCCTCGATAGCTCCAGTCCAATAAGCTTGGATGAGTGGTTCTGATACTAGTGCTTCGTACAATTTCACCAATACTGCTTCGCTGATCGGTACCGAGAATGGAGCTCCGACGATAAATGGCGGACGCTTATCCTCCAAATCTCTCTGATACATTGTCGCAGCATCAGTTCCTTCTCCCATGGACATTTCACGGGGCTGCATCGCCATACGCTCATCAACGTCTTGTTTTGTGAACTTGATCACTCTCTGTGTGTTAGTGCAGAGAAGCCCAACTCGAAGAAGCAGTTCCAAGCCCGCGTCGAACACATCTTTGATAATCCCCTTGTCAGTTGGTACTACGCTGTCGGCGTCGTATTTTATGTCATGTTCTTTCACAAGGCTAGATGCTTCTTTGAAAACCTGAATGTCGAACTTGCTGACGGGCACTATGGGGCCCGTCTCTGCCATCTTGGCGAATTCATAGAATCTTGGCTTAAACCTACGCATTTGACATCACATAAGTTGTGTGCGATTTGTCTATAAATTACTTCTTATTGACGAGAATTCCAAAGATCCCTAATCAACTCTCCATTACAAACCTGCAAGACTTTAAGTACCAAAAAGATCCAACTACTTGCATGCTATACGTATTGCCATCACCAAAAGAAATCTCTGATGCTCTCCCCGGATTGCTACTGATCGTTGCTCCTGTCATCATTCTGTCATATCTCATATTTTGGGCAGAAGACATGTTGTACATCCGATACTATGGATTGCATGGGCCAGTAATCGCTCTTATGATAGCGGCGATACTTGCGATAGCAGTAACTAATGTATGGAAAGTCCCTGATCGTTATCAACCTGGCTTGGGATTCACGACGAAATGGCTTCTGAAACTAGGTGTAATACTCTACGGCTTGAATTTCACCTATGCTGTATGGTTTCGACCTGGTGCCATTTGGCTTTTCATTGTGAACTTAGCAACAGTCATCATTGCTAATGCTACTGCATACTACGTCGGGAAGAAGTTTGGGCTGAATGATACCCTGGCAGCGTTGATCGGAACAGGTACCTCTATCTGCGGGATAGCGGCGATACTTGCGACTCAGCCAGGGATTAAACAAAGCAAGACCGAAGAAGCTGGCGTCGCTATTGGGACTATACTTTTCTGGGGAACGCTAGGCCTATTCATCTATCCAGTACTCGCGAGTATCTTCCAAATCTCTGCTGTAGTCTATGGTGCTTGGGTGGGAGCAACTATCCATGATTTACCACAAATTGTTGCAACAGCTTTGCAGGGGGGAGGAGAGATCGGATGGAAGGTTGCTATGTGGATAAAAATGATACGCATAGGTATGATAATACTTGTCGTGTTTTGGTGGTCTTTCACATTCGCAAGGCAAGAGACATCTGGAAAGTCTGCCGAGAATTCCCGCTATTGGAAAATTGCTAACAGGTTTCCACTCTTCGTGATCGCTTTTTTCGTTGCCATAGTGATCAACACTGCATTCACTATGCCAGTTAGTGTCAGAACTGTTCTTGCAACTGGGGCTGGAATTCCGCTCGGCATCAGTGTCGCTTCTATCTGCTTGACATCTGCGGTTACTGGCATATGCTTCCGAGTTAGAAAAGACATAGTGAGGGGAGCCGGATGGAAAGCAGTGGCAACCGGAGGGGTCGCTTGGATTGTGCAAGCTGTATTGATTTTCATGTTGATAAACACAGTACCTTTACCGTCTCCGTAAGAAACCCTCTAATTGTGCCAAAGGAAGAACTGCTGGCATGAGTCTCCCTGGATATGCCGATCGGGTGAAGGAACGAATAGTCGATTTTTTTCCATTTATCCCTCAGATTCGTAACTGGCCTTAGATTTGCGCGCCAATCTATCATTTTTGGTGATAGAATAGATGATGGTTGAGCTCTTTTCGATTGCCTATGGTCTTGCTTCTATGATCGGATGGGGCTGCGGCAGATTTCATTGCCAAGAGAGTAATGGGAGCTTTGGGCTATTATCCGTTGTTACTTTACACCCAACTTGTTGGATTGGGCCCGCTCTTTCTCCTGTTTGCTATATTCGGGTTTCCGGCGCCTTCCTTGATGTCTGTGGCGCTGGTACTAATGACTGGCGTCTGCAGCACTTCGTCAATATTCTTCAGCTTCAAGGGTCTAAGTGTAGGAAAAGCGAGCATCATAACTAGCGTGGGTGCGAGTTCTACAGTCCTGGCATTGATTCTGTCATTTGTGATTCTTGGGGAAACCATTAGCATACCACAAATCATGTGCGTAGCATCGGTTTTGATTGGCATAGCCATGATATCCCTGAGATTTCCCCCGGGTAAACAGTCCGAGGAGGGGATATTCTATACGGTTGTATCCATGTTATCAAGGGGTGCGAATGCTATTCTCTTCAAATTAACGTCTATGGAGGCTCTGTCTCTAAATTCTAGTTTATGCTATAGTTAGGGTTCATGGAAGGCATAACGCTGAGAGAATTTCTCTCCTTAACCAGAGAGGTTCTCTCAAAGACAGGCAAACCATGGAACAAGAAACACAGAGGTAGACCACAGTTTGACCCGTCAACCAGGATCATGGCGTTACTCGTGAAAGAAAAGTATGGTTTCACATACCACGAGACAGAAATTTATCTAAACGAGAACAAGAAGATCGCTATGGAATGTGGCATGACAAACATCCCCGACCACAACACAATCTGGAGAACAATGAAGAAACTTAAAGAACCCTACCTGAAACAACTCAACCAGGAGATCAACGCTCTTTTTAAAAAACAGAGAAACGAATAGCAGTAGACGCTACAGGCTTCAGCCCCAAAGTATACTATTCATGGCGAAGACATGAATCAAGAAGAGACTATCTTAAGCTCCACGCAGCTGTGGGAACCGTCTACAAGGCTATTCCAAGCATGAAAGTCACTACAGGCATGGTAGGCGACACAACACAACTCGATTCTCTGCTCGAAAGCCTAGACGATATAGAATCTGTCGCAGGCGACTCTGGATACCTCTCCCATAGAAACTGCAAGTTAATCGAAGCGAAAGGAGCTACACCCTACCTCAAACCCAGAAGAAACAGCCCAACAAAAATAATTGGCCCACCCGCATGGAAACATATGATGCAATTCTACAGGAAAAACCCGAAAAAATGGATGAAACACTACCACAAAAGATCAATGGCTGAAACTGCTTTCTCAGCAATCAAACGAACACTCGGCCACCACCTCACCTCCATCAGAAGAGACCATCAAAAACTCGAACTCATGACCAAAGTAATCGTCTACAACCTAACAGTCCTCATCAAAAGCAGACAAAGAGGAATTTAGAGACAGAGCCCCATTTTGCTCCAATTAGGGTTCATACGAATAGTGGTGATTGAGCAATCGATGGCCATTTGGCTCTTGTTGATCTTCGCAATAGTGCTGACTATGTATCGTGTTACACACCATAACAAGAGTCTGTTTAGCCCAGTATTAGATGGGTTCGTAATGGGTTTTGGATGGCTGTTTGCTCTGCTGAATATTTCCCAAACAATTCCTCATTGAAGTGTGTCCCGATAGCTAAGTTGTGAAATCAACCGACTTTTGACAGCCTGTCGCCTTACCCGTTTTAACCGCAGACTTTACAGCATCGTGTTAGAGAAATTGCCCAAGTCTTTTACGACACAACAGGTTCTCTCGAATATGGTGTGAAACATATTTGATTATTGACGAACATTCCCACCCGTTCGGAAATTCCAATGTAGACCTGAGCAGTTATGTCAAATCCAGACGTGACGCGGTAGTGCTTCGTTGGAGACATCCTGAAGTCTTCGATAGTCTACTGCTTGGATCTAACATCGACATGACGGAGATCATGCTAAAAGATATGGATGCAAACGGGATCGACAAGGCAATAATACAGGGCATGGCAGGACAAGATCAGAACCCAGTTGTTTCTGAAGCAGTAAAGAGACATCCTGATAGATTCATAGGCCTCTTCGTGATTGGGTCAGATTATCTTCCCGGTAATCCTAAGTCGGCAAATGGGTTCAGACCCGTTGTTGACATCGGCGATCTAAACGAATTCGTGGGATACTGCGTGAGGACCTTGGGCCTAAAAGGCCTGGGAGAGACATCAATTCATCAATTCTCAAATGAGACTGCTCCTGATAGGCTTGCAAAGGATCTCTTTCCCTTGATGGAAGCCCTTGCTAAGTATAGAGTCCCAGTGATGTTTGCCACTGCTTGGAGTAAGTTCGGCCATTTTCTTGCTCAACATGTTCCATTTTTCGTAGATCATCTTGCAGAGCGTTTTCCTGAAGTCCCAATAATCATCACGAAGATGGGTCGGGGCTATTCATTTCTATTTGAAATCTCGTTGATGGTGGCCTACAAACATGTAAACGTATATTTGGATACCGTTCAAACGATTCCCGAGCATCTATTCAAGGCTGTGAACGAACTGGGCGCAGACAGAGTCATGTTCGGAAGCGACTGGGATCCGGCTTGGCGTATTGATCCAAGCATGTACTCTCGCCAATTAGAAATAGTCGAAAAGTCAGGTATCTCCGAGGAAGATAAGAGATGGGTTTTGGGCAAAACCTGTTCCTCCCTCTTCAATCTAAAAGTATCTGATTGATGTTATCAGCATCGATCTTCTTTGATCTCGTGATATGCTTCGGAAACGTGGATAGATGGCAGGATGAATATGTCAGTCATCTAACATCCTTTTTTAGGTTCTTCTTAGCTCAGAATCTCAATCCATGACATGAGATTCTTATCCATGTGCAGCCTTTCGGTATGCGTCATCTTTTGCATAGTCAAATGATGCTATCCTACTAGGTTTGACACCTATTCTTACCCAGTTCGTCAACTTGAACAATTCTTTCGTATAACCCGTTACCTTATCTTTTGGTATGTATTTCTCGAAAAAAGAGATAGCTTCCGGTAGGAGCTTGTCATTCAAATCTTCCATCTCCGCATTGCCGTAGATTAGTACGCCCTTCGCCGGTGGGCCCTCTAGATCAACCAAGACTGTGACATTGTTGTTGCGTCTAACGTTTCTAGCCTTGCGACTTGCTACTGGCGTTGTTATTGATATTCTTGCATTTTCGTACTTGAACCATACCGGAGCCACATGTATAGTGCCATCTTCGTTGAGTGAACAAAACCGTGCAACTTTCGCATCTCTGAGCAGAAACTCTATTTCATCGTTAGTCAGATGAGGTGCCTGAGTATATGACAAACCCATTGCCTCATTATAATACAACTCTGAGAGATTCTAAAGGTTTCCTTTTCAGGTTGACAAAATATAGAATTGGAGAATTGGTTTCTCTTCGAATGATTTGTATGTAAGCCCTTCTAATCTGAAAATTCCATTGGGAGTTTCGGAACCCGACTGTGGACATTGCAGTTAGTGAAAAGCGGGCCTAGGGTTATTGGAATCTGCTGGAGCTTTCGTTGATTACAAGGAGCAGAAGGTGAGAATTCCATCTTGTCTTGTCAAGAAAGCTTTGCAGAGGACATCGCACTCTTTTGTTATGCATGCAGGAAATCCGAGGTTCGATTTAGAGTTGAGGGTAGGCAAGAGCTTTCATGCACCAGCTGCCTTCTTCCCCCTACATACAAGATTTCAAAACGTGCCTGCGGAGGACTGTCACTATTAAGGATGTGGAGGACATAACAAGATTGATGGATGGACTTGAAAACATGCATCGGGGATCGAAAAAATAAGTATTCTTATAGGCTGACCGAGTCCTACTCAATCAGGTATCGAAGTTGAAGTTGAAAGAAAAAATTGCCATTGTAACCGGTGGAGGGTCTGGAATAGGGGCAGCAATATCGACACTTTTTGCAAGGGAGGGAGCGAAGGTAATCATCACTGGTAGGACAATAGAAAAACTCCAAGAAATCTCTAATCAAATCGAGAAAGAAGGAGGTAATTGCATCTACGTCAAAGGCGATGTTTCTATCGCAAAAGAAGTCAAGAATGTGGTCGATCAAGCCGTTTCAAAATTCGGCGGCATCGACATTATCGTGAATAACGCAGGAATTGATCCTGCATATAGTATTCTGGAAACATCCGAAGATATCTGGGACAAAGTCATGGCTGTTAACCTGAAAGGTCCTTTTCTCTTTTCAAAGTATGCAGTTCCCGAAATAATAAAACGGGGAGGCGGATCTGTTATTAACATAGGATCAACCTCTTCACTTTTTGGTCATGAGAAGTTCGCTGCCTATTGTGCCTCAAAGGGAGGACTACTGCTTTTGACAAAAACGATGGCTTTGGAATTGGGTCCCAAAAACGTAAGGACTAACATAGTATGCCCTGCGCATACAATGACTCCCATGACGGAACGATTCTTGAAAAGAACAAAGGATTCTGAGAATACATACCAAAGAATTGTAAAGAGCTATCCTTTGAACAGAATTGTATCGACCCGCGACATCGCAAACGTAGCCCTATTTCTGGCATCTGATGAGGCAACCTTCCTTAATGGAATAGCAATTGTTGTAGACGGGGGCTATACAGCCGCAGAACCTTTAGGCTTCAACTTCTGGCGATGAACCTCAATCAAGCAACAAGCTCACTTGAGAACGTATGGTCCGTGGAAGAATTCTTGAATAGTGTTTCCACCGTCGATTACTATGTGGGTTCCTGTTATGTACTTCGATTCATCTGAGGCCAAGAACAAGACAACATCTCCAACTTCTTCTGGTGTTCCTAGTCGGCACATCGGTATACTTCGCCCAAGGTTTTCAACAGCACTTGGGTCTGACTCCCTTGCACCTGGCGTGTCAATACTTCCAGGGCACACACAGTTCACATTGATGCCGTACTGCGCAACTTCCAAGGCTAGTGAAGTTGTTAGCCCCCAAACCGCTGCCTTTAGTTGCGGCGTAAGCGGTCCATCCACCAGCTGGGTCAGCCACGATTGGCCCGGTTGTAGAAGACATATTAACAATCTTCCCATACCTCTTTTTCATCATCGAGGGAAGCACTGCCCTAGCACATCTGAACATCCCAAATACGTTGATGTCGAAGTTCATGTGCACGAACTCGTCTGACATATCGACCAGATCTTTTCGTGGATAGATTCCCGCGCTATTGACAAGTATATCTATCTTACCAAACTTCCCCAGCACTTTCTGAACGGTCTCATCCACATCGTCCATCTTTGTCACGTCCATTTTCAAGGCAATCGCATTGAAACCTGCTTTTCGAATGGCTTCTACGCTATCTTCCACTCTGTCTGTCACATCGGTCAGGACCACGTATGCTCCATGCCTAGCCAGAACTTTGGCTATTCCCAGACCGATACCTCGACATGCTCCCGTGACGATCGCTATTCTTTCTTCAAGTCGCTTCATTTCGTCTTCATCATCTTTCTCTTTCTAAGATAACTATTTTGGGGAATCAATACTTGAATGGCACTCCAATGTCTTCCAGTTCCTTCTTGACAGACACGAAGATTTCCAAGTACTCCTCAGACGGCTCAATACTTCTCATATTGTAGCATTCTTGAAACTTCTTTCCTCTGGGTGGATTTTTTAGCTTCTGTTCAAACTTCTGGTAAACAGTTCTGCACAATTCGTTGGAATCGACCAAATTCATTCCTGTAACTGCATCGGCTACTGCTCGGACCCACCTTGCTTCAAGTCCAGCAGTCCTGTCGACATCTCCTCCTCTCAGAATGTAGGGACCTTGCAACACCGTGCATCCCGCCGCTTGCACCGAAATCACTCTTGCAGCAGTTTCGTAAAAGCACACGTTGGTACAGATTCCCGACTCTGTCATGAGATCACTGTAGTTTATAACATGAGAGTTTCCAGCAAAAGCCATATCGACTGCAGATTCTATCCACCAAAGCTCTTTGCCGTTGCTTTTACCTCCGACTTCAACAGGCGACGACCCGATTTGATCTAGGCCGTAACCCGTTGTGGCAATTGCCATTTTTCCTGCCATATCGACAACAGCTGTTGCCTCCACTCCTCCTCCGTAACCGTAAAGAATGGCCATATAAACGCCACCCATACAATTTCCTTGAACAGTCGCTAAGGCAATCTTGTTGAGTGTAGTCATGGGTAGAACTAGTTCTGGTTCAAGGAAATTCCAGAATCGATGATCGTACCATCTATCAGCTCCCCCCTCAACGTAACAGCCACACAAACCCATCGGTGAAGTTACCACTGAATCTGTGCTTATTGGAAGCCCCGGTTTCCCCGCAAGCGTTATCGCGTCTCTAAGCCATCTCGATTGGCGTGCAGCTGCCAAAATCTCCAAGGGGGTTCCAACCTTGATAGGTTCCCCATCGATCTTATTCATAACACCCCCGCCAAGTTCGTCTATAGGCTCTTTGGCAAAGGATATGTGGAGTGGCAAGTAAACCTCTTCTGAGACTCCAACGCAGGATGGACTGTAGATCCTCATTGGAGCCTCATCCCCGCCTGCTTTTCTTTTCTTGTAGGTTACTTGTTGTCCACCCTCTCCGCGAACGTATTCACATTTGAATTGTCGAAGGGACTCCTTTATTTCACTAGCATCCAGTTTGACAATTCGGGATGTGCCCTCGCAGTACAACCCCACGTCACATAGAAGTTCCATCCCCGCCTCAAACAAGTGGTCTGCGATGCTCTGATCTTTAGGAATCATATCGCTCGGATCGTAGACTATGCCATGGTTCTTAACGAGTTCGTTGGTCCTCTTGTTCAAATTAAACAAGAACTTCTTCTTTTCAATAAGAGGTCCATTCATAGCACGTTTCAACAGTTCTAGGACAGGCACAGTCAATTGTCCATCCCCAACACTTTCTTGCATAATCTGACTGCTTCTGGCGCAGTCTTCCCCCATCCGTCGGCTCCGATTTCATCAGCCCAATTCTGTGTTGTTGGACCTCCTCCTATTATGACTTTGAACTGCTCTGACTTGCCTAGATCTCTAATTAGATCTATGACTTCCTTCTGTCCTGACATCGTGCTCGACATGAGTGCTGAAAGCGCGACAATGTCAGCTTTGTACTCTTCGGCTTTATCCACAAACGTTTTTGCGGGCACATCAGTTCCCAAATCATGTACCTCAAACAATGATGCCCTAAGATAAGCTCCCACCAGGCTCTTTCCAAGATCGTGAACATCTCCTTGGACTGTACCGATGACCACTTTTCCAACTGTCTTCTTGATACCCTCCGGTAGAGCTGACCTTATCAGATCCATTGCTTTTCCAACGATGTCTCCACACATCATTAGACCAGTCAGAAAGATCTCGTTTTGTTCAAACTTCTCACCGACCATATTCATAGCAGGCATTATGTCATCGCGAATGATCTCTGCTGGATCTGAGCCAGACTCTAATCTTCTCTTGACCTCGGAAATGACTTTCTCTTCATCTAATTCGAGGATAGCTTTCTGAAGCGAATTCATATAACCCACCTTGATGTGTCAAGCTCATTTTAGTAGCCGGAAGACATATGGTATTATCTCAACGCTCCACTGACTGTTTTTATATTGATTCGGATTGAACGACTTGAATATGATGTGCCTGAGCACGGGACAAGGTCCATTTCCAACACAGATAGTTGTTACCTCTTCTAAAGGTTTTCTTAGACTTCTTCACCAGTAAAATGTGGGTGTCAAAAATGTTTCTAGAAAGCGAAGTTAGTCAATCACACGTGAATTTCTTTGATCTGCAGTTCATGTTTTCATGCTTTGAATCTCAATCCTTTTCTTTACAACCTCTAGAAATCGTGCAAGCTCCTTTTGTACATCTTCGTCTAAAGGTTCTGGATGATGATCTCTCAGAATCTCAAGAGCTTTCTCTCGCGCTACATCTGTCACGTTTCTTGAGCCTGCTCGAACCCATTGGTCCCAAGTTTTCTTGTCGCTGAGCCGCAGTTCACAAATCTCTTTCGAGAAACGCTCCAGTGTATGCTTTTGGGTCAGGTAATGGCCTTGAGGTCCAACACGGTTGATAACGTCAACAGCCAGACTATCGATATCGACATCCACACATCTTAAGATTCGACTCATCATTCCACATAGTTCATTGTCTACTACAAGTTGTTCATAGCTGGCAGTCATGAAGTATTCGATGACTCCGGCTCCTGCGATTATGTCTGCCCCGGACAAGGCTGAAGCGAATAACGCCATGGATTTTTCATAGGCAGTTTGTTCATCTAGTGTTTTTGAGTCGCTTGTAACGTTTGACAAGCCACATGGAATCCGATAATACTTGGCTAGTTGAGCGCTCGCGGCTGCTATCAGAAAAGCCTCAGGACGACCTTGAGAAGATATGCCAGTTCTCATATCGGTTATTGCAGGTGCAACACTATAAAATACAGGTGTTCCTGGAGTAACGAGTTGCGCAATTGCAATACCGCTCAAGATTTCAGCATTTTGCTGAACAAGTGTCCCCGCAATTGTGGAAGGTCCCGTGGAGCCTAAACACGTCATAGTCAATATATTTACTGGCAGTCCATGTTCGGCGAACTTCAGTAGTCCTTGAATAGCTTTCGCATCGTGTTGAAGAGGACTCGCAGGGCAAACGGTTCCGAATATCATACGCTTTTTCCTCAATTCGTCTGCCCCTCCGGCCACGATTCTCGCCATTCCAATGCAGTCTAAGGCCTCATCTTTACCGTGTAAATTGCATCCCGGAATCTTCTCAGAATTCTCGAATAGGGTCTTAAGGACATAAGCATGAGACACATTATCATCTACGTCTGAAGGATGTACCAATCCACTGGAACCTCGATGAACATTCTCCAATCCATCCATAAGCCTAGTCAGAGCCTCCAGATCCTGTATAGTGGCACGTCTCCTCATTTGCGTTTGAAGATCATGAACGTAGAGGCATTCCGCTCCTATGGCGTAGTAGCTCTTTCCCGCTCCGAGTTCTAGGTCGTATCTCGTGTTCCTTGCGCGCATGATGAAGGTGTGAGGCGTTTTTCGCAAAATCTCTTCTATGAGTTTCTCTGGGATTCTTGCTCTGTGCTCTCGGTAGTCAACTGATGAACCAGCAGCTTCCAGTATTTTGAGGGCTTCCTCCTCATGAATAACAACTCCAGTCTTCTGAAGTACATCAACAGTTGCTGAGTGAATACTATACAATTGATCCTCCGTCAACACCTTCAGTAAGGTCAAGTCTCGTCTTCCTCCTAATACCAGGGAATCATGCCACTTGGTTCCTTAAAACTGATTATTTCTCTAGACAAGAATCCCACCTGCGCATCATTTTCGAACTATCTCATGTCACCTTAGCCGTCTGGAATAGAACCTCCGATTACACGCTGACTATCTGACATAGACTTGTATTGGGGTGACTTCTGGCCAGTTCTAGACACTCGACAGAATCGAAAAGACAACAATTCCAAGCGCTATTGACACTGTCTCTTGAGTCGGTGATGAAAAGACAGAACACATGAACTCCAGTCGATAATTGTCGCTCAATTCCGCAAGTGCGAGAAAAGAATCTTAACAAATTGATTTATATTGAACAAGTTCTTCAGCTACGAATCGTCTGAACCTCATACACAGGGAGTATATTTCATTTTTCGAATCGGATGAATGGGAATGAAGGAAATGACGTTTGGTTGGACAGGCAAGATGTTGAGGACCGATCTCTGTGGTCAACATTCATCAATTGATCAGACGATGAAGTATGCGGAGCGGTTTATTGGTGGTAGAGGAGTTGGGGAATGGATTTTATTTAATGAGTTGGACAGGAATGTTCATCCTTATGCTCCTGAGAACCTGTTAATTTTTTCAGCTGGACCCTTGGTGGGTACGGCGGCTCCAGCGGCTTGTAGAGTTAGTGTAGAGTCCAAGAACCCAATCACTTGGGGTACTGGTTACGCGAATGCTGGCGGCAACTTTGGAACTGAATTGAAACGTGCAGGTTTCGATCATGTAGTAATATCGGGAAAGTCAACGAAGCCGGTTTATCTTTGGATTCATGATGGAGCCGTCGAAACGAGAGATGCGTCACATTTATGGACAAAAAATACGTCAGAAGTCTCTGACTCTATCCGACGTGATGTCAATGATTCGAAAACTTCTGTTGCATCGATAGGTCCAGCTGGTGAAAACCTAGTTTTTGCATCTGCAATCATTATTGACGGAGCCAGAGCCGCCGGAGGCTCATCATTAGGATCAGTCATGGGATCCAAAAACCTCAAAGCAATCGCGGTTCGAGGAGAAGGCCTTGTTAGAGTCGCGGATCTTGGCAAATTTGAAGAACTTGTTGAGATCACAAGATCAAGAGTCAGTTCTTCGAGATTTGCGGAGGCTCAGAGAACTGTAGGTTCTCATGGCAGAGTGACGAGGGTTAACAACGACCGTTGCGTGATTCCGGTGAGAAACTATCAGGATGATCATTGGGATCCGGAGAAGATGGCAAAGATCGACGCGCCTGCACTCAAGAAGTATGAAAAAGGGTTAACCGCATGTCCAGGATGCCCCATTAGCTGCGTACCGTCATATGAATTGAAGATGGCCCCTACAAAGGTACGAAAAGCTATGTGTTCCAGGCTAATGCTGGATATGGCTTTGGTCCGCGGTTTGACATAGACTATGGACCTGCGCTGATAAAAGCTGATTCACTATGCAACGAACTGGGACTGGATGTGGATAATACTGCGACGGTTCTTTCTTGGGCTTATGAACTGTTTGAGCATGGGATACTTACTAGGGATGATACGGATGGGGAGTCGCTTTTGTGGGGTGATCATGAGGCTCTTATGAAGCAGATAGTGAAGTTGGCGTATAGACAGGGACTGGGGAATATTCTTGCTGATGGTTTCAAAGTTGCTTCTGAGAAGATAGGTAGAGGATCCGAGTATTATGCGATGCATGTTAAGGGTCAAGGCATAATTGATAGTTTGAGGACCGCGATAGCTTGGGGTCTGGGCATCGTCACATCGGTGAGAGGATCAAGACACCTAGACGGAGCACCAACAGCAGAAATCAGAGGATACTCCTCACCTGATGTGGGTGAGAGATTTTTTGGTGTGCCTACTGCGGGTATGCAGGGTACTTATGAGGGTAAGGCGGAGTTGGTGTTCTTCTTTGAGAATTTAAAGGCGTTAGTCGACAGCCTCGGTATGTGTTATTTTACAAGTTATTGGGGTAGTGTCGAGCTTCTTGGTCCTGAGGATTATGCAAATCTTTTTTCAGCGGCGACGGGGGTGGAGAGGAGTGCGTCTAATCTTATGCTTGTTGGGAGACAGGTTCATGAGGTTGAGAAGGCCTTCAACACTTTACATGCACATTTAACACGTAAAGATGATCTGCCGCCTTCACGAGTGTTTGTTGAACCTGTGAAAACTGGTCCTTTCAAGGGACACCGTTTAGATTGGAACAAATACAACGGAATGCTAGATGAATACTACGAAATCCACGGATGGGATCGTAACACTGGATGGCAAACGAACAAAGGGCTCAAGGAACTCGGTCTCGCCGAAGTTGCCAAGAAACTAGAAAAAGCAGAAAGACTCATGGCAGGAAGATCTATCCTGAGCAATTGAACTGTCACTATTGAATCTGCAGATTCCAGAGCCTCTTCAGAGAGCACGATCTAATGACATTTGTCTTCTTTGCCAGCTTCGCGAGCTGTCCTTTGTGTCAATGGTTTTTCGAGAAGGATTGTGTAGAAACAAGACATTCGATTCATCCATATCTGATTCAGATGCTTCGATTTGACCAACGCCCTGGCGACGGCATCATTGTCATAATCAATTTGTTCTGTGTTTGTTGGCGCACCAACGCTTCGAACCGCGTTCCTAAACGCGTTCCAGTCGCCTCCCTGCCAAAAACATGGAAAATGGAAAAAATGGAAAAACCTCTATCTAAATCATATATTGATCACGGAATAGACATCTTGGACAGGTTAATTGTATCATCATCGTCTACGCTATTAAATCTTTCAATTGGTGTGCATCTGATCGCTGTGTGATACCTTGTGGTGTTGTAGTCGTTGACGAATTTCGTTCATCTTTGTGGAAGCTTCATCGATGGTTTTGAAGAAGTTCTCCCGTAGGAACTCTGTCTCCATGGTCTTGAAGAAGGATTCGATGTAGCCGTTCTGCCAGGGAGATTTCTTACTGATGTACCTGTGCTGTATTCCATTCTCCTCGAGCCACGAATTAAACCTCCTACTTCTGAAGCAGCGGTGGTTGTCAGTCTTTATCGTCCTGGGCCTCCCATATGATCCGATGAACCTCTCACATGCCTCTATGATGTTATCTGTCTTGAACGACGGCCTCAGCTCTGTCAACGCCACTCTCGTCCCCCTGTCTATGATGCCTATGGGGTACAGCTTCTGCTTTCCCACGTAGATGCGTCCTTTCACGTCCAGCTGCAGCTGCTCCAGCCTGCCGTACTGTCGTTTAGGATATCTTTTCTCTGGCTTCAGCTCTACTGCGTTTAGGAATGTACTTCCTTATCGTCCTCTCAGACAGGCTGATCCCCTGTTTAGCCAGTTCTCTGGTTATGCGTGCAGCCTTCCACCCATGAGCCCTATGCAGTTCAGCTATCCTGGCCTTCACCTCTTCACTAATTGTCCTGGTGCGTCTGGGCCTCTTAGACCTGGACTGAAGCAGCCCATACTCCTCGTACCTCTTCCTCCTGTAGTAGAAGACGCTTCTAGCTATGCCGAATGCCCTGCACAACAATGTAATGGTAAATTCATCAGAGGCCTTCATCAGCTGCATATTAATTCTCTCGCTATCAGGTATCATGATGACCACACTAGATCATATGTACCTGTCCAACATGTATCTTCCGAAATCAACGTGACTATCATATCTTCAGTCACATGTCTTAATAGAAGGTACCAAAGTTCTAATAGAAAATGTAGCAATTGGTGATAATGTTCTATGAGCATTGATAAGTACGTTCTTCCAGCAGCAAGAATCAGCTATTTCATGAATGTTGGTACACTAGTCTATGGCGCTGGAGCCTCAAATGCTGTCGGTTCGGAGGCAAAAAGACTCACGGTTGGAAAAGATCCAGTTCTTTTAGTCACTGATAAAGGAGTCCTGAAAGCGGGGATACCCGACAAGATTAGAGAAAGTATAGAGAAAGAAGAACTAAATGTCGAAGTATACGATGATCTCTCCTCTGAACCAACGCTTGAGAGCTCACGAAATCTCTCCAAGAAGGTAAGAGAACAAAAGTATTCACTCGTTGTAGGCCTTGGCGGAGGAGCGAGCAATGGACAGCGCCAAGATTGGCAGCAGTATTGGCGACGAATCCTGGAGACATTACGAATTACTTGGCATACGCTGAGGATCGGGTCAAGGAAAGATCTCTGCCGAAGATTATGCTACCAACAACTTCAGGAACAGGAAGCGAAGTTTCCATGTTCGCCGTTGTCATCGATAACAAAGGTGCGAAGAACTTCATTGCAAGTCCAAAGGTTTTGTCAGATACGGCCATAGTTGATCCGCTCAACGTCATCACATGTCCCCCTAAGCAGACAGCTGGAAGTGGAATAGACGCTATGGCCCATTCAATGGAAAACATACTAAACTTGGGTTTCTCACCATTCTCGGATATGATTGGGCTGCAATCTATCAGATTAATCGTCCAGAATCTGCGGACTGCGTACTATTGGGGAGACAACTTGGAGGCGAGGTATAACATGTCGATAGCAGCGATGCTGGGAGGACTCGCAATGGGAGCGACACCTGCAGGCGTAAACTTGGGGCACTGCATATCTGAAGCGCTAGGACCAATGTACAAAGTCCCTCATGGAGTTGCATGTGCTATCGTTACCCCTTATGTGATGGATTACAATATGCCCGCATGTATAGAGAGACTTGCGATAGTCGCAGAGGCTATGGGATTGGATGTCCATGGTATGTCGAAGCGTGATGCCGCGATTATGGCGATTCAGGCTACAAGAGATCTGATTGAGGATTTGGAACTACCGGTTTCGCTTAAGGAAGTCGGGTTTCCCAAAGGTGATATTCCCAAATTCGTGAAATACCTAGTTGAGGAACGGCAATCCTACTATTACCTGCAGACATACAATCCCAGAAGATTGACTCTAAATAATGTTACAGAACTACTGGAAAAGATGTATGAAGGTCGTATAACGGGTGAATAGTCTGTAACATTAGACATCGAAAGACGTCGACTATTGCTTGTGAATCAGAACAGTTCCGGCCAGTACGAGTGCCCCCCCAAGAATAGTTGTTGACGTGACAGGATCTCCCAAAAATGCTGCACCAAGCAGAACGGCTACAACGGGTTCAAGGGTACTCAGAATACTTGCGCGGCTAGCTCCGATCATTGATAGCCCAATCAAGAAACCGAATACTGGAATTGCTGTGGCTATGACGCCAAGAGCGATCGCCAAACTCCAGCCATAGAGGGTTGCAGGAAGTATCAACTGGCCAGTTACGATACCATAGGCTAGAAAAGTCATCGCTGCAAGAAGGCAGAACGTAGGCTGTGAGTACGCCGGCGTCAACCTTTCCAAGCAAGGTTCGGCTCACAGTTACGTATGTCGAAAACACCAGTGCAGCCAACAGAACTATCAGAACACCAAGCAGATTTGCATAGGCAACGTCAAATCCAGTTATCAAGGCCACCCCAACCAACGTAAGTATGAGAGCGATGGTTGTGTAGTACGTCATTTTTTCTTTCAAAACGACAGTCGAGATAACAACCACGAACATGGGGTACGTGTAGAATACAATTGCAACCATACCAGCGGACATGAACTTGAGCCCCCAGAAAAATAAACCGCTCATTGTAGCATATCCGACGGCCCCAAGCCCAACAGCCACAGCTAGATTACGTCCCTTCAAGCAAAGAAAGGCATGATTTGTACCAACATTGTAAGGTCTTGACAAGTTCATTTCTCGCCTTCTAGCGTTGCCTAGCCCAAGTAGAACATAGAAAAAAATTGTTCCAATGATGAAACGAAGAGCGAGCACGGATACTATTGTAAGCCCTGCACCGTAAGCCAGTTTGCCGAGTACGCCGAGCGTGCCTAGGCCAGTCGCTGAAATCAACACAAATATTGACCCAGATTTTCTGTCATCCATATTCTCGCCTTCTCAAAAAGAAATTACTCATGGTTGAAAGTCTCATCTGTCCCATATTCCGTAGGTACTTCGTTGGCATCTTTCGCACAAACAACATCCTCTGAAATCATTCTCGATAGATTAGAACAGAAAAATGCGGAATGCCCTTTAATCTCACGAGTTTTCCTTCGCCTAAATATGTCCTCATTCCACATACTACTTCGCACATGTGACATAACTGTATTCACGATTTTCATCAAACGACCCCAAGGGCAAAGAGCAGAGCCGTCAAACAACTTCTAAGTCTAGTTCCAAGCTTCTGTTCTGACAAGTCGAAAAGCTGTGTTCAACTTGAAAGAACCGGAAGAGCTTCGCAACCATTCCGTAGGAATAGAATCTTTGAATCGAGACCGTGTCTTTCCAAAGCTTCATTGACCGTGGTCTGTGGGTTATCCGTATATTCAAATTCCATCTTCTCTGTTGCTTGTCTAGATATCCCCTCAGAGTACATGACCACCTTCACTTCATCGGCAAGAACTTGTCCAATTTGGACGCTTGTTGATGCCACGTTTAGATGGGATGGACCCTTGGCCCCACATTCTATGATTTCCCTAACGAAGAAGAGAAACTGAAGCTTGAAAACGCCGCTAGGGCTATCAATCAGACGTATCGAGACGCGCTCAGCTCGCTTGGGAATTGATCATAGGGAACCAGACTTAGTCAATGTTTCTAGGTTAGCTTGGACGCTAGTTCGCCACGTACCCCCCAGTTGTTCTTTGATACGTCGTTGATTACTATTTGTACAGTGTCAGCCTTTGTGCCAATATCTTCGAAGACTCTTGTTATGCCCTTAACCAGTTTCTCTTTTTGTTCTGACGTTCTTCCTTCCCACATCCAGATCATGACTACAGGCATATTCTCACCTTAGTATCGAAAGTTGAAATCTCTCAAGAGAGGAGTATGAACGTGTTTAACTCTTTGGGTTACCGATCAACGTTTCTGCGGGAGTCAATATTGTGGACTTGACCTCTATGGCAGCATCAATTCTCCATCTAACACTGTGACGGCTTGACTGACCAATTTCGCGTTGTAAGTTCCGTCTTTCTGCCGAGTTACCTTAACGATCATTCTTCCTGGTCTTCCCATGATATCTCCCTGCTCTGCTTTTATCAGAACTTGGTTGTTCGCATCTAACTTCGCTATGCCATTCATAACAAGGTATACTCCTAGGGGGCCATGAGAGGAACCTGTCGTTGGATCCTCTCTGATTCCATAGTATGGTGTGAAGAATCTTGAATGAACATTAGAGCTCTTCTCGAATGTCTCCTTTGTCAAAACAGTGAAGCCTTTTATTCCATGTTTCTTTCCGAAACTCTCCAACTTGACACTATCGTAACTTACTTGTTTCAACGTCTCCAGTTTTCTCAACGTCACATACAGGTAATCAAGTGTTCTTTCCCTCATGATTGGATAAGCATTTTCTATCTCAGTCTCTTCAATACGCAATGCATCTGAGAGTTCTTTCTTATCCAACTCTTCTTTTACCAAATCAATGGGTGGTGACTGCAGGATAACTCTGATCGATGACCCCTTTTTCTCGACATCCACGTTGAGTATGCCCACCATCGTTTCAATCTTGAATGAGAAGACTCCGTCCTTGTTCATTCCATACTTGCTGTCTTCAGCGAGAACATGTAGACTTGCAATGGTTGCATGCCCGCAAAACTGAATCTCCCGCTTTGGCGTGAACCATCTTATTCTGAAATCGGCCTTGTCACTTGGAAGGATAAACGCCGTCTCCGATAGGTTCATTTCATTTGCGATAGATTGCATTTCTTGGTCAGTTAGTCCCTGAGCAATTGGAACGACGCCAGCAGGATTTCCACCGAACGTTCTGTCTGTGAATGCGTCGACATGTCTTATTCTGATTCGTCTCATAATCAGAGGTGGTCCTTACTAGATCTATATAAGTACACGCTATGGTAGGAGCGGAAGCCCCGCTGGGCCTTGAACTGCTTCCAATCAACTGAGAATATCCTTCAAACGAGCAACGGTGCCATAATGACGTTTGACAAACGTGTTCGGGATGGCTGAATTGTAGCATCCTTCACTTGACATATATGATGAGTGTTTCACATTAGATGCAGCGGTCGATATATCCCACATGCAGCAGAACAAACATCAGCATTCCGTATACATAGTCACATAGAGTCAGTATGAAGCGCCGCAATTCTATGGGTATTCTATAGATATTTACGTTTAAATCTTGCAGACATAAGATATTATTGTGTAATTCGTTTCCATATTGTGGAAACGAATTGCTATTTGAGGTAATTACCCATGAATTATCGAGATGTATTGACTAAATTGGACCATGGTGGGAATAGTGGGTGGGACCATTTTGACGCTATGTGTGTTGCTGGCTTGCTTGGGTGTGGTGTTGCGCGATCATCGAAGTGGTTGTTCCGTTTGCATAGTATGGGGTTTCTGAAGAGGAGGAGGCTCAAAAGGAGGTGTGTCTCCAAGGGGCGTAGGCTTTGTAATAAGGGGTATTATTACGAGTACAGGTTCTCGCGTCAGGGAGAAAAGTACCTGAGGTGGTTGAAGGACACTAGACCTTACGAAGACGCGTTATATGGTATAATGCTTAGTGCGATTTCATCTCATCTTCCTGAAGATATGAAGAAAGCAATATTGTCTACGAATGTGAGCCGAGAAAAGATGCGATACAAGGGTTCCAATAGATCCCTGTCGGCTCTTGGTGTACTCACCCCAACACTCTTGCCGATATTAGAGGAATTGTCATCTGTCAATGTCAAGAAAGAAGAGGCTCAAAGGGAATGTGTACGCCTCAGAGAAACTGTGGATGAGCAGGCTTCAAAAATCATGACCTTGGACAACACGAACAAGTCCCTTAAACGTGAATTGGACCTGAAGAACATAGAGGTGGAGGAGATGAAGAAACTGTATCAGAAGATCACCGAGACTTTTGTTGAGCGAATCATAAGCTCCAGCCAAGAGGCCTCTTTCTGGGAGTACAGCTGAACCAGGCAAAATCAGGAATCATCAGAGACCTTACAGAAGTCATGACTGTAATGAATCCTGAAGGAACTCCTAAACTCATTGAACTTGTCTACAAACGCCACGACAAACTTGTAACGGATGCAGCAGAGAAATTGGAGATTGGCTGAGGCAACCAACAATACGACTCCATAAAACAGAGAATGATACGATTCCCCAGAGACACTAGATCTCGGAGTAGGATTCTAGGTCAGGCTGACCAAGTCGAGCAACTACGACATGCACCTAGTCTAGTTTACAGAAATCCAGACATATTATCCCTCTGAATACTGCGATTCAACGAAATCCATAGATAACCTATAGTAAATACGATTGGAAAAAGTGTATTTCTGAGCTGAAATTACATAATAACATCATTTCTTACCTTTTTTTAGACATGCTCAAGTCAATGTTTTTGGGCAAAAGGGGTAGGCCTCCCAGCCTACAAATGCATGTGTCTACTACTGGTCTCTAGAAAATAGACAAAAACATATAAAATCTCAGGCATGCCGAATCTATTTGGCTCTTCACTTTTTACATATTTGAATCATATTCGAAGGTGTCACTATGAGGATCAGCCAGGAGAAGTCCACCTCAACCTATGAAGACCACTTAATAGGCGGACATCGTGCAGTCATTAGTCGCAGAGAATGACTCTTTCCATCGACTTCGTGCAAGTTGAGTCACCAGAATCTCAACGGAATTCCTGGTCGGTGAATACATGAAACTGAACTCTAGAACAGTAGCTTTCATAGCGACTATGACCGCACTCGCCAACGTGCTGGGACTCCTGATTGTTCCGGTTGGAGCAGTCAACTTTCATCTTACACAGATCCCAGTCATTCTTGCAGGTCTGGCCGTTGGCCCTATCTCCGGTGCCTTTGTCGGGTTCTTCGGCTTCATAATATCAGCCTACAGGCTTCCAACAGTCAACCCATACATTCTGGGTGGAAACGCAATCCTAGGTTTTTTCACGGGACTATTCTACTCGAAAATTCGTGGAATGAAAGCTAAACCAATATGTCCTCAAGTGATCTCGGTTCTTGGCAGCTTACTGTATCCAAATGCCATACGTGTTTTTTACTGATGTTTACCTGATGTCTATGCCAATTCCCATCGTCTTGGCAATTATGACAGTGCTGCTTCTTGAAAACCTGCTAAGTGTGTTTGTCAGTCATGCAATACTATATAGAATCGACATTAGAAGATCTATCTTACCATAGTGGACCTTGGTGTCTTGCATACTCTTAGTCTCTTGAAAGCCTCTTCGGGATCATGAACATTCTGAACTAATTCCTCAAAAGGACAACTTGAAGTTCGACTCCTGTTCAGTATTGCTGGCACGATCCTCTCAGATTCAACTGGAATCTCGAATTTGTCTAGTGCAGTTAGAGCATCGTTACTAGCGGTTTGAGCAAAGACGCAGACTATTCCCGAGTAAACAAACAGCATAGCTGCTGCCCGACCGAGGATCCGATCCGCGGCAGAGGCTCCTTTGAAGTAAAATCGATCTTTATCGATCGCTGTTACGAGCGCGGATATGCCAGGTGTCTTGCTTTGGAATATTCTCTTGCCGTCTCTTACAATGGAAACCGCGAAGCCTTCCTCTTTCACGCCTTTCCTAGCAATACTCACGTCAGAAACTTTGAAAGTCACTTCCACAACCTCTATCTGTTCTCAGAGATCTAAGAACGAGTTCATCCTCAAGACATGACACTGATCCCATCAAGCGGGCAATTTGAACTTGTCGAAGACATGTTTATTTAAGTGATAGCTTCTACCGGCTCTGTTCCTCTAAACGGCAATCGGCAACAGATGGTTGGTTTGGCCTTGAGTGCGGCTGTGCAAATTGTTGACCTTACGAAACGTTTTGGTGAACTTATCGCGGTCGACCGAATCAACCTAGACATAGAGCCTGATGAAATCTTTGGATTGCTTGGCCCCAATGGCTCAGGAAAAACGACTCTGATTCGCATGTTGACAACTGTGCTGCAACCTACAGATGGCACAGCGAAAGTTGCAGGGTACGACATACGCAAAAACCCGACTGAAGTTCGTGAGAGCATAGGCGTAGTTGCACAGGCTATGACGTTGGACATTGAACTAACCGCACAGGAGAACATGGATCTCTACGCAAAATACTATGACGTACCAAGAGAGATACGCAAAGCTAGAATCAAGGAACTGCTAGAAGTTGTCGGATTGGCTGAGAGAGCCAATTTCACGGTGGCGAGTTTCTCAGGAGGAATGAAGAGACGCCTCGAACTCGTAAGATCACTCATTCATCGACCCAAAGTCTTGTTCTTGGACGAGCCTACTACGGGACTAGATCCCCAAGCTCGCAACGCTGTTTGGGAGTACCTGAAGAAAATTCACAACGAAGAAAACATCACTATAGTGATAACCACTCACTACCTCGATGAAGCTGAAGTTCTCTGCAATAGGGTAGCTATTATTGACTATGGCAAACTTGTCGAATTAGGTACTCCTAATGAATTGAAGAGGAAAATTATGGGTGGAGATCTTATCGAAGCGGAATTCTCAGCTTTGCCGGAAGAGGCTTACAAGGCACTTGAGAATTCTGATTTCGTTGTCAAACTGAAGAAGAAAGATAGCGCCCTCACAATTCTAGCCAAAAACGGAGCTGAAGCCGTTCCAAAGATTATTGAACTTGTAAACGCGAATGGTGGCAAAATTCGTTCCGTTACTCTACGTGAACCGACGCTGGACGACGTGTTCTTGCATTTTACTGGACGAAGTCTACGAGAAGATACAATTGTCAATAGCAAAAAGTTCGTCAGCACTTGGGCGGCGATGCGAAGATGAAGGGCGCCCTCTGGGTTTGTGAAAGAGACCTGCGTAAATTCGTCAGGCAACCTTTCGTTATGATGTCTGCACTTCTTGCGCCGTTCCTTATGCTGGTCCTTCTTGGAAACGCTTTCGGTGGATCAATCACACACATACCAATCGCACTAGTTCGAGTAAGTCAAGGTAAATACTCTTCGGCTTATCTTGATATCCTGAGAACAGAACAGAGTTTCGCTTTGGGCGGCAGCGTGAGCTCCGGCAACACGTTTCGTTTGATTGATGCACCAGACTTGGAGACTGCTGAGCAAATGCTTAGACGAGGCGACGTCAAAGCAATTGTATACATACCGAGTGAATTCGATAATACTATTGCAAACTCCGGTAAGGGTATTGTAACAGTCTACCTTGATAATACAGATCCCATGAGCGCCCAAGCTGCCTCTGGCGTCCTTACGAATGTGGCTATGCAAGTCTCTAATCAGATGCAAGTTACATCCCTTCAACAACCAAGTCTTGAAGTTGACGTAGCGGACTTCTACCGAAGGGTGCAGTACATCGAGTTCATGGCGCCTGGGTCCATTGTTCAATCTATTTTCGTAGCTTCAATCATAGGGGGCGGAATATCCATTCTCTTCGACAAACAACGTGGCGTTATCGAGGGATATCTGACAACCCCACTCAAGCAATACGAAATTGTAATTGGAGTCCTTCTTTCAGGAGTCGTCAAGGCAATGTTCTCTTCGCTCACGATGCTATTCCTAGCGATCGTTGTTGCCGGGGTCAGACCGATGACGGATGCGGCTGGATTTCTGCTGATACTCTTTACAATTTTCCTCACAGGGCTTGGTGTAATCTCAATGATGACCGCTTTCGCTGTTAGAGCCCCTGCCCCCGAGGTGTATCAGTTCTCTGCATTCCCAATCAATCTCGTCCTCTATTTCACAAGCGGAGCAATCTATCCTATTGAAGGATTTCCGGACTGGATGAGAAAGATCACGGTTGTTAATCCTGAAGCGTACGCCGTTCACGCTCTTCGCCTGATCATGTACAAAGGAGCAGATTTCGCCGCCATCGCGAGGGATCTTGCTTTCCTGGCAGTCTTCACAGGGATCATGTGTATCATAGCGACTGTCGCGTTCAAGCGGGCATTGTAGAAGAGATGACAAGTCGCCAGAAGCGTAAATCAAGATACTCTGTGAAACTCTGACATTCACTCTGGAATCTGGAATCAAGAGGACGTCGTTATCAAAAGATAGCCTTAAATCTAGTTTCATCAGGACCACGACTAAACGGTGATGATTACGTTGAGAAGCGAGAAGTCTCTATTCGCTCTAACCTTTTGTTTGTTGATGCTGCTTTCAGGTTCTTTACATTTTGTCGCTTTGCCAGCTCACGCCATCGGCGTTGCAAACGTTGTAGTTACTGATGTATATTGGGGTACGAACAAGGGAAGTCCTGAGAATCCTCATCCGGGAGATGTTAACGTTCAACTTTCAATAGAATTAACCAATGTGGGCGATGATGTAGCACGCAGCGTCATCGTGACACTCCCGCTCCACAGACCTCTTATGCAGAATTACACCGGACCCGACGGAAAAGAGAACTCGAGAACCTCTATTTCACAGGTCGCTGGAGATATACAATCTGGCCAATCAAATGCACGTACAATCCTATTCACAGTTAGCATAGATGCAAATGCAAGAGAGGACAATTACCAATACGACCTTAAGGTTTCGTACAAGTCGGCGAGAGAACTTCAGGAGATCAACAAGTCTATCCCAATCTATGTTCCTATCTGGTGGGGCGATCTACGCGTCGAAGGCGTAACTACCTCGCCACTGAAGATGTACCCGGATAACAAGCAGGTTCACGTTAAAGTCAAGATTCGAAACTCAGGGAGGGGTGCCGTTAGCAACGTTCAACTTCACTTGGAGTTGACTCACCTTTCGTGGTATCATCAAGCGGTTCCGACAGCCTCTTCCTGGGAGCCTTCCTGCGGGACAAGAGTACGAAACAGACTTTGTGGTAGATGTTCAACAGAATGCAACTTTCGGCCAATACTCTTTGACGCTAAGCGAGGATAGAAACGGAAAAAGAGCATCCGTAGGCGAAGTTCCACTGTACGTCAATGAGAAAGTCAGATTCGAGATATTGAGTGTAACTCCCCAAGACGTATCCATCGGAGAGACGGGGATTGTCATAAAGGTTGAACTGAAGAATGCAGGCTCTGTGAAAGCGGATTCAGTCAGAGTGCAACTGAAGGTTGGTAACTTCTTCTCAGGTACCTTGACAGATTTTCTCGGAACCATGCTAGCAGGCGAGACGAAAGTTGCCTTCTTCACGGTTGACATTGACTCAAAGGCTCAACCCGGGCACTATGCGATCGACTTGAGATTTGACTGGACTCAAGAAGATAGCTCCCTTGACGATACCCAGTCGATATCTCTCAGCGTGCAAGCTCCACCTTTTCCAGTGATACCCGTCATCATTCTCATTGGTATAGTCGCAGGCGCCGGATACTTCCTGTACAAAAAGAGATTCAAAAAGACTCAACCTCAGGCGAAATGAATGAGGCTCCTCTGTCTGTGAGCTGGTACGGGAGATAGTTTGTTACGAAGACCAATCGCTACCATTCTATTGGCAGCGTTAGCGATAAGTCTACTCGCGCCAGTTTACGCACATACAACAATAGGAAATCTGAACGGTTCGGGGCCACTATTCAGAAATAGCGATCATGAAATGAATGGTCCTTACCTAGGCCATCATGTTCCTGGGCCATTGGGCTATGTCTGGCCTGGTAGCGGGTTAAACATGTACACTAATTCAGCAACGTACCCGCCAGGATACCAATCTCCATTTACAACCTTCGAACAGCCACTGCAGGCTGGTGCGAATTCTTACGCTCCGGAAGGAGCAATCCTGACGTCAACATCAGATCATGACAGTGTCGGGGATCTAATTTTCGCATTGAACTTCTCTGAACCCAAGAGAAATTCAGAAAATCCAAGCGATTACACTTACGCAAGAACAAGCTACAATTACAGTGCAATCACCATATACGTGCCAGCACCATTCTTCGACAGAACTGGATCACTTGTACAAGATGGATTTGAGCCTGCAGGAGATGTAGATTGGGGGAATGGCAAGAACACGAATATAATGACCACAATTACTGATAACTGTGGAAGCATCTTCGTCACCAGAGCTGATCAAAACGATCCTTTTGGACCAAATTGGTGGATAATACATATCCTAGGAACAATCAGATTCCAAAAGGCTGCCGCACATGGATATCCATCCGAGCAAGACTACAAAGAATGGTATTATATCCGCATCAATCAGATGAAAGCTCCTTTTGTTGCAGGCCGATATTTCTTCAAGATTTTTCTCAATAGTTCATTTCCAGTTCGTAGTTATGATTCAACGAAAACCGATATTCTTTCAGAAGCAATGCCTATGGAGAATTGGCCAGTTCTCCTTGTCAAGGGTGAGGTTGATCCTGGAATAATCTCCGGGACCATTAGATATGGCGATGTCGACGAATGATGTGCTTTATGGAAATCCACTGAGTCTTCCTGGCAAGATTAGAGCGGTGGGTTTGCTTCAGATCCAGTTACAGGAGAACTGACCGGACGAGCAGTTGAGGCGCATGGTTACTTTAACGGATCGGCCAAGGGTCACTTTGAGATAGAAGGTGTGGCACCCGGCGTCTATGACGTCTTTGCCTCCACTGCTGGCTACCCTGAGCAGAAGATAGCAGAGAATGTGAGAATATTTCGTGGACAATCTCTCAGATTAGATGCCTATCTCAAGGTTGGACCAGAAGTCCGAGGAGAAGTTTTCTCAAAGGACAGATTTGGCCTGGTTTCTTGGCCCGGCAATCGTCCCTTGAACATAGTGATCTACGATAGTGACACATATGACCGGGAAAGCATCGTGACATCTCTCCAATGAATCTGACACATGCACCATTCACAAGTTACGTGACAGGTAACGTGGTCTATGATTCAAGCTCTGGTTACACACTACTGAAAACATCTAACGTGCCAAGGTTGGTGGCATTTCCGTGGGAAGGCCCAGCTAGCCCCACATCGGCTGTTCCACCTCAAATCTCATGGGTTCAATCTCCACCGGCGACAACAGAGTATCAAGTAACAGATTCTATACATGATCCATTGACCAAGAGAGACGTCTACGGTTTGTTCAACGGTGTGGGGCCAGCTCAGACTTGGTGGGTTGACCCAAATGGCGATTACACGAATGGTGGTGGATCGAACAGTTTTCATTATCAATTCGGTATCAAGAGTTACTACGGTGCTCCCACGAAATTCTCAGGAATGATTCCTCAAGTTTTCGCAACTTGGACGGATAGTTTGACTCTAGGCAGGTACTATGTCCGAGTCTATGTCAACGGCTACGTTCAAACCACAAATAATGGAGCAATGTTTGTCGACTGTCCCTTTGTGGTGCCTGACATTGGGTTCTCGCGAGATGTTTCCATTCCAATTGATGTTTGGAGGTCATCGACGATAAATGTTACAGTTCATTTTCATGACTTGCCTGGAACCATAAATACTGCACCTGTAAGAGGCCCGGATCCCTGGAGGTTTTTGATAGCTGAAGCCCTCACAGGAGACGAAACCTTGGCGGCTTTCAATTTCACTCAAGTACCAGCGAAAGCCAGCCAGTGGAACATAACTCTGAATGGACTTGGTATGGCTGGCCCTGTGATGTGGCCCATGATAGGCGATCTATTGCCTGGGTACATGTCGCGGGTTGGTGTCAAGTATTCTCTTGCTCGATATCGTGGAATCTACGATTATGGATTGCCCACAGACACTTACGCAGTTAGAGTTTTCATGCGTGGGTACATCCAAGCTTTGCCTCCAGCAACTGGTTTCTCGGATTTGGATCAGCCTTTGACCTTGAGTGTCTCAGATGGAACAGGAGTAACTAGCGTTAGCACTCATATGTATCGTGGGGGTGGAGTTAACGTGACAGTTTTCTCTGTTGATTGGCAAAGGCCACATGTTGATAGGAATTGGATGTGGAATAACGCTTCTGTCAGCGCTCGACTTTACGACATATCTTCAGCCAAATTTGTCGATGTGATTTACTTTTGGAATGCAAAGAACGGAGATTGGGAGCTGCCGAAACAAAACGCCGAATTCACTTCGTTGCCTTATCAGTCATGGATGACTGAATTCTACCCAGGAGCAAGCTATCTTTTCACGAACGGATCGACCCTTGTAGACAGGTTCGGACCAGATGTTCCTAATTCCATCGATAAGACGAACGTGTTTTACCAAGAGATTTTTCACACTGGGTTCGTATACAGTTCAATCTCCTATAGGGATACCTCTTATCGTTCTGGCTTGGCCATCTACCCAGGTGTCTATGCCGTCAACGTGGGAAGTTATGGTTACGTGCAAGAGAATGTTGTAGGCATAGGCATGGACCTAGGTAACGTCCATGTTCCAGTGAACTGGATTGGATCTTTTTCAGATGCGAATGTCAAGGTCATGATAGGAGTGAATTTTACGATTACGATACTTTTCAAAACAGAAGGAGTATTTTCTAGAATCCCCTACAACACTTCAGTGAGAATCAGCGTGTTTGATGAAGGCGACACGTTGGTTGCCGGAGCAACTGGATCTTCTAATGCAGGATCGCTACCATCAAACACGGGGTTATTCGTTGATGATGGGAAGATACTGGAAACGAACCAGACAATCCCTGCAGGAACTCTGAAGCTAGAATGTGTAAACCTTGCCGGATTCTTGGGATATGTTGAACCTGGAGGCGACAGCCTTCGCGCTGCTACTCTATTTCCTTCCGACCAGGGAGTTTGGGGACGATCGGTCTACGCAGGCTCTTATGCCGGATCATGGATTGTCATGGTTGATTTCATGAACTGGTATTCCCCCCATGAATTCTATCCACCCGTTCCAGCACTCCTTCAAGGCGAATACCCATTTTTCTTTGCATACAATCACCTTGGACCTTATCGACAACAAGCGTACACGAAGATTCCGAACGTCGCCCTTGGCGGAGAAGCATCAATAGTCTTCGAAGTTGATCGCAGAAGTTACGTCCAAGGCATAGTTCACGGCTTAGACTGGAATGGTGCGCCTAGAACGATCAGTTGGGCATCAATCGAATTCAAGAACGAAGAAACGACGTATCATTGGTACAGTTGGGATGGATGGTTTGACGGATACCTTGACCCTGGAGATTACCAGGTTACTGTCAGAGAATGGACTGCTCAGAATGAGGGACATAATTCCTATGAGTTTACTCTGAATGCGGGCACAGGCCAAGTCAACAGAGCATTTACCATCTTACTGAATCTAACTGGAATACCCATCCCTGAATACATGCCCTTGCCAGTCATTGTAGCAAGTTTCGCCGCAGTAATGGCGCTCAGAAGGTTGAGACGAAATCCTAGGCGTATATCCTAGTTCTACATTGTTCGTTTCGCAAGCAGAGTTGCGATTGGTAGTAGAATAATACTACTGATCAAGAGAATTGCTATGTTGAGAGCTATTGCGTCGAAGCCCACACCTAGATACACCACACGTCTAATAGCATCGTTGCCCCAAGTCCAAGGAAGAGAAAATGATAACGCTCTCCCTTCTGGAGCAAGCATCACCGGCGATGAAAACGCACCTGAAAGCTGGAAGAGTGGAAAGGTTACAGCAATTTCAAGAATTGTTAGTGTTGATGAACTCCGAATTCTTGAAGAAAGGACCAGACCTACGGACAGCGTGAAGATGGCAATTAGAGTAGTCGTCAAGTAGACTAGTAATATGCTACCCCGTACGATCGTTCCTGAAAGCGTAAATATGACGAGCATTAGGGTCGTCCGAACAGCGTTTAGAACCACAGTTGAAGACATTTTTCCCAGGTATATCGATACGATATTCACAGGAGTTAGCACCAACCGTGGGAAAGTTCCTCTTTCACGTTCCCTGCTTATTGCGTTGACTATGTCATCGAAGGCGCCCAGTATTGTGATCATGCCAAGCATCCCAGGCAGAAAGGTATCACCGCTTGCAGGCCGACCCGAAATGGGTCTGAGGATCACGTCAACTGGTGAGAACTGAATCCCTGACAGAACACCAACATATCCAGTTTGAGAGGCTTCACTCAACATTTCTTGTATACTACTGCTCAAAGCCATTTGAGCTATGAAAGGCGCTGTAAGCTTTGAGTTGTCAGTTTGTATGATAACGAAGGCATGACGGGTACGCAAAAGGGCCTCACCGAAACCCCTCGGAATAATTATACCTCCGGTTGCAACGCCTGACTGAACTGCATTCACAGCCTGTTCTTCTGTTTGAACGAGCTGAGTCACCCGAATCAATGGAGAGATAGTCAACTTGTCTACAAGAGCCTTAGAGACTGATGACCCATCAAGATCGGCTACAACCACGGGTACATTGAAACTACCACCTCCGAAGGCTTGGCCTATCACGATGAATATTGAAATCAGAAGTATTGGAAACATTATTGTTAGAGCTAGAGAAACTGGATCACGAGAGAGTTGCTTCAACTCTTTTGCAGCAATGGCGAGAGAATCACGGACTAGTCCTTTCATGCGATAAGCCTCTCCCGCAATGACCTGAGAAGAAAATAAGCGACCACATAGAAGACTATAATCCCCATCACGACAAACATGATCTGGTTGATCATTGTAAACGGCGACTGTCCAACAAGAATTGCTCGCCTCAGGACTTCGATACCATAAGCCCAAGGCAGGGCATAAGCAATTGTTTTGGAAAATCCCCTCAACAATTCTCTGTCAATTATGAAACCACTGAATGCAAATAAGAAAAGCACTAGGAAGAATTCTATTATTATCACAGCTCTAACTCCTAATCCGAATGCTGAAACCATGAAGGCCAAACCCATCGTCAGTAGAGCCATCAAAAGCGATAACGCAAGAATTGTGATGACATCAGTGTTTGGTCTTGCTCCATACAAGTACACTCCAATTCCCAGAACGGTAAGTGTTCGGATCACGTTCAGAACCAAGTCGTATATTGTCTTGCCCGTCATTATGGCACCAAGGCCGGTGGGGCTTGTGAGTAGGCGGGCAAAGGTTCCTTCTTCAGATTCTCTAGACATTCCTCCAGCAATCTCGTAAAATGTTGCGAAGATTGTTACCAGACCCAAGATAATTGTCAAGCCAACGACGAACCCAGAGAACATGGCACCTTTCGCCACAATCTCAACAGGGGATGAAGCACCTTCACTAACTGGCTGCACGTCCAATCGGGGATTGAAGTCTCGAAGACTCTTGAGCATTCTGTCCTGAATCTGACTGCCCAAGCCATCTACGCTATCGTCCACATATACTATGATGCGACCTACCTGGTCGTTCAGCAGTCTGTCCTGGAAACCAGGAGGCACAACGATCACCGCGTACAGTTTTCCACTTCCCAAAGTCGCGATGGCTTTGTCTTCGCTGTATCCTTGAATCAGATCGTCAAAGTCTCCGGATCTGGCGAGAATGGCGTAAACGCGATTTGAAGCGACAGTCAGATCATTGTCCACGTACGCAATGGGAATCTTTGATGTTGGAGAGAAAGATGTCCCCGCCCCTCCTCGTCCCGCCCCGAGACTTATTGTGAAAAACAACGGCAAAATTACTAACGAGATGAGTATTGCAGTACGATTACGTTTCAGTACACGAAACTCATTACTTGTAACTGCGATAACGTCGCCTAGGAACTTTCTTACCATTTCCCCTCTTACCCTTACGTGACCTTGTTTTCGCCAGTCTTGTTGTTCAAATTGTTCTTCATGGATGCTTTTTCAAGAAAACGATCAATCTCATCCTCGCCACCAGTCAACTGTATGAAGGTTTCTTCAAGTGTAGGCTCCTTAGTGTTGATAGCCCTGATCCTTACTCCTTCTGAGAGAAGTATCTTCGTAATCTTTTCTGTAAACTCGTCATCTCTTTCGCAGCTAATACGAAGTATCGGCGATTCGTATTTGATGTTACAAATCTCGCCCATGCTTCGAAGTCTTTCAATCTGGTCAGATGAAATGTTCGGAGTCTCGATCTCAACAACAGAGAGCTCACTGACTTTACGTTTTAGTTCGCTTGGAGATCCCATCTGAACCATTCTTCCTCCATATACAATTCCTATACGGTCGCAGATTTTGTCAGGCTCGCCCATATAGTGGGTTGTCCAGATTATTGTCGTTCCTTGGTTGCATAGAGCTCTTGCAAAATCTCTAAGGGCTGTTGCGGATTGAGGGTCTAGGCCACTCGTTACCTCGTCCAAGAAGAGTATACGCGGTCTGTGAAGGAGTGCAGGCAGCTATCAAAGCTTTCTTTGTCCATCCTGATGAGAGCGCCCCTACTCTTCGATCTACTTTCTCTCTGAAGTCAAAGAGGTCTAGTAGCTCCTTTATTCTAATCTCAGATTCCTGTTTGGAGAGATCGTATAGTTTGCTGAGGAATCTCAGGTTCTCCGCAATTGACAGATCTTTGTAGAGCATAACACCGTCTGAAACAACACCAATTTGTCGCCTAACTTTAGCTGCCTCTTTCACAAGATCGTATCCTGCAATCGTAGCCGTACCTCTGGTAGGTTCGAGCAGGGTACAGAGCATTCTTACTGTTGTCGTCTTCCCAGCGCCATTAGGTCCAAGTAGGCCAAACAGTTCACCCTCCCTAACATCAAAATTCAAACCATCTACAGCTGTGAACTTACCGAATACTTTGGTCAAGTCATGAGTCTCAATTGCCAGTTCAGGCATCTGAATTCTCACTAGTCCTATCTTGAGTCAGACCTGTGGAAGCGTCGATAAAGAGTTTTACGTTTTCCAAAGTAGAACTAAACCGAGTCAATTGGAGGATTTTATGGTGGGCCGGACCGGATTTGAACCGGCGACCACTGCCGCCGTCCTATCAGAGTGACGGTCACGGTATCCGCGTACATCAACGCATATCAGCCGTGTGCTCTTTGGCATCGCCTATGCAGCAGATTCGACCAGGCTGAGCTACCGGCCCCGTTTATCGGATGAAGATGCTACTCTTATTAAGATTTATTTCGGTGGAACACAATGAATTCGCCGAGTCAAAGACGCGGACCAAGCGTCAAGCCTCATGATGATGGGCCGGTAGTTCAGTCTGGTATGAATAGCGACTAGTAATAGATGCTAGTCGCTAGTGTATACGCCGCGTTCGCATTCTCACGAAAGACGCGGAAGTCGCGGGTTCAAATCCCGCCCGGTCCACCA
>CAVXDP010000005.1:0-66238 GCA_963760485.1 Candidatus Bathyarchaeota archaeon | reverse complement strand
AGCCTGATCGGATTCTATAGTGAGAACTTGGAGTCCAATAGGGCCTCATTCAAAGCGTTCTTCATCACTAGAACTTTGGGAATGTGTTTGCTGGCCGTTGCAGTGATTCTTTTCAAGCTGACTGGAACCTTTGATATTCCCGTTGTATTTCAAAGGCTTCAAGCCAAGGAATTCGGTGGACTAGTAACAGTTGTCGTCGTTCTCTTTCTATTGGCTGCTATGGCAAAATCCGTCCAGGTTCCTTTTCACACTTGGTTGCCAGACGCTACAGTGGCACCTTCTGCAGTCACTTCCTATCTTCACGCAGTCTGCGATGGTCAAGGCAGGAGTGTATCTCATCTCCCGCATATATCCAATCACACTCTCCGTTGACAGTGGCCCATACCTGTACTTTCTCATCGCTACTGTCGGCACGGTTACACTAGCACTTTGCACGATGGCCGCGTGGGCACAAAACGATGTGAAAAGAGTAGTCGCCTTCTCAACATGCGCTCAAATCGGCTACATGTTTCTAGGCATTGGCATTGGAACAAGTTATGGTGCAATCGGAGCAATTTTCCACCTGCTAAATCACGCAGTGTTCAAGGGTTTACTGTTTCTTTGCGCGGGATGCTTGATCTACGCAACAGGAACTAGGAACCTCAACGAGATGGGCGGATTAGCCAGAAAGATGCCATTGACAGCGGCCGCCATGACTATTGGAGCTCTTTCCGTTGTTGGTGTTCCACCACTAAATGGGTTCGCTAGTAAGCTAATGATCTACGAAGCCGCATTGCAGCGTGGCATGAGCCTTGGGGGACCTTTCGGAGCAGCCTACGTTGCCTACTGTGCCATAGCACTTTTCTCAAGCGCTGCAACATTCGCCTACTACATGAGACTGATCAATTCAGCTTTCTTCGGAAGAACCCCGAAGAACTTGCAGGATGTCAAGAAGATCCCCATTTCCATGCAAGTACCACTTGTCATTCTCTCAGCACTGTGCTTGGCTTTCGGAGTGTACCCACAGTGGATACTAGCTGTGTTTGTCAATCCCGCAGTCGCGGCTTTCACTGGAAAATCAATCTCCGAATTGAATGGTACCTTGGTGACTCTGGGCTTCAAGACCGGGATTGGACTGTATGAAACAACAGGGGTAACACTGATGATTATTGCATCTATCCTAGTGGGTGCAGTAATTTACAAGACGTCTGCATGGGCACGACCTTCAGATGTCACAGGAAACAAGTATGGAGTATTCATGGGCGGCGAAGCCGAATTACCGTACTTAGACGTAGAAAGAACTCGTGTGGGTACCAACACCTTCACCTATGCTCCAGAAAGATCCTTTGGGCAACTCCAGAATGTCATGTGGATTGGCAGAGTAGATCAATTGTATTATGGTATTGCTCACGGCATACAGAAGTTGTGCGACACTGCGAGCGCCTGTATCACCACACGTGTGGGAATGGTGGCAAGTGCTCTCGTGGTTTGTGGATCGGTTTTCCTCAGTCGATCGTATCCCGGGGTCCTCCTCATGATCCTTGGAGCTATCACGGCGATATCTCAGAAGAACGCGAGACGGCTACTGACCTGCGCGGCAGTCACTCAAGTTGGATGGATTGCCATGGAAGCCGCGCCAGGGCAGCCTGAAGGAGTAAGCGAGGCGATGTTCTATCTTCTGAACTTCATTGTCTTCGGACTTCTTATCGCACTTTCATTATCATCGGTGATCAGGAGAACAGGAACGGCTGAAATCTCAGATTTGAGGGGACTATCCAAGAGGATGCCGGTAGCCGCAATCGCATTCCTTGTTGGTGGTCTTTCGATGTCTGGAGTCCCTCTGTTCGGTGGCTGGATGGATGAATTCTTCTTCATCCGATCCACGATTGGAACGGGACATGAAGAACTGGCAGTGATTGGCATTTTTGTAAGCCTTCTGACGTTGGCATATGTACTCAGGACATTCAACCAAGTGTTTCTTGGTGAACTGCCAGAGAAACACAAAGGTGTAAGTAAACCATCTGGAGCCGAGACAGCACTAATGATAGTGCTAATCATCATAGCCATTTTGATAGGTCTAGCACCTCAGATGCTAATGTCGCACATATCGAGACTTTTCGGTCTCGTCGCCTCGTAGGAGTAGATGAATAATGACTAAGAATTTGGGAAATAAACAAGTGAAAATGGAGGATCTGCATTGAGCATTCTATACAATGTCGCTTTCTACGTTCTGGTACCAATACTAGGATTCGTACTGGGCGGCCTCTTCTACTGGGTATTCAGAAAGATCAGGGCTAGACTGCAATCAAGGAGAGGCCCGCCGTGGTACCAGACATTTGCTGATATAGCGAAACTGCTTTCGAAAGAGAGTATAGTCCCAGATGTTGCTGACAAGACCATCTTCTATCTTGCGCCTTTGCTCGCTTTCATGGGTTTTCTTGTGGCACTCATGCAACTCCCTATAGGGAACATTTATCCGCCTTTGCGAGGAGATCTCATCGTGGTTCTGATATTCCTTACGGTCCCTGGAATTGCAGTTGCTCTCGGAGGCTTAAGCTCTGGTTCACCGTATGGAGCTGTAGGATCGAGCAGGGAGATTGTACTTCTTGTTGCAAGTGAGATTCCATTCGTGATTTCGGCACTCGTTGTGGGTATTCAAGCCAGATCCATGAGCATGATTGATATTGTACAAATACAGAGCCAACTTGGGCCATTTGCTTTTCATTATCCATTCGCGACAGTCGCTATGTTCATGGGTATGCTTCTGAAGTTGGGCAGAAAGCCATTTGATATCCCCGACGCGGAAGTCGAGATCGTGGCTGGACCCTACACTGAATATTCCGGTTCTCTACTGGGAATCTTTGAAATATCGAATGCGTTAAGATGGTTTGTCGTCCCGGCTTTCGTCGTCAATCTGTTTTTCGCAGGAGGCATGGACAATCCCATAATATTCCTTATCATCTGTCTAATTCTAGTGGCGCTAGTCTCGTTCATCGATGCCACAAATGCCAGATATCGCATCGATCAGGCATTCAAGTTTGTTCTAACATGGGCAACACTGTTAGCTTTGATCGACCTTGTCAGAGCTACTACCGGCTGGGGTCTCTGGTAGACTGAAAGTGGGCTTCAGAGCGGTCGTGGAAGAGAAATCCAACATTTTCACGTGATTACTTGAGCCTAGTAGGCACTTATGCTTCAAGCACTTGTTTTTGATACCATTTGATAGTTGAGCCCTCTTGTTGTCGCAGATATGCCATATTGGACTTGAAACCGAGCCTAGTAGCAAGTTTAAAGTAAACTTGTGCACGTAATAGTTGAGTTAAGGGAAAAGTGAGCCACTTTGAATGGAAAGTGGGTTTGTCTTGTTCTTCTGGTTTTGATTGCAATTACGCCAGTTTTTGCGCTCGTCCCCGTAGCGGATGCGCAGGAGTTTCCACATGTTGAGGCGAGCAAGAAGGTCACTCCGCAGAGGGTACTGAAAGATGGAACGTTGCAGGTGACCATACTGCTCCGGGGGGCAGGCGGCAGTGTAAGAACGCCGGTAGACGTTGTCCTGATAATTGACAAGTCAGGCAGCATGTCGGGTAAGAAGATCACGGATGCAAAGGAAGCTGCAAAGGCCTTTCTGGGTTTTCTTAACGATAACGACAGGGCAGGTTTGGTGACCTTCAGGAGCACTGTTCAGTCTGATCTCTCACTGACATCCATGTCACCCACCAATATGCAAGCATTGAAGAAGAAGATTGATTTGATCCAGGCGGTGGGGGCTACAGATATGTACGACGCCATAGTTGCTGCAAACAACATGCTGCTCGTAGCGCCGAGAAGCAACGCCCCTCTTGTAGTAGTACTATTGACCGATGGGAATCATAATTTCCCTTCAACGCTTTCGGACTCAACTTTCCAAGATCTGGCAAATCAGGCTAAAAGCAAAGGCATTATTATCTATACGATAGGGCTTGGATCCGATGCTAGCACGGACAGACTGCGCATGATAGCTAACACTACTGGAGGCACCTACTACTTCGCAGCTACATCAGACGAATTGAAGAGCATTTATGAAGCGATTGGAATGACACTCGCATTTGCTGGAACAGACATCAATGTCACGGAGACAGTCCCATCGTTCTTGACATATGATAACGACGCTTCGAAACAACCATCAGTAACTACCAGTGGAGGCGCAACTATCTTGTCGTGGCACGTTGGGACACTGAAGGTTGGCGAAGAATGGCAAGTAACTTACACAGCCAAAGCCCAGAAAGGAGTTGAAGCGGTATCAACCGTTTCGCAATGTAAGGTCGAGTACAAGACTTCCGCGTCCGCATCAGCGCTACTAAATCTTACTCCAGGAATAGTATTCCACGATATTGCCGTAACGACACTTAAAGCAGTTCCCGGTTCAACTAGCAAGGGCGGTATTATCGCGCTTCAAATTGGCGCCAAGAATAATGGACCGAGCCGCGAGACTTTCGATTTGAGAACAACTTATGACGGATCGATATTGGACAGTAGAATAGTGGTCCTCGAGATCGGACAATCCACTCTAATAACCATCAATTGGAATACAAGTAATGTTGATCCGGGCAAATACAAGCTAACTACAGAGGCAGACCCAGAACAGAAGTTATGGGATGCGAATAGAAGTGATAACAGCGCCACAACGAACGTAGAGATTCTTGGCCCTTCCGGAGTCTCAATTTTCTTGATATTCATGATTATTCTCATCACAACCGTAGCTGGAGCAGGCGTCGCATATGGGAGTTCTAGATTGATCCATTCAACATACCGTAAACCCAGAAAGCTGCGATCACCATATTTGTGTACTGTCGACGGGTCACCACTAAAAAGCACATACATGGGCAAAGTATGGTATTGCCCTGCGTGTGGAAAGAACTACGAGTTCGACTAGTCCACGTTTCACCAACTAACGCTCTCATTAAGACATGCAGATCTACTCGAAAACTAGAGTATTGTTATGAGAAAGTTAGTTCATTTGCAGACGTAACTCAAAGATAGGCTATCTCCGAATTCTTATCACAACGAACGCTAGTAGCATGAGCGCCACCAGCAAGAGAAGAATAAGAAGGCTTCCATTTCGCTCCCCGATCACGAAGTTTGCGTTTACTCGAGTGAAAGGATCCCGTGACCGCATCATTCGAAAAAGAACCGTCGCTTCCTCTCTCGTGAAGGTCCCATTGTCCACCCGAATCTCTCCGCTAACGCTCTTTTCGAATCTATGCTTTCCGACCCAGAATGGGTTTGAGTATTTACTCGTCAGCCAGAGATCGAATTCTTCCTGAACCGTCCCCAACCGTTCCACCTACCTACTTTGAACTGTTATGTAATAGAGTTTAACGACTCCGTCAGTTGAGACCAATACTCCAAAGTTTAGACTGCCGTTTGCTCCAGTCCAGTAGTATACTTCCGTTACATGATATTTCTGGCAATAATCTTGTATGAAAGTGTCGACCTTTAGCCTAGTGGTCTCCCATTGAGGTTCTGTATAGCCCATTGTTTATCGACCCAAATAGTCTAAACCCATTATATCAAACCTCGCTTATTGCAGATATCGATCTGACGATTGGATACATGGCTGTCTAGAATAGGCCTGATGATGCGATTATCATGATTCCCGCAATTGTGAAGATTGTCCCCACGGCCAATTTCGTCAACATCTTCTCTCCAGCATATCGCGTCGCAAGTATTAGAGTGAAGAGTGGTGTAGTTGACGATAGAGGAATCGCTCTTGAAGCATCCGTCAGATTCAGACTCTCGAACAACAGTAATCCTCCTATACCAAGCTCAAGTATTCCACCTGCAGCCAGAGCGACTATGTCTCTTTTGGTGAGATTCTCTGGTTTGTCAGGTCTTCTGATCGCAAGAACGACGAGTAGAATGGGAACCGTAGCGGTCAATCTAATCAACGTAGCAAAAACAGGATTGATATTACCAGTTGTCAAGGCAAATTTGTAAGCTGTGAATCCCAGACTGTAGCAGAAGGCTGATCCAAGAGAGAAAGGAATTCCGAATAACCCCGGCGCTTTCTCTGATGAAGTACCTGCAGTATTGTTCTCGTTTCCACTTAGGCTTACGATAGCTATCCCGACAACGATCAAGGGAGTTCCTATTATGACCGAAGCAGTGACCTTTTCGCCGAGAATCGCGATAGCCAAGATCATGGAGTAGAGCGGATAAGAGCTTGATATGGGCTGCGTTTTAGAGATCCCAATCTTCTTCAAACTGATAAAAAAGAGCGTATCCCCGATCACGAGGTTTATGATCGGCAGCAAGCATAAGAAAAGATAATGCGCCGAGTGGAACACTTGGTAAGTTATGTAACGTTGCCAGGACTATGCTGAGAAGAAAGAGCACCGCAAACCCTATTCTGACAAGGTTCGTTGTGACATAGTCTATTCTCCGAAGAACTCCCTTGTACAAAACTGCCGATAAAGCCCAGCAAATCGCTGCTAGCAAAGCTAGAATCTCACCGATCATCTTCGTATTCTCCAATCTGCCCTATTGTGTCTCAATGTATCACCCTTTTCGATCCTTGCCATGGTGAAGAAACTAGAATATCGTTCAAAGGCCCAATAGATCAGGCAGTTCCTTCACGCTTGCAACTGTTAGTGGTCCGAGCTTCTTGGTTTGTTCCAGCCCCCAAGAACCCGTCAGGACTCCTATGAATTCTATCCCAGCATTCTTTGCGCACAATGCGTCTGTTGGATGATCGCCCACCATAACAACAGCATTAGAGCTCACTTTCATTCTGTTGAGAAGCCAGTAGACCTGACTCGGATTGGGTTTTGGATTCTCACAATCGTCTCTTGGAGCAACTTCATCGACAAAGATAGATAATCCAGTGGTCTTAAGCACTTCTTCAGCGTATTTTCGGCAACTTCTAGTCAGTATTGCCCTTTTCAAACCAGCATTTCTCAGTGTATTCAAGGCCTCCACCGCACCGTCTATGAGTGTAGCTTTCGACACAGATGTCATTTCGATATCCACCATAATTCGATTGAGTTCACATGTCACTCTCGGAACAGCCTCAGGAGTACCTTGCTTTTCGAGATACTGTGCAGTGTAGCCAACTATTTCGTACGTTGTCCATTTGTTGTCTAGCTCCGAAAATGCCGGATACTCTGCCCTAAGATAGTTAACCATCCTCATTTTCATCGCTGAGAAATCGATCTGGGATTTTATGAGAGTGTGATCGAGGTCGAATATTACCGCCCCTAAGGATTTCAGACCCAGCATGAGTAACTTCAATGTCCTTTTGGATTCGGGAAGATCATAACGAAATTGGTAAACTTACCGGCCATTCTGAAAATAGTTATAAGTCCCATTCGATCAACTTCACGAAGATGAGGTTACAGTTTATTGATCAGAGCTCTAGTTCTGCTGACATTTGTCGGGGGCACTGGTGAGCACCTAAGTTGGTTTAGAGAGACAAAGGAGAAGTTGGTGAATATCAAAGGTGTTTCACAGGTTTATGGTGTATTCGGCAGATGGGACATCGTTACAATAGTGGAAGTGAACACTGTAGAAGAGTTGATCGACCTCGTAACAGACAAGATTAGGTCGATGCCAGGTGTTCAATCAAGCGAAACGCTTCTCATGATCTTCTAGTTGTCTTGCACGATGCTGATAGTGGGCACTCGATCAGGGCATCTTTGCTCGTAGAGTATCTACTTTCTCTCAATCAGTTCGATCAATGTACCATCAGGGTCCTCTATGAAAGCGATCAAGGATCCAGTCGGGCCGAGTCTGAAAGGCTCATCTGTAATAGTGATCTTTTCAGATCTCATCGTGGAGATTGTCTTTTGCATGTCGCTCACTTCAAATGCGAGATGATCGAACAGTCGATTCTCGTAGTCAGCTTGGATGAACTTGTCTTGACTTCGGTAGCAGGTAAGCTCCAGCTTAGCGCCCTTTCCTTCAGGATCTTGCAAAAACGCGATCTCAGCATTGTTCTGCGGTATCTCTCGTCTATTCACAAGTCTGAGATCCATTATCTTCGTGTAGAAGTCAATTGACCTTTTCATATTCCTTGTTCGAATGCTTGTGTGTGCAAAGATCACACTCTTCACCTGTGCCTCGAGCCGTCACCTATTGTGAGGCACATTACTGAGATAAATACTAGTTTCCAGTTGTTGCATCTGGAGACTGTCTATGCAACAGTCCGCATGCTTCGCTGTAGCCATCAATTGCATGGATGGAAGAATACAGATTCCAGTGATTGACTACGTTAAGAAAAGGTTTCATGTACGTTACGTGGATATGATTACCGAGCCAGGACCTGTAAGGATTCTCTCGGAAAAAAGGATGCAACGCAACTTCAATCAATTAGACGAAGACTTGAGATCTCAACATGGAAACATGGTTCGAAATCAATCGCGATAGTGGCCCATCATGACTGCGCTGCTAATCCAGTAGACATGGAAACGCAACTTCAACAACTTGCACAATCCATGGCTACAATCAGATCTTGGGGATTCGACAAGGAGATCATTGGTGTCTGGGTTGATGAGAATTGGAAACCCCGTAGAATTTGACGATTGGTACGAGAGTCTGGAAGAATTAAGATGAGTTATGCAGTAGGTGTGGACATAGGCGGAACAAACGTTCGCGTTGCCTTGGGAGACGACAAAGGCAAGATTGCCTCCCGTTTGAACGAAAAATCTGAGAAATCATCAGGCCCTTTTGGGATAAGTAGACAAGTAATACGAATGATTCGCTCATTGGCTGTCTCCGGCAAGATACTCTATGTCGGAATTGGGTCCGCTGGGCCACTTGATCTTGAGGACGGTTCCATAGTAAATTCGCCTCATCTCGGTTTCCACCGTATCCCTTTGGTGGAACCTTTGAGAAAGGAGTTGAAAGTTCCTGTATACCTGGCTAACGACTGCGTTGCAGGCTGCGGTCGCAGAAAAAGAGTTTGGTGATGGCAGAGGCTGTGCGAACTTCGTCTACGTTACGATCAGCTCTGGGATTGGAGCTGGAGTATATGTTGATGATCACCTGCTATTTGGAAAAGATGGAAATGCTCACGAAGTGGGGCACATAACTGTTGATCACCTTGGGAGACTTGCCTGTGGCTGCGGAAAAAGAGGTCATTGGGAAGCATACTGCGGAGGAGATAACATCTCAAATTTCGTGAAAGATCTAGTCCGTTCAAAACCACGAGCTGAAATAGAGGATAGCCTTCTCCACAAATCGACAGGCGGCATCAGCAGACTTTCCTGCGAGGGCCTGTTTTCCGCGGCTAGGAAAAAAGACCTGCTTGCCCTTGAAATTGTTGAGGAGATAGGACGGCTCAATGCGATAGGTTTCGCCAATATAACAAATGCATACGATCCTGAGCTAGTTACCGTGGGCGGTGCAATTGCCCTTGCTAACCGCAGCCTCATCCTAAAGCCGATTAGACGCCTGATTCCCCGACATTGCCTAAATAGGATTCCAAGAATCAAGTCGACGAACCTTGGAGAAGATATCGTACTTCTAGGCGCTTTGGCACTATCAAGACTCTCGAAGAAGAAGCAATCCTGAGGAAAGTTGAAATCCGATTCTACTATTATTGTAGGTTGACTTACGTTCAAAATGAACACTTCAGGTGAACACGGAAATGGGAAATACCTCCACAGATGAAAATGCGCTGCGGAACCTAGCTCTTGAGTGCCACATGATTGACCCTAAGGTTATCAATGTCAGGAAGATCGTTCTTGCCGAATGGGTTCGATGGAAATGCCGGTATGGCTGCCCTGACTACGGCAAGTGGTTGAAATGTCCTCCATATTCACCTACGCCACATGAAACACGTGCCCTCCTACGTGAGTACAAACGTGCATTGATATTTCGCATCAAAGTGGAGGAAGGATACACTGGAACTCATATCGTGGGCAACGTCTACAAGTCCCTGTCAAATCTGGAACGAAAAGTCTTCCTGAGTGGATACCGTAAGGCACTAGCTCTTGGAGGAGGCGAATGTGACCTATGCGAGGCCTGCAATATTCAATCAGGAATATGCCGGAATCCAGAGACTGCAAGGCCTTCTATGGAAGGATGCGGCATCGATGTGTTTCAAACAGCGAAATTGGCGGGTTACAAACTAACCATCTTGAAGAACAAGGAAGAACAGTTCACTTGGTTTGGGATAGTACTTGTAGATTAGCGTCGCAAATCGGCGAAAACCATTAAGACTCGCGCAACAGAAATGGTACAATGTGGGATTGGTCGACATATGAAAGCTGAAGAGTTTATGCAGCTTGAAGCTGAGTATGGTGCACGCAACTACGAGCCCCTTAGCGCAGTCTTGTCCAAGGGAAGTGGCGTGTGGCTCTGGGACGTAGATGGAAACAAGTATCTTGATTGTCTAGCAGCCTACGGCGCGTGTAACCAAGGCCATTGCCACCCCAAGATACTGCAGACGCTTATGGAACAAGCACCAAGATTGACGTTGACATCCAGAGCGTTTAGAAATGATCAATTGGGGCCATTTTACCGTGAGCTCTGCGAATTGACTAGCTCACATATGGTTCTTCCTATGAATAGTGGAGCTGAAGCCGTTGAATCAGTAATTAAGGCTGTTCGAAAATGGGGATATAACACAAAGAAAGTACCGAAGGACAAGGCTGAGATCATTGTCTGCGAGAACAATTTTCATGGACGAACGATCACGATAGTTGGGTTCAGCACAACAGAGCAATACCGAGAGGGATATGGGCCTTTCACTCCAGGATTCAAAATAGTCCCTTACGGGGACATTGACGCTTTAGAGAGAGCAATTACTCCTAATACGGTGGCTTTCTTGGTGGAACCTATCCAAGCCGAAGCAGGCATAATTATTCCTCCGTCAGGATATCTCAGAGCGGCCAAGGAAGTGTGCGCCCGAAATAGCGTTGTTATGATTCTTGATGAGATTCAGACAGGCTTGGGAAGAACTGGAAAGATGCTCGCTGAAGAACACGATGGCATTCAGGCTGATGTTACATTGATTGGCAAAGCTCTCTCTGGCGGATACTATCCGATCTCTGCTGTTCTTTCCAGCAAAGACGTACTGGGCGTTTTCGCTCCTGGAGACCATGGAAGCACTTTCGGCGGAAATCCCCTTGCATGTGCCGTGGCTAGAACAGCGCTCAGAGTCCTCATTGAAGAAAAAATGATTGAGAACGCTTTGGAAATGGGCAAGTATCTCATCAAGAGACTTCAGGAAATTGGCAGCCCCCACGTGAAGGAGATTCGGGGCAAAGGCTTGATGATAGGCATGGAACTGAATGCCACTGCAGGTGGCGCCCGCCACATCTGCGAGGAGCTTTTGAAGAAGAGGATATTGTGCAAAGAATGTCATGAGAATGTCGTCCGCATAACGCCGCCTCTGGTAATAAGTGAAAAAGAAATCGATTGGGGAATGGATCGTATGCGAGATGTTCTGAACTCTCTGTAGACCTGAAAAAGCTTTTAGTCCTGCTAGGAAAACGACCCACATCGTTCACTATTTTCTTTTGAGTGGATTCTTGTCCTTGAGAATCTCTTCAAGAATCCCTTTGACTATGAGATTTTCGATGAGATTGGATGAAGGACCGTAGATGTACCTTAGGTATTTGACGAGATTTCATCCGTCTTTCTAAGAGATGAGCTCGAAAGCTTTGTTCAATCAGTTACCAGAGGAACATTCTTCATGGAATCTACGTCGATTAGGCTTAACATCACTTTCTGCCTATGTTTTAGTGTAAATCGAAACTCTCATATCTTGTCAGAATGAGCATTTGTCCAGTGTTGATGTTGAGCAAGACAGAGAAATTCATGACTGCTGGATCAGGTATTCTCATGCAGGGTGTGTTTTGGCTTGTGTTCTGGCTTGGACCAGCTTTTCGTCTCTTCGAGGCTGATCCCAGATGGAGTCATAACTTTGCTATGTCCATCATTTTCATTACGATTGGATTGGCCTATCATTTTAGGAAGATTTCATGTCAAGTCCTTGCGGTTTTCGCGTCTTTTCTAACAATCCCAACATTCTTGGCGTTTTGGCCAGGTGTCGAAGCAACGTTTGCAGCGAGCATTATGTTGGGCATCACCATTCTGCTTTTCTTGATCGATAGCCAACGCGGTGTCGAGCTTGTCAATCCGAATCCGAGACTGAAAGCGTGGCTGAAGATACATCTTCTTAACTTTGCCTACTTAGGCCTTGCACATATGCCATTCATCTTCTTCCTTGTCAGATGGTACAATCCCCAACCCTTCTTGAACTATCTCCCTGTGGAAAATCGAATCGCTGACCTACCTACAGCTGCGTATAACTTGATGCTCTTGTTGTTCGTCCCTCTTGCGACAATGGAAAGATACGTGAAGAAAATTTGGGTCATAGAGGTTTCGAAGTTGGGTTTCTTATGGTCTGTATTAATGATAACTGTGCCTCTGTTCATAATCGTTCTATGACAGTTCAAGAAGCTGTTCGGAGCGTCTAGTGAGGATTACTAGGAAAAAGCTCCCGAGCCATAAACAAAATGCAGAATCCGTTCCCGAATCGGAAAAATCTCCTCTCAGTCTCGGCATACGTATATGTGAGATTAGGGCGATTCAGCAAATCTTTTGCGCATACAATCTTCTACAATTGTGCCTGAAAAGCGCACGGCAACTGCCTTCTAACCTGCTGTAAGTAACAAGCCATAATAGCCATGGCCGAGTAATTCTTTGGGTGAGCTAAGATGAGCATTCTGGGAACCAAAGCACCAGTAATCTATGATCTAAATCTCATCTTGCAGATCGTGATCATGGTTATCTTGTTTGCTGGGGCATACTATGCCAAGCGAAAAATGAAGTTCGAGCTTCACGGTAGAGTGATGGCACTAGCTCTATTGCTCAACGCCATATCAACAATCTTCGTCATGGCACCTCGACTTTTTGAGACTCTTAGCTATCTTGCATCAACTCTAGTTCAGGTTCCAACCGAACTTGCGCTTGTCCACCCGATCTTGGGAGGACTAGCAGAGATACTAGGTTTCATTGTACTAGCTTCGCTGAGACCATGCGGCTTGAAGATGGGAAGAAAGATAAGGTATTTGATGAGAGCTACTTTTGTGATCTGGACATTAGCATTTCTATTTGGATTGTCAGTCTACATAGCTTTCTACGTCTTTTGAGAAGGCCCTGGCCAACCTAGTCATGATTGCCAGATATCTCACCATTCACTGGTGCTAGCCTATTCTAGCCGACAGTGACTAGAATTGGATAAGATAAGAATCCCGAAACCAGGTGAACGCATACCTTCTTCAAGCTATCAACCTTGGTTTGGTCATGTTTGAGGAAGTTTGAGAATATTATCTCGCTTGGAAGGCATACCACAGACGCGCTAAGATAGACAAGGCAAGTCGCTGAGGTAAGGGAAGGATGCAAACTAGATTCTCAGGGCTGTAAGGGAGCGCCGTAGGCCATTTAGAGCTAGACTTCTGTAGCGGGCACTGTTGAAGCATAGGAATGTTCTACCTTTTCCTGCCCTTATTAGTGTTCATTTGTTGTTCATTGCTCATTGGTTTTTGTTCATTGTTCATTGTATCTACTAATCCTCCTACTAGATACAGCATGGTGTCTAGAAAGGTTGGCAGCTGTCTACAGGCGCCTGGAAGAATCTACCATTACAGATACCCAAGATTCTTGCAGGCGATAAACAATCATCCCCACGCATCTCATGATAGAGAAAGAAATACGTGCCTTCGTTAGGGGCGTTAGGAGGGCCGTCAATGGATCACGGTTTCCTGTAAGCTTGGCTGAGACAGAACATTACCAAACTTCGTCAAACATGATGGATGCACATTCCAGTGTTTGAACATGTTTGATTTGGTTCGGAGCCTCGACATAAAGAGACCGTTGCAGAAAGACATTACCAAACCTGAAGTCGAAATAGCTTGAGTCTGTAATGCAACCATTGTACCTCTGCCAGCACTGTTTGAGAATGTTTGATTAGAAAACATAGCCAAGTAGCGCGGTTTGATACTGTTTGACACTGTTTTGCTTCGTTCAGATTCGTGATATGAACAAGCTGAGGTTGCCTCCATGCAAGTCAGACGAGGCCGTCAGTCTGCAGAGTCTCTCGAGGCAGTTCTTGGTTCACGAGCGAGTCGTGATGTGGCCTGTGGAATTCCTTTGAGTGTTCCGTGATCTTACCCGTCTTCTTCGCTCCACATCCAATTCTCGAACGAGTTTTATGACTTCGCATGAGAATCGTGGTGTCAATTGAAACTCTTCGTGATGTGGGCAATGGCGGTCTGTAACTGCTTCTTCCGTCTCCTGATCGAAAACTACAGGGTAGAGCCGACAACCCTCAGGCCGATCACAGTAGATTGCGCATCGCTGACCGTTGTGAAAGACGCATCTTCCCTCAGAGTTTCTTAGTTGCTTGTTTCCATTTCTTTCGACGATGAAGGAATTCTCAGAAAAGCCAAGACTCCTTATCCGTACAATATCTGACCTGCTCAATGGCATCTCGGTATTCAGGCAGCATTTAACACATTTGTACTGCAGACACCTATTCATTGTCCACCCCATCACTCATAGTGAACCTGGATTAGTCACTGTAGATTCTGCACTTAGAGGTTTGCCACATTCAATACAGGACTTTGCTGCAATGGGTTGGGAATGTGATTTGCCTCACGAGTGCATGACTAGCCAGGACGCAACGATGACTACGATTACCACTAATCCCATTATAGCCATAAGACTGGTGCTACTGACAAAGAAAGGTTCGGTAACAATAGTCTGGGTGACGATCCGGAAACCGTATTACGACATCAGTATCGTTAGGGACCCCGTAACCTCGTTTCTTAGGCAGTTACCGTGTGGGTTGCTAGGAGTTTCTTGCTCCCATTTAATTGGTCAACTAACGGAGCAAGCCATCACAATGCGTACGCCCCAAGAGATTCTAATCCAAGTGAAGCTTCCAACGTTGTTGCTCCAAAAGTTCAGTCAGGCGAATGTACAAAGTCATATTAGGATGATGACTGAGTAGTTACAATACCTCACAATTCTAGGAGAATGTGTTTTTGAGGCGTCTTACACCTGTTCTGTTGCTAGTTATACTAGCGTTGAGTTTCACGTCATTCCTGACGTCAAACGTTTCTTCACAACCGCTGTCATGGAGGTTCAAGGCGCCTGCTGAGGTTTATTCAGTGGCGGTTTCTGCGGATGGCAATTATGTGATTGCAGGGACCAAGGACAACAACATCCTATTTTTCGACAAGGAATTAGTTAAGGGTAGAGAACTTTGGAAGACCACAGCGGTAAGAAGCGTTGTGACTTCCACAATTTCAAGCGATGGAGGTTATGCTGTAGCTGGCAGTGACGACGCGGTTGTTTACTTCTTTGACCGAGAGTTTACAGGCAACAAGGCCTTGTGGCAATATATGGTGAAGGGGTCGACAAAATCAGTCTCGATCTCTGGCGACGGAAACTATGTTGCCGCTGGAACTTACGATAGGAGGGTGTACCTCTTCGATAGGAAATTCACCAACCAAGTCCCGCTATGGTACTACATCACAGGAGATCAGGTTACCTCCGTGGCCATTTCACGAGATGGAAACTACATAGCTCCGGCGAGCCGAGACAGATACGTCTATTCGTTCGACAGAGTGTACACTGGACAGACGTTCAGGTGGCGCTTCCAGACAGATGCGGAGGTTCTATCAGTCGCCATATCTGCCGATGGCTCAAGCGTCGCAGCTGGCAGCATGGATACATGCTTCTATTTTGCAGAGCAAAGTTTCTCCAGAGGCACGTACTCGTGGAGAGTTAAAACTGGAGGCAAAGTGAACTCAGTAGCGGTTTCAAGAGATGGAAACTACATAGCTGCCGCAAGTGATGATGGCTACGTGTATTTCTGTGATAGGAAATTCACTGGAAACAACTATCTGTGGAGATTCCCAACAGGAGGAAAAGCACTTTCTGTAGACGTTGACTACGATGGCTCTTACGTCATAGCGGGGAGCACTGACAACTACGTCTACCTATTTGATAGGAAACTGAGTGCCAAGACTTACCTTTGGAGATACCTTACCGGTCAAAATGTCCAGGAGAAGGCTGGGGGAGGACCCTTTGACGCGGATGTCTACAGTGTTTCGATATCCGATACTGGAGAGTACATGGAGCGGGTTCTGAAGACAGCTGCCTTTACTTTTTTGCTGCACCAACAGGTGAACAAATAACTACCGAAACAATAGCAACTAGCACACAAGCGGGAACAACTGCAACAACAACTATCGTGACGACTGTTGTGACGACAAAGGGAATGTGTTTCATAGCCTCGGCAGCATATGGATCGGAACTTTCACCTTCTGTTCAAGCTCTGAGAACGTTCAGAGACAAGCTTGTTCTCTCTACGTTTGCGGGAACCGAGTTCATGAAAGCCTTCAATGCTTGGTACTACTCGTTCAGTCCTACAGTGGCAGGCTATGTTGCGTTATCGTCGGTTCTTAGAGCGGTCGTTAGAGCAATAATTCAGCCACTGATTGCAATACTTCAATTGTCAAGCTCAGCGTACATGGTCTTTGGCTTCAACCGGGAACTGGGTGTAGTTGTGGCAGGGGTCATGGCCAGCGGCCTAATAGGCCTCGTATATCATACGCCATGGCTAACAGCACTTCTAGGCTACGCAAAGAAGAGACGAGGATTTGTTCTGCATGTTCGCAGTCTGAAACCGTTCATTTACGCTTGGATTGGAACCATTGTTATGATTGGGGTGGCAGAGATATTGGTGGCAGAGACTCTTATGATCATTGCAACAGCGACGTTCGTACTGCTAACAATGGCACTTACAGCAACAATATCTGCGACCTTGATTGCTCAGAAACTGCGAACAGAAAAGGCTAGTCATGCCGACAGACGAAAGTAGTGTCATAGGCTACGCTCCTCAAGGATGTGAACCATACGAGTTTTTCCGATGGCCTTTCCGTCAGCATCTATGACTGGAGAAGAATCGTATGTTCTACCCCCTTCTCTTTCAAGAAGATTGAGGATCACCACTACCTTCAACTCTCTTGCCTTTTGAGAAGATGCTTCACTGGTTGGGTCAGGGATTGGAGCGTTACCCTCAGTTAGAATGCTAGTTGGGCTAATGAATCTCTTTGCGATCTCCCGGTGTTTTCCACAGGTCAATCTTTGTCTTCTTCTTGATCTCACGGCTTCTATTCTTCAAGTGTTCGTAGACAGTGGCATGAGTCCTTCCTTTGATCAACATCTCCATGCCTTCTCTTGCCAATGAGACTGATTCATAGCTTCCGATGATTCCAATGGTATGTTCATTGATCGATATGTCGGCTTGAGTGATCTCTTCAATGCTTCTCCGTGATTTTCCGTCTCGCCCAATAATTCGACCCTTGATCCTTTGAATATCACTTTCGCTCTTCCCGAATAGTTCTCTCAAATCCAGAACATCGAGCATTATGTCCTCATGAAACAATTCAAAGGCCTTCTCGGGTGGAAATCCTCTGGCCATGGCGGTTACAGCGTCCTTCGCCTTAAGAACAGCCAACGCGTTAACGTTAGGATCGCTCACCCTGATAACTACAACTCCAGCGTCTCCGTCAACGTTTAGAATGACCCCCAAGTCCTGCTCTATCCGATCCTTCACACGGCCATTCTCGCCAATCAGCACACCAATCCTATCCTTGGAAATCATGACGTTAACTTCAGCCAGTTTTGCTCACCATCCCGTTACACCGTGCAAATTCTTGCTTGTTTCACTAGTTAATAATCACTTCATATACCGTTGCCTTGAACGATCCACTTGTCTTTGCCACTTCCCCATTTTTCTGATAGCTGCACGTGTTTCTGCTACGTTGAGGACATTCACTATGAGCTTTCTGATTTCTCGATCGGATATGCATTCGGACACGCTCTCTGCCGTGCTGTATACGGTTACAATAACGGTCTTCTTTAGCACCAATCTACCCGCCTCACCTAGTTTAGCAGCCTTTATGCTCTTTAAGTGATTCGATTAGTTAGACTCCGAAAACGTTATGCTAGATGCTATCGGCGTTTCGCGCAGATGTCAGCATTAGTCAGAGACTCATATGGTTGGAGCCTTCATCCCCGATTCCAGGACGATTAGCCCGCCCGCCTTTCTGCTGAGCGACAGTTGGATCTCACCTCTGTAACTTCTCACCCTGGCATCGTGAACCTGCACTCGGTCACCCTCGGAGACGGTTCCTATCTGATTGTTCCACACAGTAAGCGGGATTTCTCCAGTACCATCCGAGAGCGTGACAGAACAGACCAAAAGTGCAGCACCATCTCTTGAGGTCACAGCTCTCACACTTGATTTCTTGGCGACAACCGCCTTGAAACACACATCCTTCAATCCTAATCTCAGATCTCCGATTCTTCTCTCACCGTTCATATCCACTTTGTTTGAGTCGTCAACTTCCACGACATCATCGACCCACCGTGAGAATTCCTCCGACAGATTCTCCAGTCTCCCAACCGAACAATCGGGGATGTTAGCTTGCGCAACCGGCTCGCCATTAACTGAGAACATGTACATTGAAGAATCTGCACCCCGTCGACGGATTTCAATGCTAACGTTTCCACATCGGGAGTTTCCACGGTCCTGTGCATCTAGCATAGAGATGTGAAAGAGATGGGGACTCAGATGGTGTTTATTTGCGATCTGGAGCAGGTAGATGAAGTCTCTGTCGAGGCCGCGCGTCCTTAGCAAGTTCCTCAGTGCAGATAAGATATTTCAACTCATGTTATATACGATGACGCTCGTAATAAAGCGATTGAGAAAGTGTGTGTTAGGCCCAATCGAAAGAGCAACAAATCCCCAACACGGTCCTCCCATTAAGCTCCGCAGTAAAGCTCTAGAGCGACGTTTATTGATAGTTCGCACAGGGTCACGATGCCTTAAATGGATTCAGTGTTAATCGAGGCACTCATTAAGAATTTCGTGAACAATTCCCTAGAGAATTCTCTCCGGAATGGTGCGAACGACAAAGCTTGGGGGAACCCACTCGTAGGGTTCTCAAGTGGCGATGATCATCTTTATCAGTTCTACAAAAGGGATATTGGTGGCTTCTATTGGACTCCACTAGACATATTCGAGAAGACATTTTCTGACCTGAAAACTACGTCAGATGAGCTGACTGTGATCAGCTGGGTTTTGCCTCACAACAGCATTACAAAATCGGATAGCCGAAGAGAAACTCTTTACCCTTGCGAAAGATGGGCGAGGGCACGTACGTATGGCGAAGAGTTCAATGTTGGACTGAGAAAACATTTGGTGAAGGCCCTCGAGGAATTGGGGCACCGAGCGCTTGCTCCTGTGCTTTCTCCTTTCTGGGGAACAAAGGTGTCGGAACGTTATGGTCTTGCTTCCCCATGGTCTGAGCGACATGCAGCCTATGCTTCGGGCCTGGGAACCTTCAGTCTCTGTGACGGACTGATAACTCCTGTGGGCAAGGCTATGCGTTGTGGATCAGTTATTGTTCATGTCAAGATTCCACCAACACCTAGACCCTATAGCAAATACAGAAGTTACTGCCTCTACTCCTCAAGAGGAACCTGTGGAAGATGCATTGAACGCTGTCCAGCAGGAGCCATTGCGAAGACTGGACATGACAAAGCGAAGTGTGACGCGTACCTCAACATTACGAGGGATTATGTTATGTCTCATTTTGGTTTCGAAAGCTATGGTTGCGGACTATGCCAGACAGATGTTCCTTGCGAGTCAAAGATTCCCTGATTGCTCAAAGTATCCGAAAACATATTTTCTGCGCTCCAATCAACACAGGGAAAATCGAAAATCGTTACTCTCATGCAAATATTACTTAACTGTCTTAGAACTCCAACAACTTGAGAAAGATAGGGCGAGGAGACGCAAAGACCGAGACAAATTCCTGACGCGCCCACCCAAATTCTAACACAAGCACTGCCAGCTTTGCTAGAAATGATCAACGTCCTTTTGAGTCTTGTATCGCTCTGACCCAGTCATCCAATCCCTGGAAGCCAGATACCATTCCAGTCCTGTAGAGTAGAGCTTTTGGTTTTTCTGTAGCGTTCCATTGGACTGACCAAAAGGGCTCTCCAAGCTGTCTCTCAGTCTTCACTTCTGGGATGTCTTGAAGGTTCACTTCGAAGCTCTCAGATTTCTCAAGAGCCTTGTCTAGTTCTTCTGCCTTCACTTTCGTCATGGCTCTCAGTACTTCGCTTCCGATTATACCTCCTAACAGTCCTCAGGTAACGAGGCGCTTAGCGAACTCGCCGCCGGATCGAGTGAAGATGAGACGCCTATCAGTTAGAACAAGGGTTCCTGCTGGAGGATTGAACTGTATTTCTTGTCTCCTCTCTGCTTGAGGCCAAAGCCAGATTCACTCCTAAGCATGGTCTCTTCAGAACGAGACATGAAAGATCACAGAAATACGATACGTATGAGCTGTTCTTAATGGTTCGCAGCTTCAGCGCGCGCTTCACAAGACAATTAGCATTGCGTGTTGAGATTCAGGCATAGTTAGGTGACACATTGCGCATTCTATCAATGACGAATCCACGAAATTGTTCCAGCCACTTCTACAGATCTTCTGCTGAACATTCGGTCAGCTTCAAAATCAGCTGTGATCGAAATGACTTTCTAATTTCGTTCTTGCCAAGACCGTTAGGTCCGCGGCAATCTTGTGCGTGACCGCACCAGGGGATACACACAATGATGAATTTCAGTGTGATGAGAGAGGTCTGCTCCACAATTCATGCAATACTTGTTTGTCATGATCGATATTGGCCGGACAAGATCTAGAAGTTCTTCCTTCGTCAGCGGAATCTTCTCAACAGTGTCAAGAATTATCTTGCCAGATATCTCTCGCTTTTTCTCGATCAATCTGTCAATCTTTTCCTCCAGAGTTTGCTTGCAGATAATCTTGTGGACATAGACAGTTCTCGTCTGCCCTATTCTATGCGCTCTATCCGTAGCTTGATCTTCAACTGCTGGGTTCCACCATCTATCAAAGTGTATCACGTGATTTGCTGCCGGCAAGGTTTACTCCATAACCGGTGGCTTTCACGCTGAGCAGCGCAACCAAGGCATCTCCATTGTTGAAACTGTCAATCAGAGTCTGTCTCTTCTTTGTTGGAGTTGACCCATCAATTCGTATATAATCAATGGACACACTTTTCAGCCATTCTTCCAACAATTCTAGTAAACGTAGATATTGGCTGAAGACTAGAACGCCTTCTCCAGCTTCCACTATCTCAACTAGCTTCTTTGTTGCAAAGTCAAACTTTTCGCTCCTTCCGAGAAGTGGTTTATTCTGATCGTTTATCAGTGCAGGATGATCGCACAACATCTTCAGTTTTGGCAATACTTGAAGAACAGTGGGTCTTTCTTTTTCTTCGCCTGCCTCGTAGATTCTTATGTGGCTCGACGCTCTTTCTATTATCTGGCCATAAAGAGATCTTTGCTCTTTCGTGAGGTGACAGTAGTATCGTCTGTCTGTCTTGTCCGGAAGATCAGGGGCCACCTGTTCCTTAAGCCGTCTTAGAGTCAATGGCCTGATCTTTCTAGAAAGTTCGTCTCTCCGAGTTCTGTCACCCCTTACGATAGGTGTGTCAAACTTCTTCACGAAAAACTGATAGGATGGCCCGAGGTAATCCCTCATTAGAAAATCGAATATTGGCCATAGCTCAGCCGGTCTGTTCTCAATAGGCGTTCCACTCAAGACCAGCTTATGAGCAGAACTCAGCATTCTAGCAGACCGAGACCTCTGCGTGTAAGGATTCTTTATCATATTCCCCTCGTCCAAAACGACGAAGAAGAATGGTGTTGACTTGATTTCGTCTATGTCATTTGCTAGAGTATCGTAGGTAGTTATGTGAATGACGGGGCGGGTAGAGTGGAAAACCTTTTTGTTTCTGTTTGCGCCAACGTATTCAGATATTAGAATTTGTGGATATACTCTTTCGAGTTCTCGATGCCAATGTCTTATGATCGATTTTGGGCATATGACTAGACTCTGTCTTGTATCATTAGATTTCTCGTAAGCCAATCTAATGGCGATCGCTGTTTGGATGGTTTTTCCAAGCCCCATATCATCGGCAAGTATCCCGTTGAGATTGAACTCGAAGAGCCAAGTTAACCAATGAATCCCTTGCCTTTGATACGGCTTTAGTATTATCGCTGATGTTTGCAGGTCGTTTTCTGCGCTCTCGGACAATCTGAAATCCGGATTCAATCTAAATTCGGTCACATTCTCAAGAAAGTCCCAGAGCCTAGAAGATACACTTCTGAAGCCTCCGGTTTCTTTGACCTGAAGCTTCATCCCATCTCTTGATGACATTATGCCCAGAGAGCGAATCTGCTCTCTCAGCCTCACGACAGCGGCCTTGTCTATGTTGACCCAGACAAGCTTGCCATTCTCAATATGAACAACGCCTGCTTTTTCCCCCGATGCAAAAAGATTTGCAGGAAGCCTGTAATTACCCACCTTGTATTCAACGTTGAACTCAAGCCAGCCCTCTTTCCCAGGGCCCAACTGGACAAATGGCACTAAAGGTTCATTCTCAATGGATACTCCAAGCAATTGCAGCTTGAAATACTTCTTGAGAACTGGAAAGTCCTTTTCAAAAAACTTTGACATATCATCCGTCGCTATCCTCTTCTTCCCTGATTCGAGGTAGCCTCTGATCAACCAGTTGCTGATCCTAGGACGTCGATATAGCCGACCCGCAAATTGAACAAAGGATTCGTCACGCGTTGGAGTAAGCTCGCTCAAGAAAACGATACGATCGATTCCAGGAACTTCATATCCAGCTTTCACACAAATTCCTGTGCTTGCAGCATACGACATTTCCGCTCTTCGTTTGAGAGGGGTTCTAGACAGTGGAAGAACCTCTGGGAAGTATTTGCCCACTTCTTGGCCTGCAAGTTTCATGCCTGCCTGAACAAGATTGTGGAATTCTCTCTCAAACTCCCCTAACGCCTTTTTGCCCACGTTCACGATTCTACGAGTTCTCTTTACATTATCTCGGTTTCCACATCTGGGACAATACTTTGCGCCTTCGGAAAGTACCGTTCCGCATTGTCTACACGATCCCATGTCTGGCTTATCCCAATTGCGCTCTAGGTATGTTGGCTTGTTGAACAAGCTCTCTCCAATGACTAGCATCAGCCTTATTGATATGCTGGACACGAAATAGTCAATTCTATGTCGATTCTTCTAGTTTGAAGTGTGTGAGACCTGAACGTTTCGAACCGTTAGTTTTGTTTGTGAATTCATCGGTGCGAGATAGAATCCTAGCCGTCGTACTAATCTTGTCGTGCACACGCTTTACCCATAACGCGCATCTTTTTGGCATTAAGGTCCAACAATAGAAAAGTATCTTCTGGCGTGTACGCTATGGATTTCTCAGATTCGATGACTATTGAATCTTCACTTGTTTCGCTGATTGTGATAGGGACCGTCTGCATGCCTACAGTAGCGTGGAAACTACCTTCTGCAACATCATCAGAATAGAAGGGGTTTTTCTTGAAAGAAAGCTTGACAGTCGTACTTGTTCTAATATTGTCAGAAGCGCACAAAATGGAACCTCTTTTCATCTCTTCAACGGTGGCGCCCTTTATTGCTAGACCGACTCTTGATCCAGCCTCAGCCTCGTCGTAGTCTTCATCCTGCATTTGTATAGAACGTACCATTACTTCCTTATTGGTTGGCTGCAGCAAGAGCTTGTCATATTTTCTTACAATACCCTTCTTCACGAATCCGAGTATGACTTCGCCTACTCCCCTGACGCTGAACGAATGGTCCACCACAACCAGAGTCGGAGAAACCGTATCTCTTTCAGGATCAAGGCTCTTAAGAAACTCAAGTATCTTCAGTGCATCTCTCTCCTCAACAATGAAAGATTTGAGAGATGTATCTTTCGTTATCGCGAATATGCTGTCAGGTGTCACGTAAGGGGAGGTTACGGCTATTCCTTTGGAAATTCCAAACGAGTCGAGGATTATGACGGTCTCGCCTAATTCTCTCGTCATTTCGGAGAACACAACTATGGCAGCGTCAATGCTCGAGGATATCTGACTCTTTGCTGATAATTTATCTTCCAGAGGATACATGAAAGTGAAAACGCGCTGATCCATTTTTCTATTGAACATCGAGATGTCGCTTTCAGTATCTTTCTTACCTAATTCTCGCCCGATCGTTTCATCATGGAATATGCCGACTGCAAGATGTTTCATAGCGAAATGAACATTCTAGTAGCATATTAATTCTCGTGTAATTGAGCCCATTTCCTAAGATAGGGTCGGAGTGTTTCTTGCATGATGGAACATGATGGCCAATTGAGGAAGTCTGATGGCGAGTTTCCAACATGCGAGGAAATGGTAGAGTATTCCAATGAACTCAGCGAATACGCAGTTCCGAAGCAGATCAGCCTAATCTCAAATAGGGTTGGCCATAGTTTTCCAGTCACAAACAGTCGATTATTATCCGCATCGTACGCAATCCCATTAAGGACATCTGCATTTGCCCGTTCTTCAGGAGTCAAAAGCCCTTTCAAACCTATCCATCCAACCACTCTTCCAGTCTCAGGTGAAATTCTCACGATTTTATCTGTCAGCCAAACGTTGGCGTAGATTTCCCCTCGAACATATTCTAGTTCGTTGAGTGCGGTCACAGATCCGCTATCGTCATGGACATCAACTCGCCCCGTTTCTTTGAAGGTTCCAGGGTCCAGAAAGTGAAGTGTCGATGTGCCATCGCTCATGATTAGCCTTTTCCCATCATAGGTTATTCCCCACCCCTCCGCAGAATAGTTGAATTCTTGAATCAATTTGAAAGTCTCTTTATCGTAGACAAACCCCACATGATTCTTCCAGGTCAACTGGATCAGCCTATCACCGCAGAGAGTGATGCCTTCACCGAAGAACTGAGGGGCCAGTTGGTAGACTCTTAGAACGGTTCCAGTCTCCAGTTCAATTTTACGCAGGCTTGAATGTTCGTAAAGACCTGTCCCCTCGTAGAGAATCCCATTCTCAAAGACCAATCCCTCCGTGAATGCCGTCGAGTCATGAGGGTAGACATTGACTATGGTGTATCCGTAGAGAGATGCTCCGTAAGTAGGGAAAGAACTGTTGAAAGCGTCGACAGAAGTTGTTTGAGCATGCAGAGAGGTCGTGCAGGTGCGAAGATGGATATCGTCAGTTTGGGGTTTGTAAACGAGATAAAGGGACGTACTCCCGAGCACAATGAGCACTACAGATATGAGAAGATTGATTCGCCGCATATTACCAATCTTACCATTTCTGTTTCATTTTTCTGTCAGTTATTAATCTTAAAGCCTAACCTTGAAGATTCCAAGTTTCCTGTGAATCTTTGCCTTATATTTGCCGGGAGACTGGCACGCGAATCCCACCCTCGTCACCCCAATGGCCACCTACCAAGAGGTCAGTCAAATCTCTATCTGGAAACAGGTGAGATGGAGGACTCAACCGAGCTTTGCGTGCGCCCAGAGTACAAAGATCATGGCAAAACTAGGTTCAGGCTAGAAGATGTCATGATACTATGAAAGAAACTTCTTGCCCTTTTCTATCGAAGATAGCAACGTCTTCAACTGACTGATAAGGATAGGCCACTATCATCATTATTCTCCCGTAGAAATGATTCAAATCGTATGCTGAGGGTTCTAGCATGCCCGAAGGATGAGAATGTACTATTCCAAGTATTGAAAGATCAAAAGGAATCATGTGAGGTTGGAAGCTAGAGAAACATTGCCCATGGACTACTGAAGGTCGTATAATCACCTCTTCCACTTCAACATCGTCTCCCACTTTTCCTCTAAGAAGGAGGATCATTTCTTTTGGATGCCTGTCTCTCGAATACGCCAAAAGCCCTTCTATCAACTCATTCTTCACCTTCAATTTGCGTATCGCCCATCTCGGAGTTTCTCTATTTCCTCAAGAACGTGATTTGTTCATCCCGGTAACCTTGAACGGGCTCTTCTGACCCATGATACGAAAACTGGGGTAACCGAAAGATAGAACCTCATTGGAGTACTCAGAACCTTCAATGACCAGAATTGTGGCAAAACTGTCACCAAGGAGAGTGCGATAGTGATGAGTAACGCCTCCTCAATATGTTTATACTCTGAAATCAATTCCGGGGCGACTAGTTTCCTTTCAATTGTAAGCTCACAAGTGAAGAGAGCGAATGTCGCCATTAGGCCTCCCATATCGAGGGCGTATGTGAACCATTAGGCCAAAGTAGCTTTGTGGCGATGTTTTGTTGGTTTTGTTAGGTGCAAATACCTGATGACTTTCCAAAAAACAATCCAAAATCATATCTTAGACGACACAGAACGTCTACGTAACGGGTGTGATAGAATGGAAGCTAAGAGTCTGAATTCTCCGGATGAAGTTCGAACATTTGAAAAGGGCAAGCTGGAACTCATAAGCATTGGAGGAGCAACAATCGGCCGTGGCGTGTTTGAACCTGGATGGAAATGGTCTAAGCATGTAAAGCCGATAGCTAAGACCGAAAGCTGTGAGGCTCCACACTTTCAGTATCACGTGCAAGGAATCTTACATGTTGTCATGGATGATGGTATGGAAAGAGACTTGAAAGCCGGTGATGTTTCCTTAGTCCCTTCGGGTCATGACGCATGGGTTGTTGGAAACGAACCTGTAGTTGTGGTCGACTTTCAGGGCATGGTAGATTACGCCAAACAGTCTGCAAAGAAAAAGTAGCATTATTGCGCTTGTGAAAACGAGCTTTCGTTCGATACTTGTCATGGTGCGCAAAGGGATACATTCAATCGGCTCAGCTACCTCTTGCGAGACATTAACAATTCCTGAAATACTAGTCAACCTATGAATGCTGGAAAACCATCTCAGATCTCTTCAGTAGAAGATTGGGCATATCTACTTGAAACAAAATCTTCGGGATTATATCATTAGGATTCATAGAATATTTCGGCAACTTGTAAGGAGTTGAATGACTAGATACCGCTGCATGGCCGGTCAGAGAATCTCTCCAGTCTATGCCTTTTCCAGAATTATCGATTACTCCAACATCTCATGATTGATTGGTTTGTGGCCACTTCGTGAAACCGGAGTATACTTAAGTGCTAGAAGTACAACCATTGATGAAGGTTACTTATTCCGTTGCGTTGTTGGTGAATCGTTCAGTTCAGCTACATTGTGAGTTCGGTGGGAGTCATAGCTTAGGTTTGAAACAATGGGAGGAAACGTCTTGGATCTTTTAGCTCGCGTTGAATATGTTAGCACGTATCCTCTCCGAGTATGCGGCATAGAGACTTTCACAAGAGACTTGACTCGCGCCGTGCTTATGGGTGGTCACGTAGCCAAGAATATGACATGAATTTAACAACTGAAGAGAATCCGTATTGAAGGAATAAATCGGCGAGATTTCATACAGTCTAGATAAGAGAGGTGAATGAAACGGACTCGTACATGGAAGAAGTTCTCCGCTTGTCTGTAGAGACAAACATGAGACCTGCGCCGATCACAGTTTCCACTCTGGATGCAATCTCCACTGTAGTGGATTTGATGGCGAAGGAAAACGTTGGATCCATAGTGGCTTTGGAGAACGACCAACCCGCCGGAATAATCACTGAAAAAGACATTTTGCAGAGAGTTATCGGACGTGGGAAAAATTTTGAGCTAACGCTTGTCAAAGATATAATGTCCAAACCTCTTGTAACCATCGAAGCTGAACGAACGATAGCAGATGCCTTGGAAACGCTACATAAGCATAACATCAGAAGACTGATTGTTACAAGAAAGGGTGCCATCGCCGGCCTTACTACAGAAAGAAGATTGCTGGAGATCGCTCATGCTGGGTACGTGATGAAAGGGCTTGCCCTCTCTAGAAACGTAGATGATTACGAAACCCGTAAGATAAGAGTCGCTTATGTGAGTACGTACCCGCCACGCGAATGTGGGATAGCCACATACACCAAACATCTCGTCGATGCCACATCCACGTTTTGTGCGCGAGCTGTGAAGCCACCGACCGTTGTTGCAATCAACGATAGGGGCGGACTCTATGACTACGGAATTGCAGTAAGGGCTCAGATAGATGCAGATGATATTGAATCCTACGAAAAGGCCGCTGAATACATCAATACTTCTGATATAGATATTGTGAATCTTCAACATGAGTATGGGATATTTGAGGGGGAATGGGGCGAGTATGTCATTACATTTCTGGAAAAACTCGAAAAGCCGGTTGTCACCACACTGCACACAGTTCTACAAGAGCCACCAGACGCAAAAAGGATTCTGGAACGAATTCTTCAGCATAGTGATTTCGTTGTTGTAATGGCAAGGATTGGAATACAGATACTAGAACAACTCCACGGGGGCTTCGGAGACAGGATCCGATACATTCCTCATGGGTGTCCAAATGTACCTTTTGTTGAAACTGCAATGACGAAGCGAATTTTGGCGTTGCAAGATCGAGTCGTGCTATCCACTTTTGGTTTGCTGAGTGGCGGGAAGGGAATACAATATGCAATAGAGGCACTGCCACAACTAGTAGAAGACTATCCAGAAATTTTGTATCTTATCATTGGAGAGACGCATCCAGAGGTCAGGAAACGCGAAGGCGAAACGTATCGACAACTTCTGCTCAACCTAGTTGACTCTCTTGGGTTAGAAAAAACCGTTAGATTCGTAAATCGATTTTTGACTGAAAACGAGTTGATAAGGTACCTTCAAGCGACAGATATCTACATCATTCCCTACCCTAATCGGGAACAGATCAGTAGTGGAACACTTTCGTATGCTTTGAGCACAGGCAAAGCCATTGTTACCACCCCTTTTCTTCAAGCTGAAGAGGCGATATCCAATGGCGCCGCTATGGAATGTGGGTTCAAGGATCCGAGTTCCATCGCTGAATGCGTAAGAACACTGCTCAAAGACAATCAGATTCACCAAAAATTCCGTAGAACGGCCTATGAATATAGCAGAGCTATGATATGGCCAAACGTAGCTATGAAGTACGTCAACCTATTCTACCGTGCACTTAAGTTCTGAATGAACGACTGGAGACTCCACCTACACCTGCCGAGCAAGAACATTGGCCTCCAATGACATTCACTGTCTGCTCTTCGAAGAGGCAAGTAATACTCATTCAGCAAAGAGATGAATGCGTTTAAGTATGGACAAGAAGTGGGATGGATGAGAATCGCTGATCAATATGGTGAGATCTTCAGATCTGCTATGCGGATTCGAGGAACTGTCAGTGAAGCTACGGTCGTCAGTGAAACTTGACCACCTCTTTGCTCTGACGGATGATAACGGTCTTCTCCAGCATGCGAGATTCTCCGTTCCAGCCAGAAGGGAAGGTTACACAGTCGACGACAACGCCCGAGCGCTGGTGTTTGCGGTAAAGTCCGATCGCTTCGTAGGCGCTCCAAACATTTCCGAGTTGCAGCGCAGACTGATCAGTTTCTTACTCCTAATGCAGGAGGAAGATGGCCGGTTCCATAACCTCATGGATTTCTCGCAGAGAATCATCGACGAACCAACAGCCGGGGATCACCTGGGCCGCGTGATCTGGGCGACTGGCTCAGTAATCAATTCCAGCATTCCAAGTGGAACAAGAGCATCAGCACGTCTCATCTTTGACCGAGCGTTACCATGGGCTAGAGTGTCAACATCACCGCGAACAAAAGCGTACACTTGCTTGGGCCTCTATGAGCGGCTCCTTGCAGAGCCCGAGGAGACTAACTTGAGAGCTAACCTCAAGCTAATGGCCGACAGCTTGGTTGCACTGTACAACACCAATCGAACTCCGAGTTGGGAGTGGTTCGAGAACATTCTAACCTATGACAATCCGCGGCTAAGCCAAGCATTAGTTGCTGCATATCAATCCCTAGGTGAACAGACATATCTCGATGTGGCTAAAACAACTCTTGAATTCTTAGGAAGAACTCAGACTATCGATGGAATTTTCGCGCCTATAGGAAACCGAGGATGGTACGTCAAAGAAGGAAGCAGAGCTCTCTACGATCAACAACCCATTGAGCCTGGCGCGATTATCGAGGCCACCGCTATTGCCTACAAACTGAATCGATCTAGGCTATTTGAAGAGATATTGCGACAGGCGTTGGGATGGTTCTTGGGCCTCAACACCAAATCTGTCAAGCTCTATGATGACTCAACAGGAGCGTGTTGCGACGGCATAACTCCAGAGGGCCTAAACCAGAATCAAGGCGCGGAATCTACCCTTGCTTTCCTCTTGGCGGCAGAAGCATTCGTCAACGGTTTTGCGCAAGACTAACCGTTGAATTACTGTGATTTCAGTTCATCGAGGAATTCGTCGATAGGGGTTCTGGCGACGCAACAAACTCTGTCGGCCCCGCCATAGTATACCGCTAGTTTTCCGTCTCGAATAATGGCTCCATCTGGGAAAATCACATTTGGGACAACACCATACTTTTCGAATTCCATCTCTGGTTCAAGAATAGGCTCCTTGGTGCGTGCCAAGACCTTCGACGGGTTATCCAAATCAAGGAGAATCGCTCCTGCTCTGTAGATACTCTCGATGCTGACACCATGGTAGATCACGAGCCATCCAAGATCCGTTTTGATTGGAGGCGGTCCGACTCCAACTTTCCTCCTCTCCCATGCAAACGTGGAGCGGATAACTTCATAGTCATCCAGATGCTTCACATACCCATTCCAAAAATTATCCGATTTGACAAGCGATTCAAGATCGTCGAAGTAAGCGATCTGCACTTTAGACTTGAGCCGGTGGAGTATTGCTATTCTTCCGTTGATTCTTTCTGGGAAAATGACGCAGTCCTTGTCGTTGTGGTCGGGCCCTATCAATCCATGCTTTTCAAAATTCTGGAAGTCTTTCGTTGAAGATAAGGCTATGCGAGGGCCTCGTCGCGAATAGGCGGTGTAAGTTATGTAGAAAGTTCCTTCGAAGTTGGTTATTCGAGGGTCCTCGCAACCAAACTCTTCCCAATCAGCTGACGGGATGAGAACTGGATCTGAAGGACGAAAATCTATTTCGGTGCCGTTTAGTGTTCGTGCATACCCTAAGCGTGAGATATTGTTGGCGTCCACTGCGCGGTACAGTAAGTGGATTGCTCCTCCATCGATTGCCGTGCCAGGGTTGAATGTACCCTTTGCTTCCCAATTTCGACCCTGCCTCGGAGTAATGATTGGATTTCCGTCAAATGCAACAAGTTTCAGCAATCCAAAGCGACCTGAAACGGGTCGATACGTATGGGACCTATTTAGCAATTATCATTGTCTAGAGGGGATCGCAGGCTTCAGAACCCAAGGCTATGATAGAATACGTTGACATATCTCATAGCTACGTTTGGCCATATCATAGCTCTGCTATATTCATAGGCCGTTCTACGGAATTTTTGGTGAATCTGATTGTCTTTGAGCAGTGTTCTTACGCATTCAGCGATGGAACTCGGATCCTTGAACCCACATTCCATGGAAGCACCATCAGATATTTCCTCTCAATCAGATGGAGAACATTCAAGGCTAGGATTCGCCTAGTTGTCCAAGTGTACAACTCCCGGCCCACCTCGTACCTGAGGTATCGGCGTTTCGTGCAGATATGGGCACTAGTTGGAGACTCATACGATTGGAGCTTTCGTCCCTGATTGGAGGATGGTTAGCCCGCCTGCCTTTCTGCTGAGCGAGAGTTGCATCTCGCCTCTGTAACTCCTTACCCTTGCATCATGAACTTGCACTTGGTCCCCCTCGAAAATTGTTCCTATCTGATTGTTCCATACAGTAATCGGGATTTGTCCAGTACCATCCGAGAGCGTGACAGAACAGACCAAAAGTGGGGCACCGTCTCTTGATGTCACAGCTCTCGCAATTGATTTCTTGGCCACAACTGCCTTGAAACATACGTCCTTCAATCCTGATCTCAGACTGCTAATTCTCCTCTCGCCGTTCGAATCCAGTTTGTCTGAGTCTTCGCGTTCTCTAGCGTCATCGATGTACCATGAATATTCCTCTGGCGGATTCTTCAGCCTCTCAACCGAATAATCTGGGATGTTAGCTTGCGCAACCGGCTTGCCATCAACTGAGAACATGTACATTGAAGAAGCTGCACCATGTCGGCGCATTTCAATGGAAACCTTTCCACATCGAGAGTTACCACGGTTATGTGCAGCCAGCATAGAGATATGTAAGAGATTGGGCCTTAGATGGTGTTTATTTGCGATTTGGAGCAGGTAGATGAAGTCTCTGTCGAGACGTCGTGTCCTTAGTAGGTTCCTCAGTGCAGCTAAGATATTTCAACTCACCTTCTATACGACATCGCCCGTAATAAAGTGACCAAAAACTCAGGCTCAACCGGACGACCAACAAATCCCCGCATGCTTCAAGGAAAAAGAGACGATAGATACCAAATCTTCACTTCCTATTAGGGCTCAACGCATTCTAACCGTAACCCAACACATGCTCGGTACTTAGCCACCATTCTCCTCAGCATAAATTAAGGACCGATAAGTCTTCCTGTAACCCTAATCGCGGTCATTATCGTCTGCCTTCCCTCAAACTCTCGGTTCACGTACGCACGAATTTAGTGCTGCTGGACAAGCCATTGAAGAAGTTCTTCAAGAGGAGCTGTTGCAACACAGCAAACTGTATCTGCGGCACCGTAGAAAACGTAGAGAATTTTGTCCCAGATCACAGCTGCTTCAGGGAAAACGACGTGTTGAACAAACCCATACTTCTCGTACGCTTCCTTCGGCTCAAGTATAGGTGTTCTCGATCTTGCAACGATCTTTTCAGGCTCATCTAGATCTGCCAGAGCTGCACCCGCTCTGTAAACATAGTCGCTGTCAACACCGTGATAGATGATTAGCCATCCCTCAGGCGTTCTGATCGGGGGCGGCCCAACGCCTATCTTCCTCTCCTCCCACGACTCCTGCGGCTTCATTATGGTATACGCATCGAGCTTGTGAAGATACTCGTTCCAGTACTGAGATCTGATTGAAAGATCGGCCAGTTTCTCGAATTGATGAACGTCAAAATATGCTAGTCGCATTGAAGGTTCAATTCGATGAATCATAGCTAGCTTCCCATTGATGGTTTCGGGGAAAAGCGCTGAGTCTTTGTCGGGTAGATCAGGCCCGATGAGACCTATCTTTGCGAATTGTTTGAGATCAAGACTTTTTGCCAATGCGACTCTTGGCCCTCTTCGGGAATAGGCGGTGTACAGCACGTAGTAGAAATCGCCAATCCTCGTAATTCTTGGATCTTCACATCCAAGCTCTTCCCATCGCTGATCTGGAGTAATTATCGGATGGTCAGGTCTTTCAACTGTCTCCATGTCGTGTGTAATGGTAGCGTATCCTATTGACGAAATCGCCCTGGTGTCGACCGCCCTATAGTACAAATGGAAGAAATCATCTCCCAGAACTCCAGCCGGATTGAATGTGGCCTTTTCCTCCCACCTGTTTTCCGGACGGGGGGTTAACAATGGATTCGAAGGGTGCCGTCTAAGCGTGAACAGAGTTCTCATCCTTCCTCCAGCTTCTTCAATCTACAGGCCTACATCCTGCTTTGTGACATCTCAAATGGTGCAGGTTGAGTGTAGTGTTCCATCTCGATTCGCTCTTGATTCCCGGCGCTGATCATACCGATATGGACAAGCGCGATCCTTGGGAGTGGAGAGGCGTCCGTCAATATCTATCTCTTCATCAATCGTTTCATGAATCTCTTTGGAATCCTTCCTCTTGTTTCCTCTTGGATGAGTTCACGCATACATTCGTGAACTGCGACGACATCGGTTATCGTAAGGATCCCTACGAGTCGTTCACCTTTGGTGATGGGAAGTTTCTTGATCTCATTATTGATCATGAGTTTTACAGCCTCGACAAAATCCATGTCAGGATTTCCACTGATCAACGGCTTTGACATGACCGTCTTGACCTTCACTATTTCAGGGTTCTTGCCGAGCGCCAGAACCCTTGACAACAGATCTGTTTCTGTAATTATACCTACTGGTCTAGCCTCCTGTTCGGTTACGACCAAGCTGCCTATTCCGTGTTGAACCATCTTGGCCGCTGTATCTTTCACGCTCGCCTCGGAATCGATGGAGACAACATTCGTTTTCATCACGTGACTGACGTTCAATTCGCTTTCAAGAAGAATTGTGCTACATTCCTCTTTAGTTTGTCGTTTTGGACATCAGCGACCTCTTGGGAAGTGGACTTGCAGATGAAGATCATCATGCTGGTCTCTCCAACTCGTCGAGAAATTCATCAAAAGGTGCGCTGGTGGTACAAGAGCTCTCGTCAGCCCCATCATAGCATATCCGTAGCCTTTCATCTCGAGCAATGGAGCCGCATGGGAAGACTACGTTTGGGTGCTATGCTTCTCGAACTCAGGCTCGAGGATGGGTTCTTTGGTACGTGCTAATAGCTTCGAGGGGTCATCCAGATCAAGAAGAGCCGCTCCAACGGCTCAAATTCGAATCAGTTCTAGTTGTTTTTCATGACTTTCTCGATTACTTCCTTAACTGTGCCTTCAACCTTCTTGAGCTGGTCCACTGTGTTACCTTCGAATCTTAGAACGATGGCGGGCTCAGTATTTGAAGCTCTCACCAAAGCCCAAGCATCTTCTAGTTCGATTCGGACGCCGTCAATGGTTATTATCTTGTAACCTTCTGACTCTAATCGTTCTTTCACTCTCTCTACGACTTGGAACTTTCTTTCATCAGAACATTCTATCCTTTCTTCCGGAGTTGAAACATAGCTTGGCAACCGTCGAACCATCTCTGACAAGGTTGACGAACTTCTTGATACGATTTCTGTCATCCTCGCCGCTGCGTATATGCCATCATCGAACCCGTAGTAGTCGTCTGCAAAATAGTAGTGTCCGCTAATCTCGGCCGCCATCTTGCCATTCTCGTTATGCAAAGCTTCCATAACATATGAATGGCCGACTCTTGTCATCAAAGGCTTTCCTCCCAGCATTTGAATATACTCTGGAACCGCCCTTGACGTGGCAACATCGAACAATATTTTTGGTTTTTTCGTTTCTTTTGTCACGTCTTCTGCGAATATCATCATGGTTTGGTCTCCTTTCACAACGACGCCTTTTTCGTCAACGAATCCCACGCGATCTCCGTCTCCATCAAACGCTATTCCAAGATCTGCATCCAACTCTACTACTCGCTTCTTCAACGTTTCCAGGGTATCCTCCACTAGGGGGTTTGGAATATGATTAGGAAATCGACCATCGGGTTCTGGAAACAACATCTCAACTTTACATCCCATTCGTTCTAGCATATCTCCAACGAATCCACACGTCCCATTACCAGCATCAATCACCATGTTGATTCTCCTACCGAGTTCGATTCTTTCATCCAGATAGGCTTCGTATGTAGGCCTTATTTCCAAGGTACTCTCGTTTCCCAAAGAGTTCCAATTTTTCGATCTCAGGGTTTTACCCAAGGCTTGCTTCTTTATTTCCTCGATACCTGACTCATACGTAAGAGAGAAGCCTTTCTCGCGACATAACTTGATTCCATTATATTCAGGAGGATTATGCGAGGCGGTTATCACAGCCCCACCATCCAAACCAAGATGCGCTATCGAAAAGTATAGGAGCGGCGTAGGCTGGACACCTAACGCTATTACATCGCAGCCTGACGCAAGCATTCCTGCCTTAAGCGTATACTCAAGAACTGGACTGCTTAGTCGGACATCCCTCGCCACGGATAACCTTTTCTTCTCCCCCATGAACTGTCCGAATGCTAATCCGATCTCATAGCTGATTTCAGGAGATAACTCTTCCTCGTAGATTCCCCTAACATCATACGCCCTAAATATTCCCAAACAAACTTCTCCTTCAAGCAACAGCATTACGAAGTGGTTATACCTCAGTTTTCACGTTTGTCCCCGTGGCAAGTTTGGCAAAGCACGCAAGTGAAACTCTTCAACGCTTCATATCATAGGCTCGAAGCAAATTAACCCTTGTAACTATCCCTGACAATTTGAATAGTCGCTCATTGTCTACTACAGGCAGCACTCCCACGTTGTTTGATAAACCCGATGTGATCCAAAAACGCTTGAACATATATCGAGAACAGACTCAGCCTCTACCAGATTACTATTGGGAAGGAGATGTAGTTGTAGAGGTCAGTATTAGCAAAACCTCCTGAGAAAGATTTTGATCTGAAGTTTGACTCCATGAATTCAAGACTTCAGCCCCTCGACATTAGGCACCTACGGTTGCACTTAATTCCTAATATCGAAACGCTCGTGACCAGAGAGAATCTACTCTTCGGACACGATTTCTCTGATCTTTTGCTGGGTCTCCTCTGGGGTTGCGATAGTGTTCACAAGATGAACACTTGTCTGTTTGAAGTATCTTTGAAAGAAATCTCTTCTCAGCTCAAGCTTTCTAGAGTCCTTTACGAGCTGGTGGGGGTTGCAGAACTCATTTGACAGCATATATTCCAGAGCTTGCTCATCACTTAGACGTGTAGCTATCTTCTCGTCTTTCACGTCGCGTTTGAGAAGAATAATCTTGTTCATGGTCGTTAGCGGAATAACGCCACCGCTTCCTACGATCCATCTAACATTAACGACTGCTCTGCCTTCTCTGTCATAGCGTGCTTTGTCCGCCAACAATTCATACTCATTCCAAATTTTCCCGATGTCTGCATCGACGTAACAGTTCTTTTCTGACCCAAACGCCAAAGGCTGTTTACTTGACAGTCTAACGAAATACCAGTCGTCAGAAACGAGCCTAGCATTTTTCGTTCGAAGTAGACCCCATGAATGGGTTGTCTTCCCCGTTCCGGGAGGCCCTATGAGGGAAACGCCTTTGCCCCCAATGTCTATCGCTCGCTCCGTGGACCGAGTAGATTCTGTGCTCATCCTCTAGAATATCGCCCGCTACGGCTAAGGATATACTTTTTATCCATCCATAGTAACCGACGTTGACAAGAAATGCCGTTTTCGTATAGGCATCATATTTGACACTCATTGGTTGTTCTTTCTCTTCAAGAACCATTAGCCTTCCGTGGGATCGGAGGTCTTCGCTCATCGAATAAAAATTGTCGTCCCATAGATCCTTGAGGTACTCTACTTCGGTGAGCAGTTTTATGCAACACCCGTAGATTCCAGCTTTTCTCGCGTACAGAAATCGACTTTCATATTGCTGGTACAGTCTATCTTTCTCTTCTGTGTCTATCAGCTCAACAGAATACTTCGTATTTGAACCCATCCTTTGTCATCGATTGGTGCTCTGTCTTTGAACTTGTAGGCTGCAAAGAAAAGCATTGTCCTTATGTTCTTATGCAAGACAAACTTCGAACCGTCTTATCTTCGAAGTTCTCGAAAACCAGGACATGAATGGATGGCGGCTAAACTCACCTCTGGATCTGATGTTTGCCTTGATCAAGTTTTCTAATCCGGTTTCTTTAAGAAAGTCATTGACCGTTGTTGTTGTGAAGAATGCAGAGCGGATTATCAAAATGCGTGAATGTGAAACTATTATTCAGAAGGCATTGAAAGAGGGACAATCATCCTTACTTATGGACGAGTCTCAGCAAATATGTAGCTACCATCATATCCCTACACCGAAGTCTCAGGTAGTGACCAATGAAGATGAAGCTGTTCAGAAAGCAAAGGAAATGGGATTCCCCGTAGTCATGAAGATAATTTCTCCTCAGATTCTGCACAAATCTGACGTAGGCGGAGTAGTCTTGAATATTAGTGAAGAGAAACAACTCAGAAACGAGTATGAAAAGTTGATTGACGAAGTGCGTAGAAAAAAACCTTCAGCTTATGTTGCCGGGGTTTTGGTTGAGAAAATGATGCCCGCCTCAACTGAAGTGATTGTGGGAGGGATAAGGGATAGTCAGTTCGGGCGCTTCGATCATGTTTGGAATAGGTGGCATATTTGCTGAGGTATACGATGATGTTGCGTTCCGCGTGGCGCCTATAGACAGAATAGATGCTGAAAGCTTAGTTCACGAACTAAAGGGATCGAAAATACTAGAGGGTTTCAGAGGAAAACCAGTTGCGGATCTAGATTCCATAATTGGTGTATTGACTAGTGTTTCAGATCTAATGATGATGCACAATGCCATAAACCAACTGGATCTCAATCCGGTAATTGTATACCCGGCTAGTGTTTGCGCTGTTGACTCTCGAATTATCATAGGGAAAAACGAAGGTACCTGAAATGAATTTAGACCCCTTCTTCAAACCCAGGTCGGTCGCCGTAGTGGGAGCTTCGAGGGAACCCCGAAAGTTTGGACATGTCATCTTCAAGAACTTCGTGGAATCTGAATTCAAAGGAAAGACGTATCCCGTTAACCCAAAAGCAGAGAACATAATGGGCTTCAAAACGTATGCGAGTGTGAAAGAAGTCCCATCCGAATTAGATCTAGTTGTAATAGCGGTTCCGGCACCGCTAGTCCCAACTATAGTTGATGAATGCGTGTCTAAGCGCGTCAAAGCAGCTGTAATAATCTCTGGAGGATTCAGAGAAGTAGGTGAGAAAGGAAAGAAACTCGAACTTGAAATCAAGGATAAGATAAACGGAAGCGACCTCAGAATCATCGGACCGAATTGTATAGGAGTCTACGATCCGGCAAATCACGTAGACACATTGTTCTTGCCTAGGTACAGGTTGAGACGGCCAAAGGAAGGCCCCATAGCATTCATATCGCAAAGCGGCGCCTTCGGTTCTGCTATACTCGACTGGGCCTCCTCCCAAGACATAGGAATTAGCAGATTCATCAGCATAGGAAACAAGATTGATGTGGATGAAGTTGACCTGTTGAACTACTTGGCCGATGACCCGCTCACAAGGTGCGTCACGATCTACATAGAAAGCATAAGCCGAGGAAGAGAATTTCTTGAGGTATCGTCTAGAATCGCGAAGAACAAACCGTTAATTGTGCTAAAGGGAGGTGTAACGCGTGAGGGAGCTGGCGCGGCCCTATCCCACACGGGCTCTCTAGCGGGATCCGCAAAGATATGTGAAGGAGCGTTCAAGCAAGCCGGGATACTACAAGCACAAACAGTAGACGAACTATTCGATTATGCGCGAGCTCTCGCGTACCAGCCTATACCCAAAGATCAAAAAGACGTTGCGATTGTCACTAACGGAGGAGGATTCGGGGTAATAAGCACTGATGAGGTCTCACAACTCGGTCTTAAACTAGCGGAACTTAGTCCAGAGACCATAAAGAGATTAAGAGAAAAACTGCCAGAATATTCCATCGCACATAACCCACTAGATCTAGTAGGCGACGCGGACGTAGAGCGCTACAGAACAGCATTAGACGCCGTTTCCTCAGATCCCAATGTTGGAATAGTCCTCGTGATCGTACTCCTCCAAACATCATACATTGAATCTGACGTAGTTGACGCCATAACTGAGTCCCAAGTAACGTACGGCAAACCGACAATCGTATGTACTATAGGCGGAGAATTTACTCAGATATTGGTTAAAATGCTAGAGGAGAATCGGATACCTTCATACACTACTCCTGAGAGAGCTGTCAACGCCATGAACGCCCTAATTCAATATAGCAAGGCACTTGAAAACATGGCCAGAAAGATGCAATCCAGTAATGTGCAAGAGAGATGAGAGGATTCCCCTCAAGCTTCCTTTGATCTGCATCGTGAGTGCCCCAACTCTGAAAGTTGAAATAGGCACATCCTCGTCAAAGTGCTGTAGGCGTGGCTACTGTGTCAGACTTGGTCGCAATTGGACATGTCTTAACGGATATCAGAATCTTCGTTGACGAATTCCCTGGACCCGACGGGGAAGCAAAAACTGATAGGTTGAGTTTCGGCGGCGGAGGATCGGCTGCGAATGTCGCCGTTGGTGCCTCACGTCTGGGAGTAAAATCCGAATTTGTCGGCGCGATCGGCTTCGATACTTTTGGACGAGTACTCTTGGAAGAATTGGAGCATGAGGGAGTTGACGTGAGACATGTTAAGGTCATAACGACTGTCAACTCAGGGTTAACCCTTGTAGCTGTCAATGAACGGGGACAAGTGATGATGTTTGGATACAAGGGAGCCAGTGAAATGTTGTTTCCGTCAGACCTGAACGAGAGTTGTATATCTTCGGCAGAACATGTACATATCACTGGTCTTTCATTCGATACAGCACTCGCGGCCGCCAAGATTGCACGTGAAGCAAAGGCCGCTGTATCCTTTGACCCAGGTAGGCTCATGTCAAGGGTCGGAATAACGGGACTAGCTCCGATTCTGAGAAATGTTGATCAGATTTTGTTGAACAATGAGGAAGCAAAAGAGCTAACTGGTGAAACGAATCTTGATGACGCGGCGAAAATCCTTTTCAAAACAGGACCCAAGACAGTCATAATAAAGAAAGGACCCGATGGCGTGTTTGCTGCGACCGCAGATAGTAAGCTGAACGTTCCTGTATATTCGATAAAGATTGTGGATACGACTGGAGCAGGCGATGCATTTTCTTCAGGGTTTATCACAGCCCAATTGGAGGGAAAGAACCTCGAGGACTCTGTCAAGTTTGCCAACGCGACTGCAAACCTAAAAATCACTGGAGTAGGTGCTAGAGCGCTTCCAACACGAAAAGCTGTGGAAAGATTTCTAAGAACGAACAAAAGCTCATTGCAACCAGTAGAATGAAAACTGAAGTGTTGTCGATGAGATTGAACAAGGAAACCGCTCTCAAAGCTGCTCAGGGGAGCTTTTTCTCCATGTCTATTTTGAAACGCCCACCAATGTTCGTCACGTAGTCCTACTTTGTTTCTTCATCAGATCGTCCCAGACTCTTGCAGGCCTCCAGTTGTAGACAATCGTCTTCAGTCTAGTCATCTCTTCTATGCTGTATCCTATGCCTTCTCTTCCCAAGCCCGAATCCTTGTTTCCACCAAACGGGTAATAGCCGACGCCGTGACGAGGAGCCGCGTTTATTGTTACTTCACCTTCTTCAAGTCGCTTTGCGAGCTTTTCTTGCAAGGTTGAGGTTTGTGGTGAAGACACATGAGTCCAGTCCATACCTTGACTTATTCGCCAAATCGATCGCCTCGTCCACATCCTTTACGCGCACTACTGGAATGACAGGACCAAACGTCTCCTCCCACATTATCTTGGCATCCAAAGAGACATCGCAGAGTATTGTCGGATGATAGTAGTTGCCTTCATACTTCGCTCCTGCAAGCAGCTTGGCGCCTTTATCAATCGCGTCATTGACTAAACTGTTCACCCTCTCAGCTGCGCTACGATTGATGAGTGGACCTATCTTCACCGTGGGGTCACGGGGATCACCCACTTTATAGGCTTCGACCTCCTTGAGAATCTTGTTCACGAAGACGCCTGCGACACTCTGTTCAACGAAGACACGGCTTATGGCATCGCATCTCTGACCGCTGTAGCTGAGAGACCCTTTCACCGTCTCCTCCGCTGCAAGGTCTAGGTCAGCGTCTCCGAGAATTATCGCGCAACCTTTACCTCCCAGTTCCATGTGGAGTTTCTTGATGCCTGCTACACCAGCCAGTCTCCTACCGACCTCCGTGCTTCCCGTGAAGGTAAGCATATTCACTTTCTCGTGGCCCGCCAAGTACTCACCAATTGGGCCTCTTCCAGTTACAACGTTCAGAGTGCCCGCCGGAATACCGGCCACATCCAAGATCCGAGCGAACATCAGAAAAGCGAGTGGATCTTGACTCGACGGTTTCACTACAACCGAGTTCCCTGCCAAAAGCGCGGGGATCACCTTGGTTGCCGTAATGTAGAGTGGGTAGTTGAAAGGCGAGATTGCTAGGACCACTCCTAATGGCTCTCTCAGCACGTCAGCAGATGTTCCAACAGTCTCCTCCGACCAATCTCCTGGAATGTGTTCTCCTCGAATTTTTCCATAGTCTTCTGGTGTGAGTTTAAGCCGCTCTGCCGTTGCCTTCACCTCTCCTTCAGCATTGGATAGAGGCTTGCCAGCCTCCAGTGTCAGAATAGAAACAAAAGAATCCTTGTTTTGAAGGAGTAGTTCGTAAGTTCGTTGGAAGATCTCGATCTTCTCGACGGCTGGTACGGTCCTGATCGTGTTCCTGTGGTTATACGACGACTCGACCGCCTGCTCCGCTTCTCGATCAGAAGCATTTGGAACGGTTGCAATCAAAGCATCATTGATGGGGCTGCGAACCTCGATACGTTTTTCTAACGAGACCCATCTTCCACCTAACAATATCCTGAAATCTGGGCAGCCAGACGGACCAACCGAATAGATGAGGCTAAAGATTTTGTCAAGTTCACCCAAATCAATTATTTGCTTCGTAGCCGCCCCCTCGCTTTACTTATGCTAAACGCGGTCTCTTTAGGATTCCACGTTCTAAACTCAGAATTACATTGGAAACCGCTGGTGGTCTCACGTGAACTACTATTAGTATTATACAAGTAGAGGAGGAGTTGAAGATGCTGTTGTCATAATAGAGGCAAGGGACGAGAAGAGCGCCATGATGTCCCTCCTCCGATTCGACGATCTGGTCTCAACGGAAACACTTGTCGGGATCACCAGAGAAGAGGCCCTCAAGCTCCTCAAGTAACCGTCAGCGTCCTCCCTCTTTTTTCTCGCAGGTGAATATGGAATCTTTAACGTTGATGGGTTACCGATCTGGAGGACTCTAAGAAGGGGGTCCTTCCCTAACGATCAGGGGGTCACCCATGAATGAATGGTTTTATTCTCTACATTGGTAGTCTGCGAGTGGGTAACTATGGGAGACAAGATTATGGGAACAAAGAAGAAGGAAAAATAGAAAGATGCATCCAGAAAGCTATACAGAAAGGAGTTCGGCGGCAAGCATAGAATTGGGAAATATGCGAAGAAAAACTGAGAAAGCATAGGATGATCAAGAAATTCGGATCGAAAGATGGTTCCTTCTGCGTTACCGGAAAGTCATGGGAGGTGAGTGGAAAAATGAGAGAAGAAACAGATGAAGAAGAAATGGAAGAAGATGATAGACTAGAAGATCACACACATAGAGATAGCATCTAGTCAGCTGATGTGAGGCAGACGAGGCCTCCGAATTGGCTGATGTGTATCCCAGCTTTTCTCTGCACCGACTAATCTTGTCTTAACGTTCTTGTTCCTTGAGATCTTCGTCCTCAGAGGCAACTCATGATCGCCCTTTCTCTACTTCTACGATGCCTTTACGAGAAATTCCAATGAGTCCATCAAACGGTCTGAGAAAAATCAAACCCTCATCGATCAAGCAATCTACGAGAGGATGGACTTCTTGTTCACTTAAGCCAAGTTCTTTACTAATTTCCCATGTGCTAAACCACCCGTGTTCACTTCCACCTGCCTTATCGTAGAGCGATTTCAAAAACCTAAAGCGATCTACCTTAATCCTTTCAAACTCGGATGCCACAGTTACACCGAATCAATTGTCCCGAGAGGATGCCAAAAAGTTTGTTCCGAAGTCTACGGCGGACCTGGGATCAGGCGTACAACCAGACTATATCTATTACATGATGGGACACACCATAAGCACATATAATGGCATTGCGTCGAAGGGTATCGAGTCTCTAAGGAACATCTATACGAGTACAGGTCTCTCCATAAATCCGCGATCTCAAGCATCACTTGGTGCGCACACACACAATTGCTGTGGCCTGCCAATAGTCCGATTTCAAGCGGCCGCACCTAGTTGTTCATACACACTTTACACTGGCTCGCTTCGCTCGCCAAAATTAGTATTCTCCTTTGTTAGTTGATTGTTTAGTGAGTTGTTCTGCTTGAAGAAGAATGATTGTTTGAGAATCGTTCTCTTCTACTGTTTGTTGAAGAGAAGATAGAAGATGATAGAGACTAATTGGTATAGACCAAAACAGGCGCCTTCTGACGGGTTTCATCACCAGTCCATGCAAGTATTGCACTCCAACGTTACAGTCTTCACCTCATCTCCGTCTGCAAGTCTTAAGTAATGCTGGCGTCCCCCATTGCCAGAGGCATTATTCAAACATGAGAATGACGAGCATAAGTCGTTTTCGTGTTTTTCTGGTTCTAGTATCTATCGTAGCCCTATTCATGATGGCTCCAAGTGTGAACGCAACAGGTACTCTGTTTGGGCATGTCATTGGATTGGATATGAATAACCAACCCATTCTCCTGTATCATGCCAAAGTTACGATATACGCCAACGGCACTCAGTTTCAATCTATGTCAGTCAACGGTTTTGATGCTTCTTACAACGTAGATTTGCCACCTGGAATGTATGTTGTGACAGCCGAGTGTCCTGGTTTCAATGCACAGAGCAAAGTTGTTGGAATCTCTGATCTGCATTCAACTCAGCTAGATTTCTACTTGCAGCGTGCTCCTACTATTACGGGTGGTACTACAACACTTCTTCCATTGTCTGTTGGCCTTATTAGTCCGCCTAGTCCGTCGAATGGGGGAACTGTAACCTCGAGCCCTGCAACGTTAGAGGCTCAGGTGGTCAATGGTGCAATGTTCAAAATGCAACTGTAACCATCTATGTCGATGGAAGCCTTGTCAGTTCTGGTTCTTCCGATTCTAATGGGTACTATTCAATTAGTTATTCGCTTGCTCAGATTGGACATACTTACAGTTGGTATGCTACAGCTTCAAAGTCTGGCTATAGTCCTGCTACATCATCAACCTTGACCTTCACCTATTCACCGCAATCAGTTACAAATAGCACCACAACTGCCTCTAACACCATTTCATACATTGCAACGACATCCATGACAACTACATCTATGATAACTAGAACTACATCCCTAACGACTACAACCACGCTATCAGTTCCAACGACCATCATCTCTATAGTAATTCTTTCGAATTACACATCCACGAGTTCTGGTAACGCATCTATGACGTCAACCCAGACCGTAATGGTCGGTTCAACCTCAACTACTTTCACTATTCCAAGCTCAACAACTAAGACAGTGGCTACAAGTAGGACTACGACAACGTTTACGATTCCACCGGTGCCAAGACTATGTCTGATTGCAACCGCGGCGTATGGCTCTCCACTTTCACCTCAAGTCCAAGCTCTTAGAAACTTCAGAGATGGCCTTGTCCTCAAAACGTTTGCAGGCTCCGAATTCATGCAAGCCTTCAACGCGTGGTACTACTCATTCAGCCCGTCCGTTGCATTTATCATATCCAAGTCGCCTGAACTTGCAGCAGTGGCTCGAGCACTAATCTATCCACTTATTGGAATACTCCAGGTTGCAGCGGCAGGCTACGCAGTATTTGGTTTCAACTCTGAGCTGGGAGTGACAATTGCTGGCATATTGGCGAGCAGCCTGATCGGTCTCGTGTATGATACGCCTTGGATAACCGCTCTGTTCATTGTGGCCAAGAAGAAGCGACATTTCGAAATGAAGCTGCGATACTTTGTTCCATTTGCCGGTGCATGGATAGCAAGTTTAGTCATGATCGGCATTGCAGGTTTCTTCATAGCTCCATTACTGATGATGCTGGCCACCGTAGCCTTCGTACTGCTAACACTAGCACTTTGCCCGTCAGTCGCAGCGACACTGATCACTAGAAAGCTCGCGTAACTCGACTTTGTGCCAAAGGTATTGTGCTCACCACTGTATACGCGCAATTCAACGAAAAATAGACGGTACGGTTTCAAGCGGCCGCACCAAGGTATACACACACACAAATAATGGCCTACACGTTGGGGGAAGAATCCCCCAAACCCCTTCTTTACTAGTTTGCCGACTCGCTCACGCTCGCCAAAACGTATTAGGCAATAAAGTTTCATTTTTCCTGCAACATTCGCATTTTCTGATAACAGTTATCCGAGGCTAAGAAACAGAAACAATACGCGAAATCAAGCACAAATTCAGTATAAAATAACAACAACAAAATAGGAAAACAAAACAGGAAAAAAAGGGAGCATTTAGTACATCTGTGCTGCAACACATGTTCTCCGTCCACCTCATCACCGGACCTACGCGAAGAGATCTCATAAGGAATCCAGAGTCTGATAACTGAACTCCTCAACCACAGCTAGAAGACTAGTTGTGCTAGTGAACCTCTTTACGTGGTTTTTCCTACAGGTCAGAAAGCGATACCCACGCTCATAATCGGTCTCAATTTTCTTTGAAGCCTTATCTACTGGGGAACCATTAGTGTAGGGGTTAGATTACGACTCAAATTGAAGTAAGAAAAATAGTCGCTCCCACGAAACGGACATGTCCGACATGCGGCGAAGAAGTGACCTTTTACTCCAGCCATATCTTTTCAGAACATTACTTCTGCAGAAAATGTAAGCAATTTCTAAGAGTACCTAGACCGAACGAGTTCTACGCTAAGAGTCCATTTAAACCAAGATATTATTGAAAAGCCTTCTACCAGTTGGTCTACGAAGGAATGGGCGAAGGAATGACTTTCTATTCTATTGCCCGTGCTGTATAGAGACAATCTTTAAGATGGGTCTCTGGCTCAGCAAGGCAAACCTGTATGATGTGTTATTATTGAAACAATTTCCGATAGAGAGATCCCCTTGTGGGCGAGGGCGACACCAACGGGCATCTTTTGCTGAGTTGGCTAATCGCTGGTATTTGATGTGGATTTCAAAGAAATATGGACTTGATACACGCGAGTTTCTTGCATGTTTTCCAGATGCGTGGATGCATGAAGAGTCATTGTGTGAGGACTTACTAGTCCAATGCCGCAAGAAAACAGAAAACGGGGCTGTCTTTCTCGTAACCCGTGATCAAAAGGTAATTACACAACTGAGCCTGAGTGAGTCAGCTTTGAAACGTCTGCCAGACGTTGATTTCGCAAGTTTCCCATGGAATGAATCGACGTCAACTGACATGGTCAATGAGGTGGTGTAGCTTGGCCGATAAAGAAGTTAAATTGAGAGTTGCCGACGCCAGACAAAGAGACGTTGGACACGGCAAAGTTAGAATGGACAACAATACCATGCAGAATCTTGAGATAACGGCTGGAGATTTCGTGGAGATTCATGGTAAGAAGATGACTGTTGCAATAGCATGGCCTGCATATGCAGAGGATCAAGGCCAAGACGTGATCCCTATGGATGGACACCTCAGAAGAAACGCTGGCGTAGCGCTTAACGACTATGTCTCAGTTAGGAAAGCGGACGTGAAAGAGGCTCAGAGCATAATGTTCGCTCCTACGGACGTTCGACTGAGCGTTGATGATGAATTCATCAGGTTTGTCCACAGACGTTTCATGGACCTGCCCTTCATCGAGGGCGACATGACGATGTTATCTATCTTCGGAAGCGCTATCCCATTGGTCGTGACAAGAACTAGACCTCGCGGCGCTGTTAAGATAGTTGAATCCTCGAGTGTCCAAGTACTGAGTGAACCGACCCCGGAGAAGAAGGGCATCCCGATAGTCGCCTACGAGGACATTGGGGGATTAAGGGAGGAGATACGGAGAATTAGGGAGATGGTGGAACTTCCCCTACGTCATCCGGAACTCTTCCAGAGACTGGGAATAGAACCGCCCAGAGGCGTCTTCTTGTATGGCCCACCTGGATGCGGCAAAACGTTACTTGCGAAAGCTGTTGCAAACGAGTCGGATGCAAACTTCTATGTTATCTCGGGTCCGGAGATCATGTCCAAGTTCTACGGTGAATCCGAAGCCAGATTGAGAGAGATATTCCAGAAAGCTCGGGAGACCGCCCCCAGCATCATATTCATCGACGAACTAGACGCAATCGCGCCGAAACGTGAAGAGGTAACGGGAGAGGTTGAGCGAAGAGTCGTCGCCCAACTCCTATCCCTCATGGATGGAATGGGCGCCAGAGGAAACATCATCGTGATCGGCGCCACCAATCGACCTAACGCAATCGATCCGGCTCTACGCAGACCCGGAAGGTTCGACCGAGAAATCGAGATCGGTGTTCCCGACAAGACGGGAAGACATGAGATACTCCAGATACACACTCGAAACATGCCTCTAGCTCAGGATGTCGATATAAAGAGACTTGGCGAGATCACGCATGGATATACGGGCGCGGACGTGTCAGCCTTATGTCGAGAAGCTGCTATGAAGGCCCTCCGACGATATATGCCTGAGATAAATCTTGAGGAGGGCACGATCCCTCCGTCAATCCTCGAGAAGATGGTTGTCAACATGGAAGACTTCATGAATGCATATCGTGAAGTCACACCTACAGCCATGAGAGAGGTGTACGTTGAGGTTCCAACAATTCACTGGAACGATGTTGGTGGACTCGAGAATGTTAAGAATGAGCTTGTGGAGGCTGTTGAATGGCCTATAAAGAGACCAGAAGTCTTCAAGAGGATGGGGGTACGACCACCCAGAGGAATACTGCTTCACGGTCCACCTGGATGCGGAAAAACCCTTGTCGCCAGAGCTGTCGCTACAGAGAGCGAAGCAAACTTCATCTCGATAAAGGGGCCGGAGATCTTCAGCAAATGGGTAGGCGAATCCGAAAAAGCGATCAGAGAGGTCTTCCGTAAAGGTAGAACAGCCGCCCCAGCTATCATATTCTTTGATGAAATCGACGCGATCGTCCCGAGAAGGGGAATGGGATACGCGGACTCTGGAGCCACGGAACGGGTCATCAGCCAGTTACTCACAGAGTTGGATGGAATAGAGACGTTGGAGAATGTGGTCGTAATCGCGGCGACGAATAGACCCGATATACTAGACCCCGCGGTCCTGAGACCTGGAAGATTTGATAGACTGATCTATGTGCCGGCGCCGGATCAGAAGACGCTGGAGCAGATATTCAAGATCTACACAGCGAGTATGCCCTTGGACAAGACGGTTAACATACAGGATCTTACGAGGATGACGCTGGGTTACTCGGGTGCAGATGTCGAGGCCGTATGTCGCGAAGCCGCACTGAACGCTCTGAGAAGGAACGCTGAAGCCAAAGAAGTTTCAGCAGACGACTTCACAGCTGCCATGGAGAACATTAGGCCGAGCATAACGCCAGACATGGAGACATGGTATCAGAGCTTTACGAAACGGATAAGGAAAGAGAGAACCTCGATCGCAATGACCACTATGACATGATGATGGATGACTGAGATGGATGGATGAATGAGAGCAAAAGAGGAAAAGTTCAGACAGCTATGCTATATCTGTGGAAAGGTATTCACGGATAAGGTGACGTTCTTATCCCATAGGCACGACGGTATAGAACCAGTGGAGGGAGGCAAATGAGCTGGGAAAACTTCGGTTATCCTGACGATACTGAAGACGAATGGGAGGTTGAAGATGTGTGTGCATCCCTTGGTGCGGGGGATATAGGTAAGCGGGGCTTCTGGCCGAATACGTGGATGTCTGGAAATCGACGTGTAACTGAGACGTGGAAGTCGGCCATATCCACGTGGGTCTGGTCGTCTTCTTTGTTTTGTTTAATGTTTCAATTACTGACTAGTCAGTCGTTAGTTGTAAATGGCTATTTCACAGTAGTACCTACTCATACTGTCTTATCATCTTCTCCAGGAAATGCTTGCTTCGTCTAAATACGGGGATTCCACCTAACGTCTCAATCAAACAGGCTCTGCAAAGCTTCCATGCGTGAGGAAGAAGGGCTTCCCAATCGACCATTCCCGTTCCGATCTCCATTGCTACCCTATTCTTCAGTTTGCCAACAGTCAAAATGTCACTCAGATGCAGCTCTCCGACATCGAGACGCATTCTTTCGACTTCTCTCAGAAACGTTTCCGCATTTCTATTGCCGTGCATGGCGACAATTTGTGCGATATCCAGACACAGCCCGATCCCAGAGCCTGCACCCAAGTAGTCTTCAAAGAAAAAAAGATCTTCCAGGTCCAATTTTAGAACCTTTCTTCCTGACCTGTCACCTCTTGGCTCAATGCATAGCTGGATTGACTTCGGCAACATGTCATGAAGTTCTGCAAGACTTTCCATCATTCTTCTCAATTGATCCTGAGTCTTTTCACGACGAGTTGCTTTGTCCGGATGTAGTACGATCCTCCTCACCCTTTTCATTCCCAGACTATCTGCGACAGCAATGTAGAGGGTTGCGCTTGACTCGAGGTATTTTTTCCTGATTTCCGCGTCTGGGTCAGAGAACCTTATTCTACGAATTCCGTCAGTTTCCTCCTCTCCATGTATAGTAATGTATCCTTCAAAGTGTCCTGAGATCTTAAAGTCGAGCTTTGAATTCTTGAGTTTGTCATGAGCTTGTACTTCAATGAAGGATATTTCATCGCCCAGCTTCTCCATTTCACTTTGAAGCCGTCTTCCAGAAGTATTCATGTAGCCGAGACTGAGAGACATGATTTGACAAAGAGAACTTGTCTAGATGGCTATTAAACAATCCTGACCGAAATCGAAATGTTGTGTGTATATATACTGATGCGCTCAAGACCGGACCATTGGTTTAGGCCATAGTAGTTCTGTGTGTGAGCGCACCAAGAGATACACACAAAATTCTGCTAAAACTAATGGTCCGAATCTAAGCAATCATCGTCATAGGGTTCTTCGTTGCATATTACATGCATCTGCAGGACAAATGGTCACACAGAGACCACAACCATAACAAGCATTGGAATTGTAGTACATTCTTCCCTCTTTCCAGACGCGGGCTCCAAAAACACAACGTTCGATGCAGTGTCCGCAATGAGTACAGACGTCTATGTTTGTTTGAGCGATGTATTCTGAGTGAGCAATTAGGTCTCTCCGACGATACGACATCAAAGCTTGAAGGTCATGGCAACAACATGAACAACAACTGCATATCGCAAACACATATTGATCAGGATTGTAAATGGTCAAGTGTACCAGTCCTCTCTCATCGGTTTGACGTAATACATTGATAGCCTCCTCGAGAGAGACATGGCGTCCATTGCCTTCTGCCACGCATTTGTCGGCAGCATCATTGATCACGAAACACACTTCTATAGGGTTGTCACAACGCTGATAGTGACTGCGACATTCACACTTCTTTAGTGCAAAAGATCGAGCATTCCGCAGAATTTCTATGGCCTGTTCAGTGGGCAAAACCCATTGTTCAGCTACAAGTGATTTGCCGACAGGGATCACCTTAGAAGAGAAGGGGACTTTGCCCTCTCGTATCCATCTATCATACTTGGCCAGTCGCTCCTCAAGCCAAGTATCTGTGGATTTGTTCTGATTGTATCGTTTCATGTTCTCAGCTCAAAAATGGTGAACAAATACCTTGTGGACCGATCCAATATAAAATCAGGATTAGATCGATCAATCCACGACCAAAACCAAAAACAGCAAAGACAGCCATGTCTGATCCAAAATTCGCGGCACTTATGCATTTCATCTAGTTTATAGGATAATCTTGGAACAAGAAATAGTGATGTGCTATGCCTGAAACTATTGTAGGGAAATGTGCAGTAGGGTTCTATCCTAAAGAAAAACCGGGAATGGGGCAGGCGCTGAAAGGACAGTTACTCCTCACCAACCAAAGGCTCGTCTACATTAGGTATCTTGGGGGAAAATACCTGACAGCCAAGGTTGAGGATTATAGTGACCGAATCGAGGAAGGATTGAAAAACGAGGGAAGTTTTGAAATTCCAATCAACATGATAACTGAAGCAAAAGCGGACCGTGTATGGGGCACCCCATACTTCAAACTACGCTATCACACACAAACCGGAGAACAAGTTTGCTCCCTCGTCTTTGTATCTTCAATGAATATGATGGGCGCCGGAAGTGCATGGGGACTCATGAAAACACCATACGATCAACTAGCCAAAGCCATAGAACAGTTGAAAACGGAGTACGACAAATCGCCATCACCAGGAAACGTACAAAAAGTCTGTCCGAACTGCGGTTCCCCAATCGCTACCGGAATCCTCTTTTGCATAAAGTGCGGCACAAAAGTGTAAGCAGCTTCGTCCAAAATTGGACGAGTCTGTCGATGAAGTTTGCTTACATTAGAAGTGTCGAACAACTGTCGGCAAAGAAAACCAGCCAATCGACAGAAACGATTTCAAAATGCACTTATTCGATTTTGAGAACATGGTGCGGCCGCTAGAATTCGGACCGTTGCGCCACGGCTAATTCTTGTGTGTGTGCACGCACCAGCCCATTCGACGACGGACGAGTATTATCTTCTGGTGCGGACGCTCAAATTCGAACCGTTGGGCCAAGATAATTTTGTGTGTGTGACATGGATGGTGTGGCCGCCGGGACTCAATTATCGAGAACTGAATCATTACTCTTCGCATGGAGGAGCTACAGAGCGGAATTAATCAAGAACTTCAAAATTCAGTCAGGCCAGTATAAGTCAGATTTGTCTACATCTGAAGAGAAACCGTGGCGTTGAACGTGAGGAAGCCACTGATAGGCTTGAAGATAAGCCGGATCCTGAAAGAACCATTGGGCGCAAAGGCGACACAGATTATTGAGAGGAATATTGGCAGAACCATCCATGAGAATTGGATGCTGATCAATTATGTTGCCTATGCTTTTGGAATGAAACAGTTGAAAATCGGCATTCTGCACAGAGCTTAAGAAGACTCCTCACAGGAGTTTAAGTTAACGAATCCTACGACAACTCGATGTCGTCCACAATGAGTTGCGATCTTGTTAAATTCCGTTCATTTGTCTAATATCTCTACGAGGGTTTTTCCCTTTTTGGCTTTGGAATCTACATGAGCACTCCCTTTAGACTGATCAGACATCGCATTCTGGAGCAGTTTTCCTTCCTCTTCGGTAAGCTTAAGATAGCTTTGCATTTGCATCATAGTCTTGTAACTCACAAGAAAGTAGTGGAGCTTCTGATAGTCCTTATTTACAATCAATGCCATAACCTCCTGAAGGAAAAAAGTCTTCATCACAACAGATTCAGATGGAGAAGCCTCGAAACCTGTTTGTGTGACTGATCGTGGAGACTGTAATCGCCGTCCAGACTTTTGAATTTCTTTACATAGTATCCAACGGTGCTTCTTGGAATTCCTGTACTGAGGGATATTTGATCAATCGTTTGACCCAATATCCATAGATTCTGAATTCTCTTGTTTCTTTCCACGTTGAGAGTTGGCATTTAGCTCTTATAAGATATCTCATAATATCTATATAAACCTTGCAGAATCGAAGAAAGATAATCTGTGGCTTCCACCGACTCCTAGAACTCCTCCAATTTCGTTAGATGTGGCTCCCGTTTTCGAAGCGTATAGAATCACTAGCTTTCTTATGTCCTGCAAGTTTGCTTTGATTTCTCTCAGAGAATCCCCCTTTACTTCGCAATTAATTTATACCCCCCTTTTTTCGCTAACTGATATTAACTAGATGACAATTCTCGGATAGAGTCGCGCGGCCACCATGATCACGAATATTGTGGCTAAAAACAAAACTGCTAGGTCTACTCCTACACTGTAGATGCTAACCCCGCCTATTACCATCAGTCCTCGTAATGCATCCACTTCGTATGTCAATGGGTTGATCTCCGAAATTCCCTGTAACCAAGCAGGCATGATTGATATGGGGTATATTGCGTTGCTCGCGAAGAATAGCGGCATTGTTAGCAACTGACCGATACCCATGAAGCGCTCACGGGTCTTGACGATGCAAGCTATGATCAATGAGAATGTGGAGAAGAACGCCGAACCGAGAATTACGACGACCAATACACCGATCAGCGCAAACAGGTTTCCATTCAACCTGACGCCTAACGCAAACGCCAGCAAGTAAACGATTCCAGCCTGAGCGAGCCCCCGCTCTCCCGCCGATAAGGCCTTACCAAGAACCAAAGCCGGACGTGGTATTGGGGCGGCCAATAACTTATGCAGGATACCTAAGTCGCGTTCCCATATCACGGCTATGCCGTAGAAGATTGCTATGAAGAGCACACTCTGGGCTAGGATGCCTGGTGTTATGAAATCTAGATAGGGCAATTCACCCGTGGGTATAGCTTTAATGCGTGCTAACACTTCTCCAAATATCAGCAGCCAAAGAGCTGGCTGGGCGGCGCGAGTGATCAGCTCAGTCCAATCGTGATGAAGTTTCCGCGCCTCAAGTTCAGCTATCGTAAGCGTTTGACCAGCATAGTTGGTAATGTTAGTGAACAAGTGAGGTATGCGCTGCAATTCAACCCAGCCTCTGCGCCGCGCGCCTTGTTCTCGATGTCTCTTTGTAACTGGCTCCGGACTCTATCTCATAACCTGTATAATGTGAGAACACGTCATCAAGTGTTGTGGCGTTGCCGCCTATTGATGCCTTGAGCTGGGCAGGTGTACCGATGGCGGCAACTTTCCCAAGATGCATAATCGCGACCCTACTACACATCATGTCAGCCTCATCCATGTAATGTGTGGTGAAGAAGATCGTCGTGCCATAATCAGCGCGAAGCCGTTGAATATGCTCCCACACTGCCTTTCGCGCCACTGGGTCTAACCCCACGGTTGGCTCATCAAGAAACAACACTCTTGGCCTATGCAAAACGGATTGGGCGATCTCTAAACGTCGAATCATGCCTCCAGAATAGTTTCGAACTAGTTTGTCAGCTACTTCAGCAAGGCCCACAAAGTTCAATGTCTCGCGAATGCGTTGTTCACGTTCAGCCCGAGGGATTCCGTAAAGTTTTGCGAAGATTAGCAGGTTCTCGTACCCGCTGAGCGATCCATCAGCTGAAATCAGCTGTGGCACATAGCCTATGACCTGTCTAACCTTGCCGGGATGTCGTACAATGTCGTAGCCAGCTACGGAAGCATTCCCAGAAGTGGGCGGTAGAAGCGTAGTCAACATCTTGATTACAGTTGTCTTTCCAGCGCCATTCGGTCCAACCAAACCAAATATCTCGCCAGGTTCCACGGATATTGTTAGCTCGTCAACCGCGGTTAACGGGCCGAAACGTCTCGTAAGAGAGTGCGTTTCAAGGACGGACGCTCCTCCTCCACGCAGCGTCGCAGACATTACGTTACCTTCTCGGTGAAAATCGGTCTCAGGGCTTGCATTGCTTTGATGATTGTAGCGCGGTCTGCTTGGGCGAGATGGTTGAGCTGTTCTGCTAGATACGTCTGTGTTGCTCCACGTGCTGATCGTAGAGTCGCCTGCCCACGCTCTGTAAGCGTCAATGTCATACGTCTTCTATCGTTTGGACTAGTTCTTCGTACTGCAAAATTGCGAGTCACAAGCCCGTCTACCAACGTTGACATTGAAGGCAACATCAATCCAATGTACTCGGCTACTTCCGAGAGTGATGCCCCCCTATGCTGACTCAAGAAATGAAGCGTGCGAAATTGTGGAACAGATAACTCGGGTGCCCCATGTTTTCTGAATTGACCTCGAATCACACGCATAACGAGTGGGACGACCTCTAGAACTTCACGAGCGCACTGTTCAGATGAAGACTGCAATAAACTCTCCTTGAGTACTTTGCTTATCAAATAATTCTGTGTACGAAGTATTTATTTATAACGCTTTCATAAACAGTCAGCTTCCGAGGCCACATTCATGCCCGAGTACAAATGGGTTGTACTTTCGAACACGACACTTGGGGTCTTGATGGCGTCAATAGACATCAACATAGTCCTCATTGCGTTACCCGCCATTTTTCGAGGCATCAATATTGATCCGCTTTCTTCTTTCCAGTACTTGTTGTGGATGTTGTTTGGGTACAGCATCGTAACTGCAACGTTACTCGTCACATTTGGACGCATATCAGACATGTATGGCAGAGTGAGATTGTATAATCTAGGGTTCGCAATATACACGGTAGGTTCTCTTCTATTGTACCTGACGCCAAATACGGGTGATGCAGGTGCACTCGAACTCATCATATTTAGAATAATTCAGGGTGTCGGTGGCGCATTTCTCTTCTCGAACAGTGCAGCAATAATAACAGACGCGTTTCCTCCGAATGAAAGAGGTAAAGCGCTTGGTATAAATCAAGTTGCATGGCTCGTTGGCAGTTTTCTGGGCCTTGTTCTCGGAGGAGTGTTGGCGGTGTACGACTGGCGCTATATCTTTCTGATCAGCGTGCCGTTTGGACTCTTCGGCACCGTCTGGTCTTACTGGAAGCTGAAGGAACTGGCAGTTATCAGAAAAAATCAAAAGATCGATGTCTGGGGCAACGTTACCTTCGGCGCTGGTCTGACAATATTTCTTATAGCGATGACATATGGGCTTCTGCCATACAACGACTCTCCGATGGGTTGGACTAACCCCTATGTTATTGCCGGTCTCGTAGTTTCGCTTGGTTTGCTCGCGGCGTTTCCATTCATTGAGATGCATGTGGAGGATCCGATGTTTAGACTTGAATTGTTCAAACGAAGGGCGTTTGCGGCAGGAAACTTTGCGAATTTTCTCGCATCGATAGCGAGGGGAGGTGTGACTTTGATGCTGGTGATTCTGCTTCAAGCGATATGGTTGCCTCTGCATGGGGTTGCATATGAGGACACGCCGTTCTGGGCCGGTATCTATATGCTTCCGCTGACAGCTGGTTTCTTAATAGTGGGTCCGATAAGCGGATGGCTTTCCGATAGATATGGAGCACGAGTTTTCTCGACTCTGGGTATGGCTATCTCAGCTTTGGTGTTCGTGGTTCTAACTTCGTTTCCTTACAATTTTGACTACACAACTTTCGGGCTTGCAATTTTTGCTGAAGGATTGGGCATGGGTCTATTTATGTCACCGAATACGGCTTCCGTTATGAACTCTGTTCCTCCTGAATATCGGGGAGCTGCGGCTGGAATGAGGAGTACACTTCAAAATGCTGGGTCGACGATTGGTTTGTGCGTGTTGTTTACGATCGTGTTAGTAGCTCTATCAAATGCCTTACCACACTCTATCGCATCTGCATTGGTTGCTGCGAAGGCTACGCAACTTGTTCCAGTTTTCGATAAGATTCCACCTACAGGAGCGCTTTTTGCAGCTTTTCTAGGGTACAACCCCATGCGGACAGTTCTAAACCAGTTACCACATGATTTGATCACGTCGTTGGACAGCAAGACAGTTGATGTCTTGACGGGAACGACTTGGTTTCCAAACGCGATAGCACCGGCATTCATGTCTGCTCTTAATATAGCATTCTATTACAACGCCGGTTTGGCGATCAGTCGCAGCCGTAGCCTCACTGCTTAGAGGAAAGAAGTACGTTTATGGCTTGACAGGAGAAATGTTGCCTGTCAAAACACCAGTATCAAAGACTATTCATACTGGAAATATCAGGCAAGACCAGTAGGCTTTCAGTCGAATGTGGCTATATAAGATGGCTTACGCAGTTAAAGAGGAAAGAAAAGCTGTCGCAAAAAGAGAACAATCAAAAATATTGGGTTGCATAATAGGTTATCACACGGCATTTCTTAGTGCAGCTAAGATTAGAAAATTCATGGACTGACACCCGATACTTCTTCGAAGGTAGAATCAAAAGATTTGGCATGACAACAGGCCATTGGCGCACCAATCCAAGCATGCGTACCATAATCAGCAGAACCAATGCTGAAGTTCGATAACGTTGCCCTCAGGATCAGCAACGTAAACTAGACGAACCTTGCCTGCGCCGGAAATCTCCGTCGAAACAACTTTACCAACATCACTGCCATCCGCCGCGATCACCGCATCACGTGCTTGATCCACATCGTCCACAGCAAATGCGATGTGCCCAAACCCAGGACGATTCACTGCCCCAGCAGGTTTTTCCGATTCAACACCGTACTGGAAGATTTCGATCGTTGGAGCCACATCACTGTAACCCGGCAACCGCAGATGTGCACCATGAATGCGCGCACCCTTGATGCTCGTGACGTCGTCAAGCCACTGACCTGAGAGATCACGCTCGGGCGGAACCAGTTGCACCAAAGACCTTCATGTAGAACCTAGCAAGCCGTTTCCAGTCTTTCGCAACGAGATTCGTGTGGACGTACTTAGCGTTTGGAACATTTGCCGTCCTTCTCTCCTCCCGTTTCCTTCATTTCATCTCTGGAGTAGATAGTGGTTGGCGTAATGTACCTTGTGACCGCCAAGATTAGTCTAGCGACCGTGTGTGCACGTCATAACACTTTACTCACTTCAACGCCAATTCCAACGGCAACCTCGCCAACCCTATGCGGCAAACCATCCCTGAAAAATCCCATTATCCGTTTACGAAGAGCCCCATCCAACACCAAACCATTTGCAACCTACGCCAGATGGCAACGGAAGCATAGCAACAACTTATAAGCGCAATTCAACTATGTCATGTCTTGGCGTGGATGATTCTCGATGCGTAAAGGTTCCTTGGGACAGCTTGCGTACATTCTCGCATTGATTGGCGGAATAATCCTAGTAATCCAGGGTATCCTAAGCTTCGTGGGAATGGCCTTCATGACGTTCGTGCCATCGATAATTGGACCCCTCGGTGGATCCTATTGGGGGATCATCGAAATAATCCTCGGCATTGTTGCCATCTATGGCGCCAAACGTACTAGCGACCTCACTTGGGATATTATTCTCATAGTCGTAGGAGTGATCGGAGGCGGCCTAGGTGGCCTACTCGTACTCATAGGCGGCATAGTCGGCTTAGTATTAAGGTTCATCTAAATGAACTAGATGAAAGCTGAAGACCAAAGTAGGCGACACCATCGCTTTCATAGAAGATGATCGAGGCAACAAGAGTCCATATATCAAATTCCCATTCATCTTTGTTCGTCTTGACGGCATCAATAAGATTGTTACGTACTCCAGAGAAAAATAATACTTGTGAGGTATAGCGCATCACGCTGGCAGTAACAAAAGACTCCTAGTTACAGCATACATCCTTGCGCTACTTAGCAATCGAACAATAGCCATATTCTGTAATCATCAGCCCCCTTTTTCTTGTGATATACTTCGAGCATAAACCTCATGACCGTTAGACCAAAGTAAGTGTGTGAATAAGCTGGCGCGGTCGCTCAGCAGCGGACTGTTTCGTCAGGTAATTGTGTGGGTTATACTTTGGTGCGGCCGCCGGCATTTGGATCGCTAGGTCACAGTAATGTGTGTGCGCATCATTTGGTGTGGTGCGATAGTTAGTGCGGGCAATTAGTGCTAACCGAAATCAAGCAAAAAGATTTATTCCTTCGTGGTCGTCGTTGTGTTAGTGACTTCGGATTGAGGTGTGGATGATGAGACGGGCGCGGTCTTTCTTGCCCTTTTCTGCCTTGTGTTAGTGACTCCGGATTGTGCTGTTGGTGACGAGAGGGAGGTTGTCCTTTCTACTTTCTTCTGGCCTGTATATAGTAACATGAACGCAATTGCCAACACCGCCAGTACCACTGTTGCTGCAATAAATACGTAGGAGAGCATCTTTGAATTGTTTGCTTCTTGGATTGTGGCGTTGAGTTCGTCAGCAAGTTGCTTGTTCTGGTCAGTTGCCTGTGAATATTTGGTTGAGAGATCGTCATAATCAGATTTGAGTTTAACATATTCTGGCGTTGTTGCCAAGATATATGTGCAAGGCAGAACCTTCGATTCCACGTACTGTTTATTGTATGATGGATAGTAGTAAGTGTAATAGTAAGGATAGTACCAGTAGTAAGTGTACGTGGAATCGTCCGTGTAGTATGGGTAAGAATAGCCGTAGTAGTACGGGTAGTACCCGTAGTTGTAGTACTGAGAATATGTGTTGTAGTTCGTTGAACTTACAGTTTCGGAAACGACTGCCACCAATTCACCCCTTAGAATAGTTGTAGGAACAGTTGCAGAGACATCTTTGTTGAATGCGCCCCCTTTGTTGACTGACTTATCGCTGGCCAATGATGCACTAGCGATCGATTGGAGGTCTCCACTTTCCATGTAGGCAAGTACTTGAACAGAGAGATCTTTGATTGTTACATAGTTTCTGGCCACAGCATTTACCGATACCACGATAGAATCACCCGGGTTCGCGGTTATAGGAAACGTTAAGGTCACATCAAAATTCTGAAGCGTAAGATTCTTGGTAACAGTCTGAGCATTGCTGGGTAATACAAGTAAAGAAGAGAAGACAATGGCTACGAGGAAAAGATATCGTTTCTTCAGTATCACTACCACTCGCCTAATGCATTTTCAGTGGTAGAGACCTTCTTAAGCACTTCGCTTGCCAGTGTGGAAGGCAGCTCAGAGGCGTTATACATCTAAAGAGAACCAAGAAAAAGAAGAACAGAATGATTCGCAAACATCTACTACCATTCTCAAATAGCTCACTATTCGAGAATTCTAAATGGTCGAGCGAAGCGAGACGCAATAGTGTGTGCGCGCACCAAAGGGTACACGACGGCTCAAATGTACGGAATTTGAAACTTCCCCACTCAAGGATGTGCCGAATCATCTTCTTTTGACGGGGACCTGCACTTCCGCGTTTGCCCATGCATGAGGGCTTCGTCCATGGGTTTCCTGCGTAGACTTCTCTCGGGGGGCTGTCTGTGGCTTGGAAGTCACTGTATCTTAACCATCCATAGATCCCCGAATAAACTAAACGGGGAGAGACTTTTTCTGGATCAAAAATCACGCTAACGACGGTGTGCTTAGGGAATTTCTTGATCTTTATCTTACCTTCCGTTCTTGCCTTTCCTTTGATCTCTAAACATGCTTCAGAACGAACCTTACTGGCAGGCTTACTTCCGGGTTCGTCAAGCCATCGCATGATCCATTTCCCGGTTCGCAGTTTGTTCTTCTTCGCCCACTTTACCAGATGATCAAATTCAGTTCGGAACATGTTCGGGCCGTGAGGTCCATAGTGAATCAAGGACGCTACCGTGTAACTTGGAACCTGCTTCACTTTAATGTCTACAACCATGTCGATTCAACAATTGAGCACTGTCAAACCCGACACTTGAACGTTGCTTCAATCTACGAGAATCAAAGGAAATGCATTTTGAAAAAGTACGAACGTCGTTCAGGTCGAGATTTTTCATGTTTGTTATATGGTGCGGCAGCCTGGAATCGGGACTGTTAGGGAAAGTAATTGTGTGTGTGCGCACCAGCCTATACACACAAAATTACCACGAACCTAACGGTCCGGTTTCGGGAGCCGTACCAGAAGATGCGCACAATGGCCTTGCCCAACGCCCTCGTCAAGTCTCCGTACCAAAAGACACGATTATGTGAATTATTCCGCCAATCAATGCGAGAATGTACGGAAGCTGTCGCAAGGAACCTTTACGCATCGAGAATCATCCACGTTTAGATTCTAAACGAGTTTTAGTACGTACGGCAGGGCGAGGAAGATGACGCCGACGATGACCATTATGAGCCCGACCCATTTCGCCAGCTTGCCCGCGAAGAATACGATTACACCTAGGATTATCACAACGATTGGATTCAGTGTCAGCAGCCACTGGTACGCTGAATTCTCCATGGAACCTGCACTCTGATTCACACCTAATTCGTTAAGGATTCGAAACAGACTTACGCCAAGTAAAGGCGTTATCATAGAATAGATCTTGCTCATATCAATTAACTCAGGACCGAACATAGTTGAACTGCGCTTATAATATTATATACTTATATCGATAACGCTGAAAAACACATAAGAGAGGGTACGCATCAAAACGATACGGACCAAACTGGCTATGGGAAAGTGCAGGTTATGACTCCAAGGAACAAAATTGCCGGTATCCTGTGCATTGTCGGCGGTGCTCTTCTTGTGGTAGCAGGAACCACCGGCATGAAGCCCTTGCTGGAGGAAATCCTGAAGTACATTCAACCAACAGTTAACGCGTCTCCGATCCTCGCTACGATCTTCAAGGTGTTAATATTCATAGCCGCCCTTGGTGGAATCTCTGTCATAATAGGTGGCCTCGTGACGTTCTACGTACCAAGGATAGGAAACCTCTTGGTAATGCTCGGTGCCGGATTAGGCCTGTTCGGTTTCATGATCCCCATGAGCCTCGTTTGGTACCGAGGAATACCAATCAATCAATTGTTCAAAGGATATGTCTCATCGACGGCGGGGTACGTGCTGGGCATCATGCTTACGATAATTGGACGCCTCATCGCGAAATGAATCATGATATAAAGTCGATTGCCACCAGCTTCAATCTTTCGCCGTCAAAGGCCTCTATCGGTTCTCGAAGGCCTGTTTCTCCTCACCGACATTCCTCAAGACGATCAAACACCTCCATGAGCTCCTACTCCCGCTTGAGCGTTCTACAGGAATACCCTCGGAGACCTTAAACGATCAATTTGACGCGTCGCATCTGCTTTCAGCTCGATTGCTAAACTCCAGTTTGAGGGGCTTTGCGTCGAATTCAGTGTGTGTGCGCACCAAAAGATACGCACACAAAATACTATGGCCTAATCGTCAGGGGAAGAATCTCCCCAAACTCCTTTTCACAGAAAAAGTCAAAAGAATAGGATCAGAAAGTCGGTATCCGATAGGATGTCTTTCGACTGTTGTGAGCTTATTGGGTCTTGTCAACTATTTCGGCTTTGGATGCATTGGTCTTAACAGATTCAATTCCTTTCAAGCAACTCTCTTTCGATTCGTAGTGTTGACCTTCCGCTATGATCTCTCCGTTTGATGCTATTAATCTGAACCTGAACTTTCCCCCAACGTCCTTATACATCTCAAATTTTGCTGGCATGAATATTCACCTCCACGTTATTCCGTTTTCATGAGTGCTAAGTGCTTAAAATGATATCTTCAGTGATGATAGAAGGTTTCCTATCAGGTAGGGAATCACCGTTGCGAGAATTCCGGCAGCAACCATTTCCAGCCCAGACCTTAACCAATTCTTCTTTGTAAAAGTCGCCTTCCACGCTCCTATCGCAAATAGGGCCGTAAATGTGACAACGATGGCCCCAAGAAAACCGACTTGAACGTCTGGGGTGATTATGTACGGTGTAAGGGGCACCATTCCACCAGCCGTTTCAGCAACCATCATGATTAGAGCCACCTTCAATGGATGCACAAAGCGTTCCCTAACGAGCCCCAGCTCCTCCCTAGTCATTGTGTCCAACCATGTTTTCTTATCGGACGTTATGCGGTTCACGATTAGGGACAGTTCATTCTCCGTGAAAGGTGCCTTCTTCATGTAGATTTGCCGGACTTCTTCATGTTCGACTGGGGAATTACTTTGGATCTCGCGACTTTCGCGGTTAATCTCGCTTTCAAAGTACTCCAATTCCGATTTGGAAGAGATATAACCTCCTATAGCCACAGAGATCGCACCTGCAACAACGGCAGCCAGACCAGCCATCAATATCTGACCACGTTGGAGTGATCCGCCAGTGACCCCTGCGAGCATAGCGAGAATTGCGATAGAGTTGTCTTGGAATCCAAACACTATTTCTTTGATACTGAGTTTCTTGTGCCAGCGTTCGCCTTTTTCAAGATTTTGTCTCGCGATTCTCTGCACATGTTCTGTCTGCAATCGCTCTCCCTCACAGATCCGTAACGGTTCCATATTCTATAAGGTTTTTCAGCGGATCGAAGTTCGATGGAGAGAAGAACTTCTCAGAAGGCGGAAATCTTGCGTGATATTATCACGGCAGATAGAGCATTCACGATGATGATAGCGGGGCAGCCCAATGACTTCACAATACGTGTTGGGATTGAAAAGTGGGTTCAGAACATGGCAGTAGCTGCTGCCCGAGGCGTTGCTCCTCTCAGCGTTATTTCTTGCAGAAGTTCTGCAGTAAATGCGGTAAGCGCCAAGTATAGCCTACACCTCAATATCTATGACTTCATCATATATCTTCAGATCAAACTTGACCATTCCATCTCCTCAGACTAAAAGAGAAGAAGAGATGTTCATACTATGAGTGGGACACAGGCTTTTCGCAACTGAGCTATTTCCCCCACTTACCTTGAGCTATTCAAGCGAATTCTTTCTTCATCTATTTTTGTTTGGCAACCCACGTTTTGATAGCTTCTTCGACAGCTCTCGATAGGTCGCCCTTTTTTCCGCCAAATCTCTCGATGGTGCTGATTCTTAACTTCTTTTCCAGTTCATTTGAGAGATCCACACAGATTCGACCCATTTCAATTACCAACATCAATTTTTATGCAGGATTCGCACGTGTCAACTGTTTTTCCGCTAAGCAAAATGCCAGATGCCACGTGTTACTTTTCTGGTTATCATCGTTGTGGATAGTATCGCTGTCGGTAGTACTGCTGTGGATAGTAAGACTGTTGTGGATAGTATCGCTGTGGATAGTATTGTTGTGAATACTGTTGTGGATAGTATTGTTGTGGATAGGAAGTATTGTTGTGGATAGTGTAGTATTGTTGTGAATACTGTTGTGGATAGTATTGTTGTGGATAGTGTTGCTGTGTATAGTGATACTGCTGTGGATAGATACTGTTGGATATACATGTTGCGGATAGTAACTGGCACTGAATGCTGTTGCGCACTAGTAATATTGTGAATACGGACATCTCAACCATATATAAGCCATATTTCCACCTTAAACTCCTATTATTAGCCTACCAATATAAGTGCTTACTCGAATATAAGTATAGTGATTTAAGCATTTAAGTGTACTATACCACAACATATGGTACACTCTTAAGTTGAGAAGGCAGAGGGTGCTTGCATCTACGATGTACACTGTGTATTGCTTATGGTAGGGTTCTCTTGCGTTTATTGAGATTGATTGGAAAACCGAGGAATGGAATGATTCAGACTATCCTGAAGGGTTCGCTTCGTACGTGCTCATTTTTGAGCCGCATACGGGGCAATCAGCATTTGCATAGTCGGTTCGCTGCTTATGCTCTTTGACCACGACGGTTCTAGGGGCTTTGCAGTGAAGGCAGTAGAACAGCATGGGCTGGTCTTTACGGAACTGGAACTGGGGCTTCAGGTTGGCGCCGCACTGATCGCAGTAATTATTCGAATAACTCATAGGACAGACCTCTATGACAATATACGACGCCCTTGTTACTCTTGCGTCGAATCAAAACACTTTTCGTCCTTGAAGGAGTCTGACTACTATCACGATTACCGCGATGACGAGCAGTATATGGATTATACTGCCCCCAATTCCGCCGAGTAGTCCCACTAGCCAGAGAATCAATATAACCACAACTATAACCCAGAGAATATCCATCCAACCACCCTATCTGACTTTGTATTTGCAGTGCGGCGCTTTAAAGATTTTGCGGGATGGAGCGATAAAAAATAGATCAGAAGTGGCTACTAGTGACTTAAGTGCTTAAGCCTATGAAGTTATAAGGCTGTAACTACATATAGTACAAACTGAATACATTCTCTCAAGGGATAAAAAATGGATATTAATACAATCTACCAATTTCTGGTACATCTGAATCCAATCATACTGATAATCGTGGGCATAATAGTATTCATCGCGGAGAAGTTTGCGAAATGGATCGGCATAGCCGCCGTTATTATCGGGGTTGTCCTTCTTGCCTTGCCGTACCTGTTAAGAGTGATTTAGCATTCACCTGATGAGCAGACCATATGGAGCGGTGATATAATTGGGATTTGTGCGACACCATGAAATCGCAGTGGGCGGGGGTGTGATGCTACTCGTTGGCTTTCTCTTGCTCGGTTATTTAGTTGGAGGCATTACACCTCTCAACATTCTGCCTCTCTTCCTCGTTGGCATTGGAGTAATATTCACTTTACTCGGGCTCAGCACACTTAAGGAACCAGGCGTATACCCGAAAGCATACGTCGGGTACGGTGTCTTGGCAATCATGATAGGTGTGGTTTGGTATTTCCCTGTCAATTTGGACAATTCTTATCGCAGCGTTCGCCTTGGCTGGAGTACTGATTGTGTTCGGCGTTCTCTTTCTCTTGTACTCTGGTACGCACCTGCCTATTCTCCGGAAAAAACCAAAAGATAAGTAAGGCTTGCCAGAAGGGAATCATTAAGAAACATACAGGAAAAACATTTTCAATATCACCTCGACTCAGTCCCCTGACACGTTCTGACCGAAAAGGGAGAGAAAAGAGATTAAGGAGGTGGTTTCAAAAATGGCAAAGAAAAGCAGAGGCGGCAGAATGACTGCAGCTAAGAAACGTGCCGCCAAGAGGGCTGGTGGACGCGGTCGTGTGAGAAAACGTGCAGCAGGTCGAAACATCATGAGGACTTAAGAGCACTTTCATAGTTGGGAATAGATCGGTCGCCATGCTATGACAAATGGATCGCCTACGTCCGCCGAATGAAAGATCGAGTATCCTACGGGCAATGAGGAGACTATCTTCGAAAATTCGCTTCCCACCATCTTGCTTATGTTATCCAAGTCTCCTTCATATTTCGTTCTGAAAAGATACTGATGTTCATGGCAGATCTCTGGCTGGATCAAAGTCACTCATCTTGTGCGAGACAAGCATCACTCCAACACCTTTCTTTCTAGCATTCTGACAGGCAATCGACAGAAACGATTTCAAGATGCACTTGTTCGATTTTGAA
>CAVXDP010000004.1:0-22912 GCA_963760485.1 Candidatus Bathyarchaeota archaeon | reverse complement strand
AAATTCCAAGAATACGTAAGTGTGAAAGATGAGCCAGAAGGACCTGAATCATCTTCGTCGGAATGGCGTAAGGCTTTTACCGATGACTATTTCACGATGCTCAATAAAGGCTGCTGCAAGCGAAATATCAGCTATAATTCAATATACCAACCAGCATGAGAAAGCCAGTTTGCTGGATTTGCGAAAGAAGAACATGGCTCTTGAAGTGATAACCGAGAAGAATAAGGCTAAGGCTGTCAGCGAACTGTTGAAGGGGATCTTTGTGCAAGAAATGGACCATCTGGAAAAGATCTCCGAGCGGATTTACCTCCTTGAAGGTGAGACCACATCACTTCCAGAACCACTTCCACAGGTTGGCCGGACCGCCGATGACTTCTTGAAGCTAGATCACGGAGCGGAAAACGATGCAATATTGCTGTACCGAAAAATCATAGAAGAAGCGCTTAAACGCGGAGATACGACGACTAGGCACATGTTTGAAGGCATAGTCATGCAAGAGGAAGAACATTACTGGAAATTTGATGATTTCTTGAGATAGATTCCTTATATTTTTATCTTCTAGTTCTTTGTCAATTTAACCTATGACGCTAGTATTCAGCCAAGTCAGCATTCAAGCTCGTTCACAGTTGAGGATGGGGTATTTTGTAGGATTGCATGATAGCTCAAGGGATACTTGATCTAAACTAGAATTGATGCTACCGGGAAATGAGGGGGGCAATCAATCTATACCGAGCATAACATTGGTAGCCTTCACGATTGCATAAGCTTCTTTGCCTTCCTTGAGTCCCAGACTCTGAGCAGCAGTCTTCGTGATGATTGACACCATCCTGACCCCTCCAGACATTCAATAGCGGTTGAAACGGTCCATCATGCAGAAGATTTGGCATAGGTGGCGAATCGCAGGCCAGAGGTGAAAAACCCAAAAGATTCAAATGTATTTTATCTCATGTCTACTGCTGAATTATTGGGCTCGGGGGCATATGATTTGGTTACACAAGTTTCAGTTTACGCACCTATCTGTGGGAAGAAGACGATTGTGACGGCTGAAAAGAACTCGTCAGGAAAGATTGGTGTAGCGGTTGCGAGCGATTGTGAGCATCTACAGACGCTTAACGAGAATCTTAAGGAAGTTGGAATGGAAGATGCATACAAGGGTTTTGATCAGAACCCCATCTATGTTTCTGCAAGAGAAAGCAATCTGACTCCAACATGTCTTGTTCCCTGCGCGATAGTGAATGCAGTTTGGGTTGAATGTGGACTTATATCAAGAAGTATGACCCAGAATGAGAAGATGAGGGAGTCAAAGCTTAGATTCATCTAACCTCGTCTTTGAATCCGCATAGATATTGTAGATTGATGGTAGGTCGGGAGAGATCCATGCGTACGCACAAATTTATACCAACCCACTTTTCTCACAAGGGTTTGGTTCAGGTGCGCGATCCGACCTCACACAGCTTGGACGAAATGTACTCGTACAGTTTGATTGGAAAATCTAGGAAAATCAGATATGCAAGAAGCACCTATTTGTAAGGAAAAGAGTTGTGGCAACAGGAACGATTGGAGTCCCAGCCGGCCACACTTATTTTAGGCTCGATCGTACGTCACATGTTAGTGATGCTTGAATTAAACCGGGTGAGAGCAAGACCGTCCCTGATGACATGATCATGCTTCAGGAGATTGTCCACATATGATTGTTGTTAAAGATGTGGAGAGGACAGCGGAGACATTCCGAAGAAGTTTGGATCTGCCCATTTAGGATAAGCGTTGGACATACCCCATCCACGAGGGCAAGTGTTTATGGCAAGCCCGTGAGCTACACATTCGAAATTCGGCAATACAAGAGTAGGCCCCATTAGGCTTAAGCCGGCGCAGACTCTGGAGGGGCAGACGATTTACCAAGATTTTCTCAAGGAACATGGTGAAGGGTTACACCATATTGGAATGACTACACCCCTCCCCTTCGACGCAGAACTTCAGAAATGGAAGAAGAAAGGTATCGAGCCATTACAGGTTAATAAAATGGAGAATCCGGAACATGGCCGGGCATACATGGACACTGCTAAGCTCGTCGGGTGCATAACTAGAGATTCTCTTTCCTCCAAGATAACCGTCGTCAACTTATCCCTGGTGGTATAGTCGGTTTCTCATTTCCGATCTGACCACATATTTTGGGAATCCACTGACCGCATCTTCGTTCGGTTGCCGATTTATAAGCCTGGGAAGTCGGGAATTTCGAAGTTTGCCATTCTTAGGTTGATAGTTCTGTTTGCAGAGTCTGATATTGCCTTCTTGAGTGCGTATGTGTGGTGTTCGTGGATAAGAAAGTTCGGGTATGACGCCTCCAACTGCAATGCCGCTGCAGTGGCCACCGGGCTTCCGCAGACATGAAGCTTGTACAGCGATATCATAGACATCCGCGTAATCACAAATCTTCTTCCCCTCCGTTATGCCGCCTACTAGCCCTAGATCTGGTTGAATTATATTCAAAGCCTGCTTTTCAAAATACTGTCGATAACCCCAACGAGTATATATTCTTTCACCAGCAGCTGAAGGAATCTTCAAACTCTTTGAGACTTTATTGTGGAGATCAACGTTTAGATAGTTTACTGGTTCTTCATAGAACATACAATCGAATTCTTCCCAAATTTTCCCTAATTGGATGGCAGTCGTAGCGCTTAGAAGGGAATGTAGTTTCGATGATGATATCAACATCCGATCCGACAGCTTCCCTGACTGGCCTTTACTCTATCGTAGAATAGTCTTAACAGGTCTTTTTTCACAACACTTCTTAACATGTTGATTCCTTCACCTTTCACATCGAACATAACAGGGTCAACCTTCACGCAATCATAGCCTTCAGCTACAGCCTTACGGGCTTCCTTTGCGTACTCCTCCGGTTCTTTGCAGACTTTTACTTCTTCTTTATCCCAGCCGAATTGTATTTGGCTTGCGTACGTTCGTAACCTTTCGTTGGTCTTCCACCTAGAAGCTGGTAGAGTGGTACATCAAGAACCTTACCCTTTATATCCCAAAGGGCTGTGTCAATTCCACTCATACCTCCGAAAACGATTGGACCACCACCTAGAGCCCAAAAGGTTGATCTAAACATCTTCTCCCATACTTTTCTGTTTTCATGGGATCTGACCCGATAACGAATTCTCTGAAATTCTTTTACCATGGAAGCACCAGCAGTATGACCTGTACCATAAGCTAAGGCCTACTTCACCTACACCGCTTATGCCCTCATCTGTATTGATGCGCACAACGACAGGGTGCCAGTTGGACAATGAATTCCGTGTTGAGGTCAAAGATCTCTACACTTGTAATCTTCATTTTTCCTCCCTCGATCCATTAGGAAAACACGTGGTTCACGTATAATATGTATGGTTCTGTAGGTATTGCTTCGAGCCAACCGATATTGCAATCATAAAATTTGGCCATAGATGATCAAGGAGCATTTGAATTCAGAATAAGGAATCTCTCCAATTCCTCAATAGTGTGTCGGTTATGTGGAGAATTGTCAGAAAATCACTAACAGCCATTAGCCAAGATCGGGACGTTACCACAGTTGGCGAATCTGGTTTCATCCTAGGCTCACACATACTGGTAAACTGGTGCGCGAATCTCCCCAGCATCAACAAGATCTTTTCAGTTCTCCAGGATTTTCTAGCGCACACAAATCTATGGTATTCAAACAGAAATCCTAACGTCAGGGCTTACCTGTTTGTGACACAAATGCGCGAATCCCACCCCCCACACCAATCTTTTGAAGTGATCTCGTCTTCTCTTGAACGTGTGAATTCACTAGTCGGTAGGTCGGAGAAGTGAAAGCGTGCTAATTGTCATAGATGTAGTAGATGTGGTGATTATCGATGTTGGTACAGGTATTCTTGCAATGGTTTCACCTGTTGCTTGGTTGAAGATGAGAAGCGCTACTACTCGCATATTTATGGAAATCATAGTTATGCCACCCGCAGAAAAGGGTTCTCCGGGTGGAAGCGGCCCATAGCCAAGGTCCCAATCCGATTCCGAACCGTCATTGAATACAAGCTTCAAGCCGTAAATGGTTCCAAGAGACGAGTTTACTATTTCGCTGCCTTTGTTCAGTTCAGTGTACGTAATGTATAGGAACCTTTCTCCCCTCGCTCTAGCTTCAGGGTCGTATCCACGATGGCCATAGTTCATGTAGCTTACATTGAAGGAGTACTCAACATTATCTAGTTCTATTCTGTAATTAACCAAGACATCTTCTTCGGGGTGCATTGGGGGTTCCGGCGGTGTCTGCGGAACAGAAGTGTACTCAACTAGATTCTGATAACTTAATGGTTCATTGAAGGTGGCTATTCTAGGTTCAGAAGAGCGCTGATACAAGATTCTCGTCCCATCATGGTTTATTCGTGGAGCCCACCCATTCGCGATTAATCTACGAACTATTTTGCCATCTGCAGTGAAAGCGCAGATGTCACTTCCATCTGAAGTGACGATTACTGAACTGTCCGAACTCCAACCAAGTCCACTCTCTCTTGCAGATGTTGAGTTCATGGGGATAGCAGTGTCCAGACCTGAGTCTAGGCTTAACACGTGGACGGTGAGGTTGCCATAATCTTCTAACTGATTGGTGAATGCAATCTTTTTTCCGTCAGGGCTCCATACGGGGCCCCATTCCAAGCCAGGCAGATCAGTAAGTTGCCTTAGCCCTGTTCCATCAGCATTTATGATGCAGAGATTTGATTCCTTGGGTGCATCGATTCCTACTATTTTCTCAGTCACGTTGACGAATACAATTCTCTTACCATCTGGACTCCAGAATGGCGACCAGATCTCATTATCACTTACTTTCACCGGATTCGTTCCATCAATATTGACTAAGTAAAGGTAGAAGTGTCTCATCATGTGATAGTATACTCCTCCTGTGAAAGCAAGTCTCTTGCCATCAGGAGAACATCGTACGTCATATATCTCTGGTATTTTTTCAGATGAGAGATTCAAGACATGGGTTTTGTCGCTTCCATCTGGATTCATCATCCAAACTTCGCCTTGATATGACATGTAGAGTATCTTGTCATTGGGGATCCAGTCCCAGTAGTAGTATTTTGGCATGGAACCATATAGAATCGGCACCGTTAGAGACTCATTGAATGAAATCTTCACATCACTAGTAATGTTTAGAGGATTGACTATCAGAGACGAAGACGTGGAAGATGAAACAGTTGAACTTTGCCAAAGAACCGATGGAACATTCGATAGAACTGCTAATGAGACAATGACTGCTATTGAGACTGCACCGAGAGTAATCAGTAATCTACGCTGCATATTCCAAGCTCTCTCTTTCCAAGAATCAACATGAGCGCGCATAGCTTTTCAAGGTTGAGTATCATGGTCAAAATGCGATCAAACCACGAAGGCCATGAGCTGTGCGATACCAAGACATCTCTCGTAAGGACCTTATATGTACTGGTGAACTGGTGCGCGAATCCCACTCCCAGCACCAGCCTACATAGAAGTAACGCGAGCAGACTGGCATTTCCTTGGAAAATCAGATATACAAGAAGCTCGATACGACGGATACTTCCTGAAACCTTTCACTCCTGAAGATCTTGTTCTGGAGAACTGAACCAACATTCCATTCGGAGGGTCGGTACGTTTCGAATGTTTTTGCGTTTGAGTAATCAAATTCGATTTCAATGCTATTCTCTGAAAGGTCTACGTCAATAAAGGGTAGCTGAACTACTTTAGGAATCTGTCGAGTATCCACAAATGTCCGTCCCCGCTCTTGCAGTTCGTCACAAACTACAAGCAGGCATGCCAAAGGGAAATCCTGAAAGCTTATCGGTTCTTTAGTGTCGTGAAGACCCATCGAACAAAAGACTGGAGCCAAATTGCCTGGCTCTTGATCCCTATAAAACGTTTCCAGCAGAACGACAGCGGCAAGTGCTGCGTGCATACCTTCTTGGGCATTCCTGAGAACTGATATACACGTTTTCCATTTCGCGCTATCTTGGTCCGCCTCTTTTTCTATCATGCTTGCAAGTCGATCCGTGATTTCAGGCAGGATGAGCGGATTCTTCATTATTCTGAGTACTACCACTTTCGACGGACGCCAATAATATCGCGAGTATTCTTAGAGCTATCATCGATGCATCGGCGGTTGGGTTACTAAGAACGTTGATGTACCGTGTTAGGTACACTTATATACCACATTGATCTTTCCAGTCAAGAGGTGTCATTAGACTTGGTTGTGAGTGATTCTGCCGTTATGGAGATGACTTCCCAGAATCGTTTAATCGAAAGTCCGAGAACGAGTATTCTCTGCCAATCAAACCCACCTATGCCACGATCCGACAGTTGCTTTGAGGTTACTATTGAGAATGTTGTGGCTTGTGCTAACCTCCATCAAAGCATCGACTTGGAATCGATAGCAAGGATTTTGCCAACGGCTCAGTACAAGCCAGACCAATTTCCTGGGCTAGTCTATCGACTAAGAAACCCTCAGGTGTCTGTACTCGTATTCAGAACAGGAAAGTTAGTTCTTGCGGGTGCAAAATCTGAAAACAAGGCGAAACGTGCGGTTTTGAAACTGATCGAAGAACTCAAGACGAGTGGAATAGTAATTCTAGGCAAACCTGACACAGCGATTACAAATATCGTCGCATCCGCTAATTTGAATCATCGAATAGATCTAGAAGATGCGGCGAATAGCATTGAAGGAACGATATATGAACCTGATCAATTCCCCGGTTTGATCTACCGATCAAAAGATCCGAAAGTGGCTATACTGATCTTTTCAAGTGGAAAACTTGTGTGTGCCGGCGCTAGCTCTGAGGCTGACGTGTTAAGCGCCATTAACAAGTTACATGAAGTTCTGGTTTCCCGAGGCCTAATGGCCAACATTCAATCACTATCTAGGTGATTCACATTTGTCTCTTGTCACTATTAATCTACCCAAAGACGTGCAGAATATCAATCGAGCCAATAGCCCAAAGGAAGAGACTGCGTCTTCATTGACATGCGGCATATGCGGACGATCTAAGTCCACAAAAGTCTCGCTGAAGGTAAGTCTCTGCAGTTATGAAGCTCCTCAGGCGAGTTTCCAACTGTCGCAGGATGCACGTCTCTGTATTCATTGCATATGTAAGCTACAATTGTTGTACATGAGATCCTCCGTCTCGAAATGTACCTTAACTTGATTTCTCACGGTGCCTCGACCCAAAACCATCAACTTCTATCTAATGGCGCTTGTCACCTTGAAATGATCGAACTGGGTTACAGATTGCTGAAATTCAAAGACAACCAAACGATTGTTTGAAGTATGGTGAAGAATTTTGTCTGATATCAAGCAACTTCCAGGCAACAAATCAACTCTTCTAGTCGACGACGAAGATGTTATTCGAAAGAGTCTGATTGAGGCGATTGATGTTGGCATGTTAATGCTAGGTGAACGTGGACGACATGCCATTTACCTGCATATCGAGAAAATGTTTGGAGTCAAGTGCAGTGATTATCCTGAAGAAGTTGAAGCATTCCATTACACACTAAAACATTTGTTAGGTAGTGGATCAGAGATCCTCGAGCGGACTATTGCCAAGAGGCTTTATCATAGATTAGGCTTGGACTTCAAGGAATATGAGAATTACACAATTATCGATTACGTTGGACAAGCGAGGATTATCTGGAGTCTTCACTATCCCATTTGAGACGTGAAATTCGAAATAACTTGGCCTACAACCTGAGACAAGTCTGCTACCACATTCCGCGATGCTAAGATTGTAGAGGTTCAAGATATAGTTCGATTGGAATGTCAGACCCCTTGGGTAAGTATACGTTTTGTGCAGTGAATTGGTAGCCATCTAGGGAACAGACTACAAGATAGTGGCCCTCTTCCTAGCCACATATCGAATGATCCATCGAGAGTTGAGGTATAATCATGTGTTTTCTCTCCGATCGCATCGATCGTGGCCCAGTTTAGTGGGACCAGTTCGTTGAACATATTGAAACTGTATACATGTCCTGAAAAATGCGCTAAACGATTGATGTGGAGTACGACACATGGCAAGGATTCAATGAGAATTCCATATCCGCACGCACATAGGATGGCCCTACTGGATGGTCTTATTTGTATCCGCTTCGAGGGACCCGAGCCCCTGCGAAGTCAATTCTCCAGAGAAGAATCAGATCCTGCAGTAGACGGGTATATTCTACAAAAACTAATGGTAGCCCGGGGGAGATTCGAGTCTAGACTAGAATTTATACTGAAGATCCATCATCCACCAATGTCTAATCATAACGGAGCGCAGGCTTCCGAAGCCTGTGACAAAGGTTCAAACCCTGCCAGTCGCATTACCTGCTAAACATGGCTATGAAAGAAAGTGAGAATATGAGAATAATTGGGCTTATAGGTGGCATGAGTTGGGAGTCATCTGCAGAATACTATAGACTCATCAACGAATTTACGAAAGAAAGGCTGGGTGGATGGCACTCTTCTAAATGTCTGATGTACAGTCTTGATTTTGATGAAATAGAAAGGCTACAACGTGTGGGGGAATGGACAAAATTAGCTCAATTGATGATTGATGCGGCTAAGAGGCTGGAACGTGGTGGTGCAGAATGCCTTCTCCTATGTACTAATACTATGCACAAGATGGCTGAAGAAGTCCAAAAGGCTGTTTCAATTCCTTTGATTCACATAGCAGATTCTACTGGAAAGGATGTTAGCTCCCGAGGATTGAAGACTGTTGGATTGTTGGGAACAATGTTCACTATGGAAGAAGACTTCTACAAAGACAGATTGTCAGAAACATTCGGCCTTAAAGTGCTTATCCCTGATAAAAAAGACAGACAATTCATTCACAATGTCATATACAACGAACTTTGCTTGGGAAAAATCAGCAGAGCTTCAAAGGAAGAATTCAAGAAAATAGTTTCTAAATTGGAAAGATGCGGCGCCCAAGGAATTATCTTAGGTTGTACTGAAATCCCTCTCTTGATAAACCAAGACGATGTAAGATTACCAATATTTGACACAACGAGAATTCATGCCAAAGCAGGGGTAAGATTTGCCTTGGGAGAAATCGGGTGAGACCTAGTAGACTTAGTTGACGTTGCTCGGCCAAGGTCATGTAGAATTGCCTCTGTAATGAGTTTAAAAGCCAATGTTTCTTCGACAAAAGCAATCTTCACCACAAACAAGTCACTTGGTCAGAGAAAGAAGCGTTTCGGAAGGATATCCTTCTTCTTTGCTTTTGACACAATGCCGATGATTCTGAGAGAACTGTCACTGTCAGAAGTTGTTCTTGATTCTGTTACGAGACTTGCGGTGAAGGATAGTTGACTTCAATGTATGGAGAAAGGGTATCAATTCTTGCACGTGTAATGTTAGCCCGGGGGTTACCGTTCCCAAGTTGTAATTTCTACTTACTTTCTTCTTGCATGGTGGACCGGGCGTACATCGGACTATAGGTTCAGATCGCCACCTTCGTGTAGATCTTGGCGATTCTCTCGGGACCAGCCAGAAAGCAGTTTGTCAGAGTTCCTTCCAGCAGATCCCGAGGCGTGCACAAACAAGCCTAGCATGACACTTGACCTACCCTTTGAATCCGATGGGATTCGTAAAGTAAGCCATAATACTGAACCGCACGTATCTTGAGTCGATAGCAATTGTCAGAAGCGAAAGAGGGTTCGTCACGAAGAGACTTCCTCAAGATGATTGGATCATTCGCTGCAGGGGCAGCCGCCACAGGCGCAGCGTTTTCGGCGATGCAACCTCCAGCAGGACCGACTGCGACCGGTGAGAGGCCGTCCGTGACTGTGGGCGATATCGGCGCATTCCGGTCTGCGCTCGAGCGGGACGGTTTTGTTGTACAGGATGGGGGGCTGGGTATGTTTCCTCTCATCGAAATCTACGAAAAAGGATTGACGAAATCATGTTGGGGCAATGACCCTACTAAACCCTACTTGGTGTGTCTGGCCCCGCCGGCGCCAGAAGAAGCAGTGGATAGTATGAAGTTCAAGGTAGCCGAGTTCCTTGGCTTCAAGGGCCTAACGATCATGTTCCGCCTCGCCCTCGATGAGGCTCTTGTATTCGTCGGGCGGACACCACCTGAATGCAAATACTTCGGCTATACCGGCTACTTGATGGAGAGGTTCTATGGAAACGAGAAAAGGGTGATTTGGGCGAACCTGACCGACTCGCTGAATAATCTGACCATCAACACTGAAGGAACTCCAAACGGGTTGGAGGGAAACCCATTCGACAAGAATACGATCATCGTGAATACGGCGGATAGGGGCATTGACAGGCGCATCCGTACAGCAGCCACGTCAGCTGGATATTCGTCAGCCATAATGAACACCTATGTGATTCCCTCGTCAATCTTGAATATGGGCCTGGAGAATGATTCAGATACATTCAACTTCTTCATACGACCGTCGGTCTTCAAGGACAAGCAAGCTGGAGATGCATACGTCAAGAATCCGCCTGCAATGATTCTGCGCATAACTCCGAAGGCCCCTGCCAAGCTCGATCCCTATTCGGTACCCGAACTGAGGGTGCGGGGAACAGGAAAGACAGAGCTTGATCTGACCCCGGCTCTCAACGATTTGCACAAGGCCATCCTAGCGAAGCATGGTGACCTGGAAGCTACAGAGCTTGAGATCAATGAATGGATCCCGGAAACGTACGAGGGTATCCAGAGAGGAATCAACAATTATGGACCTGCGCCGGATGCGTTCTATCTGTGGACAGGAGGGCAGCTTCCAGTATTTCCCTCCATGTCCGTCGTTACTGCAGAGCGAAGCGGAGAGACCGCCGAAGGTTTTCACTCTTGGCGACAATTCAAACGAATTCGTAGTCGTTTACGGAGTCAATCATGAGGCCTCCGGGAAAGCCAGCTTCTCAAATTTCAGCGTCTATGGCGCGGACATATGGAATGGTGTCGGAGGCGTCACTAGCGACCAATATCCAACGGCTGAGGAGTACCTTCCCGGGAACCCCGACGCCAAGCACCTCTACGTGTACAAGATCGCTCGAAAATGTAACGATAGGAACTGCTTCACAGTTCCCAGGTCCTGGCCTGAAAGCGCATGGCATCGAGCTTGACCAGCCGATCTTCATCGCCTTCCGTCTCTATCTAGAGAAAGCAACCAAGACAGGCCCTGCAAAATCTGAGATTCTGTGGGACCGCGCGATCAAGTTCACTCCAAGACAGTAGCCCAGAAACAGCGAAAAGACGGCAACTGTGTGCTGAGAATGAGGGAGCGGATCATGCACACGATGAATTCAGTTGCAGGATCTAGCGCACGTTTCTTAGAACGGTATGAATTACAACATAAGAGTGGTAGCCCGGGGGAGATTCATGCATATGCACGAATTTATACCAAACCCCTTTTTTCACAAAAGATCTCATAGAAGTTCAGGTGCGCGAATCCCACCCCCCGTGCCAATTTACCGCTTGAATCACTGGTTCTGTAAACGAACGTACAGCTTCCTGGGTTCAACGACTTGTCCACCCAGTATGTATGATCGTGATGAATCCTACCGCGCGTTTGAAGTAAGTATGGGTTGACGTCTTTGAAGAATATTGCCATTCCTTGAGTGATTCCAAGAACTCCGTCAGCTAGCATTAGAGCGCCCAGAACAACAACAATGATGCCTGGGATTAGTCTCTGAGGCGTTTCTTCTTTCTCTTGATCCTTCCTCATTCCATTCCCCGATGCAGGGTATAGTTAAACTCGTTGCAATACTTTTCCAGGTCTCTCATGGCTCTGGAAACGGAAAGAAGTTCGCTTGTCTCGAGAAGATTTCCTAGCTGCAATTAGTTAGCTATCCCAGCATTTCTTGTCTACAGGAATCAACACTGGGGAGAAAAATGAGGTAGTAGAAATTACAGCTTGGGAACGGTAACCCCCGGGCTGCCATACTTCTCTTGCTCTTTGGCATCGTAACATAACAAGAGCCCAGACAAGACACCAAAAAGCAGCGCGCAAGATCTCCAATGAGTCTAAGAGCTTGGATAACCAGTCAACCGAAGAACGGAACTTGGCACCTGAGGATCCTCACGAGATGGACTACCGGTCGGATCGCCTCCCCGATTTGATTCAGTCCGCAAAAATCAAAAAGAGATACCTCGAGAAACTCCTAGCAACCTACACGGCTAAATCGTAGTCCGGCGACCTTAGTCGCGCATATGTTTGAGGAGAAACCCATCGATGTACATGCTTCCAGAGAATCTGCGGGTTGCCGCAATCTAGGCTTCTTCAGCCCATTTGGAACACTAAGCCTTTAATCGATCCTCAACAAATGACGTCTTGAATTGGACTACTTACTTGGAATCGATCTGGGAACAACCGGCTGCAAGACGGTGCTCTTTGATGTGTCCGGAAAGCCTGTAGCCTCAGCCTACGCAGACTATCCACTCTACACACTGGGAGATGGTATGGTCGAGCAGGATCCCGAAGACTGGTGGAAGGCAACTTGCACAACCGTCAGACAGACTCTGAAAGAAGCCAAGATTTCTCCGGGAGACATAATGGCAGTTGGAGCCGATGGCCATTTCCCCGGGATTGTTATGGTTGACAAAGATGGAAAACCTGTCAGACGATCTATGATCTATTCGGATATGCGAGGAAAGAAACAGACCGAACAGATATTCGACGCCATTGGTGGAGATGAAGTACTGAAGACAATCGGCCTGCCAAAGTCCTTCTTTCCCGGTTTGCCCGTTTCGAAGATTTTGTGGGTTCGCGAGAACCAACCTGAACTTGAGAGACTTACTTCGAGGGTCCTTGGAACAAAAGACTTTCTGAATTTCTGTATGACTGGGCGTGCTGCCTACGGACTACGTGGAAGCTTGGTGGACAGGCCTAGTGAAAGTGGCCGACTACTCTTGGTCAGATAAGATGTTGGATGGTCTGCATATAGAACGAGGTTGGTTTGCTGATATCCTTAACCCCACCGATATTGTAGGTGAGATCACAAGAGAGGCGTCAAGGGAGACCGGTCTTGAAGAAAACACTCCAGTCGTATGTGGATCCGTTGACGGCATGTGCAATGTGTTAGGGTCAGGAATCACAGACCCCAGGAACACAATGGACATTGGTGGTTCAACGGAAATCATAGCATCATTGTCTAAGAAGAAGCTTCCTCCATCAATCGGCCAGTCGATTTTCTGCTGGAGACATATCGATCGACAGAACTGGATTCTATACACATCAACAGCTACCGCAGCTGCATGCCTTCGATGGTATCGTGATCAATTCGCCGATCGAGAAGAAAGAGAGGCGGATAAGTTGGGCGTGTCTGTTTACCAGATACTTGACAGAGAGGCCGAACAGGCAGGGGTCGGAGCTGGCAAGTTACTATTTCTGCCATATCTGGCTGGAGAGTATACCCCATTTTTTGACCTGAACGCTAGTGGCGTGTTTCTGGGAATAACTCTCAACAAGGAGAGAAAGCATTTCGTACGAGCGATTCTTGAAGGAGTTGCGTACAGCCTGAGACATGTTATTGAGGCTTTCAGTGCGCTCGATGTGGAAACGGAGAAGATCATGGCGGGAGGTGGCGGTTCCAAGAGTCGTCTCTGGAACCAGATCAAGGCTGACGTTACCGGAAAACCAGTTCAGTCAACGGGAGTCATTGAGACAGGATGCCTGGGTGCGGCGATTCTAGCGGGAATTGGAGTCGGAAAGTACCGCAGCTATCGAGAAGCGGTTGACTGCACAATATCTGTAGGAGAAACATTCTCGCCTAACGCCGAGAATCATGAATCATACTCCAAGTTGTTTCAAGTATACAAAGAGACCTGCGATCAGCTGAGAGTAACTTTCGCTCGCCTTTCTATGGTGGCGTCGACGGGTTTAGTTCCGTGACGTAGTCGAGTCTGCAGCCCAGATCATTTTCCAAGTCTTTGACGATGTCTTTGACAAGAACGCCCAGACAGAACGCTGCGGAGACCTTGCCTTTGCTCGCCACTACGAACCTACCGAGTGCACGTATCGTCTCTCCACTCCACACTATGTCATCCACCAACAAGACAGTATCGCCTTTCTGAATGTAACCTTCGGGAAGCGATAGGGTTCTTCTTAGTCTGGGGTTAACAAGTTCAGGATCTGATGCGCGGTATGGCCAATACTGTTGTTCGGTCACTCTTCCGACATAATGATCTCGGTCTCTAGCTGCAAACAGTAATCTCGCGTTTAGAATGCTGGCAATGAGCGCGGAGATCAAAATGCCTCCATCTTCCACCGACAGGACAGCGTCGATACCAATTCCTGCATATCTTTCATGTGCGCAGTACGAGATCAGAGTGGCGATAGCCGGATGCCGGATGAAGATGCTGGAAGCATCGGGGTACGTCGTGATCCTTTCTTTGAGCAGAGTTCTCACCTCACCAACGATGTCGATGCGGGGTTGAAGAGACTCCGCCATTTGACGTGCCCGCTGGACGTTGGGAACCAAGATTCCTTGCACGTACCTGCTCAGAGTTGGCTGGTCGATTCCTGTAATCTTGGACAACTGCGTGAACTTGAAGTGTCTTCGAGCAATCCTTAACATCGTCACCGCTTTCAGCCGCGTCACGAGCATCGACGTGGAATTCATGGATAAGTCACCGATCAGGTGATGATGGATCACGAATCTGGAAGATTCCCGAGGCCAGCCAGATTATGTAACCCCAATTACAAGACTTAGACAAGTTTCTTATAACAATTGACTGCTTTTGAAAACACGGAAACAGGTGAAAAAGATGGCTACAGGAGACGTTTTTGTTCGTAAAGCTTCTGGCCTCGTAAGGAATCTCAGTGCGTTTGATGCCTTGAACGTCAACGTGGCTATGTGCAGTCCGCTGCAAGGAGTCTTGTGGGCTTGGACGTTTGGCCCATTCATGTTCCAACAAGTAAACCTGGTTCTAGCCTATTTCCTAGGTATGATTGTGGTTGGCATTGGAGCTGCGCTTACCTATACTCTATGGACAATAGGAATGCCACGTTCGGGAGGAGACTACATATGGTTCAGTCGGACTGTCCATCCTGCGTATGGATTTGTGATAAACTGGTTCCTGACATTCGTCTTCCTGAACTGGTTTGCAATGAACTCTGCCACATTCGGACCATTCTTCATAGGATCGGTCTTCGTCAGTCTGGGAATGAATGAAGCAGCCGCAACGGTGTCTAGCTACCACAGGAGCCGTACTCATCGGCACAGCCGCCGTCATACTGTCTGCATTGCTAATATCGGTTGGAATGAAGATCTATGCATGGTTCTACAAGATTCTCTTCTGGGTAATGACCGCTGGCTTCGTGCTCTTCGTCGCAATTTGCTTGACAACTCCGAACGCAGTTTTCATTGAGAACTTCAACAGGGCTATGGCCGGAACGACCACCTATCAAGCAGTTATCGACAAGGCACAAAACCTCGGATGGCTCCCAGGATGGGTTGCAGGCTCTTCTCTATACGGGCTTGTCTTTCCAATGCAGAACTACAGCTGGGGTGGTTTTCCCGCCTATGTATCCGGCGAAATCAGAGACATAAACAAATCAGCTTGGATTGGAGTCATAGGAGGACTCATAGTGATGGCGCGCATGGTACTGCGTTACAGGCATACTTCTCTACAACACTGTGGGATATGACTTCCTCCACGCACTCGCATACACATTCTCCGCATCACCAAAAGACTACCCATCTGCCCTTCCCACCTTATCCTCAAAACTACGTCCTATTCATGACAGACAACAAGGCGCTGGTTAGCACGGTCGCCGTGACATGGCTTATCAGTGGAGTATATCTATCACCACCAAACCTTCTGCTAGCTACAAGAAACGTTTTCGCTTGGTCTTTCGACAGACTTGTCCCGACAGCATTCTCAACCGTTAGCAAGCGATTGCATCGCCTACGTACTCGGTAATTGCATGCACAATTATCGGTGAGATACTCATGATCTTGGTAGCTACAACTACATATGGCGTGGCGATCATCAACACATTCATGATCATGAACATTGTTCTATGCCTTGTGGCCATAGCAACGATTGTCTTCCCATACACGAAGAAGGATCTATTCGCTAGAATGCCCGCATCTGTTACACGGAAAATCGCGGGATTCCCAATCATGACACTCTCAGGCATAGTAATGCTCATTTTCTCCGCATTCATGGTCTACGCCGCGTACACGGCTCCGGCTTTAGGTGGTTTGAACTCCTTCTCGCTCATTGTTCAATGTGGCAGTGCTTCTCGTGGCGTTACCGATCTATGCAATAGCCTACTTCTATAACAAGAGCAAAGGGGTCGACATAACCCTACAATTCAGAGAAGTGCCACCTGAATAAGAAACGCTAACGGGAAGACAAGATTCCCCTTCCCCTCTTTTTTTGTTCCTACGCTCTGAACGTGGCGTGGTAAATAGTGAGTGGAACAACTCTACTTCATGAGTTGGTATCAGCTTTTGTTCATATTGAATTATCCTCATGTTAGAGAACTGACCAAGAAAGCTCTTGACTCGGGCGTTCCGGCAAATCGACATACTGAAGGCCATGCAGGAAGGAACGATTGCCGTTGGAAAAAAGTACGAGGAAGGCGAATACTTCCTGTCAGAATTGATGGCAGCTGGCGAATTCTTCAAGGCCGGACTAGAAGAACTAGACCCCTATCTTGACAAAGCAAATGCAGCTTCTATTGGAACCGTAGTGCTCGGAACTGTTAAGGGAGATCTGCACGACATAGGAAAGAACCTGTTTAAGACCCTTCTTCAGTCATCAGCTTTCACCGTCGACGACCTTGGTGTTGATGTCGCACCCAGAACAATTCGTAGATCAAGTCAGAAAAACCAACGCAAGAATTCTGGCGCATGTCCTCCCTTCTGACTACTACCATGGATCAAATGCGAGTTGTGATCCAAGAATTGCAGAATGGCGGGACTGAGAAGCAAAGTGAAGGTGATCGTTGGAGGCAATCCGATAACAGAGGAATTTGGAAGAGAGATTGGCGCCGACGCGGCTGTCAGAGATGCCATGCATCGGCGTTCGCGTATGCATTGAATGGACGAAGGGGTAACTGCGATGGTTGAAGAGATGACCCCCAGAGAACGTTTCAAGAGAATAATGAATTTCAAGAAACCTGATCGACCGCTGTGGATGGAGGACCAAGTCGACATCACTACTCTACGGTGGATACGTGAAGGGCTACCGCTGGATCAAGTGATTCAAACCAGCTACGACTTGGTCTACAATGGTGGACTTTGATTAGTCTTGCCAACGTCGTATACATTCGACGTCAGCAAGTATTTCGGATTCCTCAATGTGGCCATCGTGAGTAAGACAACAATAACACTGGACCTAGGCCCACTACCTAGATATCCTCTGAGAATAATCAAAGAAACCGAAGACAGAATTCTCTGCAGAGACCCCCTCGGAGGTAAAATTGAGTACAGAAAAACGATTACGCCATGCCACATTTCCACGAGTTTCCTGTAAAGAACATGAAAGATTGGACAGAGTACAAGAAACGCCTGAACCGTCAGACCCCCGCCGCTACCCCAAGGATTACTCGAACGAAGAATACGCCCAGATTTTCGAAGAATCCACAATTCCAACATTGATTGTTGTAAATGGGTTCTATGGGTTTGGAAGAGGAGTCATGGGCACAGCCGACTTTGTCCCGGCATTCTACATGGACCCAGAACTCGTTCACGACATGATGGACACATATGCAGATTTCCTGATAGAGACGTTAGAGAAGTCGTTGAAGCGCTGAAATCTCGTGTTGACTATGTTTACTGGTGGGAAGATTTTGCTTTCGGAACGGGCCCAAACATCTCACCGAAACTCTTCAAGGAATTCATCCTTCCGAACTTGAAAAAAGTAACAAGCTTTCTCGAAAGAACGGAATGGACCTCATAATCATGGATAGTGATGGAGACTTCAGACCGTTGATGCCACTATTGTGGGAGTGCGGCATCAATGGTACATGGCCGCTGGAAGTCAATGCAGGAATGGATGGTGTAGAACTTGAGAAAGAAGTATGGCAAGACATGGCGCTTCATTGGCAATATCGATAAACGGGCTCTAACAAAAGGGAAAGAAGCGATCAAACAAGAAATAGACCGCAAAGTACCGTATCTGATTGAAGAAGGCGGTTACATCCCAGGATTAGACCACACGATACCTCCCGACATACCCTTAGAAAATTTCAGATTCTATGCCTCTTATCTCAAGAAAGTTCTAGACACATAATCGAGAGAGGGGATGCATTTGAGAGCCGCTGTGATTTACGGAAAGGAAGACCTAAGAGTCGAAGAAGTTGAAACCCCTCCGATCGGTCCAAATGATGTAAAGGTTAGAATCAAGGCTTGTGGCATATGTCACTACGACTTACGGTTCTACACTGGAAGCAAACACCCGGACAAACCACACATACTCGGCCATGAATGCTCAGGAATTGTCGAACAGATTGGAAGCAATGTCTCAGAAGTGAAACTTGGAGACAGAGTCGTGGTTTACACAGACACATCATGTGGCCATTGCGGATACTGTATCCAAGGAAGAACCAACCTTTGTTCCAATAGAACCTACACAGATGGAGGCTTCGCAGAGTACAAAGTTGCTTCAGTCAAACAAGTTTTCAAATTCTCAAACTCCACCAACTTTGAAGAAGCCTGCCTGACAGAACCCCTAGCATGTTGCCTAAACGCAAGCCTGCGAGGAAGAATGCAACCTGCTTCCAAAGTAGTAGTTGTCGGAGCTGGCCCAATGGGTCTACTGCACATAGAACTCGTTCGAGCACTGGGAGCTTCAAAAGTCCTTGCCGTCGAACCAATGCGAATCGAAGACAGAAAGCTCTCGATTTTGGCGCTGACAACGTCATTGATCCAGCAACACGAAATGCTGTGGAAGAAGTTCTCAAGCTAACCGATGGCGCGGGTGCTGACCTAGTGATCATTGCAGTGGAGAATGTGAAAGCTGTTGAGCAGGGAATCAAAATGGTTGGAAAACAGGGAGTGGCAATAGTCTTTGCTGGCTTCCATCCAGCTGCAGATCTCAAGATAGATACAAACATGATACACTACAATGAAATCTGTGTCACTGGAAGCTCTGACTTTCCAGCTTCTCTGTTTCCGCAAGCTTTGAAGCTTATAGATTCACGAAGGGTCCGGGTGAAGCCGTTAGTCTCCCATGCCTTCCCGATCGAGCAGGATTGAGGAAGGCTTTAAGACGGCTCTCGGGCTTCAAGGACTCAAGGTTGTAGTAACTCCTTGAATGTGATCTGAATTGTCTGGAAAGAACTTGAGGCTAGATAGAATACTAGATCCAAGAACCGGAACCACCGTAATTGTTCCTTTGGACCATGGTCCCGAAGGATGGTGGGAACCTCTTGAGGATATCAGGAACCTTGTCAAAGACTCTGTGAAGGGCGGCGCTGACGCGGTTCTTCTCCGAAGAGGACCAGCCAAGGCTCTCGCCTCTGAGTATGCGGGCAAGGCGAGCGCTAGTGCTCCGCGTCGGATGTGCCCCCTGCCCTCCGCAGCGACCCGATCCCCTTCGAAGCGTTGACATCTTCTGTTGAAGAGGCTGTGAGGATAGGAGCAGACGCCGTAGTCTACACAACTTTCCTGGGTGGGGGCAGAGAGTCAGAGAGCACAAGGAACTTCGGCCTTCTTTCGGATGCCTGTGACGAGTGGGGGATGCCGCTTGTTGGCGAGGTCTTGCTTGTGAAGAGCCCTCCCGTTCCCACTTTGTACGATGCAGAACAGATTCGGATTGCAGCAAGGTATGCAGCTGACGAGGGAGCAGACATCGTCAAAGTGTTCTACACAGGTGACACGGAGTCCTTCAAGAAAGTTGTCAAGTATTGCCCGGTTCCGGTCGTGATAGCCGGCGGAGAATCTGAGGCTAAGAGCTCGACGTGCTCAAGATGATCGAGGGCGCTATGAATGCGGGGGCCAAAGGCATCTGCATTGGAAGAAACATCTGGAATAGGAAGAACACATGTTTGATGGTGAAAGCGGCCTCATCCATAGTAAAGAAGAAACTGACGGCTAAGGAGGCCGTCAAGATTCTTTCATCTTCGGATCAAGATTAAAGACCCGTCAACCTCTGCCCACCGTGTCACACTGACCCCTGAAGCGCAAGCGACCACAGTCTAGCATCAGTGAAGTAGACTGAGAGTTTCTATACAAAACCATAGAAAAGTGAGAACGCATGCGGATAAGATTGAACGTTTGTCAATTCATATAATGCACAACCGCCGATATAATCAGAGCTTAGGAAATGAACCCGGAAGAAATTCTAGTCAAAGACGCGATGGCGAAACCGCACAGAACCAATATCGATTCGCTAAGGCATGAAGAAAACCAAATCAGAATACCAGACCAAGCCCTGAAAGAATCGATCAAGCAGGAACTCCTCGCTAAAACAGTATGAATTCTAATCTAGACTATGGTAGCCCGGGGGACATTGATGTCGTGCGTGGGAATTTATACCAAACCATTCTTTTTTTCATTGCGCGCTAGAAGGGTGATAGCCCGGAGGAGATTCATGTGTACGCACGAATTCATACCAATCCCATATTTTCTTGATGACCTACCAATCTAGAAGATAGCAATTAGCCTACAAGATGGTGCCTGTTTAGATCAACAACAGAAAAAGGGTAATGGAGATATTCATACTGTAAGAGGGGAGAGGGCCTTTTCGGAACTGAGCTAATTCCCCCACTTACCTTGAGCTATTCAAGCGAACTTCTTCTTCATGTTTTTTGTTTGGCAACCCATGTTTTGATAGCTTCTTCGACGGCTCTCGATAGGTCGCCCTTTTTCCGCCAAATCTCTCGATGGTGCCGAATCTTAACTTCTTTTCCAGTTCATCTGAGAGATCCACGCAGATTCGGCCCATTTCAATTACCAACATCAATTTTTATGCAGGATTCGCACGTGTCAACTGTTTTTCCAGTAAGCAAAATGCCAGGTGTTACTTTTCTGGTTATCATCGTTGTGGATAGTATCGCTGTCGGTAGTACTGCTGTGGATAGTACTGCTGTGGGTAGTATCGCTGTGGATAGTAAGACTGCTGTGGATAGTATCGTTGTGGATAGGAGTATTGTTGTGGATAGGAGTATTGTTGTGGATATTGTGGATAGTATTGTTCTGAATGCTGTTGCGGATAGTACTGTTGTGAATACGGATATCTCAACCATGTATAAGCCATATTTCCACCTTAAATTCCTATTATTAACCTACTAATATAACTGCTTACGCGCATATAAGTATAGTGGTTTAAGCATTAAGTGTACTATACCACAACATATGGTACACTCTTAAGTTGAGAAGGCAGAGGGTGCTTGCATCTACGATGTACACTGTGTATTGCTTATGGTAGGGTTCTCTTGCGTTTATTGAGATTGATTGGAGAACCGAAGAATGGAATGATTGAGACTATCCTGAAGGGTTCGCTTCGTACGTGCTCATTTTTGAGCCGCATACGGGGCAATCAGCATTTGCATAGTCGGTTCGCTGCTTATGCTCTTTGACCACGACGGTTCTAGGGGCTTTGCAGTGAAGGCAGTAGAACAGCATGGGCTGGTCTTTACGGAACTGGAACTGGGGCTTCAGGTTGGCGCCGCACTGATCGCAGTAATTATTCGAATAACTCATAGGACAGACCTATATGACAATATACGACGCCCTTGTTACTCTTGCGTCGAATCAAAACACTTTTCGTCCTTGAAGGAGTCTGACTACTATCACGATTACCGCGATGACGAGCAGTATATGGATTATACTGCCCCCAATTCCGCCGAGTAGTCCCAATAGCCAGAGAATCAATATAACCACAACTATAACCCAGAGAATATCCATCCAACCACCCTAACTGACTATATTTGTCTACAGTGCGGTGCCTTAAAACTTTTGCAGGATGGAGCGATAAAAAAAAACTAACAATTTATATACTTGTAATAAGAGATTGAAAAGTGCAGGTGTAAAGAGTGGATATTAATACAGTGTACCAAGTTTTGGTAAACCTGAATCCAATCATACTGATAATCGTAGGCATAATAGTACTCATCGCGGGCAAGTTTGCGAAATGGATCGGCATAGGCGCCATTATTGTCGGGGTTATCCTTCTTCTCTTGCCGTACCTGTTAAGAGTAATTTAGTGGAGCGGTGATATGATTGCAATTTGTGCGACACCATGAAATCGCAGTGGCCGGGGGCGTGATGGTACTCGTTGGCTTTCTCCTGCTTGGTTATTTACTTGGAGCCATTACACCTCTCAACATTCTGCCTGTCTTCCTCGTTGGCATTGGAATAATATTCACTTTACTCGGGCTCAGCACACTTAAGGAACCAGGCGTATACCCGAAAGCATACGTCGGGTACGGTGTCTTGGCAATCATCATAGGTGTGGTTTGGTATTCCCTGTCAATTTGGACAATTCTTATCGCAGCGTTCGCCTTGGCTGGAGTACTGATTCTATTCGGCGTTCTCTTTCTCTTGTACTCTGGTACGCGCCCTCTTATTCTCCGGAGAAAACCAAAAGATGGGCAAAGCTTGCCAGAAGGGAATCATTAGGAAACATACAAGAAAAACATTTTCAATATCACCTCGACTCAGTCCCCTGACACGTTCTGACCGAAAAGGGGAGAAAAGAGATTAAGGAGGTGGGTTCAAAATGGCAAAGAAGAGCAGGGGCGGCAGAGATGCGGCAAGAAGCGTGCCGCTAAGTCGGCTGGTGGACGCGGTCGTGTGAGAAAACGTGCAGCAGGTCAAAACATTATGAGGACTTAAGAGCACATTGCAGTGAAATCATGGCGTGTTACCGTAGAGTATTATTGACCACCCCTTCCTTTTTTCCTCGGATAGTTTTGTGTGTGACACACAATTTGGATCATCACCGCTTGATCCCTACTTCCGTGAAGTTGGAAGTTTGGAGTC
>CAVXDP010000003.1:0-146026 GCA_963760485.1 Candidatus Bathyarchaeota archaeon | reverse complement strand
GATCGGAGACACATTCACTTGAAGAGAACCACTTTCGTCGCCATAATTTTTCTCCTGATCTTTGTCACGATAGTGGCTTCGATCGAATTGTGGTATTTGACAACGCATGGGATGATAAGTGGACCTGGCATGGGTCAGATGATGTCGGCGATGTCGCAAGTTTCAGTTCTCTGGCTTGTCATAGTTGGTTGTGTGATTGGCATGGTGGGGGCTCTTGTATACTATCTCGCCTTTCCCGAAATCAAGAGTCCACCTGACGAAGTCAAAAGAAGCGGATCATACGATGCGGTTCTAAGGTTCTTGAAAGAAGATGAGAAGAAAGTCGTCGAAGTTCTCCGAACTCTGGGCAGCGAGTCTCTGCAGAAAGACCTTGCAAAGCAAACGGGATTGTCAAAAATAAAGACCCACAGGGTAATCGCTAGACTTGCTGAACGAGGCGTAGTCTCGGCTCAACGTCATGGAAGGACGAACAGAGTTAGACTCCTCATTGAGTAACCAATGTTTTCCGTGCCACACATAGTTTCAGATTTTTGAAACGGTTTCAGCCTGACCGTTTCACCAAACTCTAAAATCAAGATGTCTGCCCAGGGTGTTGCTCCGACAAACTGGAGGTGAATGAAATGCAAAGTCTTGGAAGAATATTGGTCGCCGGAGCCATAGTAGTACTGATACTTGGGTTCGTTGCGCTTCCGAGTACTCTCGGTTACTACGGGCATCAACAAAGCAAACACAATGGCATGGATCACTCTGCAATGATGCAGGAGAATTTGGAGGGTATGTCAACACACGGCAAAAAACATGCACCAACGAACATGCCCTACGACGTCACAAGAGACGCCTTATTGCTCACACAACGCTGATCACGGAATGATGGATTGTGACGCATCAGAACATCAGTCTCAATGTAGCGGTAACCCAGCCAATTCTACCGTATGCAAGACCCAAACCTAACGAGGCTATTGAGCGAAATGAATGCGCCCTATTTCTCCAATCCCTTTTTCTACTAGGTCATAGTTAGCGTTCGCGAGATTAAGCAAGGGCTTCAACTATCCCACCTGAAGCGGTACCCGGTTTCCCAGTTGAATCCATAATTGCAGGTCTAACAGTAGGCACCTGACATTGATAGCTCTCAAAATCTTTGTTGGTACCTTGGTTGTCCTAGGACTAGTGATATTCGCCTTGCGCAGATAGAGCTTATGTGGAAGCCGTGAGGAAATCGAATTGGTTTACTGTTATTGGATTGATAAGGCTAAGGTTGTAGGCGAAATATATGTCAGAGTGGGAGAAAACGTTAGACGAGTATGGCCAGATGATTGAACGTAGATTGTCTAGCTTTCTCAAAGATGAGATTCAGCATGCGGTTGCCTATCACCACTTTATTGGAAGGTTATACAGAGATCTCAATCATTATGTGTTCAGAGCGGGCAAGAGAATGGCTTCATGCACACCCTTCTTGTATACAAGGGGTTCACTCATGAAGTCGACAGCCGAATTCTAGATGTCTGCGTCGGAGTTGAGCTTTTCCGTCACGGCATACTAGTACATGATGATCTAGTTGACGATGATGAACTGCGACGTGGAGCTGCAACCATTCATACGGTTTTTTCTCAGGAGCAGGATGCACGATTTGGTAATGGTGTAGCGATCTTTGCTGGGGAACATCCTCTACACCCTAGGCCTCAAGGCCTTAATTCGTTCAGGTTTTGAAGCAAATAGTACTGTCAAAGTCGTAGATCTGTTTAGTGACGCTTTTCAGTCAGTGAATGAAAGTCAAATCCTAGACGTTCTCTTTCAGTATGAAACTCCAGACGTAGATCAATGGTATGTTATGGCGTCGAAAAGGGCCGCATCTCTGTTCAAAGTCTCGTTAGGTGTCGGCGCAATACTGGCGGAAGCCTCCGAAAGAGATGCCAAGTTGTTAGGGGAAGCAGCTGAGCACATAGGCTACTCTTTCGACATTCAAGACGACATCATCGATACCTTTGCATCAGAAGAGCAGTACGGTAGAAAGCCCGGTGCGGACCTGACCAAGCACAAGAAGCCGCTCCATATTGTCTATACTTACCAGATGGCGGATCAATCACAGCTGGAAACATTCAAGAATGTTATTGGGAAAAGTCCTCTGGATCTCACTAGGATAAGGAAGATAGTATCGGATTGCGGAGCTCTAGAAGCGAGCCAAGAACCGCTCAAGAGAACATGCTGACTCAGCCAAGAAGCTAATCTCAGAGACATCTATGAGCGAAGACGTCAAGGAGTTCTTCGTCTCATTCATCGACTACGTCAAAGATAGCCTCAACTGGTACAAATAGACAACGTGAGGCGAATCGTTCATAGTAGAGCGATTAGAAATCATTGAACCGTACTTGGCTCTCTCTGCTTGGAATTCTAGTGTGAATTTCTGCGAAACGAAGTGGGTTATTGTGGGTCATAGGTTAGGGTAGGGGGTCTTATTGCATGATCTCCCTATGGGCTGCTTTTTTAACCTGACATCAGCTTGATTGAAATGTCGATGTTGGCTCCTCAGGAAGAATAACAAACCCGCACTGTACACCGTCCTCCTACAGTTGGTTCTGGTGGTCGCGTTCTTTATCGCGTTGTGGATGTTGGGAATACTGAAGTGAATACCGCCGACCCGACCCCGGATCATGATTCTTGAAATCGCAAGTGTTCTCAATGCGCCGACGCTCATCCATAGATGGTGGGCCATTCTCATTCGATGAGCCTATCTCGAGCTGACAAATCACCATGAGACAATGGTACTGTGATGTTCCACTAATGAAACGTTTATATTCCACCGCATCGTTATAGTCTTTGTCACATCAGTAGAAACAGCCCAAAACCCAAAGCACCAAAAAGGGGACCAGAGTGTCCAAGTTCTCCTCCTCTGGTCTCCTTCCCCACTTTCACTCAAGACTGGTTTTCGGCAAGAGCCTAATGTTGCAGTCAAGCAGAAACCGAAGTGTTGGTTTTGTGCTAAGAAACTACTCTTGCTTCGCGGCGCAGCTATTGACCGTGACTTTTTTGGGATAATCAGTTGTCAAGACAAGCGTCGTAACCCGGGTCTAGTTTCTCCATTCTGGGTTGGAGAGTAGATGACCGTCTATTGCCGTGGCATAGTCAACCGTAGACGGCGGATGGGGATTGAGTTTCGACTGGTCTGGCTTGTTCTCTGAGGGTTTTGAGTCTACTCTCGATTTCTTCCGCTTCACGGTACAAGGGGGATACGTCAAGCTTGATGTGTGGCAGAAGTTTGCCGATAGCTTCAGCCATGGCCTGCCGAGCTTTGGCGTCTGGAATACCCTGATAGGCCTCCACCAGTAATGCAATGGTGTCGAAGTTGTTCCATCTCCCCTCATTGAGGAGGGCTCCAGAAATTCCTGGGACAACGCCGAATTCAAGTGAGCTTATGCCGGAATTTGCAAGCTTCTGTCTCGCAAGATCAGTGGTTCCAACGCCATAGATGAGCACTGCCCCTTCGCGGCCTATTGTGCGCTCTTCCAACATTGGAACTCCACATGGACTAATCACAAGTGAGCACTTCTGTTCTCGAGCCCATCCTAGAATTGCCTTGGCGATGAACCTGTCCAGGTATAGTGGAGCGGTAAACTCTGATAGGCAGACTGCGATTTTATGTTCCGTACTTGCGTAGATTCTTCCTGGAAACTTTGGTTTTCCCGCATAGATCATTGAGATAGGCGGAAACAATGCAGAATCTATGGCGGCTACTTGATCAAGATGAAGGTGGGAGATTAGGAATGTGCCAACTATCGTTGTCACCAATCCTACGCTTGGAAAACATTCTATGACGACTCCACCAGCGAGGTCTATTTGCTTGAAGGCGCGTATCTCAACGGTAGGTGTTTGCATCATTGAACTTAACCGATATCAATTACGCGGCCTGCTAGAATATGTCTTTCGGAGAAGGCTTCACTGGCTGAAACATGCAAGGTACGATTACTCTTCTTGCACGCGAAGAGATGAACGGTCATCTACTCTGACAAGAAGAAGCTCGTAAGCCAAAGCTTTTCCGAAAGGAACCCTTATGTCCTGACTCAACGCTCAAGGAAGTGTGGTCAGTCTTGGGCATATGTGATGACATCCTAGGAATAGATGAGAAGATACGCTTTGTCGCTCACCTGGATGGCGACTCGAACCTTGTTGAAATGAAGATGAGACCGAACGTCAAATCTTTAACAGAGGAAACAACTGACGAGAAGCTTTACTCATTCTACGAGCCGGTCATTCTGGGAGTGTGCGCTGACCTCGCAAAGGATCTTGGTGATCTGAAATCAGTAATAATGAAGTTTGGCAAGGTATCAATTGCGTTTCTAAGAATTCCAGAGGCAATTCTAGGAATATCAATCGAACCGGGATATGCCACAAAAGTCCTAGATGCAATTGCCAAACGATACAAGATAAGCCTAGGGTGACGCGAGAATCTGGCACTGAGCTTACCCAGAATCAGATATGGGCGCCTTGAGACACATGTAAGGAGTTGGTCCTAAGCCGTAGCTCATGAGACATCTCGATTATTGTCTGAACCATGCCTTGAAATCCTACAGGAGCTCTACGAGATATCCGCAAGAGTCACAGTACCTGTCTTCTACTTCTAACTCTCGGCCACATCGTGTACAAGCATGAGTGAGCATTTTTCCACAATGGTCACAGTAATTCGCCGAGGACGGGATGGTTGCAAACAGCATAAGTTGCCCTTTGACGTTCCGCAGTTTCTTTCACCTCGATCGGTTCCTTGGGTTCTTGTTGTTCTTGAGTCCGACTTCCATGCCTTGGCAACAACAGAAACGGCATTGTCAGGAATCCGTGCCCACGAAGTGAACCGTTCGCTGAGACGATTTCTCGTGTCTCCGCATCCCCGGTGCCTTCACTTGAGATTGAACCAAGGCTATTCGAATACGGATTGGAGCTAAGATTCCAGTTCTTTGGCTCGTGTTTCGATAAAGTCCTTGACTTTTTCTTCGCTGTATTTTCGGGATTCGTCTTGTTGTTTCAGGTGTTTCCTAACTGTGTCTAATAGTTTGTTTGTGTCGATTGGTTTTATCACGTAGCCATCCGCATCTTTGTTGACTGCTTCTACAGCGTTATCCAGCGACTGATAATCTGTAATGATGATCTTCATCATTTTTGGCGTTGTATCTTTTATGGCGGTTAGTAGTTGTGTGCCTTCCATATCTGGAAGTTTGATGTCGAGTAAGGCCAAGTGATAGAATTGCGTCTTGGACTTCTCTATGGCTTTTTGTCCAGTGTCAGCCGTATCAACTTGATAGCCTTCGTTAGTTAGGATCTGTGCTAGGCTCGTGAGCAATGTCTTATCGTCATCAACGATTAGGATGCTTTTCTTTTCCATAGTTATGCACCTCCTTTCTTCATGGGTATTGATATAGTGAAAGTTGATCCTTGACCGGCTTTGCTTTGAACCATGATTGTGCCGTTCTGGGCTTCGACTAGGCGTTTGCATGTTGGTAACCCTAGTCCCGTTCCTTTGGGTTTCGTGGTGAAGAGAGGACTCCAGATCTTGTCCATATTCTCGTCTTGTATACCTTCTCCCGTGTCTTGGAATGAGATCAAAAATGCATTTTTGGATACAGTGGCTTTAATCACAAGTTTGCCTCCGTTAGGCATAGCTTGAATCGCATTCGTTATCAGGTTTGTGAATACGCGTCTCATCAGGTTCGAGTCAATCAATAGTTTCGGAATATCTTCGTCAGCCTGAGTTGATACTTTGATGTTTGATGGAACGTTTATCGTTGAGAGCGTATCTTCTATCAGTCTGTGGATACTTGTCTCAACAAGTTTAGCCCGCAGTGGTCTCGCGTAATCCTGAAGGTCCGAAACGATCTTATCCATATACTTGACTTGTTCACCAAGTTCCTTGAACAACTCTCCTAAACCAAGGTTCTTGGCAACATCTGAATAGGGAGAAGCTAGTCTCTCTGTAGCTTGTTCCGCTAAGAATAGTCTGTTCACTATCACCTGCAACGGATTCCTTAGGTCATGACCAACCATAGCCGCCGTCTCGCCGATAGTTTCCATTCGCCGTGCTTGGAGAAGCAGCTCCTCCATACGCTTGCGCTCGGTGACGTCTATAACAATTCCTCGCAGTCCTATAGTTTTGCCATCACGAAGGATGGGGGTTGAGTTAATGATCAAAGGAAACGTCGTGCCGTCTTTTCTAAGCGCCGTATATTCATCAGCTCCAAATTCTTCTCCAGTCAACCTTCTTCTAATACTGTCTCTAGCTCTGTCTCTGTCTTCTGGGATAAACATCTGGAGTGCAGTGATCCCAGTCTCGAAATCATGCTCAGAGTAACCCATAGTTTTCAGTCCTGTCTTATTCAAAAAAGTGAAATTGCCGCTTTCGTCTGTCTCGTAGACGATTTGTGGCAAGAGGTCAGCTAATTCCCTGAACCTTCTTTCACTCTCTACCAGTTTTGCACTTCGTTCCTCAACCAACTCCTCCAAATGTTCAGCATGTTTTCGAAGCTCGTCTTCCAATCGCTTGCGTTCGGTAATGTCTCGAAGGATTCCCTGAGCGCCAACCACTTTTCCCTCTTTAGTTATGGGAGAAGCGTTGATCTCAACATGGGCTAGCAACCCATCTTTTTTCAATACCGTTGTCTGTACGCCTTCGAAGTTTTCTCCATCAATCAATCGGTTGAATAAGAGTGTCCATTTGGAAATTTCGGATTCGGGTAAGAAACTAAGAAAAGGTTTTCCAAATAGTTCCTCGTGTGTATAGCCAATGATCCTTTTCGTAGCGGGTGAGCAATAGGTTAATCGTCCCTGAGCGTCGATTGTGAATATTGAGTCGATGCTTCTCTCTGCGATACTTCTGAACTTCTCCTCAGACTTGAGTAGTTCTTTTTCCATGCGCTTGCGTTCTGTGATGTCTCTTCCATAGAAATTGACGTATCCAGCATCGGCAATTGGCACAAGGAAAAACGCGTAAACTTTTTCCCCAAGCTCAACGTCAATACTTCTGTTCAACTGGCTTGCTAAAGTCTCTGTAGCCAAGTCGCGCCAGAACTTCGGAGCCTTGCCGCCAGCCTTGCACCCCCAGTCATGTAACAATGGTTCGCTCGCTTTATTCGCAAGGAGAACAGTTCCGTCCCCACTTAGGCGCAGGATAGGGTTCGGGTTCTGTAATGGAAGATCCGCAAAGAGCCTTCGAATGTACTCTTGCAGTGCCTCCCCAGTCCGCTTCCGTGAGTGCGTACGAGTCGGCTTGAAAGTTGCTTTGGCCTCTTTCCGTTTCAGCTTACGTCTTCCAGAATCTCTAAGGCGTATGACTGAAAGCTTAGTCCGAGACCTAGTCTGGGTCATAATCTAACTCTTATACCTATGATTACTCAACAGAAGAGCGTTCAAAAAAGAGTGGGAGACCCACACATCCTTGCAGTAACATGGAACTGCAATTGTCTTATTTTGTGGCGGACGGGAGCTATGGAAGTCACGTAGTCTTTTGTCCGCAGTTTGGGCAGTACCGTGTTCCTCCAACGGGCAGATTCGCTCCGCAGGACTTGCAATAGCCAGCTACGTCCACTGTGGATTGCGGTATCGAAGGAGGAGAAGCTTGTGCAGAATCACCTGCCCCTTTGTAGAAGAAGACCAAGTCTGGTATGAGACTTGGCCGTTGATCCGTTAGAAACACTAGGTATGCAGAAACATAGGTGGACGCAGTCAAGAACCTTCGTGTATGACGATAGAGGGTAGCGCTTCTCCGGCCCATTATCAGAATATAGAAGAAGTGAACAAATTGGACAATGGATATGAGCATACTCCAGAGCGAGTACAGTATGCTGGCTATGATTCCATAGACCCATCGGACTATGAGTTCAAAACGAGACGCCTTTTCAACGAAAGGCGCCATCTCCACAAACTCAGATGATGCCATCATGATTCACCATTAGACTTCACAACAATGTTGTTGATTGGATATAACATCTTCTGGATCCTGGACGATCGAGCACTTGAACAAAGAATTGAATCATAATGCAAAACAGTCAGGTCTCAACCTCTCTACACTAATGCAGAACACAGCGAGAGAGGCTAGGTCGTGAAATCCGCGGAGATGACGTTCCTCATGCACCAGGACTTGGTCCAGTTTACGGATTAATTCCTTGCTAGTGTACCCATCGGGTCCCAGGAAGGCAGAACTAATGGCTCCGTATCAAGGATTTTCAGGAGTTCTGGAGACAGGTATTCTTTCCTCACAACAACCTCGTAGAGGTATTCGTCGAACCATTCATCCATCATATACATGTATCCTTTATCTCCTATGGCGGCTCCCCAGCTGTTTTCAACTCGCCATTTCTTAGGGTTGCCTAGCTCATCGAGGTCAACCCCCGTGATCACCATGGCGTGAGTCATCTCACTATCTCCATAATCCAATCTTGCAGCCTTATCGAGTTGGAACTTTGCACCATAGACTAATTCGTAGTCATAGATGCTTAGATCCATTGCACCCATGTTCGTCTGCAGCATCTTAGCTACGTCACATCCGAACCATACAGCATGATTACCTTTGATCATGTCTATAGTTGCTTTTTTCAGCGTCTTCAAGTCGACATTTAGGTAACGAATATCTCGTCCACCGACCATGTTACCGAGATACTGGACAGTGTATAATTTGTTGAAGGGTTTGTCTTTTGTTGGAGCGTTGATAAGACTCACAAAATCATCAAGTTCTAATCCGACATATTCATTATAGAACTCAACTGGAGTAATATTTTCCCTTCTTCTGAAAACGCCGTCCTTATCCCGCCACTCCCAGTAAAATGTCTCTGGAGGAACGCCTAGGTTGATGCATAGCAACTTGTAGAATTCTTGCATTAATTCTCTTTTTTTCTCTCTTAGTTCAGTCGTAGAAGCCCCTTGCTCGTTCATCTCTCGGAGCAGTTTGGCATATTCTCTTAGTTTCGTGAGGAGCAGAGCATTCATTGGTTCAGAATTGCTACTGTTAGCTGTTTCCGGCATAAACGTTTTTGGAACAACTCCATACTTTTTTATGAGATTCACAAACATATTCCATTGACCGCCATCTGATATTGGATCTGAGAGAAGCGAGCTAACTAGCCTGCTATTCAAGGGCTCTTCCTTTGTTTCAATAATGTTCTCTAGGAAATAGTTGGCTTTCTCTAGTTTGTCCCAGAACATCTGGTATATTTCGGAGAGCTCAAATGTCTGCAAATTCAGTTTTTTCATGGTTTCAAGAGCCAGTGTACTTAGCCCAGAAAATAGCCAGCATCTTCCTGATCTTTCTTGGTTTGTAGCATCTGGAGATTCGATAAGATCGCTGAAGGTGAAGTTTTGTCTGTCCACCTCTTCTCTACTTAATGCAACTGCGGCTATACCATTTTCTGTGACGGCATTCATGGCAAGTATGTTTTTTGGGTCCTTGTTGAAGGACAGTGAGAATCGCCTCAAATCTTCAATGTTCAAACGTTTTTCCAAAAGTCTCCCTCTAAATGTGTATTCTCCTCGCTAGCTAAAATATGTTGCACGTGGTGGACGTCACCAAGCGCAAAGAAGGCGTATCTCTTTAGAGGGTTCGTCTATGGCAAATTACTCATTGTGTGTGTATGTGCTGGTGCGCGCACCTGAACTATCTGCATATCACGTACAGTTCAGAATTCGATTTTGGGACGTTTTTCCACTTCTTCCTCAAACTTCAGGTATTCCAGTTTGGTCAGGTTCATGATCCCTGCCACGAACCTTGATGGGATGGTGTCTTGTGTTATGTTGTATTCCTGCGCAATATTGTTGTATGTGTATCGTTGTCTAGAGATCTCATCTTCAACGCCCTTGACAGAATCCATTAGGTTTGTGACAGTGCTAGATGTCTTCAGATCTGGATAGCTCTCAGCCACAGCGAAGATGTTTCCCAAGATCGCTCTAGACTCTCTGTCCACATTGTTCAGATCTGCGGCTCCTGATTTTGACACCTGAGATCTTAGAGTTGTAATCTTCTCCAGTGTTTCTCTCTCGAATTTTGCATAGCTCTTGACCGCTTCAACCAACTGTTCTATCATGTCCAGTCTTTTCTTCAAAGCAACTCTGATCTGACCCAAGCTGGCCTCCGCAGAATTCCTGAGACCCTGGAACTTGTTGTATATGGATACGAAGTAGACAACCAATCCTATGACAATGATAGCCAGTATCACCATGGAGATAAGAGTCATGAAATCCACTTACATCACCTAATGGGATAGCAGCTTCGTCTTCCTGACTTTTCTATCTAGCGCCTGCGCCGCCTCCTCCAAATCCTCCGCCACCTCCAAACCCTCCGCCCCCAGAACCTGCATGCCCGCTGGAAGATGACATCGTCCTTATTGGAGTCGATATTACCGGGTGCAAGATGATAGGCATCAAGATTAGGTTGTTGAATTCAGGTATGTTGATCTGCATTGCTTTCATAGCGTCGTGTACCTTATCACCGACGCCGAGCGCAGTCCCGTAGACCAGCCATTCACCCCACATTGAAAGATCTTGAGGCGCGTACTTTCTTATCTGAGCTAAATCGGAAAGCATGTTTCTGAAGGCGTCCCACTCCAACTTCTCCTTGTAGCAGTCTTCCTTCCATCTTCCAAACAAGGTCGATGGAAAAGTAATTCCAATTACGACTTGAATGATTCCAACAAACGACAAAACCATCGCCGTCGCAATCACCTCAAGAACGTACGAAACAGACACTAGCAAAAGAAGGCTGACAACAAAGACTGGTACTGGGCCAAACAAGAGTCCTGCAACTCTACTTCTTCCGCCAACAGCAAAGTTCGAGACTACAGCCTTGCTACTGTATGAGACTAGAGAATCTAGTCCGCTCTTTATTCGAGTCAACTCGATCGGAGTATATGTCAGTTTCTTGGTATTCTCTAGCAGTTCCTTGACATGGTCAGTGTCAAATACGCCATTCACTGCGTTCGCATTCAGAAATCCAAGAACCTTGTTCTCATAGTCGTCCTCCCCTCCTGAGGGGTCTAGAGTTTCTATCAGTAGCCCACTATTTTTTGGTTCCAGAGGATTTTTCAGCTTGAACCGAACCTTCCCTCTTCTCTGAAGATCGAGGAGAGTCGCGTACAATCCATTTTCATTGAAGCGGTTGATATCGCTCCCAAATACCAAGTTAACAAGCCATGGTTTCCTCTTGGAAGGTACAAAACTCAGGTATTTCGGGACATCATATCGTCTCTCTTTCCCATATTTCGAATACATGAATAGAAATGTAATCGGCAACGCAAAGACTAATGCGTACGTGACATAGGCAATGTACGTAGCCAAATAGTAAGGTAAAACATACAAGAGGTTTGCAGCCTGTGTCTTGGATCGTACATTCTCAACTCGATTCTTGAAGCCTTTCATGTCCGATAGAGCATCTTTCTCAAGTAGCAGTTCCACCTCAAGCATTTGATCCTGTCCAGATTTCCCTCGAACAACGATTGCGTCATTGTGTCGTTCCACGACGAGGTCTGGAGGATGCGGGTACACTTCCAATACTGTATTTGCATCTTCAACTGTTATTATGACGTTTCTGTATGCAATGTGAGTTGATGCGAACTTCAAGTTCAGATGGCTGAAAGAATCGTCGTACTCAATAGGCGGATGAAGAACGAACCTGTAACCGACATTGTACGTTCCTGGCATGAAATAGTCTGGATTGAACACTCCCACCTCGTTCTCATTTGCAAGCTGTTCCACGTCGTAACGCACGTAGACATCATCTGGAAACACATGTACGGCACCAGAGTAGTCCTTCACATATGCGTAGATACCAGAATTCGGCGGTTCTATTTCCAATATCTGAACGCTTGAGGAATCAATCTCGTCAAAAGATAGAGGGACCTCCCAAGTTCTATACAACATCCGGTACGTGTCAGGTGCGTTAACCTGGTACGTGTATCTCTCAACCAGCGTCCCGTTCAAGTAGAATGTTGCTTGATAATCTGTTATTGTTATCTCATCAGTCGAGTGTGAGAAGAGGCTCCCTATGCCACCAACAGCTACCACGCTTATCGCTCCAATCATTAGTGTGACAGCTACAAGCGAGATTATCTGTCTGGTTTCGGCCAAGTGGACGACATCCTTAGCCAATTTGTGCAATACGATCAGATAGCCTTTGTTCAAGAGTGGATACCCAATCGAACTTAGCCACGAGAAGGGAAGGTATTTCACCGATACATACAGAGAGAATCTGTCGTAACTTGAACGTTTAGGGAGAAGTGCAGACAAAATCTCAGCAATTTTGTGTGTGTGCGCACCAAGGAATCACACACCAAGAAATGGATGACAATCAAATTCAGTAGATATCGGGAACCCCCCGGCTAGACTCTTTCCGTAGACAGTTAGATCTACTTCAACACCAAAGTTATCACGTGCTGTACTCCAGTGAGTTCTTGTTGTGGGAGCATACAGATGGATCGGCAGCCGACAATTGAAGTTGTCCATAGCGATGTCGCCTGGGCGAACCGCTGGGATCATTTCTTGGCGCGGATCGGCGTTAATCGCATGGGGCACAGGGTCAAGCCAGGACTCTATGCCTTGGGAAAGCCGTCTGCAGATTCCCCTGTATTCGTCACTGCCAACTACACTCTGAGCTTCGATGCATTACGATTCTCACTGAAGGGTATGAACTGCTACATCATGGTGCTTGACACCAAGGGCGTGAATGTTTGGTGCGGAGCGGGCAAGGGCACCTTCGGAACCGACGAGGTGTTAAGGAGTATAGAGACCACCATGCTTGAGAAGGTGATAAGGCACAGAAGACTAATCCTCCCTCAGCTCTCAGCGTCGGGCGTATCTGCCTTCGAAGTGAAGAAGAGATCAGGCTTCACCGTAGAATTCGGGCCTATCAAGGCCATAGACATACCAGAGTTCATGAAGACCGGCATGGCAACGCCAGAGATGCGTAAGGTGCGATTCGATCTCAAGGATCGCCTTGTCCTCATACCAGTAGAGATCCAACAGGTGCTGGCACCCATGATCGTGGCCGCTTTGGTACTGTACCTCTTGGGTGGCATCCTTAACACGATGGCTGTCCTGGCAACTGTCCTTGCTGGAACCGCCCTCTTTCCGATTTTCTTGCCGTGGATCCCCACAAAGGACTTCAGTACCAAGGGCCTCATTTTGGGAATTCTGATTGCGATCCCATTCGCGCTACTTGTCTTTGGAGATAGTCAGTCGTCGGTCTTCTGGGCGAAGCTGTCTTTTGCCTCTAGGTATCCCCTTCTAATGGCGCCGGTGACTTCTTTTCTCGCCTTGAACTTCACCGGTTCTACGCCTTTCACGTCTAGGAGCGGTGTGAGAAGTGAGATTTTCAGGTACATACCTTTCCTTGCCGTGGTTTCCGCAATTGGCATAATATTATGTGTGGTGTCATTTCTTATACAATACAAGGGGGCACTGTGATGTTCAACTCATATCTCATCAATACACTGAGATTCTGCGAAGAGCGGTGCGTGAACTGCGGCATATGTAGCGTTGTGTGTCCTCACGAGGTCTTCATTTCAGGGGAAAAGAAAGCAATTCTCGCGAAACCGGAGGAATGCATGGAGTGTGGCGCATGCCAGCTGAACTGCCCCTCCGAGGCCATAACCGTTGATAGTGGCGTCGGCTGCGCTAATGCAATGATAAGGGCAGCATTAAGGGGAAAGAAAGAAGTTGAGTGTGGACCGAGCTTCAACGAGAGCAAAGAACCCTGCAAATGCTCCTAGAAGTATCCTCCTGATTGTGTGATCGATGACTGGGGCAATTGGGCCACATATTTCATTGTTTCTCCAGAAGCCTCGGCAGAAGAGTTGCATCAAGTCCCTTCTGACAAAACATGAGCGGAAGGCTAGAGCCACAGCCACCGGGCATGTTCTCGTGGCTTCTACGCTTGAGCCTTGCCACATTTGTCGCAGAATATGCTATTCGTATTCATAGTCTGCCCGCAGAACTTGCATTTGTTCGAAGCTATGCCTTTCAAAATTATGTCCATCGCTCTATATGCCCTGCTCACATTGTCTAAGGGTGTTCTAATACCAGATTTCTTGAGTAAATCTTCAATATCCTTAGCGCTCATAGTTTTCACCACGCCAGACTATTGCCTTACCCAGCATCCGTCCGAACTAAGTTACCATATGGGGCGCAAGAAAGCTCCTGACTTTAGTCATGGAGATGAATTGCGATCCCGCTTAAATACCGATCCGTAATAAGCAAGGATGTGGTGATGACCTTGCTTCCTGTGCTAAGGTTATTCAAAATTCACTGCTATACTGAAATCGCGTAAGACTCAGATAAGGTGGAGAAGAATGTCATACTGCAAGAATTGTGGAAGCGAAATCAGCAAAGATGCAGAGTTCTGTTCTCAGTGCGGTGCTTCTATATCTAGGACGAGTCGTGTTGGCGGATTGGCGGCTGATGGTCAGGGGCTCGCTTGGAACTATCGTATTCCGCTTATTACGAACACGATACTCACGCAGGATATAGTTCTCGTCTTCGGAGTTACTGTTCTTATTGCGGGTGGCCTCGCTACACTAATTACACAACAGATTTTCATCCTATACATATTCGTCGCCATTGGCGCAGGACTAATCGTACTATGTCTGATCATCATGTTTGTTCTACAGGTTGTGTTGAGAGGAGGCTTCGACACGAATTTCATGATCAACGACAAGGGAGTCGCCTATGAGTCTGGCAAGACTGCAAAGAAACTTGACCGTGTTTCAACCGTAGGCTCTGCCATGCTCGGCTCATTGGCGGGTACAGGCGCGGGATTAATCGCAATCTCACGGGAATCCAATAACCTCCACTGGAAAGATGTGAAATACATCAAGGTTCATCAGAGGCAGCGAGCGATCGTCTTCCGTTCAAAATATCTCATCATGCCTCTTGCCCTCTTCTGTACACCAGAAAATTTTGCAGAGGTTACTGAGCTAGTCAAGAAATATGCGCCGAAGAACGCATCGTTCCATTAAGTGTCTCTAGCATATCGCTCTCGATTGAAAACAGAGATTCGGTAGCTAACCCGTCGCCACTCGCTTGCTGTTTCAATACGTGGTGTTAAATAGTATTAGATAATCAACAGAATAATCCAGCGGGAGGATATCTATCAGGCGGATATCTCCCTGCTGTCGTAATGGTGATTGCAGTTGTCGCGAGTGCTCTCCTATTGGGACGACGCTATGTCACCAAAAAGAAAAACAAGCAGCCTTGAGTGTCACTTTTCCTCATGATTTCTTGGAGAGTATCGCAACATCATATTCTTGGTAGACGTCTTTCAAATTCTACTGAGAATGTTCGTTTTTAGCGGCGGATTTTACTCCTACAATTAGGTACCAATAACGATACTCTCGTAACTTAACGGACATGCCTAGTCGGCCTAGAATCATACTTATTGTTTGTGGACGTGAAAAATCGCTTGCTCTATGAGGAACCACCTCCGAAGCTATAGGTCTCCAATCGACTAACACTATCTTCCCCCCATCTGAGAGAACTCGTACCATCTCTTGTAATCCTTTTTGAGGATTGGCTAGATGATGTATTAACATGACGGCCGTTACAAGTCCAAAGAACCCATCGCCAAAAGGCATTTTCTCAGCTTCAGCTCGAACTAACTTAACATCCTTCAGGAGGCCTTCAGCTCTAAGCATCCCTCGTACTTCTCGCAAAACTCCAGTAGACGGATCTATCGACCAAATCTTTCCTCTTGCACCGAATTCCCTGGCTAATCGCTTAACATTTGAACCAAAACCCGTTCCCACATCCAAGACTCTCTTTGCGTCAAAACCTGAAACGCTTTTTTCTATGGCATTTCCGACGCGACGTTTGATTTGCTCTCTTCGTCTAATTGTTCCGGGTCGTGTATGCGAGCTTCTTTCAGTTTTTCGTCCTTTATAAAAGAACTCAGATTGTAGATCCATATTGTACGTCACGCCATTTCTTGTTACTTTTTCGATTCAGACTAGTGTGTCTTTGCACTAAAAGCCTTAAGAACCAAATTTCGCATCGAGTGCTAATGATTGTTACCCTCTCGGAAGCAAAGTCGCTCGCTTTACAGTCACTGTGATGCCGATGCAGTAGAACTACCAAACCTCCAACCAATCTTTTCATCTCATCAACCTTTATTAGTTATGAATATATATTCAATACTCCAATGGTCAGGCCGAGAAAATGTAGACGCGTGTGCTGCGAGCCATTCGCCACCTACTTCAAACCGAGGGGAGTACCACTGACAGCGTTGGAAAAGGTCAGCTTGACTGTTGACGAGCTTGAGGCTGTAAGGCTGAAAGACCTAGAAAGAATTGACCAGGAGCAGGCTGCCCTTAGTATGAAAGTATCTCAGCCGACATTTCATCGGATCCTAGAGTCTGCACACAACAAGATCGCAGACGGCCTGGTCAGAGGCAAAGCAATCAGGATTGAAGGAGGAAACTATATGATTAGTGAAGGAGAACGTCTATTCGAATGTTGCGACTGCCAGAACGAATGGCAGGAACCCTATGGAACAGGAAGACCGACAGGATGCCCGAAATGTAAGGGTCTGAACATCCACCGAGCACAACGGGAAAGAGGATGTGCTGGACGTGGAAGGAGAGGAGGCTGGGAGACACGGACAAGACTAAGATAGCAATACCTTGCACCGGTCAAGGAGATCTTGGAGCGTCTGTATCGCCTCACTTTGGGCGATGCGACTCTTACGCGATAGTAAGCCTAGAAGATGGGAAGATTAAGACTGTACAATCGCTTTCAAACATCGACCATTCTGAATGCGCTGGCCCAGTTCGAATGCTTGCTGAGAACAGAGTTGGTTTGATGCTGGTAACCGCGATGGGATTGCGCCCTTACTTGGTGTGTAGACAACTTGGAATCGAGGTGAGGCGTGGGGTAACAGGCACTGTAGCAGACGCCATTGAATCCTACTTGGCGGGCAAGACCTTGCCTATGGCGGAAGACAACTTGTGTGAGCATCATCTGAACGAAAAGACTGAATGAACTCAAACATACACCCGCTCAGCAAACGTCGAAGCTAGCGAGTTGACTGACACTTGAAAATCGATCAATTAATGCACGAATGTTTAGTGCCAGAGTGTTTCTAGTCTATACTCCCTCGCGCATCCAAAAAACAACAGTTCTGAATCTGACGATTGTTGAGGCCACCGATATACCCGACGACGTGTTGCGTTCGGACCTGTTTGGATAAATTGGCGGGCCCGCGGGGATTAGCCCAAATGTTTGGGCGAGTCTAGACGAAATTTCGCAACGCACACCCAAGAGACCCGCCATCAATATACTACCTGTGATCACAAGGTTTGGGGTCAGTGTGTTATTTGTGGCAATATCCGTTCCATTCATCACAGCCTGTCTAATTTCGATCTTTCTTGGGCTTATCAATAATTAGATGAATATTGTAGTTCAAACATGTGTTAGTATTATATGTACTGAGCCTAGTACATCGCTGTTCGAAGTGACTACAGTCATGTCCAAAGAAGAAAGCGTGAATAGAAGGAAGTACGTGCGAACAGTTGGAGGCGCAGTAGTTGGCCTCGCGGCTGGAACGGCCATTGGTTACATGATACCTCGCGAAGCTGCCGTGAAGCCGAGCAGGAAAGTCCTTCTCATCTTCAGCTACAGTCCTGATTATCCTTGGGTAATCGAAGAGACAGAGGGTGTGAGTGAGGTCTTATGGGATAAAGGACTTGTGATCGAAGAGTTCTACATGGACACTAAGAGACATACGAGCTCAGAATGGATGGACAAAGTCACAGGGGAAGCTCTAGACAAGATCAAACAATTCATGCCTGATGTTGTGATCGTGTTTGATGACAACGCCACTAATTATGTGGCAAAGAAATTCGAGGGTCAGACGCTTCCATTCGTTTTCTGCGGCGTCAACCGCAAACCCGCGGATTACGGGCTTCCGGTCAGCAACATAACAGGAGTCGTTGAGATACACCACTACGTAGAATGCATCAACCTTCTGAAACGAATTCAGCCCAATGTGAGAAAGGTCGCGATGGTTATGGACGATGGTGCTACATCGCAGGGTTTTCTCGAATACATAAAGGAGACATCGTTGCCCGTTGAGGTTACAGAGTATTACACTACAAACGATTTTGATGCGTGGAAAGCAAAGATTAACGAGCTTCAATCAAAAGTCGACGCGATCGGATTGTTCACCTATCACACTGTCAAGCAAGGTGAAGCCGAGGAAAGCCTGCCTCCCGAGGAAGTACTGGCATGGACGCTGGAGAACAATACCCTTCCAGAATTTACCTTCTTCGACTTTACGATAAGGAGTGGGGCATTATGTGGAGTCACTCTGCCTGGAAGCGAACAAGGAAGAGCCGCGGCTGAAATGGCCCAAGAGATACTGGATGGAACCAAGCCTGGAGACATTCCAATCATGACGCCTGAAAAAACGATCCCAATGGTCAACATCAAAAGAGCACAACAGCTTAAGCTGAATATCCCAGGAAACGTCCTAGAAGAAGTTGAGGTAGTATACTAGCAAACGCCGCAGTCTATTATTGAAGAGCTCGTTAGCACGAGTAACTTTCTGGAACCTGTAATGGCATGCCTAAGACAAAGGATGCAGAAGACGCCTGAAAGAGGATGAGGTGGCATGCTCATAGGGAGTTCTCGTTGGTTCTGGTCCCATAATCGGATGGTACATGGAGGTAAAGATGGGTATGGGAAGTGGTGAGAGACAAAATCTACTGTACACATATCCTGCAATCTTGGTTGTAGTTACTGTGATAAACTTGCTTTTGGCTCGGTTTGCAGTAGTTTCTAGTTCGATCGCACTTGGAGTTTCAGCGTTGTACTTCTCGGTTCCTTTCATGATTCTCTTTGCGTTGTGGTTTGGGGGATGGGGAGCAATTGCAGCGTACATTGGATGCTTTGTAGGTGCAGGGATGCTTGCGGGTATGCCGACTGGCGTCAACATCTATTGGTCGTTGGCGGATCTCTGGCAAGTTTTGATACCATTGCTGGCTTTCAGAAAATTGAATGCGGATGTTGCCCTTAGGACAGGAAGGGACATTGGAATCTTCCTCGTTTTCGGCTGGATAATAAACAATGTGATAGGAGCTGCATGGGGCGCAAGCACTCTCGCTCTAGCCGGAATCACATCATGGAGTAATGTTTCTAACATATTCATTGGCTGGCTTATGGGCAATCTAGTGGTGACGATTGCAATAGCTCCATTATTGCTTAGATTCATGACGCCACTCCTTCAGAGAAGAGGAGTCCTCATCAAAGACTATTGGTTCTGATATGTGAGGTGTTCGGACAGAAACTTGCGAAAAGACAGCCGAGACAGGTCACGTTGAACGATATCTTTGAGGGGACATAAGAGGAATGAAGTACGATGGGCTTACTGTGAACCGTACGTTTCCAATCTTCACAGTTTTTCCTACGATGGGGTAGTTAACATTCTTTCCCAGTAACCGAGTTATCGCCCTTTCGTGATACGAATAATCTCAAAGACAAAGAGATGGTGCCCCTTATCGAATGAATAATTCTAGTATTTCTCTAGGAACCATCTCTTGTCAAAGTCTTTGATCTGTTTAACGGTTGTTTCAGGCTTCCAGACTACTCTCATGGCAATATCCCTCTCTAGGTTTATCATTCTGTAGAGCTCAGGCCAGATGAAAGCGGGGATCGTATACGCGGTTAATGCAAGCTTCTCCACATCAGCCATGAAGGCCTTGTAGTTTTCTTTCTTGATGATGTAGGTGCTGTCGAAACTATCCTCCATCCTTTTTCACCTCCTATTTCTCCACGAATGCTTTGATCAACTGGACCATCAAGATGGAATGAGCGGTCGGAGCAGATAAAAAGGATTCTATCCTCGGGGTCAAGTCCAATACTTTCGAATGTACAGCCCTGCTTCTTGTATGCGTGGTTTGACACTCTCCGCGGCTAAAGCCGGAAGATTCTAGCTTCTACAATGTTCATTGGTCTCATGGGTCATTGCGCTGTTACGCTCCCACTTCATTCCATTCCATCGTAGAAGGTTAGGGTGTGTCAGCACCCTGATAGCTGTTCCTCCATAGAGGTTCGCCATATTCAATACGCCAATAGCATCCCGGTTCGCTTCCAATCCGCAACTTATGCATTTGAAGAGTCTGCCTTTTCGCTCATAGTTTTCTGAACCACAGCGTACGCAGATTGATGAGGTCTTGCGTTCACTTACCTCTTTTACATTTACCCCGTATTCTTCTGCAACATCTTTGAATCTTTGAACTATGTAGTTAAAACTCCAGAAGTTATGGATCATTGAATTGTTCTTTGCGCCCTTGTGGTTATTCTCTCTAATGCCTGTTAGGTCACCGACAACAATCTTTGACACATCAAGCTCGTAGAGATCACGTACAATACTTCGCACCATAGTGTTGATGGCTTGTCGGAATCGTCTTTGGCGTATTCGATACAACCTGCTTAGTCGCTTCGAGCTCCTCCTGCCATTTATCATCTCAAGTCTGCTTTGACATGTTGCTATTCGTCGAGTCCAGATCCACCAATCCGCTAAGAGGTTTCTTCCACTGTATGCTATTGGCTGTTTCCATCCATCAAGCCACATGGTGGCAAGGTTTATGACGCCAAGATCAATGTAGCATGTCTTGGAACCTTTCGGTTTAAACAATGGCTGTACTTTTACAGCCTGAAAGACACGCCACTTACGATCCAATATATCGTAGATGACCTCAGCTTTGCCATGCCTGCCCGTCCATTTTGGCTTGCCCTGGATTGGTATTTCCAGCTTCTTCGGTAGCTTCATCTTTTCATTCTTTATCTTGTAGCAATCATTCCGTAGAACCATCATCAACCTGTACTTTCCATCCCTCTTCCAGTATCCGGGCATATGCACTGTCTTGATGTTTGGTGGAAGTTTGCCTCTCCGTTTCAACCTTTTCAATGCAAAATAACCTTTCCATGATTCGTTGTTTTTCCTGAGAATTTGCTGTGCTGTTGCAGAATCAATCAAGGGCGAATATTTCTGATAGAGATCCTTGCAACTCCAATCTATCTGTCGATATGTCGCATACGCCTGTCTTTTACGATAGGTTGCCTCATTCCATAGTTTAGCACAATTAGTCGCTCTTTCCCTTAGCACAATTTCCTGTTCCGCGGAAGGTGCAAGAATGAAGGTGTTGGTTCGCTGCATGAAACTATCCACATCAGTTATTACGGATCGGTATTTAAGCGGGATCGCAATTCATCTCCATGACTAAAGTCAGGAGCTTTCTTGCGCCCCATATGGTAATGTATCGGAGCAGTAACGGGGTAATCGCGATGGTTACCATTAGATTACTAAGAAGCTATCCAGTGAATATGTTTGGATCACCACTCCACGAAGTATGTATCCGTCCATTTCAGCTTGCCATCCAGATAATCGCAAAACGCCTTAAACAACGAGCTAATGAAGATCAATATTATGCTTGTGTCTTGATCGTCTGTTTTTGTCAAGCGAAGCGTGGCATGATGTGCGTTTGAAGATATAGGGTATGGGATTCGCGCACCCAGTTGTCAGCGAAGACTCCATGGAGACTGGCTCTGAAAGTGGTAAGAGAAGCCCTACGGGCGAAGGCTTGAGAATTGCTTTCTATTCGGCTCTAGACCCTATGTCACGGTCCATGGATGCGCCTCAACAGAATCTATTGGCACGAGAAAACAAGCTCTGCACACGATCTCGCTAGTTTCTTGATGTTCAATCTAATATGCAAGAGACTTTACGAGCTAATTGAGTACTTCAACAAGAATTCTGTTTGATAGTTGGCATATTCTGGCTCAACCCAAGTTATCCATATTCAAGGAGTCACCGCGGCATTGCAGACATACATATTCATTCCCAGAGTCATGCGGCCGCCGGGATTCGAAGCGTTCTTGGTGCTGGGATTGGCCGCAGAATTCGGAGGTTCGGATCTTCTTCCATCGGATTTCGCAATATTTGCAGCGAGTACCATGTGTTAAATACTTATCAAGAGATGATTGCAGCAAACCCATAACGACAAATCCCCTGAAGTTCGTACGTAAATGGTAGATCTAATCGATGGTGGAATCATGGAAATCAAAACAGTTGGAGATGTGGGCATCGCGATCTTCGTCAAGCGATTGGATGCTTATACTTCCAGAGATGCGGAAATGATGCTCAAAGATATCGTCGAGAAGGGTACTAGAAAAATCGTCTGCGACCTGTCTCAGACAGAATACATTGCTAGCGCTGGTTTGAGGTTGCTTTTGTCTGTCGCCAAGAATCTGCAAAGACTAAATGGTCAACTCGTTCTCAGCTCGCTTGGACCATACGTGAAGGAAGTCTTCGATACAGCAGGGTTTACTCAGCTTTTCAAGATATACAGTTCAACCGAAGAAGCCTTGACTAATCTACAGCAGTAACATGAAAACTACTCGATTTCGACTAGTATTCCAACCGAGGCATCTTCGGCCCCACATGGTTCTGGTCAAAGTAGTCTGCGCACAACATGCATCGACTATGATAGAGGCTTACGCTGTTTACATAAGATGCATGCGTAGTGCTTCTTTCATCAGATCGTCTCTGAATTTTGGATTGGCTATGCTAATGATGGCTTCTGCTCTTTCCCTTACGGACTTCTGTTTTAGGTCTACAATTCCATATTCGGTTGCCAGATAGTTTACATCCATTCTTGGAGTTGTCACTGCGGAACCCGTCCGGAGACGTGGAATCACTCTTGAGATTTGACCCTTCTTCGCCGTAGAGTAGAAGGCCATTATGGACATGCCGCCACGTGCAGCGTAAGCTCCTCGCACGAAATCAAGTTGACCACCCGTGCCGCTGTACTGAGACCCAGCTATCTCTTCAGCGTTACATTGGCCTGTAAGATCTACCTCCAAGATTGAATTAATAGCAACCATGTTATCGTTTTGAGCGATTACTCGTGGATCCATCACATACGACGACGGATAACTTTCAAGACTCGGGTTATCATTCATGAATTCGAACGTGCTATCTGTGCCATACGCTACGGAAAAAACGTGCTTTCGAGGATGCAGCGTTTTTCTGCGTCCAGTTATTACTCCCTTTTCTATCAGTTCTACCATGCCAGGTCCAAACAATTCAGTGTGAATCCCCAAATCCTTGTGTCCCTTCAGGTAGGGCGTAATGGCGTTGGGCAATCCTCCGATACCCAGTTGAAGGACGGCGCCATCATGGATCAGCTCAGCCATCTCCTTGCCGATGATTGCGTCTTCCGGTTTCGGTTCAGGAGGAGGAAGTTGCATCAGTCGAACGTGATTCTCAACCACCACGTCGACCTCAGAGATGTGAAGCAATGAATCCCCGAATACTCGGGGCATGTTCTTGTTCACTTCGACGATTAGTTTCTTGGATTGCCTCGCGGCTGTTGAAGTGAGGTCGTTGGCGGTGCCGAAAGTGAAGAATCCGGCTTTGTCCATGGGAGAAACCGCAGTCACTGTCACGTCAACATTCATGTGTTCTTTTATGAATCTTGGGATTTGGTGCAAGTATGATGGAATAAACTGTGTCAATCCCACGGCACTCTGTGGTCTATTGGCTTTACTCACAAACCAAGAGTAGGCTTCGATGCAATCGCATAGATCCGGGGCGAGGTAGGTTTTAGATGCATGTTCCTGAGGATTGAAAGAATAGATTTTGAGGCCTTTGAGATCTCCCGCTCTAGCTCTATTTGCAATAGCTTGTAGGAGCGCAGGAGGTTCGGCGATGGTGGTCCCGTGGATGATTGTGTCACCATCCTTTATTCTTTGCACGGCCTTTTCCGGCGTGGTCAATTTTCCTTGATACTGATCATCATAAACGCCCATGCGTCATTGCTCCTTCAAATCCAACATCTGGTCCAAAACATCCTCAACATCGAGTCACACAAGTAACTCCAGTTGAACTTGAAAAAGCCGCCTGTCTTAAGTCTTTCATGGAAATATTGTTCCTAGTCGAAAACGCTCGAAAGCGCGATACTTATAGCGGACTATAAAAGCTGCGAATAAGTCCATCTGTATATGACTAGCATGACGGGTTCATAGCATATGGCCACTTCAATTTTGCAGACGTCACTTATCCTCATCCAGATGGTCTGCGTCATCATTGTAATCGCGTATCTTCTCACACGAAGCCGATACTTCCTTGAGGTGCTGGATGGACACTCAACCACCAAGACGAAAGTCATTCTCTCAGCAGTCTTTGGAATCATCTCCATATATGGAACGATCAGCGGAGTTGAGGTCCTAGGTGCAATCATCAACGTTCGTGATCTGGGTCCGATGGTGGCAGGACTCACCTGTGGTCCAGTTGTCGGAGTGACTGCTGGACTGATTGGTGCAATCTATCGCTTTAGTCTTGGCGGATTTACCGCAGTCTCATGTTCAATCGCAACTGTACTCGCGGGGTTCTTGGGTGGATTGATTAATCTTGCAAACAATCGGCGATTTGTCGGAATCAAGAAGGCCGTGCTCTTTGGAGCTTTCATAGAGATTCTTCATATGTTGCTTGCACTGCTCCTCGACCGGCCATTCTCCGCTGTACTTGAGGTGGTGTCAAGCGCCACGGTTCCGATGGTCGCCGCAAATTCCATTGGAATGTTCATATTCGCTTTCATAATCAGAAACCTTGAGAATGAGCGCAAGACCCAGCATGAGCGGGACAATCTTCTAAGAGAGATCGAACGAAAGAACACTGAGCTTCAGATAGCCGCAGAGATACAGAGGAGTTTCCTCCCTGAGACCATTGAACAGGTGCCGGGTTTTGAAATTGCGGCAACGAGTATCATGGCAAAAGAGGTTGGCGGCGACTTCTTCGATGTGATGCCATTCGAGACTATTCACTTGAAGAAGGGGGCAACTGGCGTCGTAATCGCGGATGTCTCAGGAAAGGGGGTTCCTGCTGCTCTGTTCATGGCTCTATCACGAATTGTAATTCGAGTCAACGCTCTATGGCATAAGAAGCCAACTGACGTCATTAAAGATGCAAATAACATCATTTCGAGTGATTCGAAGTCAGGAATGTTCGTCACAGTCTTCTACGGCGTTATCGATTGGGAAAGTCGAACCCTCGCCTATGTTAACGCTGGTCACAACCCTCCGCTATTCTTTAGAGCACGGAATCGCGAGATTAGTAAGCTTATCCGTACAGGCATAGCCGTCGGTGCGATGGAGAATGCGGAGTATACGTCTCGCGAACTTCCACTAGAAACAAACGATGTCGTCATTCTCTACACCGACGGTGTAACAGAGGCAATCAATCAACGTGAAGAGATGTTTGGTGAAGAACGACTGCAAAATGTTGCTAGGGCAGGCGCAGGTCTTTCTGCACAGGATCTAATGCAGAAGATTCTCGATCAAATCAAGTCATTCTGCGGAAATCATCCACAGTCAGATGACATCACATTGATGGTGATCAAGGTTGTGTAACGCGATGCCTGAAACCCTTGAACTAAACGTGAAAGCAACGATAGAGAACATTCCACACGTCACAGATAACATTGAAGATTTCCTGAGATACAAAGGCTTCAGAGACGAAACTGTATTCGATGTACGACTTGCCGTAGATGAAGCTGTCACAAACGTTATTGAACACGGATATCAAGGGAAAGAAGGAACGATACATATCCGTTGTGAAGTCTCTAATGAGGAGGTTGTGCTTACAATCGAAGACTCGGCAAAACCATTCAACCTCTCATCGGTGAAAGAACCACAATTCTCAGATAACGTAGAGAAGCGACAGATAGGCGGTCTCGGAATCTACCTGATGAAGAAGAAGATGGACCAAGTTGCTCACGAATTCAGGAATGGAAAAAACGTCCTCACCATGAAGAAAAAAGCACGTCGCCAATGATGTTTTGTTTAAGTCAAATCAGTCATGAACGGCCTTTGGCTGTCTGTTAGTACACTACCTCAACTTCGTTCATGACGTCTTCTGGAACATTGAGTACTTAGAATAGGTACCGCGCCGAGCATATGTAGCTTACGTTCCTCTCGCGCAGGCTACGAAAACTAACAATAATCGGGGATGATCGGCAAGGTATAAGAGGGAACTCGTCGTGGTCTGTCTTGGTGCTCCGCTTGATAGAGGTTGAGTTAGGCGACCTCAAGAAAATGGGTGGAGAGATTTCTCGTCTTTTGGAAATAAAGTTGAGGACAGAAGTCGCTGTGAAGGGGAGTAAGTTGATCGTGTCTGAGGATAAGAATCATCCGCAGCCCAGAGTCAAGGAGGTAAAGATGGAAGTAAAGCGTATTCTTCATCACCTTGGCCTTTCCCATTACAGGGCTCTGGAGGAGCACCACAGAATCCTAATTGTCAGATTGAAAGAAAAGCCTAAGCTGCCACACAGAAAAGAAAGGATTACCTCTGCCACCATCACAATCCCTACCGTACTTGTTCCCTTAAGCCATATTCAAAAAACTGTTGAATTTTGCGGCCAATTCCAACAACAAAAACGTTGTTAGCCCCGGCGGATTCATTAGCTGATACCAAAAAAAGGTAGTATAAATTACAACTTGGAAACGGTAACCCCCGGGCTACCAAGTGGTATCCTCAAGGCTATTCGAATAGAGACTGGAGCTAGAGAGATAGCGGTCCTTTGGCTCATGTTTCGATGAAGTCTTTAAGCAAGATATACCGATGGGAGAATCGTGTAAAGCCATTCGTTGGACTATTCGAACATCCTTTTGAAGGCTCAATCGCTTCTCTGAGTACCTCTCGATCTCGTGGTGATGAAACTTCGAAAACCTGAGGGTCTGTCATTACGAGATTTTTCAAGAATACGAGGGATCAGGTCAGGTTTGCACACTTATATACAGTGTCAATAATCATCTTATGATGAGCGAAGACGATCCTGCTCTTGGAATAGATGTGTCAAACCACTGTTCAAGAATAGCTTGGATGGAACAGCGCTTATGATGAAAGGGAAGGCGAGATGGAGGCCTCTGGTAGAAAGGAATCCGAGAGATTCAACGAGGTTCTCATAGAAGCTGTTGATTCTGGCCTCGAATCTATTGGTAGAACTGGGAGAGCGTTGATTTATCAAGTTCTTGAGAGCAAGTATCACGTTAAACAGAATGAGATTCCATCTAAACTGGAAGACTTCTCCAAATGCCTCGATTACCTGTTTGGTGCTGGAGGAAGAATTCTACAAGAAATTATTGTCAAGAATCTCTATCACAAACTTGAATTAGATTTTCCAAAAGATGACAACCGGACACTAATTGCTCATGTTAATAGCCTAAAAAATGGGAGTAGGATTGTTTGAAGAAAAAGAAAATCTTGATAGTGGATGATGACAAGGATCTGTTGAAGACTCTAACTGGAATACTTGAGACTGAAGGTTACGAAGTCAACACAGCCGAAACGGGAAAAGAAGCTATAGACAAGAGTAAAGATCAATTCTACAATCTGGCTTTGTTAGATATCAAACTACCTGATATAGAAGGAACAGAACTCCTAAAACTAATCGATGGACATCTGCCTCCGACTGTGAAGGTCATAGTTACAGGCTATCCATCAATGGAGAACGCCATCAGATCTGTGAATCTCAAAGCAGACGCCTATATTGTTAAACCCATCAAAGCACAAGAACTCCTAAAAACCATCAAAGAGAAATTGGATGAACAAAGCGAAGCCGATAAAATGACAGAGGACAAAATTGCGAAGTTTATCAAGACCCGTGGCGATCAGCTCTAATACGAAACCGCCTACGCGCCTTTTCCAATAGGCTTGATCGGTAGAACAATCTTCACTGTTGTTCCTTCACCTACCCTGCTATCAACTATGATTCTGCCATCATGAGCTTCCACCAGGCGCTTGCAAACGGGCAACCCCAGTCCAGTTCCTTTAGCTTTCGTGGTAAACAAGGGAATGAAGATCTTATCGATGTTTTCTTTGGGTATGCCTACTCCCGTATCTTGGAAGTCCACGCTTACATGATCATCCGACATCAATGATCTTATCTCAAGTTTTCCTCCACCTGGCATAGCTTGCAAGGCGTTCATGATAATGTTACTGAAGACGCGACGTATCATAGCAGCATCCACAATCAACCTTACATCTTTCAGAAGTTCAGTTGAAACAATGACATTCCTAGGAACCTCTATTGTTGAAAATGTTGCTTCAACAAGACTACGCAGATTCATTTCCACCATTTCAGGGACTATCGGCTTCGCGTAATCCTGCAGATCAGATACAATCTTGTTCATGTATTCGATCTGGTGTTCTAAGTCTAGGAACAAACCTTCCAGATCCAATTTCTCAGCGACATCTGAATATGGATATGACAGGTTCTTTGCAGCTTTCTCAGCTAGAAACAGTCGGTTGACCATAACCTGTAATGGATTCCTAAGGTCATGTCCAACCATAGCGGCTGTTTCGCCAATAACCGCCATCCGCTCAGCCTTTCGAAGCTTCTCCTCCATCCGTTTACGCTCAGTGATGTCCCTGAAAACACCAACCAGATACGTTTTGCCGCCCAATATTGTCGGGATTGCGTTGACATCAACATAGAAAACGGTGCCATCCCTTCTCTTGACAGGAAGATCCTTGGCCAGCGTAATCTCTCTCTTCGCCACTCTTTCAAACTGTTGCAAGACATATGGGAGGCTCTCTTTGGGATGGATATCCACAAGTCCAACATTCCTAAGCTCTTCACGACTATACCCTATCATTTCGCAAAACGCTTTGTTACCATCATAGAATTTCTTGTCTTCAACGCTCACCAAATGTATCCCGTCGACTGCATTGTCAAAAATAGTTCTGAACCTTTCCTCTGACTCGCGTAGTTCACCAGTTCTCTCTGTAACTAACTCCTCCAAATGTTCAGTCTGTCTTCTAAGCTCCTCCTCCATGAGTTTGCGTTCGGTTATGTCTCTTCCATAGAGATTCAAGTAACCATAATCTAGAACTGGTACAACATTGAACAAGTAGGTTATCTTGCCGGATTTGACCTCGACATTTCTACTTGATTTGCTTTCAAATAGCTCGGCGACCAGGTCACACCAATACTTTGGAGCATAGTTGCCTATCTGCTTCCCCCAATCCTTCAACAGTGTATCGCTTGCTTTGTTCGCGTGAAGAATGACGCCGTTCTTGTCTAACCTTAATATTGGACTTGGATTTTCAGCGGGATATCTTGCTAGGTTTTCAACTTCCCTTTCGGCTTTCTTATGTTCAGTAATGTCTACGAAGGATACTAAGCTCTTCCCGGTTCCCGGAATCATGGATATGGTTAGTAAGATGTCTCTGACATTGCCCTGCTTGCCGATAAATTGAGTTTCATAGTTTCTTGGAACGGCTTCAGGATTGATTCTTCGTAGGCGATGATACTCTTTCATCTTCTCCAAATAGTCTTTAGCAACGAATTCTGTCCAACTCTTGCCTTCCAACTCCATCTTTGAATAGCCACTGATCCTTTCCAGTTCCGTGTTCACCATGGACATTGTAGTGTCTTCTTCAAGAATCAACATCCCGGTTCCCGTATTTTCAAAGAAGGTGCGGTACATAGCTTCCGACTCTTGCAGTTTCTGCTCCTTCAGTCTACGTTCAGTGATGTCACGCACTATGCTGACCCATCCAATTCGTTTTCCCCGGTCGTAAGTCTATAAAGCAACACTTTTCCAATCTTTCTATTCAGTGACACGCGGACGACAATGGCTATGACAATCGCTATTCCAATCATGATCCACATGTTCTCTTGAAATATCGTTCCGAAAGGAAACAGGCTCTCTTCAATCCAGTTGACGATAATGAAGAATATCAGAAAGTTCAAAACCCATCCAAAATACTTCATTCCCTGATCTGTGAGTTGTTCAAGTCGCTTCTCATCTTTTTCCTCAACAGCCAATAATGCCCGTGCCAACACCGTAACGGTGATGACGGCCAGAACCACCGCTGATGCGAATGCCAAGAGTATTAGATCATGTGGAATCAACATCTTCAATCCATAAGGACTGAAGTAGTCCTCAACGGAGAACGGTTGATACGTGACGTAGGCGTTCATTCCTTGCTTTGCCAACTGCTCCTGCACCTGCTCAACGAGTCGCTGCCTGCCATGCTTGTCTGAGCGATCTGACCTCGTCTATGTACTTCTCCCAGAGTAGAAGAAGTGGAACCAGAATCAAGCCGGCTATCAGTATGCGAACTTCAACATCTTTCCTAGCGACCTCTTGATCAAACATTCGGTGCATCTCGGAATTTTCATGTTAGAGAAAGAGACAAACTATCCTTCAACTTCGTGTTACGTCTGCTGTTTTTCTCCCTCTGGATGTATGCGAGGAACTCGGCCAGATGCCTTAATACGCGAAACTGCCCACACGAATCAGCGCATATAAGGCATTACCAGGGAATTAAATATCGCGAATAAACCGACTATAACCTGCCAGAGCGGGTCGCTACTACTGTGACGCAAATCATATATGCACTTCGGCTCCCAAAGATGACATAGTGCGAGACAACTACAAAGACAGGTGTTCGTCCCTGCGGTTTCATTCTCCAAGCAAATTGTGTACGTCGTTACTCCTGATCATACTCCTAATCCCAGTCATGTTAGGATCAAATCTCAAACCCGTCAAGGGGGATTTAGCGGTTGACATAACCTCAGTGGATTGCCCTAGCGTGGTTAGGGCGGGAGACAACTTCTGGGCCGCGGTCTATGGGGAATATCAGAGCTCCGGGCCGTTCAGTATGGACGTGGCAATAGTTGAGATAAATGGGTTCCCTGGCCATCAGGTCGCAAAGGACACCTATACCAGCGGTATCCAGGATCCAGTAAGTGGAAAATGGGAGGTGGTGTTACACCTGACCGCCTATACGCCGAACGCCAATGAGTATGACGCGTCAGGAAAGTTTGTTTGGAAATTGGAGGCAACAGTTTTTGGTATTCCGATGGTGCCTAAGTTGTTCACCGTAACCATCTTAAAACAGGACGCTGCCCCATACGCCAAGATTACTGTACACGCAGAAGACAGTTCCGACGCCGAAGTAAGCGAAGTAAGCGTCGAGGAGCTTTTCGGAGTAGTTGTCATTTTAGATTACTCTGTACCTGACATACACACTTGTGAAATTACGCTTTCGTTCAAAAACTCCCCCACATGCTATGACGCCTGGGAGAAAACACATCTCGAAGCGGATGGATGGGTGCGGGTGCCCTTTATGTCTCAGTTTGGAGGCAACTCTGGCACCGCTAATGCACATGTGTCGGGGTTCGCTCCGCCTGACCCCTTACCGGATTGGCGTTGGGACATTGAAGTTCAAGTGAAGACGCCGTCCGGGCAGGCGTCGGATAAGGCTACGTTGCATCTACCCGTTAAGGAAAGGAAACAGCTGTGGGGCGCATTCTCTCCTGACGAGTCCTCTGCTCCCACATATGTCCAGCCGTCACAGACTTTTCAAGTGACGCTGACTGGAAATTACATCTTCCCGCAGACTGGAAACCTTGGGATTGCCATCCTTGACGATAAAGACAAACCCCTAGAGCCTCCTCCTTTTCCTAACACCGTTCGATATATAGGCAAATTCAAGGGGAAAGGTACATTCAGTGAAACCTTCAGCTTGAAGGCTCCTGATACTGAAGGCACATTCACTATTCACCCGCAACTCAAATTGGTGGCCATACATAGCAAAGTACTCGACAAAATGGAATTCTATATACAAGTAACCTCAAGCCCTGAACTTACGTCATATTTCTGCAAGATAACCGCGGTTCAGGTGAATAATGCAAACCCACCACAAGATGTAACATACGGAAAGCCTTTTGACGTGCAGTTGCACCTTCAATGGCATATTTCTCCCGGCTCGAAGATCGATTTATTTCTATTCAATCTCAACGGCCTGGATCTCGCTATCGCCAGCGATTTTATGCTTATCTTGGCTGGCGGAGACGGCTCAACAGTCAGAACAATTCAGGTCCCAGCGTCCGAGATTCCTCCACAAGGTGGCATCTGGAAATTAGAAGCGAAAGCCAGATTTGGCCAACTGCTAAACCCCATCGACGATGAGACCCCGAACGGTGGCACACAGATTTTCTCGGTCAACGTTGTAATGCCCCAACCCCCGGGTCCGGGCGGTAATTCTGATTGGGCAATTACAGCGATTTCAACTTCTCCAGTCAACCCCTACTTAGGCACGGATGTAGCATTCGTGGCTCGAGTCCAGGTCTCCACCAATGATCCGTTGCCACAGACCGTCGGGGTCTCCTACTCCCTTGATGGAATGGTCCTAAAGGATTATGTCACCTACCAGCCTGGGATGGCTTTCCTATCGGTTCCGTCGCCACCCTGGACGCCCACATTGGGTCAACATGCGGTAAGGTGGGAAGTAGATCCGGACAAGAAATATAATGATCCGAACCGCGCGAACAACGTTATGGATGCCACATTCACCGTCACGGCAACCCCGCCGCAACCACAGCAACCGCCTCAGGGCCAAACTCAACCTCCCCCGCCACCGACTGGAGAGGCGTTCGACTTTTACGTTACCGCGGTTCCGACGGAGCAGACCGTCCAGAGTCCCGTCAATTACCTCGTGACCGTGAACGTGACGGCTGGAACACCTCAACCCGTTCAACTGGACCTGATGGGAGCGCCAGCAGGGGTCTCATACTACTTCAGCCCGCCCTCCGGAATTCCCGGCTTCACCTCAACGCTGACCGTAACTGCGGCCAACACTGTGCCGGCAGGTTCGTATCCGCTCACCATAAACGCCTCAAGCGCGGGAATCGTACGGTACAAGCCCCTGATACTCAACATTCCAAAGGGCCCTGATTACACGCTAGCCATAACCCCCGATACCGTCCAAGTGAATCCGGGTGAGAAGGCCACCTTCACCATCAGTGTCTCGTCCGATTCGGGTTATGCACAACTCGTGAACCTCATAACCTCCGACCTACCGTCCGGCTCAACCGCCCAATTCGAACCTAGCGCCGTAGCCCCAACTTCCCAATCAACCCTGACCGTGCAGCTGAGTAAGGATGTTGCACCAGGTTTCTATAGGATAACGGTCACCGGTTCAGGGGTTGAGGGAAAGAGAGTCTCCGCGATACTGCAGGTTGAGGGGCAGGCCGCGAGCGCGCAAGCTACGGAGGCGACTGTGAATTACCTCGCCGTTGCGATCCTCGGCATAATTGTGGCCATTGCCGTCGTAGGCGGAGTCTTAGCGATTAGGCGGTTCAGAACTCGGCACAAGAAAGCCTTCTGTATCGAGTGTGGAACGGAACTTGCGCCAGGCATAGAATTCTGTCCCAAGTGCGGGACAAAGCATGCAGGGAGAACTTCGGGTTGATGATGACAGGGAGGTTACTGCTATGACAGGTTTCAAGTCAAAGACAGTCTGCGTGATGGTTTTCATTCTCCTAACGGTTGGCGCTATAGTCGAGCCGGTCTCAGCTCAACGCTATGTAAGCGTTCAAGCCAAGATCATCCCGCCAGCTCCCTACCAGGTCTACACAAGCCAGACCTACTCGCTTACGATTGGTGTCCAGTACGATGTTCCCGAGGGAGCGTTGTCATACTACCTTTGGATCGAGAGCCCTCCCTATAGGACCGATGGGGTAACCGTATCTGGGTCAGGGATGACTGCATTCTCACTCGTGCTCACGGCGCCTCCAACCCCTGGATATTACACGTTGACTCTCACGCTCTATGGTCAAACTCGCGGAGCCGAACGCGCCGTAATGGACACGGCCTCGGTCACTTACCAAGCCGTCCAACCGCTCGTTACCGATTGGGACGTGGATAAGGTGTGGATAGACCCAGCAGCCCCCGGCGAAGGTGACAAAGTAACTTTCCACGCGACAATCGCACTACTGAGCACCAACAGCAAGGAGTCACTAACGGTCCAGGTTGCATGTTCACTAGACAAGAGACCATACTATGCTGGCTCCTTAACATTTGCACCCCAGCCAAGCAAGCAAGACATCACAATACCTGAGGCTTGGACGGCCAAAAAAGGAAGTCACAACTTCGTCTGCGTCGTGGACCCAAACAATGAGCATAACGACCCAACCCCCTACCCATATTACAACTACAGAGAAATCAAGTTCGTCGTTCAACCTTACTATGCAGTGATTCAGAGCATAACGACCACACCGCCAACTGAGATAAAGGAAGGTGACGAGTTTAACGTGGTGATCAAGATCGCATACCATTTCCCTGGCATGGCCACCTTGAAGGTGCGTCATAGCAATAACCAGACAATCCCGCCGTTTGAAGAGCAGGTTGACAACGTGAAACTGTCAGGGTCAGGAACCAAAGACTACACTTTCAAAACGCGTGCACCCTTCACCACGCCAACCAACCTTACCTGTTGCCAAACGTACGTGCTCTATGGGCAGGGATCTGTAATGTTTGATAGAGGTACAGGTTGGGAGAAGACCGATCCAGGTTGGACCGCGTACTACAACGTCACCATAAGGAGACCGAATTACTACGCACTCTTCAATCAGGTTATTGCTCAGTACGTGGGTTCGGCGAATGGAACTGGACATGTCGCGATCACGCTCGTGGTCAGATACCTTCTCCCCCTGCAGTCAGGTCTCAGAATCACCATAACCAGATTCGACAACGCCTCCAAAGGGGCATCGCAGGCTTACGGGTGGACGATCATCGTTGAGGATGAGTCATCGTTTACGCAGCAGGATTGCGTGGAGAGAACCGTCACTTACGTCTATACGTACTCCTACCCGCCCTCATCCCTCGGATCTGACAAACTTCACTTCATCGCGTCAGTCGAGTACCTTGCCTGCAGCGCATGGAAGCCTGGAGATCAAGCCACAGTATCAGCTTCCGTTCCGTACACTCCACCGCCCAAGTCCATATCCGACTACTTGGTCGCAGCCTTTCGGAGGATATTGGAATGGTTCGGGTGGACAAGTAACCTGTCTATATTCTTCCTGCCCTAACATTCAACCAACAGCAGCTTTCTAGGCCCCAAGAGCATCTTCAAGATCGGCATCCATTGTTTCAACGGACAATCGCAGGTTTCAATAGGTTCGCTTTGCAGAGTGGTTACAGTCCAAATGTGGGAGCGCCTACGCGAGGCGTGGATGCTTATAATTTTGCACCGCAGCTTCCGCAGAATTCGTTGCCTGCTGGATTTTGCTTCCCACAACTTTGACAGTAAACCCCTCCACTTCTTGGACCTTGAACCGCTTGTGATGGTCCACTCGGTTTCCTGAGCCTCAACACGACGAGAGCCGCGCCGACCACTAGAATGATGGCAACGAGTATCACCAGGCCGTTTTGCTGAAGCATACTCATCAGATCGCTGGAAGTCTGGGTGCTTGTTTGAGTTGTCTCTGCGGCCTGATTAATGTTCAGGACCAAGTTGGCAGCTCTGTTCAGCCCACCACCTGCCCCCGTCACTTGTAACGTAAATGACCCGGTGGGCACGTTCGCGGGAAGCGTCACTGTAAGCGCGGAAGCAAAGTTGGGAGTTCCAGATGCGATCGTGAAAACTCCACTGGCACCGGAGGGTAATCCTGATACGGACAAAGTGACTTCGGAGTTGAAACCGTTCAAACCGACCACGTTTATCTGGTATGTAGTTGACCCTCCTTGAGTTGCTGTCTGGGACGGAGGGCTTACGTCGATTCTAAAGTCGGGTGACTGCCCAATCGTTAGAATGAATGTGGTTGGGTGCGATGTTGTTCCAGCGGTGCCTGTGATCGTCAACGTGTAATCTCCAGGAGCTACAGATGGTGTTGTTGTGATGGAGAGTATTGAACTGAAACTTGGCGTCCCCGACGTCGGACTTAGCGACGCAGAAACGCCGTTGGGGGCACCAGAAACCGTCAAAGTCACGCTCTGGGACGTTCCCGATACAAGGCCCACCGTAACCGTGGAGGTTGTGCTTGCTCCAGGTGTGATGGTCTGCTGGGCTGGTGAGGCCGAGATGGAGAAGTCGAATGGCTGTACGACCTGCACCGTCAGGAGAGCGTTCGCCTGATGCATCACGCCATTTGCAGAACCGACGAGAGTGATGGAGTAGTCACCGGGCGGAGTTGAGCTAGAAGTCGAAACCCGTAGGGCAGGCGGGCTTGGAATCAACTGATAGTCCATTCCTGGACCCATACCCGATACTTGAACGTTGATGGTGGTGCCGCTGTAGGAAGGATCGCTGTATGTCAGCTGGATCTGAAATGTCGCAGTTTCACCCTGCTTGACTGTGATGCTGCATGGGGACAGCGCGATGCTGAAATCGAAGGAGCCTGCTGAACCACCCACGTTGAAGTTTGCATATCCCGCTATCGCATTTCCCCCCATGGGTCCTGGTATTATGACCGTCACAGCGGCGACGTAAGATCCGGGAGTGCTTATGCCGGGCGGGTATACTTCGTAGTCTAATCCCCATCCTATGGTCAGGTCTGCGCTCTGCCAGATGTCCGGAGAACTACTACTGCTTCGAATATGCACCTTGGCAGTGGCGTGACCCGACCATTTGTAGGAAGGATCGGTAACATAGAAAGCAACCATGAACGATTGCCCTACGGGTACAGATGCCGGGCTAACAGATACATGAACTGGCTGATCCGCATTTACGGTTTTCGCTACACCACCCACTGACACGACCAACAGAAGCAGAATCATAAGACTAAATTTCGCTCGCAAGTCCTTTCCCTAGTTCTCACTTTCGTGACTGAGAATGATTGAGCCAGAAGAACTATTTGAGACTTTGTAAGGACGTTCGAGAAATTCGAATATTCCGCGACAAGATCAGGAAATGGATCGACTCTGGAAAGGAAGTTCTTGCAAGGATGCAAATCGAAGGGAAATTGGAAAGCAACCTCTGGTCTCAGAACGTAATAGGCACCCTAGCTGGATCAGCTCTCCCCAACGAAGAGGTGGTTGTGTGCGCTCACTATGATTGTGCGGCTAACTCAGTTGGAGCCGATGACAATGCAAGTGGTGTCGAGACAATGCTCAGGGTAGCTACAAGGCTCGTGAATGGGGAAACCCAGAAAACCGTCAAATTCATCGGCTTCGGAGCTGAAGAGCCATCAATGCTGGGTTCAAGGTACTGCGTTAACGATTTGAAAGAACGAGGCGTTTTGAGCAGGGTCAAAGCGGCAATCAATCTAGATATGATTGGTGCAGGCAAGATGCCTACTATAGCATCCGAACCTGGAGACTTCCACCAGCTTGTATCCAAGACTATCCTGAACTCTAAACTAAGAAACAAAGTGGAAATAGATACTACTAGCATGAGAATATCCGAAGCTAGTGACCACTGGGAGTTCCACGCGAACCATATTCCCGTGACAATGCTCGTGTGCTGGCCGTACGAACATCTCCATAAACCGACCGATACTGTAGAGAATCTGAACGAAGAGCTGATAGATGAGACGGCCGAAGCAACCTACATGCTGATCAAGAATCTGAGGTACTAGATTTGCAGCTGATTTCTAGATGCCGCATTCTCTTCTTCCAATTTCTTTAGCCGCTATTGTACCGGATATGGAGGCTTGCATTAACCCTCTTGTAACGCCGGCACCGTCACCTATTGCAAATAGGTTTTGGACTTTCGTCTCCAGAGAAGAATTCAGTTCCATTCTAGACGAATAGAATTTAACTTCAACTCCATACAGCAAAGTATGCTTTTCATATACGCCTGGAGCCACTTGATCAATCGCTTTCATCATCTCCTTAACATCCACCAAATATCTGTAGGGTAAAACAAAACTGAGGTCACCGGGCGTCGCGTTCTTCAGGGTTGGTTCTACAAGGTTCCGTTCAAGCCCCTTTCTAGTGGACCGCCTGCCTACATCTAGATCTCCAAGCCTCTGAACGAGTATTCCACCGCTCAGTAGGTTCGCTAGTCTTGCAATGTATTTTCCGTAGGCGATCGGTTCTTTGAATGGCTCTGTAAATGTTGTGCTCACAAGAATTGCAAAGTTCGTGTTTCTTGTCTTTCTATCCTCGTAGCTGTGGCCGTTCACCGTTACTACGTCATCATACGTTTCTGTTATCACTTCGCCACCGGGGCAGAGACAGAATAGGCGAACGGGATCATCAAAAGTCTTCGAGGTGAAGATGAACTTAGGCTCGTACAATATGGATGTTAATGGTTCCATTACAGGAGTAGGTACCTCAACCCTCACACCCAAATCCACTGGATTCTGAAGGGTTTCAAGACCGAGGAGTCTGGCCTGTTTGGTAAGCCACTCTGCTCCAACTCTTCCAGGGGCTGCTATCACGTATTTTGAAGACAGTCTTTCAGCGTCCTTAGTCTCCACGCCCCCAACGTGACCCTCCTTAATGATAATTCGAGCCGCTTCCGTTCTTGTTCTGATCTCAAGCTTGTTTCGTAAGAAATCCCTTATCTGTCCTAGAACTCGCAGGCAGTTTTCACTTCCAAGATGTCTGATCTTGTTACGGATGAGTTTCATACCCGCGAGGGCGGCCTTTCGCTCAATCTCTCCTATTTTATCCTCATCAATTCCATAGAGCCGATGTGGAGCGCCAAACCGGAGGTATAGATTATCCACATACCGAGTCAACTTTTCCAGTTCCGGAAGGGGAACATAATCGCCCAGAAATCCGCCGACACTATGTGACATGGTTAGTTTTCCATCACTAAATGCCCCTGCACCACCCCAGCCGCTCAGATAGTCAACGGAACCAGATACTTTTGAAGAAAGCCGTTCATCAAGGTCAGAACCTTTATCAAGCATCAGTATGCGCAGACCTGTATTCTGCACTAGTTCAAGAGCCGAAAAGATTCCCGCGGGTCCACATCCAATGATTATGACATCGTAACTTTCAGTGTTTGACAAGCCCTTTTTCCTCTGGATTATAGTGGAACTATCTGAGATAAACTAGACTTCTTTTGCCATCAACACGTCTGCACTCATGGAAGTTGAAGTCTGGTGGGATTGGTGTTCGAACCCCACACAACACAAAAAAACCCAGTATAAATTCTAGTCTAGACTCGAATCTCCCCCGGGCTACCATGTGATATCCCTGAGGCTATTCGAATTGCCAATTGATTCCAAAGCAGGTTCACTTCAGGCTTGCTTAGTCCCACAATGCAGGCAGTACTTGACATGCGATGGCAAACTAACCCCGCATTCGATGCAATACCTGGGTCCCGCGACCACATCTGTGACCTGTAAACCTGTGGAGTAACTCGGTTTGACCTCAATAGTCCGTCCTTCTACCACAACGCTGCCTTGCTTGACGATTCATCTCGTTCACCCACTCCTTCGTAATTCTTCGGGAAATCTCGCTTTCAACAGCAGATCCAAAAAAAACTCTTTCTGTTAAGCATTCAAAGACGATGTTCATCACAGTTCCATCTCCAAGCTGCAATTTCAGGTAGGGTGTACTGATCTTGAGGTAGCTTTGGCATGTGGTTTGAACAATCTTCTGCAGAGGAATTTCATAATCAATCTGCTTATTTCTAAGCAACACTAGTCTCTGATTCGTTAGCACTGGGTTCCTGAACAGCTCCCGCCTGTACGCAGTCTTAGACAATTCGCGCATGCCAATTGCTTCACGATGAAGAATGACATGCCATCCATCCTCTGCAGTCTTGACTATCCTTTCATTCTCTCTCAGCTTCAATTCCAAATACTGCTCACCATAGTAACAGTCTTGAGCATTGAGATGAGCGCTCGCTTTGCATACTTGTAATCTTCATGACGCATAAGATGATTTCGAGAGTCGACTGTACTGGGCACTCGATAGGAAACTTGTTAGCTTTGAGCTCTTGGAAGTGCGATGATATCTGCCACAGCATGCTCATGACGACAATTTGCGTCCACACTTGATACAGAATTCGTATACAGCTCCGAGTTCTGATCCACAAAAAGGACACACTTTCAATGGTGTTCCTCTCTCACCTGCCAAGGGTATAGCTTCTGTCACATATCTCCCAGAAACAACCATTAACGATTCTTTCATTGGCGAACCACATTTTCTGCAGAATTCCGATCCTGGAGTCATTGTCTCGCCACATAAACGGCATTGTAAAGTTGTTACTTGGGGGGGTGTGAAGGAAAGAGGTTTCGAAGCTGATGGTTTGTTTCTTCGCTCCGAGCATTATGCCAAGAAGCAGGCATCCTATAATTGTGACGATGATATTTCCCGAGATGAAGTTGAGAAAGTATCCCACAACAAACAACATTATGAGGCTAGTAATCTTCTTCATGTCGTTCAAGCTCCTAACTTGATTTCACCCTCCGTCCAGCATTGGAGCCATGAATTCAACCTCTTGTACCTCCCGAACCGAACTCTTTCCTGTTGTATCTCCCGTCAGTTGTTCTCAACCAATTCCTACTTGAGCCATGTCTCCTCGTAAAACTATCAAATCTCTTGACCCACTGGTCATACTGCGTTCTTTCCGCTCCTGACATTGTTCTCAAGTCTCCATCATTTACCTTACTGACTATCCAATCGTCTCCCCAGCGAGTCCCATTGGCTTTAGATTCAGCCCTTTCCTGTTCGTCGATCCTTTTCATGAAATCTGGCCTATCGTTCATTGTTTGGACGTATTCATCTTGCACTGATTGACCATTTATTATGCGGCCCGTTTCTGCGGTACGATCTTCCTCCGAGAGACTGTCAAGCCATTTCTGTCTCTTTTTGTTCTTTTCTTTTTCTTCCTGTTGTTTTGTTCTGCGCTTCACTGGATCTTTTTCCTCTTCCCAATACGTTGATTCTGGTTCCTCATGTGGATCAGTGAATTGTATTGCCTCCGTTGGTTCCGTTGGTGGTTCCGTTGTTGTCTCAGTAGCCCCACCTGTTCCTCTAACCATTGAGACTGCCTTGGAGATCAAAGATGGCCCCCCGATTCCAGAAGCGATTCCAGCAATACCGCCCCCAACAGATTCAACTGGACGCACGCCCAGGGTATTGGTTCCTTTCACCGTGAAACTCGTCGAGTCTGACCCAGTCTCATACCCTTTCTTAGAAGCAGTCACAGTAAGAGTGTAAACATCAGGACGCGCATTAGCTGGTATAGTGAAACCTCCATCGTAAACACCCTCATGCCCCCCGGGGTCCGCCTTTGCAGTCCAAGAAGAAAGCCCAATAGATGGACTAACACTTAATGAGACAACTGCACCACTGACGGGTTCATATCCTGACGTTGTCTTATAGTTAACAAATACATTCACGATAACATAGTCACCAGGCTTGAACTCCGAAGACACATCAACCGTGACAAGTAAGACATCAGCTTCGTTTACCAGAACCGTATAGGCAGTCTTAGCTGAAGCGGGTTGGTATCCTTCCTTAGATGCCGTCACAGTGATGGTGTACGTGCCGGGAACAATATCTTCTGGCAAGTGGATTTTTGATCCATAGAACCCCCTAGATTCAGTTACTGTGTGCCCGGGCGTACCTGATTCTCCCGCCGAGTTGCTAACTACCATCTCGATGTTGGCGCCTTCAACTCCAGCTCCGTTACAGGTCACTCTGCCGGAAAAGAAAACATCCTCGTCAGGTTGGTAAGTATCTCCCAATGTGGTCTCGACTATTATCGACAGCTTCTTGACTTCAGGAGGGGGTTGAGTCTGACCTTCACCCACAACCTCCCAAGTTACCCAAGCCTCTCCAAGCTTCTCTCCAGGGTGCGTCGGGTGGTACATTACTGCATTAGCGGTCCAAGTTCCAACTTTGTTATTTGTTCTTTCTCCATTGTAAGTACAGCTGTAGTAACCACTAACCCCCTCGCGCCGGATAGCCCAATCGAAGGATTCTTTGTGGACATGCGGGTCAACGTCCGGAGTATAGATATAAACCATGACATCACTGGCACCAGATACATATCCGTGGAAAGTGACGGGCTCATGAAGCTGATAACTACTCTTATCCGTGAAAACACTGATACTTCCCTGTGCTCGAACGCCTTCAGAAGTCCAGCATATCATCGATATTGCAAGCATGACAAGTATACTCGATAACACCAATCTACGAGCTATCAAAACCCTTCACGACTCATTGCATGAAATGTAAACATAAGACTTTCCAGTGAAGGTTCGGTACCTAGCAGACTCATTACAGATTCGAGCTTTGGGGGGCAGAAACATCCTAGGAAAGAGTCCATGATCATGAGTGAAAAATTGGGGCAGTATGAATTACAACTTGGGAACGGTAGCCCCCGGGAGATTAAAATTCTTGGATTTCTACTAGTGATCTTTGGAAGGAAAGATGCAGATGTATAAACTCGTATTGCTGAGGCATGGTCAGAGTACATGGAACAAGGAGAACAGATTCACAGGATGGACTGATGTTGACCTGTCGGAAAAGGGGATTCAAGAAGCTCATGATGCTGGACAAACATTGAGGAAAGAGGGATTCAAATTTGATGTTGCATTCACTTCCGTGCTCAAACGAGCCATAAGAACACTCTGGATTGCCTTGGATGAACTTGACCAGATGTGGATTCCAGTTTACAATCATTGGCGGTTAAATGAACGTCATTATGGTGCATTGCAGGGACTGGACAAAGCTGAGATGGTCGGCCAAGTATGGCGAACAGCAGGTGCTCCTCTGGAGAAGAAGCTATGATGTGCGACCGCCTGCACTCGAGAAGACTGACGAACGCTACCCGGGGCGCGACCCACGGTACAAGGACCTAAGTGAGAAGGAGATACCGCTCTGCGAATCACTCAAAGACACAGTGGGTCGATTCTTACCATACTGGCATGACGTGCTTGCTCCACCCGTAGAGTCAGGAAAGAGAGTCTTGATATCGGCACACGGCAACAGTATAAGGGCGCTGGTGAAGCATCTTGATAACATCTCCGATGAGGCTATTCTAGACCTTAACATACCGACTGGCATTCCACTTGTCTATGAACTTGGCGATGATCTTAAGCCGATAAGACACTACTATCTGGGTGACCAAGAAAAAATTAAAAACGCAATTGAATCCGTTGCCGCACAAGGAAAAAAGGTCCAAAAAAGTATCTGAAAGAAGATACATACTTCTTGCGAGATCACCCGTCGCCTTGTGACCAGAGTTGTTGACCTCCATGCATCCCCAACTCTTGTCTGCATTAGCCGCCCATTTCTAAAGAAGCCTTTCACAGTTCTTCCTCGCTCCCAGTGAAAAGTGGTGTATCAATGTCTTTAGGTTCAAGTCGCTGCTCGTATGGATTTGGCTCAGCATTCTTGTCGACATAGAAGCTACAGAATGCGCACAGCGGGGGATCTGAGAGCTGTAGTTTCTTGCATAGACCCGCCACATTCGCGTACGCACAGTTTTTTTCTCTTAAAGGTCCAATCGCGTCAGCCAACAACACAAGTCTCCTAAGATAATCATCATACTTTCCGAAATCATGCATGCCTTCCTGCAGTTGATCCAGCCTAGCAGTCAAGGTCTTCTCCAGATCTCTGATCTTGGCCTCCGCCTTTCGAAATTCTGTTTTTTCTACCTGCTTCTCTCGTTGTGTCCAGCGCAGGTACTCTTGTGCAGCGCTCTTGTGTTGGACGCTAACGGTGCCTTTGCTCTTGCCCAAGTCTTGGGCTACCATTGTGAGTTTTTCTCCTTTGACATCTATCCTTTCGAGGAGCATCTTCTGGGATTCTGTGAGTAGGCATCTTTTCAAGAGCTTGGGGTCAACGTATATCTTCAAGTATTCACTTCCCAGTTTGATGATGTTTGACATAGTTTGATCAGTTTCTATTAAACCATACCTCTCGCAGAAAGATGAATAGTAGAAACGACGAGAAATAGCTGCCAGACCAGGCTTGACCCACCCTTACCACCTCCCAGAGTCGCTTTCGCCGTGACGAATGACTCTCAAGACAGTATCTGCCCCTTTGACAATGCCTATTGGATGGATACAGAAGGAGGCCTAGGAAGCCTCTCTAGATAGAATAGGAGACATTGGTGAAGTTTTCTCACCGCCTAAATGCTTTCGAGGATGTATCATTGGAGCATAAGACGGCCTCTAAAGGTTTCCAAAGGGTCCTTTATGCCTGCTCAATATCTAGAAGAACGTTAGAAGACAGAGAAGGCTCTTGAGCAAGATAGATAGACACTAGTTGACGTAATATCGAGAGAAGTAAATGGTGGAGCAGTAAGCAGGAGAACTGGACTTAGAGTACAGTCTAAAGGCTTCACCAAGAATCATCATAATGGATATCTGCCCTCTCAAAGAAGTGTGAGAAGGACTGAAGAAGACGACAAAGCGCCTCAGTAAGGATGCAAAGAGCATTGAGAGAAGACATCAAAGCCTTGAGCAAGCCGAAAAAACACCAGAAGACCATTGAAGAATGACCAGAATGCCGCAAAGCCCCCGAAGGACATTAGAAACCATCACCAATACGCTCTTTTTCTCTCCAAACAAGCAGGAACGTTCTCTCTGGAGCCTCCCTGAGCGAAGGGTCTAAAGGAACAAATAGGCTCGATATGAGGTAAATAGGCAAAACTACTTTACAACTCCTTTGTAAATTTGTCTAAAAACCTCATTTTGCGACAATTAGCTCTTTCTACTCTCTGAGGCCATTAGAGGAACTCACATGAGATGCTCTTGTGCTACCAAGAGCATTCTAAGAACATCAATCCAGTACAATGAACATAGCATATAGTTACAAGCATACAAAGGCCAGAAAATATGATACTAGTAGATGGGGACTGTACTAACTTAGGAGTATGCTGAAAGCGTTTGACTTCTTTGCTTATGCTCTCTTTTACTATGCATTGATATGCCTAGCTCTTTCACAATAGAAGCAGGTAAAGGCCCTTCAATGAACGATAGAACATAAGCAAAGCCTTAGCAAAGCATGATGCGTTCCTTCTTCTGCTGCTTCTTGCGTTCTACAAGACGTTCTTATGGATTCTTCATACTGCTGGATGCAAGCCTCTAAAGAACTTCTGTAATATCACTGCATTGAAAGGTCTAAGGTACGTCTTCTGGATCATTACATAACGGGCAAGCAAGCAAACATCCTGAAACTAGCTCATTAGGTTAAAAGAAGCAAATTTACAAAGGAGGTCTAAACAAAATCCTTCGAAATAAGCCCATTTCATCTAGGTTGCCAGCGCCAAAGCTACTTAAGGAAGGTATCTGGGCCCGATAGAGACCTTGACGGTCTACAGGAACAAATACGTTAGAAATGAGCTAAATAGCCAAAACCACTTCAGAACTCCTTTGAAGCTTCTTTTAAAAACTTCAATTCATGACAATTTTCTTACTTTCGACTCTCAGATGGCTTCAGAGGAATTCACAGACATCACGACGTTACCGCAATACTCCCTTGCAAAGAATCTGAGACAGATAGGACACCTCAAGAATTGATTGAGAGCCAATATGAGCCTTCAGGATAGCATTCGCCACAAAACATGGCTTCCTCGTTTGACAATGTTTGAAAATATTCAGCATCCCCTGATAAAAAGGCGCGAGATTACAACCATTTTCTCCAACAGCCCCTTGTTCATGCGAGGCATGATCAAACATCATCAAACCTCACCAAACCCGTCGAAGTGCGCGACGATTACAGGCTTCTGCGTTCTTGGATTCTGGAGTTCGACAATGTTTGGCTCTGTTTGAGAAGGCTGAACCGGGAGGTATGCACTCAAATAATTAAGTGAATACCCCGTCGTACCGAGGCGTCTTGAGCGGTTTTGTCAGTATGACTGCGAAGATCATACCAAAGCAGGCAAGGGCTGCCAAGGGATAGAAGGTATATATGTAGCTCCCGAAGATGTCTCGGATTGTCCCGCTGAACAGGGTTCCTACAATTGCTCCTAGACCGTATGCTGTGAAGAGAACGCCATAGTTCTTCGAATGGTTTTGCGTTCCGAAAAACGTTGCGGTATATGTTGGAGCCATTGTGAGCCATCCTCCCAACGCCAACCAGAATCCTGAAAAACTTAGCACGTACAAAAGAACCCGTCCCTCACCAGCATTTGCCATTCCAATCGAAGCTCCAAATATGATAATGAATGAAACTAGGGCCGCGTATCGTGCCGTTATTCGATCCGAAAGCCATCCAAAGAGTGGCCTTCCTATGCCATTGAACACAGCGAAAATCGAAACAGTCATTGCTGATGTCCGGGGGTCAATCCTAATTAGTTCTTGTCCAACGGGGCTTGAGATGCCTATCGCCATGAGCCCACTCAAGCTTCCAATTAGATAACATGACCACAGAAGATAGAAAGTCGATGTTTTGATCATCTTAGATGTGTCGATCTCAGCTACAGCGATGCATCTAGTCTCTGGGACGAGACAACGTGTAGGTTTCCAATCTAACGGTGGGAACCTAAGAGGAATCGCGAAAATAACCATCAGGGCAAGGAATAGAGCTCCCAACATGCCAAACGTCTGCAATGGTCCGTACCGATCAACAAACATTTGCGTCAGAGGAGCCATGATCACAGGAGATGATCCAATTCCTACTAGTACTAGTCCAACTGCTAGACCTTTCTTGTCTGGAAACCATCTAGTTGACACTGCTATCGGTCCTCCATACATTATGCCCGATCCGCCTCCAGCGATGATGCCGAAACTCAATACCATGAATATCATGCTTGGCGCAAAACTCGATAGTATCCAACCAGCGCCTAGAATTGTCGCGCCGAGGATGATCACTACTCTAGGGCCATAAGTGGCCAGCCATCTTCCTGCAATGATCATTGTTACTGCCGAAAACCCGAGATATACCATGTAAGGGAGTCCACTTTCAGTTGCACCCACACTAAATAGCTGTTCCAACGGTTTCCTGAAGATACTCCATGAATAAATGCTACCATTAATCAGGTAAATCATGAACCCAAGTGCGAGGAAAATCCATCGTCCCCTTTCAGCAGACAGTCCGAAAACCTTGCGATTCTCTTGCACAACTATCGGCCTCTCGAACTAACTGATGACAAATCCATTTCGTTGTAAGCTTCTCTGACTTTCAGTGATGTCTTGACGGCTGTGTTGGTCTTTTCACATATTTAATGTGCTGGTTCGGAAACAGAAATTCACACTGCAGAAGCTAATGACATATTGCACAACTCTTGAAACGACATGGAAGAGAGTGTGCATGTATGAATGAAAAGCCTAGAGACAGATTGAGACTTGAGTGAATCCTCATTTTCCCTCTTCTGGTTTCGACTCTGCCAGTTTGTGTCTGTATTCTTTTCGAAGCCATGTGACCTTTGTAGCCATGATCTCCAGTATTCGAAGTTGATAGGGGCATCTAGTTTCGCATTTTCGACAGTTTTGACAGTTTTCATACTTTTCTACAGCACCTGGGTAAATCGTATGCCAGTTCTCAAAACCCATTCTCTTGATGTATGTATCAGCGCGTGTGAGAGCGGATATGGGTATGTTCTCTGGACAGGGTTGGCAGTAGTCGCAGGCTCGACAGAATGACTTCCCCAAGGTCTTCGCCTGTTCCTCTAAGCGCATTTCGGCGTCTCTGTCGAAGGTGAATGGCATATTTCCAACGGCTACACTCTGTTTAACTTCTTTGATGGTGCAGACTCCCACTGCGACCGTTGAGATCGACTGCTTCAAAACAAATTTCAGAGCATCTTCCACGTTGGTAAAGGCTCCTCCTCCCAGCGGCTTCATAACGATCGTTCCGACATCCAATTGAGTAGCAAGGGGAAGCAATTCTGAAATTGGTGTGCGTTCCACGTAGTTCAATGGAACCATCAGAGTGTCGAATTCGCCGCTTTTTATCGCCTTGACGAGAACGCTGGGACGGTGGCTAGTTATTCCAATAAATTTTATCTTACCTTCTCGACGAGCTTTCTTGAAACTATCCAACACTCCTTGCGGCTTCATAACCTGCTCTAAGGCTTCATCGCTGTTCACATTGTGGATTTGGTATAAATCAACACTTTCCATTCCAAGTTGAGAAAGGCTTGTTTGAAGATCTTTTTCTGCTTCTTGAGCAGTTCGCGCCATGGTCTTCGTTGCAATGACGCACTCGCTTCGTAGTCCTCTAATTGCTTCTCCAATGATGCCTTCGCTTACCGAGTATCCACGAGCGGTGTCTATGAAGTTCATTCCCAAGGCCAGAGCCCTTCTAACAACCGCAACAGCTTGATTTCTGGACACATTCTGTATGGGAATGCCTCCAAAACTGACTTCGGAAACCTTGATCCGAGTTCTCCCCAACGTTCTGTATCGAATTGAACCTCACCCATGTTCAGTTATCACATGGTCAAGACAATCGCACTAATAACCTTGAGTTTGAACAGAAGCTCGCGAAGGCCTTTTACTTTCAAACTGGCAGGGAGAACTCTGTCAGTACCGCATGTTATGGGTGGCTTCGCATTGAGAGCGCTTGTGAGTATGAAGTCGTCAAATAGATCAGAAAATCCAGTATGTCCTTTAGAATACAGGTCTCATATTCATACGGCCAAATTTAGTGACAATCACAGATCTAGTGGAGATGCTGGACCCGAAACGTGATGCAGATTGCTGCATGTTCCAACACTTGGCCAAAGAGATTTGTCATAGCCATCATGCCTGTCTGCTCTGTCCACATTTTTGTCTTCTTTCAGCTCATTGACACAAAGGAAAGAAGAACAATTCCGAGAATAACCAATGCCACGGCCATCTTCTGAATAGGAAGCAACTTTTCCTTCAGGAACACTTGGGCAAGAACAACAGCCACAGCCGGTGATGCGCCAGATATCGGTGTCACGATTGAGACGATTCCAACACCTACTCCGACCACGAAGCCTACGTGTCCTATGAAATCAGACAAACCTGCACCAGCTATCGTCTTCAAGGAAGATTTATACTGCTGATCTCGTCGGAACGACTTGAACAACGGAATTACCATTAGCATAATGACTGTCACAACCAGACGACTATAGAACACCGTCCCAATCTCGCCAATATCTACAGAAACAAGCTTTAGTAGGATTGCGTTCAAACCCGAAAAAAACATGCATCCCAAGGCGTAAAAAATCCCGACATTCGACTGACCACCTGAACTCGATCTTAAAGAGACCATGAGTATACCGGCAAGAACCAAGATCGTGCAGAACATTTGCGAAAGTCCTAGTGTTTCGCCCAAGAATACAAAGGAGAGAACCATGGACACCACCGCCCACGTCGAAGCTACTGGAGTAATGATACTCACCTTCCCCACAGCCAAACCTTTGTAGAGAGTGAATAGGGCCAAGAAATAGCAAACACCAATTGCGGTAATCAACCCAATAGTTCTTACTGACGAAGGCAACGGAGGAGGAAACACGACAGCCAGCAAGAAGAGTGGAGGCAAACTAATCAGTTGGGTGTAAAGCAGGACTCTGTAGTAACCCAAGGGTCCGATTATTCTCTTGACAAGAAAATCACTGGATCCCCAGCTCGCCATAGCTACAACCCCCCAGAACACTGAAGCAATTTCAACTATCATGTGACATACAAATCCAAATACAACAGACTGCATTCTGGAAATCCGACTAACACTGGATCAATGTGAGGACTAGACGATTTCCGGCGGCTACTCAATGATAGATTTGCATTATGGCCAAGGTGGGGCGATGTGTCCGCGAGGACGCTAACCACCTCTCTCGGCTCAACAAGGTTTCTCAGGCCCATAACCTTCATGTTGGTGCTTGCAACAATAAAACGTGCTGGGCTTGCTGTGAACATTAGAATTGCATTAGGACAGACAGCTTGCAGTTGCAGCAACCCAGCTGTACGATAGCACCTAGGCAGAAAGACAGCTCATCGTCTCCGGCAAACTTGCACCGTTTCCTGCAAAATCGCTTTTATGTGATGCTCGTTGCTGATGGCTGGAGCCGCCAATGGTGAAAATAGGTTCGACTTTGCATAGGATTGAGAGTCGTGTAACGAAGCCGACAAATGCACATGTAATCTCCTTCTTTCTCCTGCTCACCATAGTGTACACTGTACTCGCATCAATGAGACTTCCCATAGATCAGATGATTTCGCTACTGGTCTTTGTTTCAACGGTGGCGGGCACACTATTGTTTTGGAATTTCAGATTGGCTTTTGCATTCGGAGGAGTTGGTCTGTTAATGGCTTCGAGGATCCTGAGTCTAAACCTATTGATTGACTACATGAGCCTAGATGTTGTCGTATTCCTCGTGTCCATGATGATCATAGTAGAAACCACTGAAAGAACGGGGGTATTTCGAGCTGCAGGCAATTATCTTGTAAAGATCTCAAGCAGCAACCCACGGAAATTGTTAGTCTCACTCATGTTACTTGCTGCTCTTCTCGCGGCGCTGATCGACGAAGTTACAGCTATATTGATTATGGGAACGATGATCATCGAAACATGCGAACGTTTGAAACTAGATTTCAAGCCGTTCATGTTGTCCACGGTTTTCGCTATCAACATTGGAAGCGCCGCAACCGTGCTTGGGAATCCCGTAGGCATTTTGATCGCTTTCAAGGCTGGACTCTCATTTGAAGACTTTCTAGTCTGGGCGACACCCGTAGTTCTCATATGCTTGGGTGCAACGATTCTGATTATGTTGACCTATTTTCGAAAGCAACTGACCCTGCCCCGTGATTTAGTCGATCCACAAATTCAGATACAGTCTAGTTGGAGCAAGGATTACAAGTGTCTACTTGCGCTGAGCATTTTTCTGGCTACATTGATTTTGGTTGCATTACATGTTAGACTCGAAAGCTTCCTTGATCTAGAGAAAAACACTCTTTTGTTGGCAATTCCGTTCATAGCAGCCGCACTAGCATTAACCATGCACCACAAAGAGGCCAAGGAGATTGTTGAAGGCGGTGTAGACTGGTGGACACTCTTGTTCTTCATGTTTCTATTTGCAAAAGCAGCGACGCTTCAGCAGACCGGTGTCATAGATCGTGCGGCTATAGGGATCGTGAGGATCGCAAACGGAAACGACCTCGTACTCTCATCAATCTTGACTTGGCCCATGCTCTTTCTGTCAGGAACGATAGATAACGTACCATTAATAGCTGCTCTGATTCCAATAGTTCATGCGATAGAACAGAACGGCATGGTTGCTTACCCATACTGGTGGATAATCCTCTTCGTGGGTTGCTTCGGCGGCAACCTGACTCTAGTCGGTTCTACAGCAAATATCGTCGCACTTGGACTGATGGAGAAGAAGACTGGTGGCAGTATCGGTTTCATGGAGTGGTTCAAAATCGGTCTTATTGTATGTGTCGTAACATTAGCGATTGCTCAACTATCGATTCTACTCAGGCAACCACATCCCATATGAGAAACATTTCCCAAGTGATCAAGGCCAATAGATTCTAGATGTGGTTTCGACCCTTTTTGGCTTCTAATCCCGATGACCGCATCATCCTACACACCCACAATTATTGTGGCCTAAACCCATAGTCCGATTCCAAGCGACCGCACCAGCCTATAACACACACACTTTTTACTAGGCCTACACGTTAGGGGATGAAACCCCTAAAACCCCTCTTTCTCCAGTTACCTGCTCGCTAACGTCGAAGGTGATATGGAACTTCTATTATTACTCGTTGGAATCCAAGATGTCGTCGTCGATAGAGGAGTGCGTTTCTGATTAGCCGAGCTGTCTGGTTGTGGAGTAGGCCCTGCCACCAATGAGCTGGAACCCATTCAGGCAAGACAACCGCAGCGAGTTGACCATCATTGTTTTTCTCGTCGATCTCGTCGAGAAAATCTAGAAAGGGCCCAACGATAGAACGATACGGTGATGGCAGAACTACCAGTGACACGTTCGGCCACAGGTGTTTCCATTCCTCACGAATGTGCTGTCCAGCACCTGACTCCAACTCTATGTATACTGCTGTAACACTCTTGGAAATTGATTGAGCGTAGGCAATGGCATCAACCATCCCGCGATTAACACCCGCAATGGGAACAACCACTCGAGCAGCTGGAAACGACTTAAGAAGTGATGTTGAAAGTTCACCGAAAGACAATTGCCTGTCAACTTCTTGATAATGACCATAGATCTTCAGAAAACCTACCACGAGCATTGGGATCAACAGAATTGTAATCCAAGCTCCCTCGAAGAACTTGCTCACGCCAACAACTGCAAGGGTCATTCCCGTAGCCAAAGCCCCCACACCATTCATGAATGCTTTCAGCCTCCATCCTTTTCCTCGCTCACGCCACCAGTGAACCACCATACCTATCTGTGATAGTGTAAAGGCCAAGAACACGCCTACTGCGAACAGAGGAATCAATGCATGGGTATCGCCTCCAAATCCGATAATCAGCGCACCGGTCGCAACAGCCAGAAGCAAGATCCCCTTGGCGAAAACCAATCGATCCCCTACACTGGTAAGTTGACGAGGGAGAAAACCATCAGACGCCAGTATCGCCGCCAAGCGTGGAAATCCAGCAAAGCTGGTGTTAGCAGCCACAGCCAGAACAAGCATTGTACTTGCCTGAATTATCCAATAAGCTGGCCCACTACCCAGCAATATCCGAGCCAACGCTGACAGAATCGTCTCCTGCGGACCAGCAACAACAGCAAGAAACTGTGTCAACCCAACACTACCAAGAAACAAGACTCCCATCAACAGAGCCATGACGATAAGGGTCTGTCCGGCGTTCTTGGCTTCTGGAGGTTTGAAGGCTGGCACCCCGTTGCTAATTGCCTCGATTCCAGTCAAAGCTGTGCAGCCAGTTGAGAATGCATGCAAAATCAAGAATAGTGTTAGAGGCCGGGTAACTGGTGGAGCAGTCGTGCTCCATGATACAGATCCCTCTATGAGAACTCGCAACACGCCGTAAGCTAACATTGGCAAATAAGCAAACAAGAATAGGTAGACTGGAATAGCCATCACGGTACCGGTTTCACGCAGACCCCGCAGATTGAGTAAAGCAATGACAGACAGAAACAAAAGCGACAGGCCAATGTGATAAGGCCACAACTCGGGAAAAGCAGACGCTATCGCCGCAACACTCGCTGTGAGACTCACAGCCGCCGTCAGAACATAGTCAATCAATAATGCAGCTGCCGCGACCAAGCCGAACAAAGTGCCCAAGTTCCCACGAGCAACTGCATAAGATCCACCTCCAGAAGGATAGCCGTAGATGGTCTGAAAATAGGATAACGCGACAATTGTCATGAGCCCAGTGATGACCAACGCGATAGGCAAGGACTGCGACAATCCGACGCTCCCAGCAACCAATAGCCCAAGATAGATTTCTTGGTTAGCATACGCAATAGACGAAAGCGCATCAGGAGAGAATGCTGCGAGAGCTCGTATCTTATTCAATTGCTTATGCGCGAACTGCATCGTCATTAGAGGAGGCCCGAGAACTATGTGCCGAAGTTTATCCCACATTCAGGTAATGTCTGCCTCCTTGACCCAAGCAACACTAAGCAAACTAAACAGGTTAACTATTGTGGATATGGCGAGCGAGAATCAGACTGAAGCCATGGTAGAACAGAATCGCATTCCGGCTTTCTTCGGACCTTATTATAGACCTTGAACGAACGATCACTTCTAGCATTCTTCCTCTAGTATGGTTTTAGTTCTGATAGTTGTTTGTGGGGTGGTCGTGGCAATCTTTGTTATGCGTCGTATGCGAAAAGGAACTGGAAAAGCCGAAATTGCTGTGACTCCAAGCACCTCGATTCATTGACCTGGAGGCCGAATTTCGAGGGGCCACACCAAGGTATACACACAAAAGAAGGAAAGGATGGGGGTCGTAATTCATGGCCAGGCCCCCAGTCTACATTGTTTTGTCCACTATCTCTGATGAGGATGCGTTCGCCTTAACTGATTGAATTCCGTTCTTGCAAGCTTCCTTTGATTCGTAAGCCTCGCTAGATGCGATTATTTCTCCATTTGCTGCTATCAAATTGAACCTGAACTTTCCAGCCTTATCCTTATTGATCTCGAACTTTCCGGGCATTGACAACTCACCTCCACAACTGTTCCTCATTTTTGATAAAACAGTGGTCACAGTTAAAAGTGTAGTCTTATTGTCCCAATAGAGATCTCATAATACTCTGCGCAATTAGGCCTCCTGAAGCCCCACCAGGCGAAGAAGCTTGGAGCGGATTTCCACCCATAATCGCTCGCATACCAGCTTGCATTGCCGCTGATTGAGTATCGGCGCCTGATGCCTTAGCACGCATGAATTCCATGGCGGCCGGTGCAAGTCTACTTATGAGATCATCTCCGCCCGGCGCTGCCCGTTGTGACTGCCCAGAGAGCATGCCCAGCATCCCCTGTAACGCGTTAGCACCTGATTGTGATCCGGCTTGGCTTTGGGAAGCTGATCCGAGCATAGCATGCAAAAGTAATCCAACGTCATTGTTGCTTAGGCTCTGCTGACCTTCAAAGTGGTTAGCGGCTTGTTGAAGTCCCTGCACATACTGTTGAGAAGTGCTGCCACGTCCTTGCTCATTTAATCTTTGAGCAGCGAGGCGCAATGCGTCAGAAGGAGACTGAGATTGCTGAGATTCCAATGCGCTTTTGACGATTCCTAGATTATGAGTTACATTGTTTCCATGATTGGGATGGGAGTTTTCATCCATGCTGTTAAGAACTTCCCGATTACTGTTGACTGCGTTCATGGCTACGCTGAACAGTTTAGCGAGGTCCACAGTTGATTGAGACATAAAGATCATTTGACTATTCTTCGTGCGTTCTATTATTGATATGGGTATAGGCGACTGTCATGGAATCCAGCTATGGAAGTCTGCATCAGTGATCTCTCTAGGGGATACGCAAATATATAGAAACATACTATTCAGATCAGATTTCAAATGCTTCCCGGGCTACTTTCTATTCCTCCTCCTTGGCTCGATCCCCTTTTCTTCTTAACCAGTCTAGCTTGGGCTCTGATACGAAGCTTCATCACTTTCATAATCTGCCTGTTCCTTGGAATAGCTGCTGTAAAGGTACTTGATGTGATGACCCCGGGTATTAGAGAGCTTGAAGACATTAAACGGCATCCTGTTCCCACGGGGCTATTTTCCGCAGGATTTTTCATATTTGTCTCTTTGACAATCATGGGATCAGTGATCGCGCCGCTGCCGATAGGATTTCAGTCGGGAATCGGTCAAGCAGTGAATCCCCTGCTGGTATTCTCTATGAGGCTGCTTACTTTGCTCGCAGGTTTTGCGGTCTCCATTCTTCTCACATTCATCTTAACCAGGGTGATATTTCTCAACTGGAAACCGTTTGGAATTGATCTTCATGATATCGAAAAGGATCCAGTGGGAATCGGAATATACGTGATGGGATTCTTGATTTTCTTAGGGATCATTCTCTGCGCCTGCCTTCTCCTGCCCGCATAATGAGTGAACGGTCTTGAAGACCATTCAAATAATTGTCTTACTGGCTCTATGTCTTGCAGCTCAGGGACAACTGGGACTAGCACATGCACTGAACAGAGTACCACTCTCGATACGTCCAATGTTTACATGGCGCAGAATGAGAATTCGGGAGGTCCTCACGTACCCTGGAAACCTAGACCAGTTATCGGCGGCGTGAAGACGCTGTTTCTCCTGGTCGAGTTTCAGGACGTGAGATTAAGGAGTTCTATGAGAGAAATCCAATCTCTAGTAGAATCAGAGAATGCATGGTTCAAGAAATCATCCTACGGTAAGATGTACATTGATTACACCGTGTATGACCAGGTTGTTCCTCTGCCATGGCCGTTAGCATTCTATGGTGCTCCTGAACCTGGAAGCCAACGAGGCGATTCCCAGAATGGTTTGAAAATGTACTATGACGACATCATCGACCTCTTGGACAAGCGAACGGACATCGACCTTGCAAACTACAAAGATGTCGTGATAATTCACGCAGGTGGTGACGAGGCCGAGACAGGTGATCCAAACGATATCTGGAGTCACTGTTTGGCGTACGGCCCTGTGAGTGATGAACTGGGAGAAAACGGGCTCTATGTTACATCAATGGACGGCACCATTCACAACCTCTGGGGGATATCCACATTCTCGGAGACAGAGCCACCATCCATCTTCATCCACGAATACAGTCACAGCCTCGGAGTACCAGACCTGTACATCTATGGTACAGACGGGTACAGTGAGAACACGGCAGTGGGCTTCTGGTCGAACATGGACTCAGGTGCATGGTTAGATCCGCCTGCAGACTTGGATGGAACAAGTACATCTTGGGATGGATTCAACCTGTAGTGCTCGACTCGCCCGAGGGAGAATACTCCCTTCACACTCTGGACTCAAACAATGATCCAAGAGCTCTTCTAATAAGAATCTCAGACAACGGGGATGAGTACTACTTCATTCACGCTCGACGCAAGGCCGGCACAGATTCAGCTCTGCCAGCAGATGGTGTCCTAGTTTTTCGAATTAATGTAATGAGAGAGGAAAGTCACGAGGGTGAAGAACTAGCTGTGATGATCGACGCAAATCCTAGCACGCCCAGAAGATGGCGAACAATACTCGACACAATCGGCTAGACTCCTGTCAATTGCTTGACGCACCCTACAACAAAGAGAACAATGTCTACTCTTTTTCACTCGGCAGTATATCCGCCGAATACGTCTTATCGAAAAATGTCTTCTGGGATAAACGTAGACAAATTGCATTCGTAGCAGAGCCCTCGGATAGTGAAACATTCAAGGTTACGTTTGGAAAATCTCCTAAGGATCTGGGTGTGGAAGAACCTCCCTCAGTGAGCGAGCCAGAACCGACAACGGTCACTATTGTTATTCCTGGATTCTCAATCGAGTCGATCATGATTGGTATCATTCTATCAACCATCGTACTTGTTATGCGATATCGTCGAATGAAAATGACTCAAAATACAATGCTCAAGAGGAATACAGAATCTACCACCTAAGAGTTCTCGATGGATGGAACTGCGGGAAGATTATCACTTAAGTTAACAATCCAGCCTAAGGTTCGGTTTCGGGCGCCGCACCAAAAGATACACACACAAAACTACTATGGCCCAATAGTTCTGTTATGTGCTGCCCCAAGGTGTCGAACAATGAATTCCACAGGAAGGAGTTGGAGTTTTCATATTCTCTAGTTGTGTGCTTTTCCACAATGGGCACAGTATTTCTCGTCTCCACTCAGAGGTTTGCCACATTCGATACAAGACTTTGTTCCGGCAGATCCGAGACGTGATTTGCTTCGCGAACGCATAACCAGCCAAGCTCCAACGATGGCTATCATTACGACTAATCCAATTATCGCCATAAGACCCGATACTCTCTCAAGAATTACCTTGGCCCATTTATTATGGGAAGAATCCCCCAAGACTCCTCTTTTTATCACCAGAATTGCTTCACTCGCAAGATTCCTCAATAGGGAGAATACAAACAATGCACATATCTGAGACATATCCTTTAGCACATATAGAGTGCAGTGTTAGATGTGTAGAATAATGAAGTGAGTTCATTGACGAAAGCTATTGTTGTCTATGAATCAAAGTATGGAAACACCAAGCGTGTGGCGGAAACAATTACAGAAGCAATGCGGCAAAATGGAGTGGAAACAGTCGTCAGCGAGCTCAAACAAGTGGATCCTGACAAGATGCCCGATTACGGCGCGATCTTGGTAGGCTCGCCAAATCATATCGGCGGACCAACAAGAAGCATCAGAGAGTTTATTGACAATCTCGGGAAACTTGGTCTCAAAGAAAACTTGTATGCTGTCTTTGACACCTATACCGGAAAGAACTTCGAAAAAGCCGTGAAGAAAATGGAGAAGCGAATTGGGGAAAAAGTTCCTGATTTGAAACGCATTGCACCCGGCTTATCAGTAAGGGTTCAAGGCATGAAGGGCCCAATTCCAGATGAAGAACTTCCTAAATGCAAAGCATTTGGAAACAAAATAGCCATGCGAATCAAAACAGGATAGTTTTAGGCGCGCGATAGCAAATGCGTGATGATCGCGATATTACTTAGTCAACAAGTGGCTTAACACCGAGACAAATCGCTGATGGAACCTAGACTCTGTGTGGACCGTTAGCCAAGGAATTTTGTAAGGTAATTTGTGTGTGGCGCGCGCACCATGCTATGCACGCACACAATTAAAGAAATGAAAGGTTCGATTTCGGTGTCCGCATCAAAGGATAACACACAAGAAATGGACCGCCCAGATGAAAGATAACACGCACGTGACGGATTAAGGGAAATCATTTGATAGTCCACGCATGCGTATTGTATCACCATTATATAGAACCTCATCACGAGTTATCATTTGTGTCATTGAATTGTTACTCTGCATAAAGTGCGGTGCAGGGATACCTGATGGTGCAACGTTTTGTCTAGAGTGCGGTAACCAAGTGGCTCGCTTCCCCTTCGGCTACAGAGTCCGATCCTGAACAGTTGTTGATGAAGGCTGATAGCGTGCTTCTCCATCGTGAGAAAGAAAAACCCCGGGCTTTTCGAGGAGAATGGGGCACCCTCATCCTGACGAGTCGGAGATTGATCTTCGTGCCAGGCGCGGGTCTTTTAAGCATTCGAGTGTATCCAAAATGCGATACACTCGAGAGTATCGAGTTGGCTCTAGGCAAGAAGGGCAGCTTGCAAATACCGATCAATACGATGGTGGATTTGAGAAAAGATTCAATATGGGTAAGCGAGTATCTGAAGGTCCGCTCGCAAGATCGAACCGGCCAAAAACTGAATCTGTTTCTAGAATCGCGAGGCGAAGGAGATCATACAGTGGAATATTACTGGCAAACGTCACCTTCTGGCAAGGCGGAATGGTTAAAGACAGCCATTCTCACGTCAAGACCACATTGGGACGTATGGATAGAGAAGTTAAACACTATTAGAGCAGGAAACGCACGCGTGTAATTATGGTGGTTTAAATTCTGATGTCCGCACCAAGGGACACACACAATTATACCAAGGTTCGCTGGCGCTTGCCGATTTGCGAAGCGTGTTTGTTAATGTTTCATCAAAAAAATAAGCTGTTAATTTACTTGCCAGCTTATGGTTGAAATTGTATTCAGCTAAGCCTAAAATTACATCAATGATAACATAACAGAATTGTTAATGAAACGCACCTAAAAATGTGCCAAACAACCTAGCAGTCGCCAAACTGTTATCAGAGTACTTGATGTTCAACCAAGCGAGCAGTGAAATAACCGACTCCCTCAACACAAGGGTTCAAGCGCGCGCTAGACGTCAGATTGAACGGAACACTTTAATTCCTAGTATGTATCAACGTCAGACCAGTATACAGTGGATTCCTACACAGTAAGATCCGATGTATAACTAGCTAGAAAGGGATGTGAAAAATCGCATGAGTTTCGAAAGACGTAGCTATGGCGGCCCCAGAACAATGCACAAAGCGACTTGTTCTGAGTGTGGGCAAGAATGTGAAGTCCCATTCGTTCCTACCCAAGGGAAGCCAGTCTACTGCAGAGAGTGCTACCAGAAGCATAGAAGCTACTAAAGACCAATACATAGTTGGAAGGTAGCTTAGCCTCTTTTTTTTGAGTCTTTCCCTATTTGTCGCTTGCTTCTCTCATCCTTTCAAAGGTCCGATGTTTCTGAATGTCGTGATAGAGCAGGGCGTCCATCGCCTTTTGAGGGTCTTTGAATCCACTTTTCAGATTTCCCTTCGCCGGGTCGAACCCGCTTACCAACCAGTCAAGACAGTCTTCAGCGTGATCGATGGTCCTCTGCGAATAATACTCAGAGGTTTCGATAGTCAGCTGCATCCTCTTCCATTCAGAAGAGCCCTCCGCATGTTGGACTTCAGCTTGTTTCATCTCGGCTATGATTCGTTGGCACTCACGAATATGGTCCAAGTCATCTTCCGACATTCTTATCCAGACTTTTCTATTCCTGTCTAGGATCCCGAGTCCCATTGAAGGCCTCCTCAATAACGACTGATATCCGAGCCCGTTCCTTTCTAGTGAATCGTCGTAATATGATCTTGTGCGTGTATCTCTTGGTGCGCACACACACAATTCTAATTTGGCCTACACATTGGAGGAAGAATCCTCCAAACCTCCTCTTCACTTCACTACCTCCTCGCTACGCTCGTCAACAATTGATAACAAACCTGCTAAGAGGAACTACAAGATGTGCTCGTACACACTTGTCGAGTAGATGCTTAATATCGTAAACATTGCAAAGCGCATCTTTAATTATGCGAAGTTCGGCGTCTTGGTCTCGGATATCCTAATAGAGAAAGACACTCATGAAGATCGATTCAAGATCCCGTGTCAGTGTGTTCCTTGTGATTATGATTCTTTTTTGGGGTAGTTCATTTGTCGTAGTAAAACTAGTATTGAAGGAGGGATTGAGTCCAGTCGCCATAGCCACCTACAGATTTCTGATCGCAGGGGGAATCTTTCTCATTCTATTGTCATTCCACAAAGAAAACCGAAGAATGCACGGATTCTATACTAGTAGAGATCTGGTGACGCTCGTATTACTCAGTCTTACCGGCGTGACTTTCTATTTCATTCTGCAGTACACGGGTATTCAGATGGCAAGCGCTTCCATAGCATCAATCTTTGTGTGTTTGCTTTCACCGATTCTCATCTCTGTTCTATCCACCCTAATACTCAAGGAACGTTTCACAAGAAAACACTTCCTTGGTGTGGCAGTTGCCTCTTTAGGCACCTTCATGGTGATTACAGGTGGCTCACTGACCGTTCAGAACAACCTTGTTTTTCTGTATGGGAGCATGCTTCTTCTGATAACGCCTCTACTCTGGGCCATTTACAGCATCCTAGGAAAGAAAATGATTGAGACACATGACCCTTTTCAGGTTGTAGCCTATGTGCATGTGCTCGGAGGATTGTTTCTGATCCCCTTTTCCCTGTACGAAGGATCTTTGCATTTGATTCTTGAGATGACGCTTCGAGGATGGATAGCAATTCTGTTCCTATCCATAGCTTGTTCAGTCATAGGGTATTTGATCTGGTTCTATGCGATCAGAGAACTAGGAGCATCAGTCACCAGTTCATTTCTGTTTGCGGAACCTGTGGTAACTGTGGCATTAGGGACAATGTTTCTAGGGGAAAGTCTAGGCATAATCACCGTCTTGGGAACAGCTCTAGTCTTCTTAGGGGTGTATCTAGTTGTCAAGAGGTAGCGTCTGTTAACTCCCACATCATCGCAGGGGATATACGCACAATTACCTTGGCCAAACGGCCCGGTTCTAAAGGGGAATGGCTCGCTATCGCTTGCAGATACGAGGGTAAGATGTCTATTAGACTGAAGTTACACATGCTTTCTTGTGATTCAAGTATCTGGCGAAAGCTTTTCTCAATTCTTCGACTAATACTACTAAAGGTGCGAAGCTGTAGAGGTAAATCCAGTCGAATGATGTTAGAGGCGCGGTTTGGAAGAGCGGTTGAAAGAATGGAACGTACACTATAACTGCTAGGATAGCCAATTGCGACAGTATCCCAGGAAAGAGCCATTTGTTTCTCAGTGGGTTTAGTCGGAACACGGATTCTGAACTTGATCTTGCGGCGAAGAAGTTGCCCAGTTGGCCTGCCATGATACCTGCCAGAACTATCGTGGTACCTTTGGCATACACTATAGGATCGCTCACTGTCAATTGTCCAAAGCTCCATCCTGTCGCTTTCCATGTTTGAAATGCCCAGAACAACCCGCTGATTGAAATTATGATGCCCACGTATAGTCCTCTCAATAAGATTCCAGGGTCGATGAGCCTGCTTCCTGTTCGCCTTGGCGGTTTCTGCATGACACCTACTTCTGGTGGTTCCATGATAAGAGCCAGCGATGGCCAGACATCCATCGCGAGGTCTATGGCCAAAACTTGGACGACTAATAGTGGGAGTGGTACTTTGAGCAACACAAATGCAATGAAGGTTACGAGTTCAGCCCAATTATGTGTGTATACATAGTAAACGAATTTTCTCAGGTTGTCGAACATTCCTCTTCCGAGTTTGACACCCTCCGTCATCGAAATGAAGTTGTTATCCAGTAGTACCATATCGGCAGATTCTCTGGCTACATCTGTACCGCCTGCGCCCATGGCGATGCCGACATCGGCCTCCATGAGTGCTGGAGCATCGTTTATTCCGTCTCCAGTTACAGCAACTATCTCGCCTTTTGACTTAAGGGCTCGAACAATCCGCAATTTTTGTTCTGGAGCGGTTCTTGCAAAAACAATCTCTCGATTATCTAGGATTTTTGACAGTTCACTTTCAGAGAGTTTGGCAAGTTCGGAGCCAGAAATTATCACGTGTTCTGCGTGCTTCTGTGAAGTTACAATTCCAGTCCTCTTTGCGATTGCTTCCGCTGTTAGCTCATGGTCTCCCGTCACCATAATTACGCGTATACCTGCGTTTCTAGATTCCAGTACTGCTTTCTCTATCATGGGTCTCGGCGGATCGAATAATGCTGCTAAGCCTAGGAAGGTTATGTCCTGCTCAACTTCTTCTGACGTGAACTCCTTTTTCTCTGGATTCGGAAGAATATGCGTACCCATTGCGAGAACTCTAAATCCTTCTGCAGCGAAGGCATCGATCTGTCTTTCTACGGCTTTTCGTTTTGCATCATCAAGGGGGGCAAGTTCGTTCTCGAGAAATATCCTGGTGCATCTGGAGAGCAGTTCATGAGGAGCGCCTTTTGTGTATGCGATGGTCTTTCCGTCAGATCTTCTGTGAATACTGGTCATTAGGCATCTTTTCGAATCGAATGGAATCAACGTTATCCTCGGGTTCTTCGCTAAGACTTCGCTTACGCTGAGGTCACCTTTCCCAGCAAAGACCAAGAATGCACCATCAGTTGGGTCACCCAATACAGTCCATCTGGGAATTCTGTCTGAGGGCGGGTTGAGTTTCGCATTGTTGCAGAAGGTTGCAACCTCGAAAAGCGCTAGAATATGAGTTCTCTCAGCTCTGTTCATCCGTCTACCTTGAATTGTCAGGAAACCTTGTGGGCTATATCCATCACCGGTCACTTCGAAGACTTCACCGTTGGCCCAAACGTTCTTCACCATCATTTCTCCGCTAGTGATCGTGCCCGTCTTGTCGACGCACATTACAGTGGCGGAGCCCAGTGTCTCAACAGAGGAAAGACGCTTGACAGCAACATTCCTTCTAGCCATCGCTGATGCAGTTAGTGCCAGAGACAGTGATACCGTCAGCTGGAATCCTTCGGGAACAAGACAGATCATTACGCCGATGGCAAAGAGCAGGCTGTCAAGCATATTCAGGTTGACTAGGATCTTGGATATTGCGAAGAAGATACTTCCCACTATGATAGCGACTATGAAGTTGATTTTGGCTGTGTAATCAATCTGCTTTTGAAGAGGACTGAGAGGCTCTTTTATGTCACGTGAGAGAGAGACGATCTTTCCAAACTCTGTGTCTTTCCCTGTCTTGAGTACAACGGCTCTGGCTATTCCAGTTACTATAGTGGCTCCTGCAAACACAATGTTCTGATAGTCTGCGATGCTGGAGATCGTTGTGCTTGGACTCATCGTGGCGAAACGCCTCTGAGGTTCAGACTCGCCTGTAAGGATTGAATTGTCGACCGAGGTTTCGAATGCGCTGGTTAATCTGGCATCCGCGGGAACTCTGTCGCCATCTTCTAGGGTTATGATGTCGCCAGGAACTATTTCCGCGACATTTGCTTCTCTGAGCTGGCCATCTCTCATCACTTTTGCTTTGGTGGGAACTAGTCTTGATATGGCCTGAACAGTTTTCTCAGCCCTATATTCTTGAGCCAAACTAAAGAACGAATTGAGAATCACAACGCCAAAGATTGCCACTCCCATTTGGATAGAGCCCGGATCGTTGTAGGCCCAACCACTAAGGAACGAAAGGAGGGATGCTACGATTAGTAGAACATTAAACAGGTTCGTGAATTGTGAGAGTAACTTCTCAGCTGGATTTTGTTTCTTGGCCGAAGGCAGTATGTTGGGTCCATATTTTGCCAGTCTTGACTTTGCTTCTTCACTAGAAAGACCATCAGGTTCTGTTCGAAATTGACTGAGCGTCTCCTGTATGCTAGGAAATGCAGATTGATCATAAGACAAGATAGCCACCTATAGAACTCGATTGGAAAGTCGGTTAGTATGTTGAAAGAGCTGTTGCAGTAACGGCCGACGTAATATCCACAGAATCCAATCCTTTTGCGCCTCTATCTAGAACACATGAGTGCTCCGCCATCACGGCGTATGTCTTTCTTAAGGCTATCTGGTGGCTTTCGATACTATCAAAAAACGGGCCGTTAGGCCACAGTAATTTTGTGCGTGTATCTTCCGGTGCGCGCACACACACCACAGATCGTGTGGTAGTTCATGTTGGGGGCGGAATCCCTCAAGCCCCCTCTTTACTATAGCACCGGGCTCGCTACGCTCTCTGAATATTCAGAATGGATATTCTGTTGAGGGATACAACGACGCTTCGCTAAACCATCTGGCTGAGCGTCTCGTGAGACAGAAAAAAGAACCTATTTACCAAATCCGGCCGCTTTGATTGTTAGCGCCAGAATTACGGCGTAAGTCAAATTTACAAGGAATGTATAAACAGTTCCAAGTGACAGTGCAAGAGGAAGCTTGAACAAGACGAACATCCCGTAAGTAACAGCCACGATCATTGTGAACAGAGAGATTAAGTAGATATTACCTTTTTTCAAAATCAAGAAGGCAACAGGAACTAAACCCCACATCGCTCCACCCCAACTTATGTTTTGAAGCGATTGTTGTGTGATAGTCCAAGGAGTCACACCAAACAGTGCAGATACCCCAGCGATGCCTAATAAATAGCCTGCCAAAGCAACGCCAATTGCACCGAGAAATCCTTTGAAGAAAGGAACCGCTATTCTAGCAACCCAATCAGAAAACCTAGCCAAGCCTATCACTACACTTCAGTAAGATCCTCTGGAATCGAATTTAAGAGTTATTAGCTGCAACAAATTGCTGATATTTGACAGCCTCGCAGTATTCATTATATTGTGTTTACTTTTCACTTTCCCAGTAATCAGAACACCCTATTTTGCAAGAACTATGTTGGAACATATTCCTTGGGACTTTCTTGGATTTCTTCTTCGCTGCGATCTTGTTGACAAATTCATCCTGATTCTGAGTCAAGCTTACCACATCCTCCAAACATATCTCTGCAAAAATGAAGTCCCGACGATTCTTGACCTTCTCTAGCTCCTTTGAATTCTGCTCCGAGGCTGGTTTTTTCGTCTGTGTTTCCGGGATATTTGATCGTTGGTCTCTGCAATCTCAGGTGTCTGTCTGCAGAGCTCCACAATTTCATTCTTGAGCTGCTTGATTGCATTCAGTTTTGCTTCCAAGGGTAGGCCTTTCAACTCCTCAAGTCTCGTCGTCCATCGAGTCATCCAACTGTTTTCTTCATCCGATGTTGATCGCCTTACCCCCGGGAGAGCTCGAAAGCTCGGAACATTCCACATAAACAATTCGTTGACAACAGGCATCAGCAAGTCGTCAATTCTTTTGTCAACAACTCTTTGAATCTCCACGTGTTCAACATGACTGAGAACATTGAGATACTTCTCGGCGATTCGATAGTTGCTGAGAACATATTCCTTGTCGGTGTAGAATCGGTCATATTCGTTCTGTTCGCTAACGTGACCCATGAGAAACCTAATGCAATTCATATCCAAGCCGTCTTGTTTTGCTTTGACTTGAAGGTACATCCTAGCTACGTCGCGTGTCTCATGCGGGTTCATGCCAGTTCTATTGGCAGATGAACCACCCCCTCGTTTGATGTAGTTTAGACTCTCCAGCAGTCGGAGATGTTTTTGTAGTATTGACGCTTTCAGCCGTCTATGAGTCGTTGATCCTTCAATCAATGGGCGCCCGGGCTCAGGCCAACCATACCGCTCAAAAAGAGTCTTCCAAGCTTGAAGCGCATCTCGACCTAGAAGAGTGTAGAATCTCTCTGAGCTTCTCTTCCGCCCAGGAAACTCGAACATGAAAGGAGTCTCAACACCCTGCTCCTTCAGGTGTTTTACCAGAGCGTCCGAACGCTCGAAGTTTAATATGCAGAACCTCTCAAGGTCCAACAGCCCTTGCCACAACGATAGGTAGATCGCTTTTCCAACTAGATCGGCATTATCAATCAGGGTTCGGACCACATCAACTGACAACTTTCCCTTTACAGAGTCACGTGTCGCCCTAACCTTGAAGGCTAAGTCATGAGGCAGTTCAGCATGATTCTTGGCAAAGAAACCACGTACTGTTGCATATCGAAGCTTCAGGCTCTTGGCTGTCCCCTCTCGATCTCGAACAAACTGTTGGAGCGCACGTAGAATCACGAATTGCCCATCTCCATCTACATTCCGCTGAAACTCAACAAGCTGACTTGGAGCCTTTTCCCTAAGCTGGGGATCGTTCTGGAGATAATCCAAGAAATCCTTAAGAAAGTAGTATTTGTAGCGTTGATAGTCAGATGGGTAGTTGGCTAACCACTTTTCAACCGCCTCATCCGTCAAGTACGACAGTACCAACACCTGGTCAAATGTTTATATATAAGATATAGATAAGCCTTACGAACTGGTGGGTCTTATCATAGTAGATCTTGATGAAATGAACCCCACCATCAAATCCAAGGTGTATTGAAATTGTCTTCCACTAAGAAGAATACTCTAACTCTACGTGTCAAGGATGCCTTGAGACGGGACGCTGGACGGGGGATAGCAAGGCTAAACGCACATTCCATGGAGAAACTCGAAGCAAACACTGGCGACCTTATCTCCATAAAGGCCAAGAAAACAACCGTCGCCAAAGTTATGCCAGGATACGCAGAAGACAAGGATTCATCAGTCATCCGAATAGACGGATCCATAAGAGGCAACGCTGGAGCCGGAATCGATGACAAGGTACAAGTCGTAAGAATCGAAGGAAAAGATGCAACATCTGTCACTCTGGCTCCGGTTGAACCGATTCAGCTGGGAGGCGCCGAGGAATACATAGGCAGAGTCCTCGAATCATTTCCAGTCATGGAAGGAGATAGAATCAGATTCAGTTTCCTAGGAACGATAGTCGATTTCATTGTTGCAGACCTTCGTCCCCGTGCCGAAGCAGTTGTGATAACTCCTTCAACAAATGTCACAATCAGCGAGAAGACGGCTGACGTAACCACCAAAGTATCCCGCATAAACTACGAGGACATTGGTGGACTCGGCAATCAGATACAACGAATCAGGGAGATGATCGAACTCCCACTACGTCACCCACAGCTCTTCGAGAAGCTTGGCGTGGAACCTCCAAAAGGAATACTTCTCCACGGCCCACCTGGAACCGGTAAGACTTTAATCGCCAAAGCCGTGGCCAACGAGACAGATGCACATTTCATTACTCTAAACGGTCCAGAGATCATGAGCAAGTACTACGGCGAAAGCGAGGCCCGACTACGTGAAATCTTTGAAGAAGCTAGCAAACATGCACCTAGCATCATCTTCATCGACGAAATCGACGCGATCGCACCCAAACGCGAGGAAGTAACAGGAGAAGTCGAGAGGAGAATCGTTGCGCAACTTCTGGGATTAATGGATGGCCTCAAAGCACGTGGTCAAGTCGTTGTCATAGGCGCGACAAACAGACCTGGAGCTCTAGATCCCGCATTACGCCGACCAGGCAGGTTCGATAGAGAAATCGAGATAGGCGTCCCAGACAGAAATGGCCGACTAGAAACCCTACAAATACACACTCACGGAATGCCACTGGCCAAAGACGTGGATCTAGAACGACTATCAGACGTCACTCACGGATTCGTAGGTGCAGACCTTCAAGCGCTCTGCAAAGAGGCAGCGATGCGTGCGCTAAGAAAAATCCTACCTGAAATCGACCTAGAATCCAAAACTCTGCCACCAAACGTTGTTGAAAAGCTTGAAGTCTCAATGGCCAACTTCATAGATGCACTGAAAGACGTTGAACCCTCCGCAATGCGTGAAGTACTTGTAGAGACACCTAACGTCAAATGGACGGATATCGGTGACCTAGAAGAGGTAAAACAAGAACTGAGAGAAGCCGTGGAGTGGCCGCTGAAGTACTCTGAAGTCTTCGACTACGCAAAGACAAAGCCTCCGAAAGGCATACTTCTCTGCGGACCTCCGGGAACGGGAAAGACGATGCTTGCCAAAGCCGTCGCAACAGAAAGCGAAGCAAACTTCCTCTCAATAAAGGGTCCAGAACTTCTCTCCAAATGGGTTGGAGAATCCGAGAAGGGAGTTCGAGAAACCTTCAGAAGAGCAAAACAGGCATCACCGTCAATAATATTCTTCGACGAAATCGATGCCATAGCACCTAGAAGAGGCGGAGATTTCGGTGACACACATGTGACAGAGAGAGTTATTAGTCAACTTCTCACCGAACTCGACGGACTAGAGGAACTACGAAATGTCGTCGTGTTGGCGGCCACAAATAGGCCGGACATCATCGACTCTGCCCTTCTCAGACCTGGAAGATTTGACCGCATAATAGAAATCAGGCCACCTAACAAAGAAGCGAGAAAGGAGATCTTCAAGATACACCTTTCCGGGAAACCTCTCGCAGCCGACGTAAACCTTGATACATTGGCGGAAAAATCAGAGAATCTTGTGGGCGCTGAGATAGAAGCTATCTGCCGCGAAGCCTCGATGCTTGCCATCCGCGAGTTCCTGAAACAGGAAACTGAGAAGAAAATTGGAAAACCAGACTTTCAAATTGGCATGAAGCATTTTGAGGAAGCTCTAGGGAAACTTAAAGAAATCGAGAAGCTTCGAAAGGGCGAATAAGTTTTGGTAACAGCCAATTGAAAACAACCAGTGAGCTAGGCCCAGTATCTAGCTCACGAACTGGTTGTACGCTTCCATTATCGTTCCCACTTCAGTAACGCGAACGTTGTATCCCTGCTCTGCAAGGAACTGTCTCAGGTTGATCTGAACCTGGTCATATGTCACAATCGTCACCCCGGGCATAGGGCTCTCGTCTTTCTCGACCATAGTAGTGAAGTTGATCTGCTCTGGTGGGACAAGGAACAATGTTGCACCCTTCTGTGCCGCGGCTAGCGCCTTGTACGGTATCCCCCCCACTTTGCCAATTGTTCCATCAGGATTTACTGTTCCAGTTATGAAGACTGAGTGATCTGTGGTTTGGTTCTGTAGAGCTGCAATCATGCAGATTGTAATTGCTGCTCCTGCACTTGGGCCATCAACAGCTCCAACGTCAGACTCGGCCCTGACGGTTAGAATGACATCAAGACTCTGAAATGATACTCCAGTTAGTTTCTCGACAACCGTCTCGGCGGTTTCTCCACTAGCTTGTAGGTCGATCCCAATCTTTGGATGCGTGTTTATCAGAAGTCTGCCTTCACCATGTCTAATCTCAACCTCAGCCGTCATAGTGAATCCAGTGTATGAAGTCTCAAAGGGGCTTGTCTGAACCTCACCTACGGCAACGATGTTTATGGATGATCTTCCAACTAGGCCGGATGCGGTTGGCGTGTAGCCGCTTGCATTCCAATACCTCCCAGCCCATGACCTATAGTACTGTATCTGGTACTGGGACAATTCGTATTTCTGTTGTAATGCGTAGAGCTCTTTGTCTAGCTCCCCCGTTTTCCTGTCAAGATCTGACATTCTACTTGTCAAAATGGAGTTCTGATACACGAGAAAGACAGCTGACGAAGCCAAGATTATATTGACGACTAGGCTTATCGCCAATACGTAATTTCTCTTTCTAACTCCACTACCCTCGGGCAAGGTCATACTGTTCATCTCTGTGACTTAGTCTAGGGACGTTTTCAGTGTTCAATGGAAAGCTCTTCTTAAGTTTGCCCTTGACAATTGCCCTGCACTTCATGTTTCTCATTTAGAAGTTTTCGTTCAGCAATTTCGAGCGATTCGAATCTTCTACCCCATCTCTTGAAGAACCTGTTTTGTTCATACAGGGCATGAATTGAGTAAAGTAAAGAGACAGTTGCCAATGCCAGCACCACTCCATCAACCAGTATCCCCAAGCGAGCTCGAGGAAAGAAGGCGTGTAACTCGATCAACCTGGCCGCGAACCGAAAAATGCTTATGAGGATTATGAAACATGCGACGACGCCTATCACTGAAGCGGTTCGGAGTCTCGTCAACTCCTCTCCTACATCAAGAAGAAAGGCATGAATGGATCTGACAGGATAGTTGCTTTCTGATTTCTGATTCTCAGTCGTGATTACTCGCCAACAAGACCCTCAACGCAGCCCATATAAAAGACAGATGCATCACAGGTGAAACCGTACGGGGTCATAGTATTGTTCGAAGTACATCTCTTAGTCGAACGTAAATGTCTCTTCCTTCCTGCGTAAGCCTACATTCACCGTTCTCTTCATCAACCAACTTTCTCTTCTTCATTTCATCCAGATACTTCAAGAAATCATCATAAGAAAGATCTGTTGCTTTTCTCCAAAGATAAGTCCGCAGATGTGGTCCAGGATCATAATACAGATACTCCAAGATTTCGAATCTTATCTGCGCTGAGCTCTTCCGCGGCTTCTTTGCCATTCCGATCAACTACAGAATGTCATATTTGGACCGAGCAGGAATCATCAAAGGGCAGCTGGACTCACGTTTCTTTGGGTGATTACTCTTCTGACTACAGGCTTTTTTCCACATCGACTCCTGTGACGTCGCAGTTTTCCCTCAGCTATGAACCGGTGACACGTTGGGCAGATTGGCAAAATGCTCAACTCATGTTGACATACGTAAAGGTGATACTATACATAAGAAAGTTCTTATGTTTTGGATTCAATTCTGTATCATGTTCTTTTGTGAGGGACCTACTTGAAGTTAAAGAGCAAGGATTTTGAAGACAACAAGACGATTCCAATCAAGTTTACCTGCGATGGAGATGATGTTTCTCCGCAGCTGTATTGGGAAGACGTGTCAAATAGGACCCAGAGCTTTGCACTTAGTGTTGAGGATCCAGACGCTCCGATGGGAACTTTCATTCATTGGCTAGTTTATGACATACCTAGAGGAACTACTAGTTTCGATCAGGGAAATGTACCTCGAGAAGCCAAGCAGGTTACGAATGATTTCGACAAGGAGGATTATGGAGGACCGTGCCCCCCTTCAGGAACTCATAGGTACATTTTCACAATCTACGCACTAGACGTTGAACATCTCAGAGACGTAACTGGGAAGAACTTTTTCCGGTTTGTGAAGGAACATACGATAGACAAAGCGAAATTGACCGGGCTCTACAAGAGAAGTGGAAAATGAAAGGTGTGGAATAGCGTAAAGATTGTGTGCAAGCCTTCAAAAGATTACGACGAATGAATTGCTTCTCTAATTCGCTTAAAAGCTTCTCTCAGCTCCTCTTCTGGGTTTGTGAATGTGATTCGAATGTGATTTTCTCCACGCTTTCCAAATCCTACTCCAGGAATTGTGGCAACTTTCGCTTTCTCAAGGAGAAATTCACTCATTGCAACGGAAGATTTTCCCAGCGACGAAATGTTCGGAAAGGCGTAGAATGCTCCTCTCGGTTTGACGCATGAAACACCATCAATCTTGTTCAATTCATTCGCTGCCTACATCTCTCCTTGCCTGGTATTGAGCGCGCATCTCCTTCACGAATTTCCATGATCTATCATCATGTAGAGCGAGTGCTGCAGCTTTCTGAACGAATGTGGACGGACCTGTTACTGAGTGCTCGTGAATCACCTTCGCCCGCTCAACGATACGCTTGTCTGCAATCATGTATCCAAGCCTCCAGCCGGTCATTGCAAAAGCTTTGGAGAACCCGTTGATTGTTATAGTTCGGTCTTTCATCTCAGGAAGTGATCCGATGCTAGAGTGCTTTGTTCCATCATATACTAAGTACTCATAGAGCTCATCCGAAAGAACGACTAGATCATTCTCAACGGCGATGTCGGCGATACTCTCGAGATCATTCTTCTCCAATACGCCTCCGGTGGGATTATTCGGAGAATTAACAATGATCATCTTGGTTCTTGATGTCATTGACTTCTCCAAGTCTGTAAGGTTCATTCCAAACTGTTTTTCTTCGTGTAGAGGAACCCTAACAGGTACCCCACCTGCGAAGATCGTGCATGGCTCATAGCTGACCCAGCAAGGGTCTGATAAGATCACTTCGTCGCCAGGGTTCAACAGAGCCATCATTGAAGCGAATACCGCTTCTTTGCCACCGACAGTAACCAAAATCTCAGAATTTGCATCGACATCAATTCCGTTATCTCTCTTAGCCTTCTCAGCTATCGCTGTTCTCAGTTCAAGAAGACCAGCGCTGTCAGAATAGAAAGTATTTCCTTCATCCAAAGCCTTCTTTGCAAATTCTCGAATGTGCTCTGGTGTAACAAATCCGGGTTCTCCGGCGCCGAGACTTATGACATCGATTCCTTTACGCTTCAATTCTTTTACTTTGGATATCATAGCAACTGTTGGAGAACCAGGAACTTCCGTCCTCTTTGCTGGATTCAATTGCCGTTTCACCCAGTTATGTTCTACGCGAACTCCCCTAGTGTCCAGGTGTCATTAACTTTTTTGTGCCCGAAGTGTGATTCTCGAATCTTTCTGAAAACTTCTGGCACTCCAGAGGCCGGGTTCGCGATAATTCTTACTCAGCCAAGAGACTGATTCTCACACTCTTAATCGATCTCTCTTTCTCAAGAGTCCTCTGAAGTTCTACGATTCCAACCCTGCAAGTTGAGACATCCCCTATCACATACCATTCTGCAAGTTCGCCTCTCCGCAATGTCCTCGATTGGCTTGACAACAGGTCCACCCCCAACTCTGCCAGTGAAGCAGCAGCCTTTGCAAGGGCTCCCGGAGAGTCTCCAAATCCTATTTGGAACTCTGCGAGTTTCGCCCCTGCATGTGCAAATGGCACAAGGGTCGCTTCCTTCTTGTCGAGGTCAGCGACCAACATTAGATAGGTTCCTTCCGAAAGCCCAAGACCACTCCTAAGGCTTGATGGAATAATTATTCTTCCTCTCGAGTCAACCCTCACGATCTCACTGAGTTTCGTAATGATTCCCCTTGAGTTGTCTCGAAAAACGTTTATATAAGCTGTGGGCAAATCGTGGGCACCAACCCACATTTCACCCACGAGTCAACATACATGCGACAGAGGTATTGCCTTTACAACCCTTGGACCAAAACCAGAAAGTATTCCTCAGTTTCCTAGAACACGAACAAAGAAATGTATTGAGAACGGGACTATGGTAACACTACACCGTAGAACTATGAGAGTAGGTGAGACCTTGAAGATCAACGATCTATTAGCGCCCGAGTTGAAAGGTGTTATTCCTTATGTCTTAGGTGACCTGCAGCAACAAGCCAGCACCGAACTGACGAAACTCGACTTGAACGAGAACTTATGCGTAGATGACAATTTGCTTGCCTACGTCATAAAAACCGCTCTTGCACAAGTTGATCCAAAACAGTACCCCGAACCACAAGCTGCGGTTGCTGTCAGAGCTATCTCAAGACATTTCGCAATCGATCAATCAAGAATATACGTTGGAAATGGTTCTGACGACATACTGGAGAGAATTTCCAGATGCTTTGCCAAGAAAGACTCCACAGTCCTAATCGTTGAACCGACGTTCTTCATGTACAAGTATTTCGCAGGTCTAAGCGGCGCTCGCACAAAGTCGGTACTGCTAAAAACGTCGTTTGATCTTGACGTTGATGCAATAATCAGAACCATGGATGCTTCGACTTCAATCCTGCTTTTATGCTCCCCAAACAACCCGACGGCAAATCAGTTCAAACGGGAGAATTTGACAAGGATACTTGAAGAATTCAGTGGCCTAGTAGTTGTTGACGAAGCCTATGCAGATTTTGGAAGATACTCAACGGCAAGATGGACAGATAAGTACGAACAACTCGTTGTTATTCGATCTTTCTCAAAATCTCACGGGCTCGCGGCACTGAGAGCAGGCTATGCCATATCCAACCCATCCGTGATTGAATGGTTGAATAGAGCAACACCTCCATTCAACGTAAACGCGGTAACCCAGAAGCTGATTGAAATCGCACTCAACAAGTCCCCACAATTCAAGAAACAGATTCAACTTGTCCTGAAAGAAAGAGATTGGTTCATGAAACAACTCGAGGCCATCAAGGAAGTGAAACCATACCCTTCTGACGCCAATTTCATTCTCTTCAAAATTCTGGGCGGAGACTCAACGTCACACCAAGTCTGGAGAAAACTCAAAGAAATGAAAATACTAGTTCGGGACAAGGGCCAAGATCCTCTTCTTGAAAACTGTATCCGCGTTGCCGTTGGAACACGCGAAATGAACCTGAGGTTTCTGAAATCCCTCAGACTGCTCTTACACAAGTGAACGACTTGCAGATCATGCCATTAACCTCTCTAAGTTTGTAGGCCACTAGCCATACTAAAGAGCCTCAAATAGTATTCATTTAGATCCAGAATCGGGTGAGCCAAAGAGTGGATGAAAGAAAGGCGACAACTGAGAGAAAGACAAAGGAAACACATGTCAGAATCGAATTACTAATTGACGGAAAAGGATTGGCAGAAGTCAACACAAACACACGCTTTCTAGATCATCTTCTTGTGACACTTGCGAAACACGCCTCCTTCGATTTGAGAGTTGAAGCGAAAGGTGACCTGGGACACCACCTTGTGGAAGATGTAGGCCTAGTACTCGGAGAGGTCCTTCTTTCGGCACTAGGAGAAAAAAGAGGCATCAGAAGGTTTGGATATGCCTACGTTGCCATGGACGATTCCTTGTCGAGAACTGTGGTCGATCTTGGGGGAAGACCATATTTCGTCGCTGACCTCAAGATCCAACAAGATAAAATCGAAGACGTTACATCTGAAGATATCGAACACTTCTTCATGTCATTCACTCATGCCTCAAAATTTAACGTTCACATGACTACGATATATGGAAAAAACGACCACCACAAAATAGAGGCAGCTACAAAGGCTCTTGCCCTCGCACTAAGAGATGCAGTCTCGTTAACCTCCAACTCAGATAACGTACCAAGCACAAAAGGCGTACTCTAAGGAATGCTCAGAATAGCCATTGTCAACTACGGCGTCGGCAACCTACGAAGTGTCAAACGAGGGCTCGAACGGTCAGGTGCAACTGCCGACATAACTGATGCAACTATGGACATAGAGAAGTCGGATGCCATAGTTCTCCCAGGCGTAGGCGCATTCAAGGCCGCTTTGAAAAGTCTGAACAGACTTTCAAAACCGATACTGAACCAGGTCGAGGCGGGAAGACCTATCTTGGGTATCTGCCTAGGCTATCAAATTCTCTTCACAAGAAGCCATGAAGGCGGCTTGAGAAGGGGCTTGGGCATACTTCGGGGAGATGTTGTCAAGCTCTCTGGAAACTTGAAACTGCCACATATTGGATGGAATACGATTTCAATCTCGAGATCGGATGAGATTGTAGACGGCGTCGAGGATGATTCATACATGTACTTCGTCCACTCCTATGCACCGAAGCCCTTGGACAAGGAGATTGCAGTGGCCTACACCACTTATGCAGAGACATTTCCGTCAATAGTCTCACACAACAACATCTTTGCGACTCAGTTTCATCCTGAGAAGAGCGGAGAAAGTGGACTCAGAATCTTACAGAACTTCGTCAAACTAGTCAAAAGGTAACAAAAGGTAAGGATAATTGCTAATCATTCCAGCAGTTGACATCATGAATGGTAAATCAGTCAGGCTTATTCGTGGAGATCCTTCAAACAAGAAGATCTACTATAACGACCCGCTGGTTCCGGCGACGCAGTTTGCGAATGAGGGTGCAGAACTTCTACATGTTGTGGATCTCGATGCAGCTCTTGGAACCGGCGAGAATATTTCAAGCATAGAACGGATCGTCTCAACTCTACACATTCCCATAGAAGTTGGAGGTGGCATTCGAAGTTTGGAGAAAGCCCGCCAGCTACTGGAGATTGGTGTAAATAGAATCATCTTCGGAACTTCATCAGTGAACAACATCGAGGTAGTTGAGGCCGCTCTCAAGGAATTTGGACCAAGTAGGGTTGCAGCAGCTGTAGACGCCAAGAAAGATATTGTAGTTGTCAGAGGTTGGACCAAGGCTACCGGATTGGACTATTTGACGTTGGCCAGGTCCCTCGATAGACTTGGTACCGGAAATATTATCTTCACCTCAGTTGATTCGGACGGGACTCTGACGAGACCCCCTTTTGAAATGGTTAGAAGACTCCGGAAGGTCGTAAGTGCACGTTTGATAGCTTCAGGTGGAGTTACAAATCTAGACGATATCAAACAACTTGCTGAGACCAGAGTTGATGGCACAATAATTGGAACAGCTCTCTACGAACGGAGAATCAATCTCACGGACGCTATGAAAGTGGCTTCAAAATGCTAGCAAAGAGAATTATACCCTGCCTAGACGTTGAAAACGGAAAAGTCGTCAAGGGAATCAGATTCAAGAATCTCAGAGTCGAGGGAGACCCGGCAGAACTCTCCTACACCTACGAACAACAGGGCGCAGATGAAGTGGTCTTTCTGGACATCACCGCGTCCCATGAGAAACGCGAGATATTCCTAGATGTTGTTGGACGGACTGCAGACACGATCTTCATACCTTTCACGGTCGGTGGCGGAATAAGATCTGTCAAGGATGTTGGGCGTGTACTCCTAGCTGGGGCAGACAAGGTCGCGCTAAACACCACAGCGATTAGACGCCCTGAAGCAATCAAAGAATGCTCAGAGAAATTCGGGAGCCAATGTATTGTTGTTTCGATCGATGCAAAACGAAACTACGAAAAACCTCACAGTAGGAGGAATATCGTGGATACTCCAGAGGGAAAGTGCTGGTGGAATGTGTATATCGAAGGAGGAAGGGTCCCGGTACGGCTGGATGCTGTCTCTTGGGCTAGGCGGGTCGAGAAGCTTGGAGCTGGCGAGATTCTCTTGACTAGCATGGATCGTGACGGAACAAGGGTCGGATATGATATTGAACTGACGAGAACGATCGTAGAGAACGTGAATATCCCGGTAATTGCAAGTGGCGGAGCTGGAGGCCCAGATGAGATTCTCGAAGTCTTGACCAGAGGAAATGCAGACGCGGCTTTGGCCGCTTCGATTTTCCACGAATCACAGTACACTGTGAACCAAGTAAAACAGTTTCTAAATGACAAAGGAGTGCCGGTACGCCTTCCCTCGAGGTAGAAGTGAAATTGTATCAAAAGATGACAGAAGAACAGATACAGAAACTAATTGCAGACGTGAATTTCCAGAAGATGGGGGGACTTGTGCCTGTCGTCGTTCAGGACACATCAAATGACAAAGTGCTAATGCAAGCTTTCATGAACGAGGAGGCTCTGAGGCTGACATTAGAAACGGGAAAGATGCACTACTGGAGTAGAACTCGAAACAGGATCTGGATGAAGGGGGAAACGTCTGGGAACTGCTCTTACGTACGAAGTGTTGCATTAGACTGCGATTCTGATTCACTCCTCTTTAGGGTTCAGCAGCTCGGACCATGTTGCCATACTGGTAGCGACACTTGTTTCTACAAATCGGTAGCGTGAATTGACTAGGAATTGTCGATCGAGACTATCAGAAAAACAAGGTAAGATCGATGTTACCCCCATGAAAACCTCCGTAAGCATTATACGCACCGCATCAATAATGATAGTGAACTGCTCTGATGGGGGAAGTTGAATGGAAGAAGAACGCTGGAATGTATGGTTGATGTTTAGCTGTTCGAATTACGCTGCACACCCCGATGCATTGGGAATAGCGGTGTTGACGAACTACTCCTATATGCCTCGGGTGATAGCTTCCGTAGAAACCCAAGCGTGTAGCCTGTGCGGCTCCGCACTTCTATATGCGGGTAAAGAAGACGCACTTCTTCCGTTCTTGAAACATGATTTTGCACGACTACGAGCTGGCGGTTACAACCCGATCAAGGACGAGGAGCTCTGGATATCAGAATAGGAACTCTTGTGCAATCACAATCGGCTTCTGCAGATTCTGTCTAGAATGGCTATCAGGTTGACATGAGCTTCTCCTTCAACAAGGCCGCAACACGTTTAGCGTCTGCCTTGCCTCGAACTTGCGTCATAACCAGCCCCATCAATTTACCAGTCGCTCTTTCCCCTTGATTCCTCACAAGACTCATGTTTTCAGACAGAATCTTGTCCACTACAGACACTAGCTCCGACACTGATAACATTGTGAGCCCCAACTTCTCAACGGCCTCGCGTGGCTTCTTTCCAGGATTCTTCGCTAACCACGACACAATCTCTTCAACAGATTCCTTTGCCGTTTCTCCTGTATTTACTAGGTCGAAGATCTCCTCGATTAATTCGACGCCGATGTTCTCTAGCGGTACGCCATCTCTCTCAAGGCTCTTGAACGTCTCAGTAAGAACAGTGGCAATGAATGACGGTTGGATCTTCGTCCTTGATGCTACCCTTTCAAACAGTTCCATGTGGTCGGAGTCAAGGAGTTGACTCGCCAGTTTCTCATTTAGACCATAGGCTTCCGCCAGTCGCTTCATGACAGTTTCTGGAGGTGGCGGCAGGTTCGCTTTGGCTTTCATTGTTCTCTCGATTGAAAGTCCGATTGGAGGAACGTCAGTTTCAGGGTACATTCGAGCTGCCCCTGGACGGGGGCGCATGTACATGGTTGTTCCGTCGGGGTTCGCCGCTCTTGTTTCCTCTGGTACTCCCCTAAGGGCTTGTCTAGCACGTTCGACTACGGCTTTCAAGGCATCCTTCACGTTGTCGATTCTGTCAGCCACTAAGACAATGGCATCGGAGCCTTCGGCACCTACTCTACTTCGTACCGCTTCCAGTTCTTCTGTGGTGATTCCATACGCGGGCAATTCGTCTGAGTGGAATATTCCACCTACCTTTCCCGAAAAGATGGCCCTGCGGGAGAATTCGGTTCCCAATCTTACACCTGGCATCAGTTCTCTTTTCAGCAGTCCCGAGAACTTGGCGAGTCGAGTGGCATATACAACTCCTCCATGTGATAGGGCGGTCCTTATGACCTTGCATTGGGTCTTGGAGAAGACGGGAGTTACGTCGACAAGGTTTTCTGAAACATCGGCTTCGTGTAATCCTCGGTTGACTAATTCATTGCTTATTTTGACTAGTTCATTTTGCCTTTGAACTTCAAGTTCGACAACTCGTGAGATTAGATAGAGTTTCTGCACTCCTTTGATCTCGATCAGCGCTCCATGACGAGTTGATACATTAAGGTCCTGCCGGATTGTTCCCAAGCCTCGCTTGACCTTGCCAGTCGCTTTAAGCAGTCTACCGATTGCGAGAGCGGTCTCTTGCGCTTCCTCTGGTGACTTGATAACCGGCCCCGTAGTGACTTCCACCAAAGGGATGCCAAGTCTATCAATTCGATATTCAACAGTCACTCCAGCTTCGCCCATTTTTCTTGCAGCATCCTCTTCGAGGCTTACATGTTGAATTGGAATCCTCTTGCCAGAGACGTCTAGGAAACCATTCAATCCTATAGCGGCTGTTCGTTGAAATCCGGTTGTGTTGGATCCGTCGATCACGACCTTTCTCATTACATGAATCTCATCGACAGGTTTCAGATTCATCATGAATCCTATCATCAAAGCAGTGTCGATTGCCTCGTCGTTCAAGTTGTGTGGCGGCTCTTCATCCATCTCAACGAGGCATGCAGTATCGTTATTCGCTTCGTACTTCACGGTTCTTCCTTTCTGAAACTCAAACATTGCCGCTGGGTCAACTTGACCCAGTTCACTCTGGGTGGGGCGCAGCCTCCTCAAGAAGAATATTTCTGGGTCCCCTACTGAGAGATGAGTTGGACACCCACAGAACAGTTTGCACCTAGTATCGAGCTGACAATGGACTTCTATTCCGACCTTCAATCCAATATCTGAGTTCTCAGACAACTGAATCTATTCTCCTGAGGCTCGCCTTGGCGAGATCTCTCCAGCGATGTTCGATAACATCAGCCTCGAGGCCTCTTCCACGTTGGTCGTTTGCCCGAAAGCCCACATCATCTTGACAACCGCTGTCTCTGGAACCATGTCTTCTAGGGGAATGACGCCTAGCGAGAGAAGGTCCCTACCAGTATAGTAGACGTTCATGTTGATCCGACCCCATATGCATTGAGAAGTCATGGCAACCAATCGTCCTTTCTCAGTAGCCCGTTTGATGGCATTGTAACAGTATCGACTCACGTGCCCGAGACCTGTACCTTCCAGAACAAGGCCTCGATAGTTGTTATCAACGAACCAATCAATTATCGCAGGGTTCATGCTGGGATAGAATTTTACCAAAGCGACATTCCCATCGAACTCCGGTTTCAGATCCGGGCGCCCGTTATGTTCGCGTTTTCTAAAATTGTCCACTAGAAAGTGAAGTTTCTTTTCACGGAGATCATATTCTGCAAGAGGCGAAGAGTTGATCGATTTGAATGCATCTCTTCTGCTGGTATGACATTTTCGAGCGCGAGTGGCTCTGTGAACTGACAGAATATCATCAGAAGTCTTCTCATGCATTACTAAGACAACTTCGGAGCATGGCGAAGTAGCTGATATTGACACCGCGCCAATCAGGTTCGTTGCAGCGTCAGAACTTGGCCTGTCAGATGATCGTTGAGAACCGACCAAGACGACTGGAATTGGAAGATTCTGAAGTGCGAAACTAAGCGCAGCTCCAGTATATGCCATCGTATCTGTGCCGTGACATATGACGACCCCGTGCATTCCCTTCTCAAAGTACTTCCAGACGGCAGTAGCGATTTCTTTCCAGTGTTTGATAGTGAGGTTCTCACTAAACTCACTGTAGAGAACTTCAGCGGTCACTTGAGCAATCTCAGAGAGTTCTGGAACAACGCTGTAGAGATCATCGGCAGTCAACGCCGGCTCAACCGAACCGGTCCTATAATCAACGCGGCTAGCTATCGTACCGCCTGTGGTCATCACCGCAACTTTCGGCAGATCTTGCCTAGATCCAGGAAGTGGAGGGCGTGCAAACGTTGGTTTGTCACCCTTTCCAGTGATCTCGATTTTTGTGTTATTGGTAACTTGAACTCCAACATTATATCCGCTGTTCAGTTTGACTACTATAATGCGTTCGTCGCCAAGCTCAGTCCGAGGAATGAGAACGCCCTCATAGGCTTTGTCATCATCAACAATTCTGACGCGATCTCCGATATCCGCTCCAGATCTCTTCAATAGTTCATACGTTATTCCACGGTAGCCTGTCGAATTCCTTCGGTTTGCTTCAGAAATGGACAAAGAAATGTGGCACCCCATTTTTTCCATTCGGCGGTCGTTCGTATTGAACGTCGCCAGTTTCAGGATTCAATATTTTGGAAATCTCCCCGGGAATTACTATTTCCAGACTGTCTCCGACCTTAGTTATTTGTTTGGGTCTTAAAGCCTGCGGATTATACAGATCTCATTCTGCTGGCATTGTGTCTCTGTCGGATATGTCTGAAAGGTGCATTTGTCGAGGAATCCATTGCTGAATTGCACCGAGATGCTCGATTCTCTAGTCGGTCAGGAGTTTGGACATGTATGGCCCTAGGCGATTGTATCCCTGTGCCTTGTAGTATTCTCGAGTGCCTATGGCACTAGTGACGACTATCTTTCTGCGATTGTGGATGTGGAGTGCTGTCCTTTCCGCTTCAGAGAGAAGCTTTGCCCCGAGCCCCTTGTGTTGATAACCGTCTTTGTCATCTCCGCCAACCGGAATCATGAGACCGCAAACTCGAAGCTCTCTTACGATTGCAGTGTCCCCAGCACGGATTTCAGGCCTATGAGCCTCAGATGATGGAATTCTAAGTCTGAGGTACCCCGCTAAGGTGTCGGTCTGTTCCTCCACAGCTGAGATGAAAATCTCTTTTCCTTTTGATGCTTCATATTCTTCTGATATGACATTGAAACTATTTGGATCAGGTGCCATGTTTGTCCTGAGCATGCGAAGCCCAACCTCCCTGCATCTAATACATCTACATTGGACACCCCTTTCAGACATCTTCCTCTCGATCAATTGTCGGAGATTGCCTTTCCTCACACCCGCAACTATGAGGGGTGCTGGGATGTCTCGCTGAACACGCATTATCCTGACCCATGGAGGCACCTTCGCCTTTATGGTTGCGATAAGATCAGCTGCATCCTCATCTGAATAGGGCAGATACTTTCCGGACTTCCACATCTCGAACGTTTCAGTTCCCTTCAAAACAAGGCAGGGGTATATTTTCATCATGTCCGGCTTGAAATCAGGATCTTCGAAGAGCCTGATGAAAGCATCGTAATCTCTTTCTCGATTCGATCCCGGAAGCCCTGGCATCATGTGAGCAACGACTTTGAGCCCTGAATCCTTACAGATTCGAAAAGCTCTTACAACATCGTTCACTGTATGCCCGCGACCTACGAGCTGGTAGATGTCATCGTAGAGGTTTTGAACTCCCAATTCAACACGTGTAACGCCCATCGACAACATTAGATCCGCGTGAGTCTCACTCGCCCAGTCAGGACGAGTCTCGACTGTAATTCCAACATTTTTGATTTCTGAAGTTTCCGCATCCGCAATGGCCTCATCCAGAGAGGATGCGGTTTGCCCTGAAATAGCTTCAAGGCACCTTTGGATGAAGTGCTGCTGGTATGATTGTGGCGTCGCAAGGAAGGTCCCTCCTTGAATAATGAGCTCGACCTTTCCAACATTATGTCCGATCGACTTCAGCTCGCTCCAGTCGATTCGATACTTGTCTGTAAGGATCAAAATTGTTTTGGATGCCTCGTCTTGTAGACGGCTCAAAGCCAGTGTAGCTCGCTGGTACACCCGGCTCATTTGGACAATACCCACACTTCCCATGAGGGCATTTTGATGGCTCCGTCATGACAGCAACTACGTTGACTCCAGAAAGACTCCTCACTTTTTTGCGAACAAGTACTGAACGTACCTTCTCTCTCTCACTATCATCGGCCCGTGACAGGATTTCCGCGTTGCTTGGAATCCGATTGAGACCACATAATTTGGCAAATTGTAGCTTTACATCTGTTAGATCCATCTTTTCATCTGGGGATCGCTTCAAGACTTCCCGCAGTATCTCCCTGCAAACATCGCGCGGCTTTCGTTCTGGAGGCATTCGTGGTTCCCAGATGATGATGGCTCTTTGGAGCAAGCTACCGATAAACAAGGTGGTCGCACAGGTGTCCCAGAAAGAACTTAGTACTGCTCTCGCCTATCTCTTCGACAGATCGAGAAATGCATAGGACTGGCATGGCAGATCTTGGACTTCATCCTGGATCGGCTCCGTACTGGCTTCTAGCGAGAATGAAAAAGCTTTCAAAATCGATTCTCACAATTCTCGTAAGAGAGTATGGGCCAGACGGCGTATTGACTAGGCTATCGGATCCGTTCTGGTTTCAGGCACTCTCAGCCGTCTTGGGATTCGACTTCGATTCAAGTGGAGTTACTCCAGTGACTTGCGCCGTGTTGAAGTCTTCTCTAATTCCAGAAGAACATGGACTTGGTGTGGCTGGAGGAAAGGGGAAGCGTTCTAGACGTACACCGGATGAGGCGCGAGCACTTGGTGAAAAGTTTGGACTGACAGACGCGAAAATCTCCAAGCTCGTGTATTCCAGCAGATTGGCTGCAAAGGTTGACAATGCGGCGATTCAAGCAGGTTATGCACTCTATCATCACTCACTCTTTGTCACCGAAACCGGCAGTTGGGCGGTGATTCAACAAGGAATGAATGTTGAGAATATGACTGCAAGACGATATCATTGGTTGTCGCAGCATGTCAAGAGCTTCGTACATGAGCCTCATGACGCGATAATTGGAGAGAAACGACACAGAAACGTATTGGATATGACTTCCCGAACGAGCGAAGACTGCAGAAAAACTTCGGTAGATCTCGTTCTAGACCTGAAGGATTTTCGAAAGCTATTCTGCTCGATAAGACCATCCGATCAGGAGTCCCTTTCGAAGTGGATTGGAAAGAACCTGAACGAAACCCCAAGAATAGCTCACGCCAGCTTCTTGCCGCATCAGATCAACTGGAAAGCCCTTGAACAAGCTTATCTTTTCTCACCAAAAAATTCCAAACTCTATTTACAGTATATTCTACTCTACCTATAACTTTCATATTACTTTTTACTAATCATATACGTTTTTAAAACTTTTAGTAGTTTATTAATCAATTTTTCATTCTTATTCTATCATCTCTGCTATACCTTTAATTTCTGCTAAGTAGTCTATATAGTATTTCTATGATTTATACTAAATTCATTATTTTAAATTCTACTATTATAGTAATAATAACAGTTACTCTAATCTTGTTTCTCTTCACTATCTTTAAAGAGTTTAAAACTTCAGCTTCTAAAATATAAACCCAGAGCTAGCGTGGATGGTTCAAGAAAAATACTCTGTTTAAACAACAGTATAGATAATTAAATTAACCATATTGCAAAAACAGATATAATTAGATACTCTGCCTTAAGATATTTGAGATTCATCTTCAGAAAATTGCCTCTGCCATTAACTTAATATAAAATCTCTCTAAGAAAGAGCTTTAGTATTAAACGTCTTCGATGCTAAATTTTTGAGAGACGAATTATAAAGTAGTTTAAAGCCTTTAATCCTCATGCGAAACAGTAGTTCATTTTCCTCTCATGAGAAAAGTCTTAAATCAAAACCTCCAACTTTTTCCATACTCCTTTTGTCTATAAAGAGATTACAAGATATCAATTAATAATCTTCAACATATCTTAGCGAGAGATAAACTGTTTCTAAATACTTATCAGCGCTCAATCTAAACTCAAAACATGATTCTATTATAAACCCAGCATTTTTCATTCAATCTATCATTTCATAAAGTAAAGTTAAAAATTCCTAAAACATAAAAACAGTATCAAACATTATCTTCCTGAGAATGCTGAATCCAATCACTTATATACATACAATCTTGATCTGTGATTCCTATAATATCAAAAAAAGCACACTTAACACCAATGTTTTCCTTTTCAGAGATGTTCCTAACAGATACATAGAATAGATTAAATAAATATTTTGAAAATTTCTCTCTTGTCTTATCCAAAGAGTCATCTACAATTATTATTTCACAGAGACCATCATTCTTTAAATCGACGAAATGCAAGCCTCGATTGTCTCTTCACCGTCTTTAGTTGGATGATTACAGAGACCATTCTTCAGTCCTTCTTGTTGAGCTTCAAAGTCCTGTTCAACTTTCTATCATTGTAAATTATAAAATAGGCAAGTGTCTACAAGATTTCAGGTCTGTGAAGTCGTACATAAAAGTAACCTCCATTTTCAACTGTTGTCTGAGTCTAAGCTTCCTGTGAAACAGAGTCAAGCTATCGTTGAATTAGTTCCAGTATACTCCACCGTCTTTCCTCTTCACCCATATCTCGAGGCCATAGTAGGCTGTTACTACTGTGGCTGTTGGAGCATCCGAATACCCTCCAAGGTTATTCCAATTCGAAAGCGAAGCAAAACCGTCATTGTTGAAATCATAGAACTTATCGTACACCGCTCCGTCCGTGCCGACTATTACATAGTGAATATGGGAAGAGCCTAGACGTTATAGTTTATCAAAGGCCTATGCTTAGTTGCTCCCATGAGGTCTGTCCAATCGATCCATGTCAATGAAGGATCAGTCTCGTTTAAGTATATGCCGTTGTTGGTGCCCTTGACTAGGACGTAGATTCTATTGGAAGTTGCGATAGCCTTAGTTGAAAGAGTTGTTCCTCCAGAAGTAAACCATTGAGTCCATAGCCCACCTACGTGAACTTCACATATATGCCGTTATCAGTGCCTCTTACGGCGACATATACTCGAAATGTTGCGACATCATAGGCTATAGCTGGCTTGTCCTTAGTTACTCCATCGAGGTTTGTCCAAAATGGCATGTCATCTGCACATCCCCATGATCCTTACCATGAGGTATAGTATAAACCGTCGTCTATTCCACTAACTACCTATCGTAGAGATCTATTTCCTAAGCCTTTCATCGAGCATCAAATACTAGATTTTTTCATGCAGATACAGCGTTATTCATCACACCAAAGAACTACGAAGAGCTACTTTCTTTTCATGGAATTGGCCCCGCAACCGTACGTGGCCTAGCATTGGTTTCCGAACTTGTCTACGGGACTCCTCCCAGTTGGAAGGATCCGGTGAAGTTTTCTTATGCTTTCGGAGGGAAGGATGGCTTGCCATTTCCAGTCGATAGGAAAGCAATGGATGAAACCATCGAGATACTCAAGGCTTCGATAGAATCTAGCGTAACAGGCAATGAAAAACTACGTGCACTGGAGAGACTGAGGCGCTTCGTTCCCAGAACTGTAGTCTCGAATAGAAACTAGCGTCGGCGGCGCCCTCTTTCGCCCATCCAGTTTTGTCCCGGTCGCCTACCCAGTGCTATTCTCTTTTGAGCGTTTTTCCTCGCGCGTATTCGCGGCATAACAGACGTTCTTTCCATAGCCTGTATTTTTGGGGTCTGCGATCGAACCTTTCCAGCTTTAGTTATTGATCCGTGCGTTGGCATGTTCTCTAACCTCTACTTGTCACAGCAGACTCACAAGACATGACAATGAATAATAAGCATTTCTAATTGACAGCCCTTCTTATCTCCCGTAGATTTGACGCTACCATGCTAGAGGCGAACAATTTTCCCCGAGTGGTCGCGCGTCCATCGCCCCAGTTCATCCATTACGTCTCTCAATTGTACATGCTGGAATACAGGGCCATCTACACAGACACGGTATTCTCCGATACAGCAACTGCCACATATGCCAATACCACACTTCATTATTCTCTCCAAGCTAGCTTGAAGCGGGACATGCTTCTCCTCGCACATGCCGAAAAGGGTACTGATCATTTGCTCCGGCCGCAGGCGAACACTTCACCAAAGTGATTCTCCTCACAGAGGTCCGCGGCTACTTCAGATGCTAGTCCTTTCACGCCACAAGTCCCATCATCCGTCGCAACTACTGTTCTATCGCCTTTTCTGGCAGTTTTCCTGATCGTGTCGAGAAAGAAAAGTTGATACTTCGTCTTCGCGCCGATCACAATCGACACCTTTCTCCCACTCTTCTGAAGGCTCCTCATTAGGAACGTCAACGGTACAATACCCGTTCCACCGCCGACCAACAGAAGACGCCCCCTTTTCTTGGGTCTGAAGAATGTTCCGTAAGGTCCACGGATCCCTATGTTGTCACCTACTCTCTTCTTCAGCAGGGCCACGGTGGCGTCTCCGACACTCTTGACGACAAATGTTACATCTTCACCCTTGGCTGGAAGAATGCTCATCGGAATTTCGTCCACGCCGGGGATCCACATCATGGCAAACTGTCCAGGTTTTGCGTCAGCACATGCTTGATCTCTTACCGTCAGCGAAACAATGTCTTGAGTCTCCATTTTTCTACCCTCTATCCTGACTATTCTTGGCGCGTGTCTCATTGTAGCCCCTTCGAGTTTCGTGGCTGAAGACTCCCAGAAAGAATCTAATTAGCGTTGTCTAACGTATAGAGTATGGTATCCTAGTCTTGAAGGAATTTAGTTGGAGACTTTAGAACGAAAGAAGGTAATGTCAAGTTTCGACGTATCCGCCATAGTCATGGAACTCAAAGAATCCATTATTGGAAAACATGTCGACAATATCTACCAACTGGACGACCACACGTTCCTATTCAAGTTTACACCTGGAAATCAATCTCTAATCATAGATATTGGAAAGAGAATACACTTGACCAACTATTCAATTACCGTTCCGTCAACGCCGACTCAGCTCTGCATGACTCTGAGAAAATACCTCCGTAACGGAAGGATAATCGATATCATACAGTATGGATTCGAAAGGATAGTTGTGCTTCAGATAGAATCCTCTGAAGGCAAGTTCCAGCTTGTTACAGAGATATTCACTCGAGGCAACCTCATCCTTGTTGACGAAGATCTGAACATAGTCTTAGCGACTAGATATGCAAGAATGAGAGATCGTGACGTTATAAAAGGGGGAAAGTTCGTTCAAGCGCCTTCAACTGGTATTAACCCAGTAGAAGTGAGCAGAAGCGATGTCGAATCGCTGAGAACATCAGATCCTATGCCTACCGCGAAAAAACTCACGAAGCTACTTGCGATTGGTGGATTGTACGCAAAAGAAATCCTTCTAAGAGCAAAAGTTCATGAAGCGACATCATCCAATCTGCTGTCCGAGCCCCAACTCGATGAGATCTATCACGCTATCAGAAGCATCGCAGAGGATTTGCAACGCGACAGGATAAAACCGCAAATACTTGTTGATGAGATCGGCGCATTCCTTACAGTCCAACCTTTTCCTCTAAGAATCCACGAGGGAATCAAGAGTGCAAGCTATTCAACATTCAATCAGGCTGCAGACGACTATTTTTCAAACGTTGCTCATGCCTCCAAAGAATCTTCCGAAATCAAAACAAGAGAACAAGACAAACAAAGACTTGAGAGAATTCTAGGAATGCAAATGAAGGAGAAGGAATCTCTTCAGAAGGAGATTGACCGCTCCACGAAGATTGGACAGATCATACAGAGACAATCTCAAGAAATCGGAAATCTTACGGCACAGATACAAACGGCGAGATCTCACGGTGACAGTTTCTCAGATATTTCAAAATTGCTCATTGACTCTGCTAAGAAGGGTGTTGGACCAGAAACCTGGTTCAAGAGTCTTGATCCCAAGAATCGAACGCTTTCTATCCAGAAAGATGGAGAAGAGTTCTCAATCGGATTCGAGGAAAGTCCGCATAGAAATGCATCGGACTACTTCGACAGAGCAAAGAAGCTTAAGGAAAAACTTCAGAACGTTGACGAGTCAATGTCGAAAACAAAACACGACATCGAATCATTCAAGATTAAAGCGGACGAGGAAACTCGTAAGAAAACCCCACTAATCAAAAAAAGAGAACGCGAATGGTACGAAAAATTCCACTGGTTCGAATCCTCCGAGGGCTTCCTTGTACTCGCTGGTAGAGATGCATCTACAAACGAGACTCTGATCAACAAGCACATGGAAAAGGAAGACATAGTATTCCACGCAGAGGTTCAAGGCGCTCCCTTTGTAGTCGTCAAGACTGGGGGAAAATCTCCTGGACCTCAAACTTTGTCCGAAGCAGGGTCGGCAGCCGCTAGCTACAGCAAAGCGTGGTCCAGCGGATTCAGTTCAGCAGACGTATACTGGGTGAAACCTGAGCAACTCAGCAAGAAGCCCCCCTCGGGTCAATACCTGAACAAGGGGATGTTCATGGTCTATGGACACCGAAACTACCTCAAGGGTGTTCCTCTACAAGTTACCATCGGGGCTATTGAGAACATGAGCGAATTGAAATTCATTAGTGGTCCACTATCAGCGATCGAGAGCAAAACACATTCTTTCGTTAAGCTCGTCCCTGGCAAGACCCGCTCAGCGAGCACTTGCCAAGAAGATACTTCACTTACTGTCTAGAAAAATCACGTCCAACGCTACAAGAGATATGAAAGCTCTCAACTTGGAAGAAATTCAGAGAATGATCCCGGCGGGAACTGGAGACGTCGTTGACTAGAAATCGCAAAGCACTGTTTCTGAGCATCCAGTCATAAACCATTTATAACTGCGACTCAAGTCAGCTGAGGGATGAGGAGTCAATCGTGGTAACAAGAGAACGCGATGCCGAGATCAAGATCAAGGACGTTATGACCAGTCCAGTAGTTACAGTTGGCATGACCGACACAGTAGACAAGATAGCCAAACTCATGGCAAAGAGCGACATTGGCGGCATCATAGTAGTAGACAAGAAAGGCAACCCTGTAGGAATGGTAACAGATATGGACCTAGCTAAACGGGTTACCGCAGAAAACCTGCTACCTAGCAAACTCTCAGCAAAGGACGTCATGACCAAGCCCTTGGCGACGATCGACTCAGAAATGGACGTGACCAACGCAGCTAGAAAGCTGACTCACCTGAACATTAGGAGACTCGCAGTCGTCGATCATGGAAAGCTGGTAGGGATAATCGCAAGCAAGGATATAGTAAGAATTACTCCAGCGCTAATAGACGTCATAACAGAGAAATCCAAACTGACCGGTTTTGTGAGCAAAGAAAAATCGACACTAGCAGGCGCATGTGATAAATGTAACAACTGGTCGGATAATCTTAGAGAACGTGAAGGTCACTACCTATGCGAAGACTGTGCGGCAGATATGAAAGAAGAAGAAGGAGACATTAACAAGCCTCACGTTATAGATACATTGTAGCCTTGCGTGGCGTGCAACCCAAAGCACAATCACAGAAATCAAGTTATCCGAAACGGTTCTTCAAGAAATAGACATAGTTATCATGGCTAGACTCGAAGGAATGATAGGAGCGAGAATAGAACGAAGTTCATGATCGATGGAATGCTTGGTAAACTCGCGAGGTGGCTAAGGCTGATCGGGAATGATGCAGAATACTCAACAAACTTACCTGACAAGGAACTCATTCGCAGAGCGTCCAATGGCAATATGGTACTTCTAACAAGCGATGTCAACCTGTATCGAATGGCTTCTTCAAGAGGAGTAGTCGCCTACCTTGTGAAAGGAGAAAATGAGCCAGAGAGATTGGCGAGAACAGTCAAGCGTTTTAACCTTCAACTGGAATTCAATCCATCATCTTCAAGATGCCCCAAATGCGGAGCGACAATAACAGAAGTGCCGAAGGAAACAGTGAAAAACGAGGTTCCCCCGTCCACCTATGAAACATACGAGAGGTTTTGGATGTGCACAAACCCAAACTGTCAGAAAGTCTACTGGCGTGGAAGTCACTGGAAGAACATAATGGAAGTCCTCGCGAACACAAACAAGTTGATTCGAAATCAAACGACCTAAGTTGGATTGATTACGGTTGAACTACGAACTAGACCTGGAAAGCGGCAGGTTTCTGGTGAAACTTGCGAGAACAACGATCGAGGAGTATTTGGAGAAGAAAGAAAGAATTTCCCCTCCAAGTGACACTCCATCCAAACTACGCGAGAAATGCGGCGTATTTGTAACACTGACGGATGCATCACCCGACAATGCTCTAAGGGGCTGTATCGGCTATCCGCTTCCGACTAAACGACTTGTGGATGCAACCATCGACTCAGCAATAGAGGCGGCGACTGGAGACCCTAGATTCGATCCGATTCCACTCAGCGAATTCAAATCAAGAGTAAATGTTGAGGTAAGTGTCCTAACTCCACCAGAAGAGATCCGAGCGGACAATCCCACAGATTACCCAAAGAAGATAAAGATTGGAACTGATGGTTTGATCGTGGAAAGAGGCTGGTACAAAGGCCTTCTTCTGCCTCAAGTAGCAACCGAATGGAAGATGAACGAAGAAGAGTTCCTCAACAACTGTTGCATGAAAGCAGGCCTGTCACCAGATGCCTGGCTTGTTAAAGAGACCAAGGTATTCAAGTTCCAAGCAATCATCTTTCATGAAACCGCTCCGAACGGCATCATAGAACAGAAAGTGCTGAGATGACTACGTATGAGGGTCTACATGGCACCGTGTGGAGTCGGTCTAGGACACATCACAAGATGCGATCCTATAGCACGAGAACTGACTAGGCGTGGGGGAGAGGTTGTTTTCTCAACGTATGGAGATGGAATAGGCTACGCTGAGAAGATGAAATTCAAACTGGTCAAGACCGTTCCAATCTACCTGAGAGTTAGAGAGAATGGATCGGTCGATTTCAAGCTAACCGCCACGAGAAGTGGATTATCGCTTGGGGTAAGAACCTTCATTAGACAGGTTCTGGCGGAGATAAGAAATCTGAAAGCTTTCAAGCCGGACATCGTCTTCTCTGATTCCAGGGCTTCAACACTACTTGCAGCGAAAATGTTAGGAATCCCAATCTTATTGATGCTTAACCAGTTCAGAGTCAATATTGTTCGCAAGCCCACATCAATCAGGCTTTCAATAGGTGATCGTGTCTTCTTCATCGTGGCTAACCTAGCCTGGACTTTCTTCAGAACCCTATTGGAGGGTCTTTGGTCAATGAGTGACCAAATCCTAATTCCGGATTTTGCGTCACCATACACAGTATCCCTTGGAAATCTCACCATACCCAAGCGTTACAATATGAAGGTCAAACTTGTAGGGCCCATTGTCACGAAAAAACCAAGTCAAATCCCACAAAGCTCAGATGACATTAGGAGACGTCTTGGATTTCTGACTTCAAAACCACTTGTCTACGTTGCCGTGAGTGGCCCGAAAATTGAGAGACGTTACTTGGCAGGCCTCCTTGAGAAGGAGATAAACGCAGGCACATTCAACTGCCAGTTTGTAATGTCGAGAGGCGAGCCTTCTGGATCAGAGTCACCGACTGTTCAAGAACAAATGGTAATATTCGATTGGCTTCAAGAAGAATTACAGTATCAGATTCTGAAAGCCTGCGACGTTGTGATGAGCAGGGCGGGACATGGAATAATGATGAAAGCAATGACGTTTGGTAAGCCCATGATACTGATTCCTATACCAGATCACACTGAACAATATGGAAATGCGAAACAGGCGGAGCGACTTGCATTCGCAAAGATCTTGGATCAGAACAAGACTAGCTCAGAAAATCTCAGACAAGTGATGAACGAAATCTTGAAGTCAAATAAGTTTGTGACCAACGCTCATGCAATATCACGTTTCTCAGAACGCTTGAACACAGTAAACGATGTTACTGAATTGATTTTGAATTCTATTCATCATAGGGCATAGGCGCAATTGGAACGATCTCTTTCTTCGTGAGAGCGGTCTCCAGTTGCGTTCTTATGTTCTGTATGGGGTTGACAAAGGATTGCATGGAGACCCGTTGAACTTCAGGAGTTGTCTTATACTCTGATTCGTCGTAGAGCGAAGCTTTCTTAGCGAGTTCCACGATCTCATTTCTTTCGAATCCTACGAGCGGTCTGTAAATGGGTGCATTCAAGTCTGATGATGCTTGAACGATCGTGTCCATGGAGCCTGAATCGCCTAGCGATTCGCCAGTGACGATCCCTATGGCCTTCATCTCCTGAGCGATGCGGTCTGCGATGATCAGCATAGAATGCATCCTAATGATTGGTATGACATCCTTTGGAGTCGAATCGTATATCCCTCCAAGGACATCTTTGAAAGGCACTACAATGAAGGATGGTTTTCTAACAGGCAGTATTGAATAGATCTGCTTCAACCAACGGAGTACTTTGTCTCTCGGCGTATCATCTTCTTCATCGCAGTAAACAGGAATAATTCTTGCTCCACGTTTCATTAACAGCCATGTCGAGAGACGGCTATCAAGGCTTCCTGAGAAAAGCGATACGACACTTCCCTGGCAACCATATGGAAGGCCACCGGGGCCAGCAACTCTCTCAGTATAAACGTAAGTACAGTCCTCCCTAACCTCAACATAAACAGTCGTGTCAGGTCTCTTCAGATCCACAGACACGCCTCTGTCAGCCAGTCTCTCAAGGATCTTGGAGCCTATGACGTTCTCCAGATCCTTGCTCGTGAACGAGTGGGTTCCAAGTCGCCTAGCTTTCACAGCAAAAGTACTGTTCGGCATGATCTTCTGAAGGCCAAGAGTCACGCTTTGATGAACGATCGTGTCCATGTCATTTCCAACTTGACTCGCCCGCATGACAGATGCAACACCGAAAACTTTCGAAGCCAATGTCAGGCCCTCCGACATGTCACTGATATCCCTCACTACGATCCTACCATTCTCCCTAGTGATCAAAGGCTTCTCGCCATGTCTAGAGAAGATTATTCGAAGATGCTTTGCAACTCTTCGTTCCAAGAAATTACGCACAGGGCTACTCTTCAGCGTGGTCTCAGACGAAGCGATTAGAAGCATGTCTTGCCCTGTCATTTGAACGCCCGCTGCTTTGAGGATATGGGGATAAACTGCCCTAGACTAGGTGGGCTCTTTCACCTTACGCTCTGCTTCCAGTTCACTTAGTATGACCAATGCCTCTCCCACGGGAATTCTTAGATACAAAGAGAGTTCTTTTGGAGTACTCCCTGGCTTCTCATTGAGAACAACCGTGGAGATATACCTCTTATGGTGCTTATACATAGTGAGAGCATGAACGGTCTCAATGAGTATTGGCCAAAGAGGTTGAGACTCCACGTTCCCAAGATTCAGAGTCAAAACAGATCCACGTTCATCTCATGTGGAGCCTGTAATAACTTATCGGTCAACATGTAACCCCGCAATAAAGCTTATTACGCTCTGCGCTGTCTACTAGTTGTAAAGTGTTCTGTCAGCGAAGTCGCCAGGCTAGTTCTTCAGGAACCGAGCGTTTGTGACTTATTTGAAAACGCATCAGAACTACTATTTAGAAAATCTACAGGAAAGGTGAAAAGAATGAAAATTGGAGAATTGATACAGAGCTCTTCAGCCTACGGTTGGAACGTGAAGACTGCTAGATACCTCTCTGAGGAGAAGGTTGTGCTTGAATTTGAAAAGCCACTTTCAGGGAGACGGTACCATATTTACGTGCTTGCCGGAATCGATGGCGTTGTTCTGCAAGGATACAACTTTTTCGAGGACAATGTGCCAGTCGATGCGAAGATGTGGGATCAGCGCGTAAAGTAAGCCTGCATCTTCACAGATCCCTTTTTCTTTCTGATTTTTTCAAGAACAGTCAACTCAATAAAGACCTACGCAAGACCCTGCGTGGCTGACGAGTATGACTGGGATCCAATCAGTCGTCTTCGACCTTGACGGAACCCTTGTAGAATTCCGCTTAGACTACGCACCAATAAGGCGAGAGGCAATCGAGCTTATTGATCACGTTGATGAAATTCCGAAGGGCATGGTCTCTTCAGAGATCAGCATCTTTGGAATGCTAGACAAGATCTCGATGTATCTAAATGGAAAGGAAGACTCTGAGATCGTCATCAAGAATCTGCGAAACGAACTCTCGAAGATAGCTGATAAATATGAGATGAACGCGGCACAGACGACCAAGATGATACCTGGTGCTAAGGAAACCCTGCAAGAGATACGTTCACACCAATTCAAGATTGGCCTTTTTACTACTAGCGGAAAAGCAGCAATGAATCACATACTCGAGCGGTTTGACATGCAAAGATTCTTTGACGCTTGCGTCGCTCGGGACGATGCACCCAAAGTGAAACCCAATCCGTCTCATTTGAACTATGTACTTGAGATTCTGGGATCTGCCCCGGGCCAAGCTCTGGTTGTAGGAGACACCACTCTTGATATTCAATGTGCGAAGGCTGCAGGTGTCAGAAGCGTGGGAGTTCTGACCGGTGTGCACAAGCTGCATCAGCTTGAAGATGCAGGGGCAAATTATGTTATCAAAACACTGCAAGAACTGCCGCCATTGATTCTGAAAATGAACGATGGAAATCGTTAGTACGCCGTTGGCGCTGTTCGACAAAATCTGAGAATTCATATCGGCGCACTACGTGCCCACTTTCCTCTCATACATTCTTCTCATCGTCCAGCTTATGGCGCTCCTCAATTCCTGAAGTCGTTTCTCGTCTCCGTAGTTCTTGATGATAATCTGCTTCAGTTCATTTCCATTATCCACGGTGTAAGAGAGAATCTTGTCTTCTGTCATTTGCCCTACTTGCACATTATTCTGATCCTTCAACCGCATCGGCTCTAGAACACGGCCAACTAGAAACGCGCGTAGAGGAGGAGCACTAGGATCGAATTTCATCTGGGCCTTGGGAACAACCTTGATCTCGTCTCGACTGACCTGCATGTCTGCCAGTTCGATTCCGGAGGCTGTTCTAATAGAAAAAGCCTGAAATTGAATTCGATCGACCTGAGGCGTACTTGATGCAACCTGAGGAGTGGTTGAAGGTTGCGCCGGGTGGGATTGGGTTTTCGGTATTTCAACTCTTCTGAAGCTCTTCTCCGCAAGAGTAAGATCCACTATCTCCTCCAGAGACCTTAGTTTCGACAATTCCTGTTCCAACTCATGTGCACGCTTCTCTACGTAGGCCTTGAGTTCTGCCAATCTTCTTACTCTCTCTTCCTCACTCATTGTCTACCACCCCACACTCAACCTGCGAATTTGAGCTAGTTAACCTACATACGATATTAGTATGTAGACCTCATCATCTTCTAATGCATCCTTTGACAGATGGGAGCGCTCTTTATTAATTCCTTACCGCAAAACGGTTTGAAAAGTACTGTGATCATAATTGTCAAGCGAGGATTTCACCACCGTTTCCATGATACTCGAAGGCACGTTTGAGAATAAGCCTGTTCGGCTACGCGGATGGCTCCACAATAGAAGATCAAGTGGTGGCATTCAGTTCATACTTCTTCGTGACGGTTCGGGCACTCTTCAATGTACTATCAAGAAAGATGCGGTCGACAAGGAGACCTTCGATATTTTTGATACTGTTCCACCTGAATCAACGATCCAGATAGAAGGCATAGCGAAGAAAGACAGCCGAGCCCCAGGCGGATATGAGGTGTCGATCCAGAAAGCAAGCGTGTACAGGGCAGCTGAAGAGAATTTTCCAATTGCTCAAAAGTACCACGGACCTGAGTTCCTACTAGATAACAGACATCTATGGATCAGAAATCGAAAGATGCAAGCAACGCTTAGAATTAGAGCAAGCGTACTCGAAGCTGGCAAGAGAATGGTTCCGAGAGAACAGATACACCGAAACACATGTCCCGACGATAATAACAGCGGCCTGCGAAGGGGGCTCAACACTATTCGAAGTGAAGTATTTCGACACGAAGGCGTACCTGACTCAGAGTTGGCAGCTGTACGCCGAAGCTATGATCGCCAGCCTCGGAAGGATCTACACAATAGCCCCATCTTTCAGAGCTGAAAGATCAAGAACGAGAAGACACCTCACAGAGTACTGGCATCTTGAAGCTGAAGCCCCATGGTACAATCTCGATTCGCTCATGAAAGACGAAGAGGAGCTGTTGACACATATCGTGCACTCGGTGGCGAAATCGCGACCGAACGAGCTAAAGTTGAACAAAAGAGAACCAGCTGATATGCTGAAGCTGAGTTCACCTTTTCCTAGAATAACCTACGACAAGGCGGTGCAATTACTCAAGGAAAGCGGCGTTGATATCAAATATGGCGAAGACCTTGGATGGGAGCAAGAGAGAATCCTAACGCTCAAGTTCGATACGCCATTCTTCGTCACGTATTTTCCAAAGACCTGCAAAGCCTTCTATCATAAACTAGATCCGTCTGATCCAAAACTTACTTTGTCCGCTGATCTTCTCGCGCCAGAAGGATACGGCGAGATTACAGGAGGAGGAGAGAGAATTGATGATCTCAATGAACTCACTCAGAGGATTAGAGAAGAGAATTTGGATCCCAAGAGTTACCAGTGGTATCTTGATCTGAGAAGGTTTGGATCAGTTCCCCATGCAGGCTTCGGCCTTGGGGTCGAGAGAACGATTGCATGGATCTGCAAGTTGAAGCACATCAGAGATGCAACAGCTTTTCCTCGACTAATAAACAGGGTATACCCATAGCATACTCGGTTGACGGAAAGACTCTTTTGCCATTCTTAAACAGAGACGAGTCAATCTGTGGCCTAAAGCCCCAGTCTGAATTCTTCATGAAGTGCTCGAAGGGTTTTTGGTCCGTCTTTCTCAGCGACGACGAATGATATGTTCAGCTTAGATGAGCATTGAGCAATCATTCGAACATTGATGCCCTTATCTCACTCGCTTCGGTGTCTAAACAAGAACCATGCGATAACTGTCTCTTTCCACATCGGTTGTCAACTCAGTCGTGTTCGTTCAAGTGTCTATTCAAAGTTCGATTCAAAGCGAGCAGATCACTGAGCAAGGCGAATCCAGCAGAGTCGCCGCCAGCTCCAGGGCCGATTATGGTAATGTCAGGCTGCACGTCGGTTGATAGGGTTACCGCGTTGAGAACACCTGACACTTGTGAGAGTATGTCTGTTCTAGGTAACCTCTCAGGAGCTACTTGGGCTTTTATCTCTCCTCTATCGTCGTAGGCTTTGGCAACCAGTTTTATCCGCTCTCCCTTCGAATCAGCGTCACGAATGTCACTGAGCCTGATTCCCACAATTCCTTCTCTATGAACCTCAGCAAGCTTTACTTTGCCGCCCATCAATACATTTGCAAGAATTGTTATTTTCGCAGCGGGATCCCACGCTTCGATATCACCTGTTGGGTCCGCCTCAGCGTAGCCGAGTTGCTGAGCTCTTTTCAGTGCTTCCTCAAAGGTTCGGCCGGTTTCCATCTCGCCAAGTACATAGTTGCTCGTTCCATTCAAGATACCCCGGATTGATTTGATCGTTGATCCGGCCAACGTTTCGGTGGCTAAGCTGATCATGGGAGTTCCACTGAGAACGGTACCCTCAAATCTGAGGTAACATTTCTTGCGACGGGCCAGAGTGGCAAGGTCATGATAGGCAATCGCGATGGGGCCCTTGTTCGTGGTCACGACATGAAGCCCCCTGCTGAGCGCAGTCTTCATATGTGTTAGCCCAGGTTCGCCATCTGTCAATTTCGTCCATGTTGCTTCGACCAGAACGTTTGCATCAGATTTCTCAATCGTCTCTATGCTCGAGAGGCCACTCAATCCTCCTGGATACTCCTTCAGTGATCCTTTCTCTCTAGCGATGGTCAGGGCTCTTTCAAGATCAAGGCCCTTGTTGTCCAAGAGTGAGCCTTTGATGCTATCGGCAATGGCCACAATCTCATAGTGAAAGTCAAAATTGCGCTTGAGGTACTCACGTTTTGTTACCAAGATCCGTGCCAGACCTTGAGCAACAACGCCGAAACCCAGCAGAACAACCCTGAACTTCAATTTTGAGACCTCAAACCACTTCGGTCATCTACGCAGGACTCTTCCATGAATAGACATGCATATAACATATAGATCTGTCCATGAAAGTCTCCCCAGATGAATATACATGAAGATGACTCGGCGAAAACTTCAGTTCAATTTGTTCGATAGCTACGTAATTCAAAGATAGGCGGCATTTTCGTTTTGAAGCATATTTTCTACACAGATAACTATACAAAGAGAATCACTGACGAGATCACTATGCACCATGACACTTCGGCGGAATTCTTCAAGATACATAATCCTACCTTCGACGTGTGGAGTTATCGGATGAGAAAGCTAACGCATAACAAAGCTGTTGAACGAGATCCATTGCCTTTGAACTCTATGCTAGTTGGAGGAAACAGGTGGCGACACCACTATGCACTCGGCCTAACAGATCTCCCAATAGTATCGATCGACGCTCACACAGATATGAACTACGACGAGATGATTCCTCTCAAACTCGTCAGACCATACAACTGGTTATACTTCAGACTTCTAGAAGGCTTAGAGACGCATCTGGTTCTGCCCTATAGCAACTTCAGAGGTGGCAGATGGAACATTGTGATACCTGAGAAATACGCCGACAGATTCCACTTATACTCTTTCGACAGAAAGAAATTGCACGCGGGTGTCAGTCTCTCAATTAGTCGTTCGAGAAGTGTTGAGATAAGAGATTTGGAAGAATCTCCTCCGATACTCGAAGAGAGCAAGCAGATAAGCCTTGATTGGGACATAACCCGAGAGATTCAAGAAGAAAGGGTCGAACAATTGATGACTACTATCGCCAGGAAAGGAGATGTCTGTGACATTTGGCTGGACGAGGGAAGAAGAGGAAGACGTAACACCTTGAAAGATCATGTTGAATACTGTTCTAGAATATACAAGATACTCTGCAATTCACGTAAGAGTTAGACCTTGTGCTGCCAATATCACTATATATTCAACGTATCGAGTTTGATATCACAAGCGTGACAACTATGAGGGGTAGAATGTTTGTCGTTCTTTTGGCCCTTCAGATAATCCTTCTGTCTCAAGCAACGTCATGCCGAGCCCAGTCAACAGTGGTGAAGTATCCCACAGGAACGAATGTCACAACCATATCGGTATCGGCAGATGGGTCATGTATCACCTCAGGAAATGCTGCAGGGTCGATAGATTTCTATGATACAGGATTCTCGTACGAAACGTATCTCTGGCGCGTGGCCGCTAGGGATCAAGTGAGGTCTACTGCAATCTCCGATGATGGATCATTTGTGGCAGCAGGAGCTAATGACGGAGTAGTCTATTTCATGGACAAGCAACTCACGAAAAGATCACCATTGTGGAAATTTCAGACAGCTGGAAATGTCTTCTCCGTATCAATCTCAGGAACCGGGGCGTACGTAGCAGCAGGTAGTTACGATCACAGGGTGTATTTTTTCGACAATCAATTTAGCGGCGATGCTCCATTATGGAAACACCAGACAGATGGAAATGTGCTTTCCGTTTCACTTTCTTGGGACGGATCTTACATTGCCGCTGGAAGTGACGATGGATACGTGCAATTCTTCGAAAAGGGATACCATGGAAATACGTTCCTATGGAGATTGAAGACTTCAGCAACGCCACTATCTGTCGCGTTGTCTAATGATGGAAGATATGTGGTAGCCGGATGTAGCGATGGCTACGTCTATTTTGCTGACCGGGATTTCTCTCGCAACAGTTACCTCTGGAGATGCCCCACGGGGGGCCGTGTCAAATCAGTCTCTATCACTAATGACGGATCCTACGTCGCGGCAGGTAGTCTGGATGGATACGTCTACCTTTTCGATACCGCCTTCACCAATAACCAGTACTTGTGGAGATACAACGTGGGGAAAGCTGTTGAAACCGTTTCGATTTCAAGAGATGCGACTCACATATCATGTGCGGCAGGCGCATTGGTCTACGTCTTTGATGTTTCATTTGGGGAACGGAAACATGTTAGGAACTACGACGCGCAGACTGAGGTAACATCAGTCTCCATGTCAAGCTCTGGAGAAGTAATTGCTCTTGGTGATGATCGAGGTTTTGTACATGTGCTCGAAAATCCATACACAACAAGTCTCTCAACCACTACTCAATCCAGCACCATTGTTACACCATTGATTAACACGTATACCGTTACGATCCCCGTTTTGATTGCGACCATCGCTTTTGGTGGCTTGTACCTAAGAAGGAGGACGCGAAAACACCCCGAAGCAGGACCAACTTCGGTAAGCGTTCCATTACCGGAAGACGTTGGCGAGTTTCCGGTAACAACGCGGAAGCCTCAATCTGATGTTGAGGTGATGCCCACGGGCACGAAGACTCTCGACGAACTGACGATGGGGGGATTTCCTCTGTCATATTCCATAGCCCTGTCATCTCCCTCCTGTGACCAAAGAGATCACATCATCCAACATTTCTTGGAGGAGGCCGTCAGTGACCAAAGGTTTGCACTGTGTCTAACAACCGACGCAACAAAATATCTAGACTTGATCAAAAGATTTCCGAAGTCTTTCCACGTTATGCTATGCAATTCACGATCAGAGGAACTAGCGCCATCTCTTCCCAACATTTCCAAGGCTGATGGCATTGAAAATTTGACCGAAATCAACATAGGTTTAATGAAGATACTCGGCTCTCTTGACTCAACAAAACCAAGAGAGAAGACAATCTACATTGATTTCATTTCTGACGTGCTCCTCCACCATGGAGCACAGACAACTAGAAGGTGGATTTCAGACATAGTTTCACGGATCAGAGCAAGAGGTTTCACTATCCTAGGAGCCATTAACCCTTCTATGCATAAGAAGGAAGATGCAGAAGCGGTCACCAGCGTTTTCGATGGCGAGATAGAGATCTTCGATAAGGAAATTGACGGAAATAGACAGAAATTCATAGCCGTAAGGAGATTTTATGGTCACAAGCACATGGATGAAGAGCGGATTATCTAGTAAGGAATGGGATGAACAAGATGTCCAAAGAGACCATTGATATCAGCAGTCTACGCCTTGAAGATGGGGAGTTTGAGGAAGCGATGAAGAGGGCACTATTGATAAATCCAGACAAGATCTCAGCCCCCATAGAATCATTCGTAGAATCAGCCCGCAAGATGGAGCAGAACAACAACAGATTACTTGCCAGAGTCAACTATGAAACCGCTGGAAGATTGGCACTTAAGAAAGGCGACGCAGAAGCTGTTCGATGGTTGTTCTTGAAGAGCGCAGAACTAGAAGTGGATGATCATCTGCAGAAGCTATTCAAAATACTTTCTTCAAGATCTCAAGAAGCTGTTGACATCGCAAGAAAGTACTACGAGACAAATCCCAAGTCATCAGCTTGAGCTTCAGGTTTCTAGAAGCTCAAACCCAGTCATAGCATCTCGTTTCCTTCTTGCAATGACATCATTCATCTCAATCACAACGATCTCGCCTATTTGCCAAATATCAATTCCCATACGAATACAACCTGTTATTGAACTGTCACCTCTGCCGAATGATGAATGCATATGCAACTTGGGTTTCCCTTTTTCATCTTCAAAAATCGTCCCTAACCCACACACTTCGTGTACTCCGTTCAGAAGCTTCACCATGGGCGTTGGAGGGATCGTTTGGCTATCCTCGGGACCAACAACGACACGCCCTTTGTCCTTTGCACCTCCCAACAAGAAACAGAGCGCACTTGATATCTTCCTATCAGCAGCAAATGATTCCAAAACGTCCGGAAGGCGATCCCCATCATGCAATCTCAGAATGAAAACTCTTCCAAGTTGTGCTTCACAATATTTCATTGTCCTCTTCACGGCCTGACTAGAAAGTGATAAGCAAGCATGTATCAGAAAAGCTTGACTACTAAGCTTTTTGAAGAATCTACTGAATACCTACGACGATATGTCAAGAAAAGACTAGCAGAGTGATAAGCAATAAGAATAAATCGTTTGTAGGCTTGGCTAAGAACAAGGTTGCAGGTACTTCCAATGGAAATTCTTGACCATAGTAATCTCACCAAGTACGAGTTCTTTCCAGATGTATTTGGCCGTGTACTCATGAACGGTGAACATATGACTTTCTTCTTGGTCGAGATTCTGGCAGGAAAAAGAGTTCCACTACACCGCCATCCTCACGAGCAAATGGGCATCTGTCTTGCTGGCGAAGCCGAGTTCATGTCGGGAAAAGAGAAGAGAATCGTGCGTAAGGGGATGGTCTACAGAATGAAACCTAACGAAGAACATGAGGTAAGAGTCATCGGATCGGAGAACGGCCTCTTTCTAGACGCGTTCAGCCCACCGAGGCTCGAATACGTTTCTAAACAGAAATCACTTCAAGAGAATCAGGCTAAGAAAGCACAGCTATCTTGATGAAGGACAAGAATCTGCGCGTAATCAGCCACGGTGCTGAAGTGGACGTTGCAAACGAAAAGGCCATAGCTATCTTGCTTCGTTGGTCTTTCCAACATTGATGAAGCTATTAACGCTTCACTTGTCGACATGTGTATCCCAAGGATTTGAAAAAGGGTTTTGGTAAGCGCGTCCACCAATCCCTCCCAAGCACGATCAGAGCTTGAAGAACTGATCCAAGTATAGTATGAACAAGAATAGGCTGGAGCCGACTATCACAGGGACTAGATTCACCACCATACCGTTCTTGATTCCCCGTCTGGCCAGGATGAACTTCAAATTGATAGTAAAGTGGATTATGAAGAACGCCATAATCAACAAGTCTAGTTTTGTATGGAGTAGAAGTCCGTAGTATCTGTCAATGAATCCTCTAGTTATCATATAACCACTAATCATGAATACTAGGAATAGTATCAGGAGGCCCCACACGGCAATTCTATCAATCTTCTTCAGTCGTGTACTTGATCTCAAAATCAATCAGCTACAGTTCAAAGTGACCGCTATCGAAACATATTCAGTTGGATCTTTCCACATCTTCGATTTCGGATTAGTCACAACTCATCCATGACCGTCGAGTTCAACCGTATCGATCTTGGGTCCAAGGGTCAGCCGTATTGCTATAACCCCTAGTTTCCCAATATCCAAGCTCCTGTTGTTTTGTAAACTTCACTTTTCTGATCCATTTTGCACTTTTGTATGCATACTTGTCTGGAACGACTAGCCTAAGGGGGCCTCCATGCCTGGGCTCAAGTGGTTTTCCCTCTAGGTCAGTCGCAAATAAAACATCGGTCTCTAGCAAGTCTGCCAGAGGAAGAGAAGTAGTATACTCTGCGTCACACATTACTGTCGCGAACTTGGCATCTTTCATTGGTTCAGCGAGATCATAAATCGTCTTGAACAAAACTCCACCCCATTTGCTATCCATTTTACTCCAACCAGTAACGCAGTGAAAATTCGACTTCTTTTCCATGTGAGGCAAAGCCTGAAACTCGCTCCAACTCAACACAAACGGCTTTTTTACCAACCCAGTAACCTCAAAATTCCAACTTTCTGGGCTAAAGCTAGGGATACCGTCGATGTGAAGAACTTCAAGTTCTTTCACTTCGTATTGACCAGGGGGTAATCGGCTCTTAGATGTGGTTGCAGAAAGCGCTTGGGATGTTGTGTTCATTCCTGCAAGTGGGGTTCTGCCAAATCTCAAATATACTGAGACGGCTACGATAGTTCCTGCAATACTAGCAAGGTACTTCAGAAATTTCCGCCTGTTCTCTTTTTTCATTCCTATCTATTTTTCTGTAAAAGCCTTTCTAATAATCTTTCGTGACTATATAGAACTACCAGGAAGTGGCCAGCTGAGTGGACCATTTGACAAATACCATTATTGAGAATGGATAGGTTGCCCTAAACTCTTCTCTGTACGTTGATTCCACATGCTGATTGATCTCTGTGATTAGTATCTTAACCTTCTTTTCAATTTCGTCTCTTATCTCTATCGTTGCGCTCTTGACGGCTTTGATAGTTCTCTTCTCATTTGAAGGGAGCGTCATCCTTAACAATCCTTTTCTGGTCGTCTACCTCGCGGCTCCGAACCTCATGCATTATGCTACTATGATTGCTTGAACTTATTTGCTGGGGTATTTTGCAGGTTGGACGTATGAGACCGCCATCGACACGACGCTCTAGGATCTAGCAGCCGCTTTTGAAGTTGCGATTGCAGTTGCCATAACTCTTTACGGCATCGGATCTGGTGCAGCATCTCGTGAGGGTCAAGTTACAAACCTCTTTTGGAGGAGCGCGGTAGACGCCTTTGGCAAAGGTGATTTCATCAGTGCATCTGTACTGGCAGGTATGACGGCAGAGCTGGCTCAGAAAACGAAGCTTCGTGATCAAGGCATAGAGATGAAGAAACCTGATGGCCACCGAAAGTCATGGAACGACCTCATCAAATACGATGAGAAAGAAGACGAGATAAAGAAAATTGCAGCAAGGATCAAGGACGATTATCGGAACAAATGGATACATCCCAACCTCGATGAACTAAAAGTGTATCTGAAGGAAAGAACCGGCATAGTTACATCGGATCATGAACTGAATATTGGGTTAGCTTCGGGGAAGGCTCTAGAAATATTGGAGTTGACAGGTCAGTTTCTGAAGAAGCTTTTTGGTGACTCGATCGGCCATTGATACTTGCCTCATTGACAATTTGCTTTTTAAGGATAATCCGGCGTCGTCAACTAGCCAGTTTATATGATAATCTTGGAACTGTATGAGGACTCATGAAAACACAGCATCGGCAATCGAGCTTGGTCACACGTACCTGAAAAGATGAAATAAACGACAATGTGATAAATTGATGATACACCAATTGCACAAAAAGATATGGAACATGGGAAAAACATATTCTCTGATTAGAAAACTTTCGTGTATAGACGGCTCAAACGTGGATCCGTCGGTCATTGATAGAGTGATGTATAATGTCGAAGCGCTGCCTCCTCTAGGAAAGGAATATTGGTGGTTTCTCTTCTTCAGTCTAGATGGAGAGAAGCCCATGCAGTTTGTACTATTGATATTCAAGAAACATGGAAGAAGAATGCGGTTCGACGATAAGGAGATTGTGCTTAAGGAGTTAAAAGAAAATAGGTTTCAGGCAGCCACAGCTGGCTGGATATACGATGGAGACAAACTTAGCGACTTTGGAGCTACAAACGCTGTTACGGAAGTGGATTCTCAAGGAAAGACGATAGTTTCAGCAGTTTCAGGACGGAAAATGATGCTTAGCGGCAGTTTTCCAAGCTATAGATTGAATGTGGATAACATTATTGACATAGATATCGGCGCGTTCAATGGTATTGCGGATAGGGATGCCCACGGCGTCTTTATACCCCCATTTGGTGTAGGTTGGGTGGATATCTTTCTGGAAGCGAAAGGTTCTGTTCTCGGAAAAAGATTCAGGGGGATAGCGCACTTGCAGAAGGTAGTTGGGGTTGCAACGTTCGGCTCCTTTCATTGGGGGAGAATAGTTTTCCAGAGGGGTTTTTCAATCTCGTTTTTTTGCCTAAAAGCTGGGAGGGATTCAAAGAGATATTTTCGTAGATATTTGAATTTTCAGGATTCTAAGAATAGTATGATAATCGAATTTGACAATCCAAAACTGCAAATACAGAAGAAGGAGGATGGAAAGCAATGGATTGTTGAAGGATATGATAATGATAAACATGTTAGAATAGTCTTGGCAAGCTATGCAGAGAAACGTTATACCTTGAAGGGCGGAGGTTCACAGGTTTACATCGAGTATGCAGTTACAGTTGAACAATTCGATCTGGAAACTGAAAGTATAGTTATCGGTTTAGACGATTTAGGAAAGGGCGTGGGGACATTTGAAGACGCATACGGTTCACCAATTTGAAAATGTAAAATGTGTCTAAGAACCGTCTAAAATCTTATGCCAACTCTCGTAGGCCAAATCTGATCGTTAAGCGTAAGATCACCTTTACTTGATGAGAATTCAGTCGAAGCATGTTGCGCCAATAAAAGGCGTTGCTAGAATTACGAATGGCCAGGTAGACACACAGTAAACTTGCCCTGAATAGGTTCGGTGTACGAAAGATACAGTTATTCAATCTCTCAGATTCGACCAATTCTAACTGGATCGAAGGTCGTTCCTGCGGAAGGTTAAGCGACCTTGAATGATACTTGACCTTCACACACATACCAGTAGATTCTCGCTATGTTCCACGATCAGTCTAGAAGAGTCAATCTTAGTTGAGAAGGGGAGAGTGGATGGCATCCGGAGAAAACGAAATAAGACCTTTGACCGAACATGATCTTAAAGAGCAAGGCAAACTAGTATTATAGGATCTTATTGAAACGATTTCCGATAGAGAGGTCTCCATCTGGGCGAGGGAGACACCAACGGGCATCTTTTCCTGAGCTGGCTAATCGATGGTATTTGATCTGGATTTCAAAGAAATATGGACTTGATACCCATGAGTTTCTCGCATGTTTTCCAGACGCATGGATACATGAAAAGTCGTCATGCAAGGACTTGCTGGTTCAATGCCGCCAGAAAACGGAAAACGGCGCTTTCTTTCTCGTAACCCGAGATCGAAAAGTGATTACGCAACTAAGCCTGAGCGAAACAGCGTTGAAAGGCTTGCTAGACATCGATCTCACAAGTTTTCCTTGGAACGAATCAACCTTGACTGAAGAAGCCGACTTGAGAGCCGTCGACATCAGAATCAAAGATCTCAACTCAAGAGTCAAACATTTCAACCTGAAGGCAAATGTAGTTGAAAAGTCGATGATAAGGAAAGTGTACTCAAGGTCCGGTCTCTTTTATCACTTATCGCTTGCAACAATTTCTGACAACACGGGTGCTATCAAGTTGCCACTATGGAACGCCCAAACAGACATGATCTCGGTTGGTGACACAGTTCAGATCGAGAATGGACGAGTGAAAAGGTTTAGAGGAGAATTGCAGGTAAGCGTTGGCAAGAAGGGCAAACTCAACGTCATAGAGAACGAGTTGGCATAGATGAAAGACTGCGGGGTCAATAGGCAAGGTGCGATAGCTACCGTCGGATCGTGGCGAGTAACCACGTTTGTTCCTATCATCAACCTTTGAAGTATACAAAGACAGCTTATGAGATGGTGTGGGGTTCTAGCGATATATCCGGCCTCGGAGACATAAAAGCTTGGCAAAGACGTTCATAAACATCGAGAACGTCGTTGCCACAGCCGCTATTAAACAAAAGATAGACCTTAACGTCATAGTTCGAGTGTTTCCAGGCGTCCAATATCAACCGGAAGTGTTTCCCGGCCTTGTCTACAGGTTGAAGAAACCAAAGACTGCGACACTCATCTTCAATTCTGGAAAAATGGTGTGTACAGGAGCGAAGTCTGAACGACAAGCGAAGAAAACTGTGATGAAAGTTGTGGACGACCTAAGAAGGAATGGGATCGTCACTGTCGCTAAACCCGACATTCAGATACAGAACATCGTCGCCTCAGCAGGATTGGATGGAACCATAGATATAGAAAAAGCAACATATTCGCTAAAGAGGACCATGTATGAGCCTGAACAGTTTCCAGGCTTGATCTATCGCATGGAAGAGCCGAAAGTTGTAATTCTTATCTTCAGAAGTGGAAAGCTTGTAATTACAGGAGCAAAAAAGGAAGAGGAGATACATCGTGCCGCAGCCACACTTCAGAAAACTCTCGAAGAGAAAGAACTCATCCACTACGCAAACGCATCATCTCAGGCGTAGCCTCAGAACATTGTAGTGTCCATCTTCCACTAATTTCCTTTGTCTCTTATCTATTACGAGCTTGAGATTGAAAAACTACTTTGTGAACTTCGTCATCTTCGCACCGCAAAGAGGGCAGACGGCTCTCAGCATCGCTCTACCCTTCGATGTAGTATCTCTCTTCACATCAGCTCATTTACTGAGAAGTCTCAGAGATAGACGATGTTTGAGGGCTCTAAATGAAAAACAACTTGGAGAAAATACTTACTGTTTTGTTGACTTTCGTTGTGATCTGCGTCACTGTCATTCTTCTACTTGTTGGAGTACGTGGTGTGCATTCCTTGACGCGAGCGCTCATCGATTTGAGTTACTTGGGGGCTTTCCTCGCGGGGATTCTTGGCACTAGCTCTTTGATGATTTCGTTTTTTCCACCTCAGATAGTGGCTTTTTTGATGGGGGCTCCTAACCTTGGTTTCAATCCATTCTTGGTAGGGATTTCGATGGGTTTGGGCGCTGGACTGGGGCAATACCTGCACTACTATGTTGGTGCGGGTGGAAGATTTCTATTCTCCGAGAAACGAAGAGCTTCTATTGAGAAATGGAAAACTAGGCTCAACAGATACGGGCCTTTGCTGATCTTCCTATTTGCGGTTACTCCTCTGACGCCCGACGATTTGGTCTGGATACCTTTGGGAATGATGAGGTACCCTAGACTGAAAGCTCTGATAAGCGCAGTGATTGGAAAAACAACCATGCTCACTATATGCGCATACGGTGGATACTATGGCATCGGAATCATCCAGAAATACCTTGTCGGACTCGGAGGATAAGATCACTTGCATGACTTTGACCGGGGCGTCGAACTATGAAATGAGGAAAGGCATGAGAGAGTTCCCGCAGCTGGCAAGTGCATCTTTTCACGCGATAATGCTTTTTCTTGCTGCAAGCGCCAGCGATCAGATGCTGTCGATTCGACTGGATTTCCTGGACCCTGTTTCATTGATACGGTGGGGAGGAGTTGTGGGTATTGCAATAATCATCTTCGTCGAAACGGGACTGCTTTTCGGCTTTGTCTTCCCCGGCGATTCATTGCTTATCGCGGCAGGAATGCTGGCGGAGGAAGGGTACTTGGATCTTCGGTGGCTTCTCGTTCTCGCTACCGTAGCTGCCATAACAGGGGACCAAGTCAATTATGCGATTGGACTTCGTCTCGGAAATACACTGTCTAAACGTTATGCTCAGTTTTCCAGGTATCTTACGAGAGCTGAGGTATTCTACGAGAAGCATGGAGGAAAGACGATTGCATTAGTACGATTTGTTCCTGTTGTTCGGACTTTTGCTCCTGCGGTTGCGGGTACAGTGAAAATGAACTACCGTTCCTTCACTGGGTACAACATCGTGGGCGGCATCCTATGGGTCTTCAGTATGACACTAGCAGGCTACAGCTTGGGTAAGATTCCTGATGTTGAGAAATATCTGCTGGTCATCATAGTAATAGTTGTGATTGCGTCGTTGGTGCCTCAGATTTTCGAGTGGAGAAAAATGAGAAACAAGGGTCTGGAACACGATCCAAAACAGTAACGCCTATACCACTCGATGACAATGCATCGGACTTACAAATCACAGAGGCGGATTCAATACTATAAACAACTACGTTCTAGCCGATGCGAGTCCCAGTATGTATGGCTTCCGCCACCTGTTTTTGCGCGATTCATTCTCCGAGTTGGATAGCTTTGATAGATAACAGTATGTCGAGTCTCTCTGAGAAAGATGCGTTTCAAAGACTCAAAAATGAGGGTTACAACGAACTTCCTTCAGCCAAGAGTCGCAATTTTCCAAGAACGATTGCTGAAGTTGTTCAGGAACCAATGTTCCTCTTGCTCATTGCAGGCGGCGTGATATACTTCGTACTTGGTGATGTGCAAGAGGCAATAATGCTATCGAGCTTCGTGTTCGTAATAATTGGAATAACTGTTTACCAGCATCAAAAAACTGAGAAAGCTCTTGAAGCGCTGAAGAACCTCTCCAGTCCTCGTGCACTTGTGGTCCGTGACGGACAACGTAAACGTATCCCAGGTCGTGAGGTTGTCCGTGGAGACGTGCTTCTACTTTCGGAAGGAGACCGCGTGCCAGCAGATGGACTTCTTCTTTCGTCCAACAATCTGATGATTGATGAATCTCTTCTCACTGGGGAATCTGTTCCAGTACGCAAAGTATCATGGGATGGTAGAGAAACGAATTTTCGACCTGGTGGGGACGATGTTCCCGTTGTGTTTTCTGGGACGCTCGTCACGCAGGGTCAGGCAGTGGAGGAGGTTAGGGCAACAGGAATCAGAACCGAGATGGGTAAGATTGGAAAGACTTTGCAGACGTTTGGGAGAGAAGAGACGCCGCTCATGCGAGATGTGAAACGTCTTGTCAGGAATGTTGCTCTCGTTGCTCTCCTACTGTGTGCGGTAGTTGTTGCTGTGTATGGTCTAGTACGTTTGGAGTGGCTGAATGGTTTTCTAGCAGGTATTACACTTGGCATGGCGATTCTGCCTGAAGAGTTTCCGGTTGTTCTTACAATATTTCTTGCTCTTGGAGCTTGGCGATTGTCAAGGAGTAACGTTCTCACCAGACGGGCTCCGGTCATTGAAACGCTTGGTTCAGCTACAGTGTTATGTGTGGATAAGACTGGAACGTTGACTGAGAATAGAATGTCGGTGTCCGCGTTTCTGGTTGGACAAGAGATGTATGATGTTGGCAGTACCGCCGGGTTACCTGAATCGTTTCATCAACTTACCGAGTTCAGCATTCTAGCTTGCAAGCAGGACCCATTTGATCCGATGGAAAAAGCTCTGATGGACCTTGGGGAGAGGCTTCTCTCTGATACTGGACACTTGCACAAGGACTGGACGCTTGTTCAAGAATATCCATTGTCAAAGGAATTACGCGCCATGTCAAACGTCTGGAAGTCGAAAGATGGCGCAGAGCACGTCATTGCAAGCAAAGGAGCTCCCGAATCCATCGCAGACCTCTGTCACTTTGATAATCAGAAAATGCGAGAACTCTCCCAGTCAGTTGATCAGATGGCAAAAAGAGGACTGCGAGTCTTGGGCGTCGCCAAGGCGGAATTTGAAAGTCCTCAGTTGCCGGAAAGCCAACATGATATTCCTTTCCACTTCTTGGGTCTCGTGGGATTCGCTGACCCAGTTCGCAGCAAGGTTCCCAACGCAATCAATGAATGCTATGACGCGGGTATACGCGTAATAATGATTACTGGTGACTATCCCGCTACTGCCCAGAATATAGCGCAACAGATCGGTCTGAAATCTTCTGACAAGTGCATTACAGGAACCGAACTAGACAAGTTGACCGATAATGAACTTCAGGAACATATCAAGGCCGTCAACGTATTTGCAAGGATCACTCCAGAGCAGAAACTGAGAATAGTGAACGCGCTCAAGAGAAATGGCGAAATTGTAGCTATGACAGGGGACGGTGTGAATGATGCTCCAGCTTTGAAATCGGCGCACATCGGCATCGCCATGGGAGGAAGGGGCACCGATGTGGCGCGAGAAGCCGCATCTATAGTGCTTCTTGATGACAATTTCACGTCTATTGTAGCGGGCGTGAGAATGGGTAGAAGAATCTTTGACAACCTGAAAAAAGCTGTTGCATACATTTTCTCAATTCACATTCCCATCGCTGGAATGTCACTTGTACCACTGCTGTTTGGATGGCCATTAATCCTCATGCCAATACACATCGTATTTCTGGAATTGGTTATAGATCCTGCATGCTCAATTGTGTTTGAAGCAGAACCTGAAGAAAAAGGCGTAATGCAGCGTCCACCCAGACGAGCAAGTCAACTTCTCTTCGACAAGAAGATGGTAGGAGTTAGCCTTCTACAAGGAGGCATCATACTAATTATGCTTCTGATCATTTTCCTTGGTGTGCTTTCGCGCGGATTCGGTGAGTTTGAAGCTAGGACACTCGCATTTATTACGATAGTCTCTTCAAATCTTGGGCTGATACTTACAAACCGTTCATGGTCCCAGACTATTCTCACAAGGCTTCACACACCAAATAAGGCTCTTTGGTGGGTATTCGGTGGCACCCTTCTTTTCCTTATACTTGCGCTCACCGTGCCCGCTCTACGCAATCTCTTCCGATTCTCACCCTTCCACCCAATAGATCTTGCGACCGGTTTCGGTGTGGGTGCCGTGAGTGTGCTCTGGTTCGAAATACTTAAGGTATGGAACCAACACCGCAGGGGCCAATTGCTGTAACTGATTGTCTTCAAGGTGAATGACGCATGCGCCGTTTGAAAGTGGTTACGGTTGCAGGTATCGTTGTTATCGGCCTACTGGCTGCATCAGAGTTAAAATTATGGTAGCAGGTAACGATCCGCAGTACCTAGTTGTTAGGTTCAGGTGCGCGGTTCCCACCCCCCGCACCATTTTACTGGTTTGAAAAATCACGAGAGCTGTTTGGAATGCGAAGAGATTGAGTTACGCCAGTAGTTATAATAGAGATCACGATGGACAGGATGATCAACCCGAGAACATCATCATACGCGGCCGCATTGGTCATTAAGCGCGGAGCTTAGATTCTCTTGATTCGATGAGCTGGAATCTTGCCATACGTGGTAGCACACTTTCGCGTCGTGGAGCTTCTTGTGGATGCCCATCTCAACAACGGTAGTATTGCCTTTCTCAGCTGGACACCGTCTTCTGTGAGAGTGTACTCCACTCTTGGAGGAATCTCTGCGAAGTTCTCCCTCTTGATCAGGCCTTCTCTTTGAAGTTCTTTGAGTGTATCTGTTAGGGTTGTTGGGCTGATCCCTTTCAGCTCATCTGTCATCTGCTTGAACCTGAGCCTTCCATTGTTTCCGATGGTGTTGACCACAAGCAGAGGCCACTTCTTGCCTATCGTGTCTATGATGCCCTCTAACGGGCAGAGACAAATATGATCGGCACAATTGCTTCGCTCGCACATAGTTACTACGCTCCTCCAAACTTTGTAGGTTAAATACTCCATTTATTGTATTAAGCTCGTAATTAACTTAGCGAGGTGAAAACATGTGCGATGATTGTATGCCAACTCTCCATATGCGGAGCGTAGGCTACTGCGGTTGTAGATTCAGGCGATTCCTATCGCCTCAAGAAGAAATCGAACGTTTGGAAGGTTATCGAGACCAGTTGCAGAGAGAGATCGCGGGGGTGGAGCATAGAATAAACGAATTGAAGAGAAAGTGAAGATGCAAAAAATGGAGAGCATAATTGACGTTAAGGATTTGACGAAACGCTACGGTGAAGTCATAGCTGTTGATAACGTAAGCTTTCAGGTGGCAAAGGGCGAGTTCTTCGGTCTACTAGGACCAAACGGCGCTGGCAAAACAACTACTATTCGTATGCTTACAGGCTTGACCAAGCCTACGTCTGGAACCGCTAGGATTGCTGACCACGACTGTGTCAGAGAAAGCTTGGCGGTCAAACAGAGAATAGGCGTAGTGGCAGAGGTGAGCAACCTCTATAATGAGATGTCTGCATGGGAGAACTTGATGTTTATCGGTGAACTCTATGGCGTGGACAAGTCCACGAAGATTGAACGGGCCACGCGGTTGCTTCAAGCTTTCCAACTTTATGAGAGGAGAAATGACCGCGTAATCGGTTATTCGAAGGGTATGAAACGCAGGGTACGCATAGCTGCCGCTCTCCTTCACCGTCCTGAAGTTCTCTTTCTCGATGAACCTACAAGTGGCTTGGATGTCCAAAGCTCTAGACTCATTCGCTCGCTTGTCAGAGAACTGAATGAAGAAGGCATGACAATTCTTCTTACAACTCACTATATCGATGAAGCTGACCAACTCTGTGACCGAGTCGCCATAATAAAACAGGGAAAAATTGTTGTGGATGGTTCACCTGAGAAATTGAAGTCGTCGTTACAGGACGAGCATATCGTTGAGGTTGCCTTCGACAGAAATGACCTGGATATTGAAATGCTTCTTCGAACTGACCCAAGTGTAAAAGAGGTTACGAAACAGGGCGACAAGTACCATATTCACACGGAAAACCCCAGCGATTGCAATCAAGAGAATTGTTCAATTTGCAACATCGAACAGACTTGAGATAGTCAGCATGAATACGAAGCAACCAAGTCTCGAAGACGTTTTCGTCAAGTATACTGGACTTGATGCTGTTCAGCTTGAGAGGATGGAACTGCTCCGAGCTGTTAAAACAGGGGGTCAACGTGGCTAGTCGTTCTTCAAGCAACTTGAGCAAGGCTCTCTCTGACTTTCTGACCAGGGGAGTTTGTATCGCGAAGAAAGATGCTAGGATTTACTACTTTAAGCCTCAGATAGTTGGTTTTGGGATTCTGATTCCTGCTTTCGTTTACCTCTCGTTCTCTCTTGGACGTGCGATTCCGCCTGATCTTTTGATTCCAGGGCTTGTGGGTATGGTTTCTCTTTTCGGGGCTTCTTCAATAGAGGCGATAGCGATTCCGATCGAGAGGCAGACCGAGACTTGGGAGATACTTCAAATCGCTCCTATTTCAACGCTGACTATAGTTTTCGGTAAGTCGTTGGCGGGTTCTGCTTTTGGCATTATGCTTTCACTCATTACAGCGTTAGGCGCCGTTCTACTGACTGGAACTACTGTAGCGAATCCACTCCTGTTCGTGGTTGTAACAATTGTTGGAGCTTTCACTTTCTCTGCTCTTGGAATGTTGGTAGCCGCGGCTGCTAAAGATATGCCGACGGCCAATATCTCGTTGACTGCTCTGCGATTACCAATGATATTCATTAGTGGAGTCTTCATGCCGATACAAGCGATACCGTTTCCGCTTCGAGTCGTCTCCTATCTAACACCGCTTACATACATGATTGACGCTATGAGAGAATCCATGACTACCCTAAGCATCACATTCACTGGAGATATTGCGATTCTTTTGACATGGTTTATCGTTTTACAAGCACTTGCGGTCGTTGTACTGAACAAGAAGACTCAGTTTTGAGCGCTTGTGCTTTAGAATGCTATTCTACTGGGGAATTGGTGCGCGAATCCCACCCTCAGCATCACTTAGCCTTAGGGCATGCTACTGGTTCTGCTGGTTCTTATTGCTGAGTTTTCCCCTCGTTTCTAATTCGGCGATTTTCCAGAGCCTTCTCTCAAGCCTCGCTTCGGTCAATGACGCTTGCCAACTTGTGATCAGATAGATGTAGATGTTAATTCCCGATAGAGCATCAAATATGAAGAGTAACTTGCCAATTTGAGTGTGAGGCGTTATGTCACCAAAACCGACTGTGCTGACTACTGTTATCGTCCAGTAGAATGAGTCAAAGAGAGTGTGTTTTTCTATGTATGAGAAAAGGAGCGTGCTAATACAGACTAGCGTGATGAAGAAGCCAAGCGCCCAGGTTCTTCGTTTCAGGACATGAAGGAAATGGGGATAGGGCATCCTCAACGTGTCCACTTAATGTATCATCCAAATCGGAGACTTAAGTCTATGTTCTGAACAACCTCAAATGCAAAGGCTTTTCAAGCCTTGAGTCAGCAAATACAATGGGCAATTGGCACTTGTTATATTGTTCCTCATGTGGATCCAGAAACGACCCAAACGATAGATTCTGTCATCAATGCCAAAGGAAGCTAAAGGAATCCCATGACCTCTTGGACACAATCATAGAATCGATTCAGAGAAAAGAGAAACTCAGAGTAGGATTACCGCTGAAAAACAGTTGAACCCCGACGTTATTGTGGGGCAACATCGCATAGGGCCCGCCAGTCTTAGCCTGCTCCCCAGATGAGATTCGAATTCGACCCTTTTTTATTGTATGTCGATATCCCGATGCAAAGCTTTCTTAAGTCTAAGAAAATGCAGGCTAGAAGTTCGAGCCCCGGCGGTCTCACTTACTCCAGATGTGACTCACAACCTGCTCGCTCTGGTATATTCTACAAGATTGAGTGGTAGCCTGTGGGATACCATTTGATAGCCCGGGGGTTACCGTTCCCAAGTTGTAATTTATACTGCCCCAATTTTTTACTCATGATCATGGACTCTTTCCTATGATGTTTCTGCCCCCCAAAGCTTGAATCTGCAATGAGTCTGCTAGGTGCCGAACCTTCACCGGAAAGTCTTATGTTTGCATCGAAAGTAATTCTTCATGAAGGGTTTTGATAACTCGCAGATTGGTCTTATCGAGTATACTTGTCATGCTTGCAATATCGATGACATGCTGGACTTTTGAAAGTGTTCGAGCACAGGGAAGCATCAGTGTTTTCACGGATAAGAGTAGTTATCAGCTTCATGAGGCCGTCACTTTCCACGGATATGTATCTGGTCTCAGTGATGTCATGGTTTACATCTATACTCCGGACGTTGACCCGCATGTCCACAAAGACTCCTTCGATTGGGCTATCCGGCGCGAGGGGGTGAGTGGTTACTACAGCTGTACTTACAATGGAGAAAGAACAAATAACAAAGTTGGAACTTGGACCGCTAATGCAGTAATGTACCACCCGACGCACCCTGGAGAGAAGCTTGGAGAGGCTTGGGTAACTTGGGAGGTTGTGGGTGAAGGTCAGAATCAACCTCCTCCTGAAGTCAAGACGCTGTCGGTAAACGTCGAGAAAACATTGGGAGATACTTACCAACCTGGCGAGGATGTTTATTTTTCCGGCAGAGTGACCTGTAACGGAGCTGGAGTTGAAGGCGCCAGCATCGAGATCGTAGTTGCCAACTCGGCCGGACAATCAGGTACGCCCGGGCACAAAGTAAGTGATTCAAATGGCTTCTATGGGTCATTGGTCCACTTGCCAGAAGATATTGCTGCCGGCACGTACACGATCAAAGTGACAGCCCACAAAGACGGATATACTGATGGAACAGACGACACATCATTCACAGTTGAGACCAAGACAAAGGCCCTGTCAGTTACAGTCAAACTTGACAAAGGAACTTATGCACCCGGCGAGAACGTACTCATATCTGGCAGAGTTACCTTTGATGGAGCTGGCGTAGAAGGCGCAGAACTTAAGACAGTAGTTAGCAACTCGGCCGGACAAACAGGCAACCCTGGACGTGCATACAGCGATTCAAACGGCTACTATTCATCAAAAATCTCTTTATCTCAAGATAGTGTTGCCGATACTTACACAATCACTGTGACGGCATCTAAGGAAGGATACGAATCCGCCACAGCTAAAACTGCCTATACGGTTGTGGTAAACGAAGCCGCTGCCTTACTTGTAACGGTTGATGCGTATTCAGAGTCCAAGCCCGGTGACTATGTTATCGTGAATGTATTTGTTAACTACAAGACAGCATCAGGATATGAACCCGTCAGTGAAGCAGATGTCTCGTTAAGTGTTAGTCCATCTATGGGGCTTTCTTCCTGGACTGGAGAGGCGGACCCTGCGGGGTATGAGGGTGTTTACGATGGAAGTTTCACTATACCAGTTGATGCGCCTCCCGGTCCATACATCCTTACTGCGACCGCTTCTAAGACAGGGTTCAAGACTGGTTCAGGAACGTTTAGTTTCACTGTAAATGGTCCCGATACCTTGGTTGTCACAGTTGAGACTGATAAGAAAACATACGTTAGAGGTGACACCGTCACAATCACTGGATATTTGAAAATCAAAGATGAATACCTTTCAGGAGTGACTGTCACAATCGCCATCTCCAATACAGAAGGATCGATCGGTCCATACGAAGTGGAAACAGTGGAAGGCCGATACGAGCAGGCTTTTGTGTTACAAGATAGAGATCCGTCTGGACCTTACAATGTGAAGGTATCGGTTCCTAAGAGTACGCGTTACAAAGAAGGATCGGCCGATTGTAGTTTCTATGTTGAAGAAGCGCGGACCGGGCCTTTAACGTTTGGAATCACTGTTGCACTAGACAGGATGGTCTACAATCCTGGCGACCCAGTTACTGTTACCGGATCGATATCTTCAGGGGGAGAGTCTATGGAAGGTGCAACAGTTACAATCGAGATTCAGGGTCCAGGAGGAGGTTTACCCGCACAGACGATCACTCTTGGTGCCTTAGAGCAAAACTATGAAAAAACGATTGGTTTACCCGAGAAGGCGTCTCCGGGAAGTTACACTGTGATCGTGAGAGTGTCCAAAGAAGGCTACAAAGACGGATCAGCAAAAACAAGCTTCACAGTTGAACCTTCGACTCTCAAGGTGACTGTTATCCCTGAGTATTATGAAATATATTATCCAAAACTTGAAGCTGGATTTAGATATTCAGGTCGCGGTTCGCACAGGAGAGCCCCCACGACCCGTTGAGGGTGCAGAGGCGACTCTCGAAATCTACGACTCTCAAGGACTGAAATACAAAAATGCCCTAAGACAGACCTTTATGGAGACCTTGCAATCTATAGTTACGACATTCCTGATTTACAGAATTTTGAATATGGAACTTTGACAATCAAGGTCACGGCATCCAAGGAGGGCTATAGGAGTGCTGAAGCAGAAACGAGCTTCAACTATGAACCTTCGTTGATTCTGCGTATCGACCGCACGGTCGCCTTTAAGATCTCTCGAGGTGAACCTTTCTACGTTGGTGGCGTGGTCCTTGATGACAGAGATCACCCCGTAGAAGGGGCGGAAATTATTCTTAGGTGGAATACGCCATCAGGAGGAACCGGCGGAGCTAAAGCTACGTCATCAGCAGGGGGGGTTTGGGAATACAGCCTCACGATAACAAACGACATGGAGGCTGGGTTATACATCGTTCATGTGATCGCGAACAAGGATGGATACCATCATTCTATAGAACTTGAACACAAGTTCTGTGTCAATGGCGAGTCAAAGACGTTGTCAGGATTTGCCCCCAATGCTGGAGTGGAAGTAAGGTGTCCAGTGAATGTTCTCATCACAGATTCGAACGGTCGTTGTGATGGTTGTTTCTCGAATGGTACTCTTGTCCACGACATTCCCAAAACATATTTCTTCATGAATGAGACGGATGATGGTAGATACTGGCTTTTCGGATTACCATCCGACACATACAATATTACAATCACTGGTACAGCCGATGGCAGCTTCAACCTACGCTTATCCTCAGCGGAAGGCGTCATCCAAGACTATGACATGCAACCGATTACTAAGGACACGAAAGCAACGATGATCCTAAACCCAGACAATTCCACCCCGTTGCTCACACTTTCCAATGGTGAAACTGTGCAGCCGAAAAACGGGCATCGTGGTGGAGGCTTTGGAACGATGGGAATCATAGCCATGGTTGCCCTGCTAATAGTAGTAGCCACTGTCTGGAAGAGGAGAAAGACAACTCCACCAATATCACGGGGTAAAGCTTCACGTGGTGACCATTGCACAAAATGTGGATCAACATTTCAAACAGAAGACGGATACTGCCCCAACTGTGGAGCAGTCCTTGATGATCAATAGGTCCTTCCAGACTACGGTCCTTCACAACCAGAATAATTCCGAAACTCAATCTTCAGCAATTCGAATAGCCTTGGGGATGCCGTTGGTAGCCCGGGGGAGATACGAATATGATTGAAGAAAATGGAGGTTTATATGTACTGGTAAACTGGTGCGCGGTTCCTACCCCCAGATGCCTAAGACTTTCGTGAACAAACATTTATATGCTTTATAGCTATTCCGCTATATAGCGTGTGCGCTATGGATCAAATCAGTATGATTAACTTCAAATCAACTGTATTCGATGCGCTAGCAGATCCAAGCAGATTAAAGATACTCGACTTTCTAAGAACAGGCGAAAAGTGCGCCTGCGAGATTGTCCCAACGGTCGGTTTCGCTCAACCGACCGTGTCCAGACATTTGAAAGTGCTGGTCGATTGCGGCATTCTGAAGAGACGCAAAGAAGCAAACAAGATGCTGTACTCAGTTACCTCCCGAAGAATCTATGACGTCATAGACTTGGTGGATTCGCGCTTTATCGATGCTCTCAGTAAAAACGTAATCGCCAGAATACAGCAGGGGTATCGATAAGCAACAGTCGGTGACAAGAAGTCGTTGAGCAAAAGTCAACCTTCAGCCAACGAAAAGAAGGCTGGTTTCATATTCTGCGTCTGCACGGGCAAATGTCCAGGTTTCAAAGATCTGGACATGTGGGACTTCATAAACACGATAAGGGCCGAATACCCTGTCGAGTACGCATTCATTCATCCCATGCTCTGCGACGAGGATGGAGATAGATTCTTTGAGGATTTCCTGCGAAAGGATAGAAAGTACTTCATTGCAGGATGCGCTCCCGTGATGCAGAAGAAACTCTTTCGAGACGCATTCGCAAGAGCGGGGCTAGACATGAACAAAAGATCTAGTCTCGCTCGATGTCAGAAATATGACTACTGAAAAAGCGCTGGAAACTGTGAAGAAGAGTCTTAGAAGAGACAGCAAGTTGACTGAAGAAACGTACATGGGGGTACCACGAAGCAAGATTCCATGGTTTCCCACCATTGACTTTAACAAATGTAACCTCTGTGAAGGAGATCCACAGTGCCTGAAATTCTGCCCACATGGAGTCTTCGAATACATCAAAGAAAACAAGAGACTGACTGTCAAGAACCCAAATAACTGCGTGGTATTCTGCCGAGCATGCTCCAAAGTCTGTGCCATTGACGCATTGAGTTTCCCAAACAAAAAGGAAATCTTGGGGTTGATCAAAAACGTCAGAGAAACTAAGTAAACACATCATCATTCCATGCAGTGGTATAGGAAAAAGCGTTGGTACAGTCGCACGCAGAGCCACATACATAGTGACTGATGAAATGCTACCCAGAGAGACGGAAACTATCTGTCTCCCTCTACTTACCATCGAGGATAAAGAGGCAGTACAGAAAGTCAGAGCCAACCCATGCATAACTATCGATGGTTGTATAGCTCAATGCGCAAAGAAGAACGTTGATTATCACAGAGGAAATCTAAAAAAAGCGATTAACGTGTTAGACGTTTTGAAGGAGAATCCTGGGTTGAAACCTAGCAAGGTTCTTGACATTGGGCCAGATGGAGAGAAACTTGCCAACAAGATTGCCGACAAGATAGTAAGAATCATTGGTGACAGAAATTGAAAATCACTTCAAGAAAGGTTGGTTTGATTTCGTGTAGTGGAGAAGACCTATCAGAAGGCACCATATCCAGAGTCGCAACAAGAAGAATCCTTGAACAGAGCGATGATACGGTAACCATATGCCTACCACTGTTTCTGGCAGGAGGTCAAGAGAGAGAGATTTCGCCAAAGAAAACCCATGCATAACCGTTGACGGATGCCAGAAGAAATGTGCCGCTGTGGGCGTAAAGAAATATGGAGGAGTGATTCCTCGTTCTTCAATAGTGATCTCAGATATAGTTGAAACGTTTAAGTTTCCGAAACCAACGTCGAAGAGCAAAATCCTCTCACAGGATGAAAAAGTCGTCAGAAAGACGATGAAGATAATAGACGAAAAAATCAAAACTATCAAAGAAGGTAAGAATTGAAAATGTCACAGGAAAAAAGGAAGGTAGCAGTAGCCGTATGCACTGGAATGGATCAACCACTCGCTACCGTAGCTAGATACGCTGGATACCACATCCTCGAAAAACTAAGACCCGATAAGACAGTGCTGCTATGCACTCCCGCCCTCCTAGGAGGGGTACAAGAAGACGTAGACTTTGTCAAGAACAATCCCGCCCTGATCATAGATGGCTGCGAAGAGAAATGCTGCGAAAAGATAGTCAAGAATCCAACGGCAAGATAAGGGCCGTCATAAACATCAAAGACGTCTTGAATGAACACAGTGAATTGCAGCCTGAATCAAGGGTCAAACTTGGGCCAAAAGGAATGAAACTAGCAGAGATAGTAGGAGACATCGCTGCGAAGAAAGTTGACGAAATACTGGAGACGTGAATCAATTTGAGTGAGAAGAAAGTTGCAATAGTCGCCTGCACTGGAATGGGAAAGACCCTTGGAACAGTGGCAAGACAAGTTGCTTACAAGGTCGTGGAGGAGCTAAGGCCAGAAAAAACAGTCTTGATATGCATTCCCTCAATGGCCGCCAACGTTGGAGAGTACAGAAATCATGTGAAGAATTATCCATCCATCATCCTGGATGGCTGTGTCGAGAGATGTGCTACCAAAGTCATATCCGAGAACAATGGGATGATCAAAGGAAGAGTATTCCTTCCACAACTAGTCAAGAAATATGGATTGAAACCCGGACCCAGAACGGACATTGGACCAGAAGGAGAAGCAACTGGTCACAAAGATCGCTCAAGAAGTTGCAGAACAGGTTGACAATCTTCTGCAGTGAACTCCATGGAATCTCTGGAGTTTAAACTTGACAAATGGACGTTCAAAGTTCCCAAAGAATCTCACTGTACAACGAAAATGATTGTTGGGCAAAGAATCGACGGCAAACTGGCCACAGTGGGCATCACCGACTTTCTCCAGAACGTCATGAGCGACATAGTCTTCGTGGAGCTCCCCAAAATAGGCGACAAAATCGAACAATTCGATGAAGCAGGATCACTTGAATCAATAAAAGCTACGCTTGACCTAATCTCTCCAGTCTCCGGAATGGTTCAAGAAGTAAACAACGAATTAGTCCAATGCTCCAGATCTAGCCAACACCGATCCATACGGCAAAGGATGGTTTCTGAAGGTTCAGCTCTCAGATTTTGAATCTGACAGAGAAAACCTCATTGACGCAGACGCCTATCTTGAAGTCATGAAAAAGAAGGCGGAGAAAGAACAACAGAAACTCAAGAAAGGCTAAGCCTTAGACTGAACATCAGAATATCATTATTCTGAAGTAAGGTTACTGGTAGGTTCAATTCTATGACCGAATTTTCGACAGTGGTCGAATGGACAAAATGACCTGGATGGATTTTTGAGATGCGGAAACGGACACGACGGCAACTTTCTCTTTTCCTCCAGAATTCGACGGTAGAAAGGGCGTCTTCACTCCAGAAGACGCATTTGTAGCTTCTCTCAACATGTGCATACACATGACGTTTTTGGCCGTTTGCAAGAAAGCCAGATTCAACCTTGTTCGATACGAATGTGAAGCGAAGGGAGAGACGAAATCTGAGATGGGCAACATATACTATTTTTCCAAGGTGACCCTCCATCCTAGAATTGTCGTCAAAGGTTCGACTTGGAGACCGTTCATAGGCTCTTGGGAATAGCAAAGAAGAACTGCATTGTGTCAAATTCAGTGAAATGTCCCTGTGGAGATATTGCCAGAAATCAAGTTGGAGTAGAAAGATCTTTCAGGACCAGATTCAAGCGAGCAGTTGATATATGCTATGAAGTATTGCCGCCTGCACTAGTCTGCCAGAGGACGGAGGTTATCTTGGGGAAAAGGCCTCCCAACTGCCAATGAAGAGTAAGCTTCATCCACGATGACAACTCTACATACATAATGCGAGAGTGTGACTACGATCTTGCCACTATTCGAATTGCTATCTAAAGATTGTTCAGAAGCTCAGCGACGCGTTGCGACTCGAAGATATAGAGAAAACAAAGAGTAAACTATTCGACAAATACTATTATCTGAGAATGGATAGGTCTCCCTAACCTCTTCTGACGTGTTCCACATGTTAACCGATCTCTGCGATTAATGTCCTAACCTTGTTCTCGATTTCGTCTCTTATCTCTCGAACCTTTTCTATTGGTTGCCCTTTCGGATCTTCCAAATGCCAGTCGGTTGCCTTCTTGAAGAGAGGCGCTGGACAGAATTTCTCGACGCTGCATCCCATCGTTACAACCTGATCAGCTTCTTCTACCATTTTTGGAGTCAGCAGTTTAGGCTTGTTTGATGATATGTCAATTCCTTTCTCTTTCATAGCCTCAACTACGATGGGGTTTACTTTTCAGCCAACCTGACGCCAGCACTTGAAGCGATTATCTTACCTTTTCCATAATAGTTTGCGAAAGCCTCAGCCATTTGGCTTCTGCCAGCGTTCTCAACACACACGAACAATATCCGTTTCACACACATTACTCCATTAGGTTGTCGAGCCAAAATCATGACGTCTCCGATGCCGACCGCCTCAACCTGTGATTGCGTTGACAGCTTCTTTGATGGTCGGTCTCTGCAACTTGTAGAATATCCATTTTCCCGTTCTCTCTGACTTGACTATCTCGTTCCTCTCAAGAAGTTCAGATGATGAGAAGCGTTTGGCTCCGTCAAATCTAGTGCCACCATAATCTCGCAAGTGCACATAGGTCGTTTCTTAAGAAGATGCAAAATCCTTATTCTAGTAGGATCGGCTAAGGCTTTCAGAACGTACGATTGTTTCTTCACATCGTCTTCATCAATCTGTTCAATCAGGCTTTTCAATTCCTTAGCATATTTGCCAGGCTCTGTACATTGGCATAGGCCTGATTCCACTAGCCGCTCTAACCTCGGCTGACTTAATACCCCTGACACATCAGCCCACTCCTAATCATGGAAAGGTCTATCCTTATATATAAGATTAATAGATCAACAAGTGTTAATCTACTTGGTGAGCCAATGAATATTGAGAAAGTTATCCTGAACGCCTCAAAAACAGATTGCACTGGATGCCGCACATGTGCAACTGATTATGAAGCAGATAATCTCAGACACGCAATAGCCAGGCTAAACGGAATCTCAAAAGTTAAAGTTGACGAGATAACAGGTAAGGTCACAATAGAATACGACACACAAAAGATCAGTCTCTCAAAGATCACTGAACGCATTGAAAAGCTCGGCTACCAAGTTGAGATATTATCAAGAGACGAAATCCAATGAGAGAACATGTCAGAGGCGTTATTTTAGTAATTTTACTTGGGTTATTCGCTTTAGCAGGCGCCCTAATATCTGGAATTCAAGTAGCTTATGCGCATGAAATTAGTATTGTTTTGACTTTGATCGCCGTTGCCTTAGGCTACCGCATCTATTTGCATGGCATTCGATCTCTGCGGCATGGGAACGTTACCGCCCAATTGTTTGCAACTATCGCCATCTTTATTTCCGTAGTAGCTGGTTTCGTCCTACCTCAAGCATCAGCCACTGGCACAGCAGAAGCAGTTGGTTACCTCACAGCATCAGCAATAGTGGCATTCATAATACTCGCAGGTATGACGCTTGAAGACTACATCATCCATAGAACAAGAGGTGCGCTTGAGGCTCTCACAAAGATGAGCCCCACCACAGCTCGCATACGTCGAGACGGCGCAGAAGTTGAAGTACCCATAGACGAGGTCAAGATAGGCGAAATCGTCTTAGTCAAACCAGGCGATAAAATACCCGTTGATGGAACCGTGATTTCAGGGCACAGCACGGTTAACCAAGCAACGATAACGGGTGAATCAATTCCAGCAGAAAAGACAGTAGGGGACCACACATTTGCTGGCACACTCAATGAACATGGAGCATTAGAAATTAAAGTTGAAAAAATCGCTGAGGACACTACACTTGCCCACCTCATCCAACTAGTTGAAGAAGCTCAAGAGAAAAAAGCACCCATACAGAACGTTGCAGATCGGTTTACCACTTACTTCTTGCCAATCATGGCAGTTTTGGCATCTTCTGTCTTTGCAGCCAGTTACTTCGCACTTGGTTTTGAGGTGGCACTGGCTAGAACCGTGACTGTTCTCTTAGTCGCATGCCCTTGCGCTCTTTCAATAGCTGTTCCCGTCGCTGTTGCCGCTACTATCGGTAATGCTAGCATGAACGGCATAATAATCAAGGGCGGCACACACATCGAAAAGCTAAAAGACGTTAAGCTGGTCGCCTTCGACAAAACTGGCACGTTAACCGTCGGCGAACCCAAAGTTATTGAGATAAAAACTTTCAGTAATTACTCTGAAGCGGACACAATCAAGTATGCAGCAATTGCTGAGAAATTCTCAGAACATCCCCTATCCAAAGCCGTCATCACTAAGGCAACTGAGATGAATATGAAAATTCCTGACCCCACAGACTTCAAAACTATTCCAGGACATGGCGTGGACGCCCATTACGGAAACAAGCATATCCTAATTGGAAGAAAGATGATGGAAACGGAGATTTCAGAAGAAGCGAATCAATTGATGAATCGGGTTGAAAGCGAGGGGAAAACAGCTATTCCCGTAGCACTTGACAAAAATGTCATTGGCGTCATTGTTGTGGCTGACACAGTCAGGGAGAATTCTTTGGAAGCTATACAGAGGCTTAAGCGTTTAGGAGTCAAAACCGCTATGATAACTGGCGACAACATGCGGACTGCCAAATTTATCGCTGAACAGATTGGAGTTGATGAGTACCATGCTGAGCTTTTACCTGAACAGAAAGTTTCGGTCATTGGAGAACTGAAAAAAGGCAATGTTGTTGCGATGGTTGGTGACGGTGTGAATGATGCTCCTGCGTTGGCTAATTCGGATGTTGGGTTTGCGATGGGTGCGGCTGGCAGCGATGTAGCGATTGAGACTGCCGACGTGGCTCTGCTTGGAGACGACTTGACAAAGGTTGAATATGCGATTAGCCTGAGTCGGAAGGCGTTTAACAGAATGAAGGGGAACATAGTTTACGCCTTTATCTGGAACATAGTCGCATTGAGTTTAGCCGCCTTTGGCATCTTAAATCCAGTCCTAGCCGTTGTTCTTGCAGAAGCCGGATGCATATCAGTGGTAATCAATTCCGCTTTACTGTTGCTGAGCAAGCCAAATTGAATTAAGGCCAACAGTAAAGGAGACACAATTGATGGCAGCGACATAAGAAGATGATTCCATTGAAAGAAGAAGAGATAAGAAAAGCTGTTAGGAAGAGTTACGCGAAGATAGCGAGCACCAGTAGTTCCTGTTGCACTCCTGCAGCATCATGTTGTGGAGGTACTAATACAGCACGAGACATGAGCAAGAGGATCGGCTATACAGATGAAGAGCTTGAAACCGTTCCTGAAGGGGCAAATCTAGGTCTCGGCTGTGGAAACCCCGTTGCTCTCGCATCTTTGAGAGAAGGAGAGACCGTTCTCGATCTGGGCTCAGGTGCAGGATTCGACTGTTTCCTTGCCGCAAACAAAGTTGGCAAGACTGGAAAGGTCATCGGCGTAGATATGACGCCTGAAATGATTGAGAAAGCAAGAGAGAATGCCAAGAAAGGTAGCTACAGCAACGTAGAGTTCAGACTTGGAGAGATCGAGAATCTGCCTGTTGCAGACAATTCAGTTGACGTAATGATCTCAAACTGTGTAATCAATCTCTCTCCTGATAAGAGAAGGGTCTTTGCAGAAGCCTACAGGGTCCTTAGACCAAATGGAAGACTTATGGTGTCCGACATAGTTCTTTTGAAAGAGCTTCCAGCTTCCATAATGAACTCCTTGGAAGCGTATGTTAGCTGTGTCTCAGGAGCGATGATCAGAGAAGAATACCTCAGAACAATAGAAAATGCAGGATTCAAAGAAGTCAAGATAGTTGATGAGACAATTTATCCTATTGATCCTGCGAGTGACACCCCAAGTGCAAAGGCAATCTTCCAGAATCCAAAACTAAGAATGAAAGACGTAGAGGATATCAAGAAATCTATTCTAAGCGTCAAAGTCAACGCGATCAAGCGGTGATTACCAGTAAACTGGTGCGCGAATCCCACCCCCGCATTCAAGCTCGTTCGCAGTTGAGGATTGGGTAATGATAGACTGGTCGTGCATTGAACCATAGATTCACATCGGCAATTCGAATTTGATGCTGAGACAGGTCATCATATCCTTTTGATTTGATGGGATTGCATTTTCTTGTAGATGGTTGAGCATTTGCGGCTTGTGGTGGGGTTTCTTCTTGATGCCCATTCTAGTAGTGGGAGCATTGCTTTTCTCAATTCGGCGCCGTCTTTTGTAAGGTAGTATTCGACTCTTGGAGGTATCTCGGAGAAGCTTTCTCTTTTGATCAGTTTTTCTTTCTGAAGTTCTTTAAGCGTCTCGGTTAGGGTGGTTGGGCTGATCCCGTCGAGTTCATTCATCATCTGGTTGAATCGTAGTCGCCCATGATTTCCTAGCGCGTTAATCACGAGCAGTATCCATTTCTTGCCGATAGTGTCTATGATGCCTTCTAGGGGGCAGAGGCATAGATGCATGCATTGATTACTTTGTTCAGGCATAGTTGCTACACCACTACATACTTGGTAGTTTAAATGCTACAGTTATTGTATTTATCTCTTGATTTAACGTTTGTGAGGTGAAATAGTATGTGTCATGAATGTATGCCAACGCATATGTCGGGGATGGGTTACTGTGGTTGCAGGTTCAGGAGGTTCTATTCGCCTGAGGAAGAGGCTGAGCGTCTTGAGCGTTACAAGGAGCAGTTGCAAAAAGAGATTGCAGGGGTAGAACTGAGAATCAAAGAGCTGAAACGGGAAAAGTAGAACAATTCTACCATTCATATCAATGATTGCGGGTCTCACCTTTGGAAGAGTATGATTTACATATCTATTCTGCTGGAGCCGTTGCGCCACCCCTCAAGAAAGCCATTGACATGTTCGAGAATAGGCTGAAGGTACGTTGTAACCTATCGGTTGGGAAAGCACATGAACTCTTGGCTGAGATAGCCTCATCAAAAGTGGGAGACGTATTCGCCTGCGGAGCCGAGTATATCTTGGACGACGCAGAAGATCAAGAACTAGTCCTGAAAGGTTCCAGGAAAAGCCTAGGTCTTCGACGATCAGTAATAATAACCTCTTTAGGAAATCCTGCCAAAATCACTTCCCTCAACGACCTATGCCGAGATGGTGTGCGTATTGGGATTGCCACTGAGGGATGCTTAAAGGGAGTCTGGGACGATATTTCAAGCAAAGCGGGTTTAACCGACAAAATCAGAAGAAACATTACGCATCATGCTGATGGGTGCGGTTCAGTAATGAGCCTGATACACCAGAAGAAAGTCGACGCGATTTTCGGTTGGAATACGTTTCACTTCATCTGGCCAAACACCTGTGAAACAATCGAATTGCCATCTACACTGCAAGTCTTCAGAAGCACTCCCGTAGCGGTAATATCTTACAGCAAAAATACTGAGCTATCTCAGAAATTCATCGATTTTCTAACCCAAGACGAGGTGAAGAGAATCTATTCTGACTACGGATGGATCCATAAACCAATAACGTTTAGCTAGACATACCTTGATACGACGGCGATGGTAATATTCCCACAACTACGTGGGCACATGTCATTGAATTCATACCTTCTACATCTCGCGGTTGAGTTTGATCCTGGTTCGGTTCTGCTTCAATACCCCTCCCTCTTGCTTTAGCTGATTCAGTGTCCTCGCATTCTTCAATCCTGCAGCTTCCGTCTTTGTTGCATGACCGATAAAGTATTGTAGTGATCTTGCTGTTGATGTGGCAAATCTGGATCAATGTGCGGATAGATTATGTCAATTGAAAGGAGACCATTATCGTTTAGAGTGGCTCAGTCAGCGATGTGTGCTGTCCTATACGCAATGGGATCCTATCTGACAGCTTACATATCGTCTCCATGGGGCTCAGGCCAGTTTCGACCAGCCGTCGTGATTCCAGCAGTATTCTCCACCTTGTTTGGCCCTATGGTTGGTGGGTTGGGAGCATCTTGGAACGTTGATTGTGGATTCGGCGAAGCATGGCCAGATTTACCTTAGAAGCCTCGTCTCAGCTGTCCCTGGAAACTTTGTCGGGTTCTACCTTTTCGGGAGGCTTGTGAAGAGGTTTAGTTGGGAGAACTATGTCAAAGCTACGCAGATCAGTCTCGTGGTTTCGAATCTTGTCGTAGCGTTTCTATACGTGTATTTTCGAGTCTTTGTAGAGGGATCGTATCCTGTAATCTTTGAGGAGGCTTGGGTCTACGTTTCGTTAGGTTTGGTTGCCTGGTGGTACGTCACGATGCTTCCGTTTGTCTTGCTTCTTGGTCCTCCTTTGATACGGGCTGTCGCTTCGGCTTTTCCAGGGATAGTTTCTGAAGAGATGAGGTCTGCAACCGTTAAGGGTGAAGCTTTGAAGAAGAGTTTCTCTCTGGCGATGATCGTTCCCGGCTTGGCCATGTTGTCTGTTGGAGTTGGGATTGTCTTCGCTGATCCTGATTGGGTAATGATGCTTAACGTCGCGCCGAACACGGTTATACTTGCAGGTATGGAGGCGATGTTCATAATCGGAGGAGCGACCCTCATCTTTCTCGGCCTATTGGTTCTTGCAACGGGTAGGCTTATCATTAGAGGCAAGTGAACCAGAAAAGAGAATCAACGTCAGACTGCTATGCACCGATGAATTGCCCTTACATTTCTACACGTCCACCGACAAATGTCTAGTTTCGATAACCCTAAGCATAATCCTATTCGCTTCATGAAACTCTCTTCACATAAGTTCCAATGGTTAGTCATCAGAGACCGCTAAAACTGAGTTCCAGCGGTCTCTGAGTTTTGTATCCACAAATTCTTTATTTTTCCATACTTTGAACTTACTATTCAGAAGTGAGTTCTTTGAGCTTATGTGATGAGATATTTCAGGTAGACGATAGAATAAGGTGTGTTGCTCATTTAGACGAAAATATGTGTCTTAAAGAGATGAAAATGAGGCCTGGCGTCACATCCTTAACAGATGAGAAGACGGATGAAGAGTTCTTTTCTCTTATAGAGCCGATTATTCTGGGAGCAAGCGGCAAACTTGAGAAGGGTTTCGGTCGCCTAAAGACCATCAGGCTGAGGTATGAACGGGCTTCAATCGTTTTCTTCAGGATTCCAAATGCAGTCATAGGCATATCTGTGGAACCTGGTCCCACGACACCAGTAGTTGCGAAGGTTGGGCGAGCGATTCAAGACAAACTTGGAGTGAGTCACCTGTCCACCAAGAAAAACCTTGACCAGATCATACTTGAAGCTGTTGATGAAAGTCTACTAATTATGCGTGAAACTGTTAGAAACTACATTTACAGTTATCTCAAGAAAGTCTATGGAGTTGATCGTGAGGATATTCCTGAGAAACTAGAACAATTCCATAAAGCTTTGGAGGGCTTATTCGGAGCCAAAGCCGTTGATGTAATCACTCAAATTATTGCCAGACGCCTATACGACAAGATAGGAATGGCTTTCAACCAAAATAAGGGTTGGAAGCTAACCGACTATATCAGCGACATCAAGAAAGCTAGTTGAACGTGACTCATTCCAAGTAAAGTGAGTTTCAATCTCCTTGTAAACTCTACGATCTCATTTTTCTTGTATGCTTTCCCAGCCTTCCTAAGCGGGTTCTTACAATCTCACAACATGATATGATTCAGTTCGAGTCTTGACTGTCGACTCTAGACTTCAGGAACCACTGCGTACATTTCTGGCTGATAGTCGATAGGTCATTCTTGATTTCATCGAATCTGCCTTGAGTGATCCTATTCTTCCGATAGCCTTGAGATGATCAGAACCTCTTCATAGTGACCGAGAAGCAAGGAATTGCACAAGCCGTGAAAAGCAAGTGTGAAGTTCTCGTCTTTGATCCATTCTTTCTGAAACCTTCCCTTATCAATCTGGTCGTGGAGCAGGAATGCCCATCTGCTCCCCAATTCATAGAACTTTGCGATCTTATCCTGTTCCGCATACTCTCCAGCCTCAGGTTTCATTTGTAACTTCTTCAGCTCTTTTTTCACTTCCCTTGATGCTTCTTGATAAGGTCCAAACGCAAGCTCATATGCACATCTTGAGAATAGAAACTGAAGTTGAAGCCATGAATCCACTTTTCATCCTCGAATCTCTTCACAAGAGGTCTCAGAGCCACCGTAGCAAATGACAGCAACTCATCCAGATTCCCATGATAGACGAAAGCCACCCAGACCATTATCATCACAACGAATATTCTGATACCAAAATAGCAAAGAGACTAGTTTCAATGATATATTTGCGTAGCTGTGTAGGTCTGATCCACACGTTGCCTAATCCTTTCGAAGCAAGTTCTAGAGCTCTACGCTACTACGATTTTCTTTGCCTTCACGAGCCCTGGAGATAGTCATCAACATGGATGCCGAACGCAGGAAATAAGGAAAGAATCACGGTCGAAATGACTCTACTTACGTCTTGAGGTTCTGCAAGAGGCTCCGAACCAAAGGTATCCCCGTGAACCTCTTGCTTGATACCGAAGAAGTGGAGCTAGATCGTAGTCCTATCCTTGTGCGAAATGCAACAACCAACCCGTCCTAATATGTGAAAACTTCAGGACACGTTGTATGTATGTCACATACCAAAGACTGTACAGTATGCGGAAAGAGTTACTGCGATACAAGCACGGGTGGTACGGAACCTCAGCTTAGGGAAAATTTTCCACAAGCTGAAAGGGCAAAACCGAAGGATACGGAAATCCGCCCTACCAACCACAAGAGGCCCGCATTAGGGGTCAGGTCGAATGGTGAACCTTCTGCTTTTTGGCTCTCCTTACGAGAACGGTAGGTCAGGTCTAATCGCATCACATTGTGAGTTCATAAAGTTCCAATTGGAGACAGATTTCACGCAACTGGAAGGGAGCTTAAATGATAAAAGGTGAACCCAATACATGGAACCATACTTGGAAGTGATTGAATCTCTTCCAGAGTTTTCGGGGTAAATTGGTGGTTTGCTGTCTCCTCTCCCATTAGCTTGATGTCTGAAGCTTGACCTTTTTCTGGTTCTCGATGAATATCCCCAGATTCATGAGGAGAGGCAGTTGACCGTGAAGGATACTGTTGTTATTGCCTACGATTGATGAAAATTGTTCCGTGGATTATGAAGCCCAACGTAGAGTAGAAGCATCGCGAAAGAAAGCCAGACACATATCAGCAAGGGCTGTGTGATCAACATATTCCAGTAGGTTGTGAGATAATTCCAGAAGAGGCTATCGAGTGGTGAGATCCCTCCACTTGCACCTGGTACTTGGATCGTGACAACACCAAGTTGAGACTCTACCCCAGCCTGATACTGGCCTATTGTAAATCCAGTAACGTAAGGACCGAACAACAAGACTACGATTCCCAGAGCGATAAGGAGCTTTCGCAATTTTCCCGTCATCAAAAATGACTATGATGTAACCTATTAAACCATCCGAACCACATCTACACGATCGAATGATATGTTGCGAAATTTGTTTCACAGGCGTTAGTGAAGATTTCTTCACGAGAACCATTTTATCATAGCTAGACGACGAATTCTTGTTGGATCAAAAGGGGGTGAAAAGCTATTTGTGAATGGTCGAATACTCCTCACAGGCTTAGTCTTGTACGTCCCCGATCGTCTCATGTGCGATGCAATACTTCAATTTCCAAGCAATCGCTTCTTTCCTCAGCTTTGTTGTCCATCGTCATCTTGTCCACAGTCGTCACTTTCCGACAAGTTCCTGCAGTGAATGCTCAAACGGTTCATGAAGGTGGCTGGAAGACGGATTCTTTTGCTAATCTCGGGGTAGCGGATGGATATGTGGAGACGGATTCACAGGGAGTTGAATGGTGGTATGCAAAGCTGGAAAAGAATTCACAGTATTCCGCAGTGGATACTGTTGGCTACGATCCCCGCAACGAACTGTTTCTATCGTATACGTTCAGGGATAATGATGCTCACGGCTATTTCGCCATGCCAGTCGGTTGGCGGTACGTAGAGACCGCCTACACGTCAACTCAATATGTAATCGCGATAACTCTGCCACAGCCTTCACCTCAAACGATCCGAAGAGCAGGGACAGCACGCTACTCGGTTGTAGCCAAGACTATTTCGGGCACTCCACAGCCGGTGACGTTGACTGTGATTAATCCTCCACCAGATTCAATCGTAGCATGGGAGTCCAGTAACATCCTTACGCCCGAGGTTTCTGGTACTTCAGCCAGTTTCACTATTACCACATTCAACACGCCTTCGAGTACCTATACTTTCTTTATCAGTGGCGCCAGCAACGAAGTCACAGCTCAATCTCCTCCTGCGACTCTCACTGTTGCATCGCCAGAAGATACCTTTCCATATGTTCTTCAGGTTCAGAGCAGCCCCATCAGTGGCATACCAACATCTATCAGTGAGGGCTACGGTGGTGATTTTGGAGTAACCGATTTCGCGATCCAGCGTTCATCACCATTTGAAGTAACCCTCACAGCTTCATCAACAGTCGCGGCTTTTCAGTTCAGCAGTTGCAGCTCGATGGAATAAACATAGAGAGCCGTACGCCACTTTCGGTTGTTGTCAATGATACCTACAAGACTCGGGTCGCCGTTGCCGTATATACCTCGATTTCGGCGAGATCTTCTTTGAGAATTGTTAAGGCTATTTCACCGTCCACTGTTTTTTCGAATGAACGATTCTATGTCTCGGTGGCGCTTCAGTACAGTTTCTCTCAACCGACAGACGTCCAGATTATCCTGTCCGATCAGTATAGTGAATCTCAGTATGGTCAGACGCTTTCTCTATCGCTTCAAAGTGATGGATTCAAGACCATCACGTTCGAAGTTACCGCCGGCCAGTACGTTGAGCGAATGGGGTTCAGGGTTGAGGCACGCTATAACTTTCAAGGATCATGGAAGAAAGATCCGATCAGAAGTGAAACGTTCCTTGTGGTAAACGTTGTCTGGGGAGACACGTATAGGTCGAAGTCGCCGCTTCTACTCAACACAAGCTTGTCATTCATCATTGATCTAGATGGACATCAGTACAAAGCCTTCTTAACTCGAAACGTTACAGCGAAGCTACCTCTAACTCGACCTGCAGATACTGGTTACTACGATTGGTGTAGACAGGAATATTCGAGAAATGGCTGGTGCATACTGGACGCTAGCGGACTCATAGTGACTGACGTGGACGTGTGGAGGAAAGTGGCGTTCGCAAGCTGAGATAGCGTACTCTGGAATAACACAGTGGAGACCTGATGAACTTAGGAGTGAAGGAGACTATCTGGAAGAACTTTCGCGGATTGCATTTCAATCAGAGATGGCGGAGAAAGGAGTAGAGATCGCTTCGACCCTGCAAGGATTTCGTGTGGAAAGCTTGGTCCTGCCTGATATGCTCACTGAGCGATTACTACTGGAGACCTTGATGGATAATGCAAGATCAGACCCGTCGATGGCGCTAGTCTGCACAGCTGTCACAGAATTGCAGGAGCCGCAGAAGACCTCAGGGATGGCAGCAGGAAAACTTGATCCCATTATCAGTCAGGCAGATCAAATTCGCAGTTATGAGGTCATCTCCAACATACGGGTCGCATATGATGAAGTGAAATGGTTCTACGAGTTCAAGAGACGTGGAGACGTATACGCATATTCAGGTCTTCAATTGCTTGGGGGAATGCATCAGGATAAGGTAAAGGATGATCTTCGCATGCTCGCTCTAACCGCGAGAGACAGCCCAGGACTGGACACTTTAAGAAGGCATTACGAATCGCTTCTACAGTTTCCAGATTTCAATAAATTCGCTGCAAGCTTGAACAGTGAAGAGACAAGTTATCTGATTTGGGAACAAACCTTCAATGAAGGAGTTGTCAATTGGAGAGGAGTCTTCGCTTCGCAGGTATTCACTGAAGATGTAACGTCTGCTGGAACCCCGTATCAAGTCATTTTTCAGACTAATTCAACAGTTACTGATGTTTCATATGATGAGTCCATGTTAGTTATCAAATTCACAGTCACGGGTCCAAACAACAGCCGAGGATTCTGTGGAGTCGTCATACCGAAGAAGCTGATCTCCGGCACACCAGTAGTCCTGATCGATAATCGAGAGGTGCCTTGCCAATACGTGGAGCAGTACGATTCCTATACAGTCTACTTCACTTATCCGCATAGCACGCGTGAGGTGAAGGTTGGCGGTTCCAACACGATACCGGAATTCCAAAACTATGGATTGCTCGTGATAGTGACTATACTGCTCCTACTCATGATTTCACGTAGAATCTTTGCAGATCCCTTACTGCGAAAACGCTTGCCTCTCAGTAGCTGATAGCCAAATAAACGAGCACATTCTCTACTACAGAATACACGATCCTTATCGCCCGAGAATTCTCTTCCACATCTCTTACAATTGTGCCGCATAAGCCCCAATCGAAAACGAGACATCAATGAGAATAAAATGATTCTAGTGAAGAAATCTTTACTAACCACTAACATGCCGCACCCCTGAAATAGTGAGATAAACCGCGTTATCGTTTGATGACAAAGAGTGCGAAAGACTTTCGTTTTTCTGAGTTTCCTCGCCCTAATAGCTCCACTTTTACTCATGATCACATGCGTGGATTACTTGAGAGGGGGATTTGGAGCTATTGAATATGGAGCGGCAGAGACTCAGTGCCGGCGCACGCAACCAATATGGGCGCAGATTGTGACGATCGCTGAGATGTGGATGTTTAGCTTTCTAGGCTTTGGGGGTCTAAACCTCTTCTGGTTACCGCTTGCAGTGGTTCTACTATAATTCGGCGTTAGACGCTAGTCCAGAAGAGTGGAGTGTACCAAACTATCAGGGCTTTCAGCAGATAAGCCAAGCCGCAATGAAATTGCCTTCGCTAGCTTCTAGTGAAGGTTTCTTCACGAGAACTCTATTATATCAACAGTGTCGAGTGGGTTGCTGATCAGAAATAGCCTGCAAGAGGTGCAGTCTGACACATCGGTGAGTTCATGACATGGAAAGAAATCGCATTTTTTCCATCATTCTGATAGTTGTCATTGTTGTCTCATCATTCATTCTTGTAGATTTCGGTGCATCAAAGAATGATGCCAAGCTTGAGGGTTATCCGAGAGAGTTTCTTCTGGGAACTCCTCAGGTCAAATCCAATCTCTTGATCTACGTTGAAGATGGGGCTATATCGAATGAGTTGAGAGAATCCCTTGTCCGAGATTTCAGTGAAGTCTTCTTAGATGTAGAATTGACAGGTAAGGCGTTGGACAGATATGATACACAGGTTTTGATTGTGGAGTATTCGAAAGTTGATGTCTTGTACACGCCGTTCTATTCGAAAGCTCACGTCGACTTGAATATGACGTTCTCATCAAATGGCGACTTGTCTTGGAGACTCAAGACAGGGATAAGCCTGAACACGTCGCTTAACACAGCATGGTACAAGGCAAGAATGGTACTGGACGACCAGGCGTATGGTGTTATGTCGCTGAAACATTACTATAACTATCTTGCTCAGAGATTGGCTGATGGTATGAAGGGTAGGATTGAGAAGATACTTGATTATCTCCGTATAAGTTTCAAGAGTGATTCCGGAACAGAGGAACCGTTTATGATTGATGTTCTTGTGAGGTGGGGTATTGTTGGGAGAAGTGAATTCTGAAAGCGAAACCTACTCTGTAATGTTCAAGGCGTTAAAGCATCCTATCCGAAGAAGAATATTGAATATGATTGGGGAGAAACCCGCCAGTTTCAGCGAGATATTGAAGGCTCTGCAGATCGATAGCGGCCACTTGACCTACCACCTAGATAGTCTAGGTGAACTTGTTTCCAAGAATGATCACGGAGAGTATCAACTATCCGTTTTCGGCAGAGCAGCCGTGAAACTGTTCTCGGATGTTGAAGGGGTGCAAGAGGCAACAGTTTCTCAAGGGCTTGGATTCTTTGATTGGCGGTATTGGACTAAATTGAAGGCGATCACTCTCGTCGTAATCATTATAGTGGGGCTGGCATCGGCTGTCTACCTTTCAAATGCGTTATCGCAAAAGCCGGTGGAGACACCTCAGAGCTATAAACCGTATACCGACTATGAGTTTGAGTCGCCTAATTTTGTGGTCTTCGACAGATTCACTACGGTTGCAGAGATAGATGTCTTAGATCCACGACAGTCCAATACACTTCAAGAGATAAGCTGGAGCCACAGTTACGACAAGGGTTACAATGGCACCGTATACTTTCACATCTTCATCTATGGAGAGGACCTAGGCACTTTCCATGGTTTTCAACGTGCCTTTGATGTAGGTATCGGACATAGCTTAGGTTGGGGTCATTTCGAGATTGGAAAAGTTCCCTACTGGGAAGATGTAGTCAGGTTAGATGGAGAGGGACCTTGTACCCTCGCTTTGCGGTTGACGGGGCCGATTGTGGAAGAAGAGCGAAACGCTGTTCGCACATACATTCAAGTCGACAAGATGATCGTGGTCGAATCGGTTACGCTCTCGGTGAACGCGACCAAGATAACGCTTGGAGAATCGATTAGGTTGAATGGCCATGTCTACCCTACACCATGCATTGAAGGCAGACGGGTTGAGGTGATGATCAGATATGACCGAGGAGGACAGGGAGGTTGGGAGATCCCTGGTAGAGGCAAGGGCATCCCTGTCAATCCTGACGGAAGCTTCAGCATCGTCTGGATGCCTAGAAAAAATGGACTGTACACCTTTAAAGCCTCATTCAGTAGTTGGGAGTTGACTCCTGCTACTTCCGATCAATCCGGAGGCTCACCCTACCCCCCCTTCACAATCTATAGCAACACGGTCGTCATAGAAGTCGAGGGAGGAAGCGCAGACTCAGACTACGGAGTTCCGGACTGACTCAAGCTTCTGTGAAATTTCCTTCGCTAAGCGTTAGTGAAGGTTTCTTCACGAAAACTGTCTTACTCTAGAAAATCGAGTTTCAATCGATTAAGAATGAAACTTACGAAGCCAAAGACTTGGAAGATAGCGGTTCTTTCAGGGCTCATTATGGCGCTGATTGGTTTCTTGACAGCGCCGACCATCGTAATGAACGATTTGCCTGGCTCGTTTCCACCTGAATACGACCTGCACTTTCCCGGTTGCCTATGTCACAGCCTTCGAGATTGCATGACGGCTGTAGAATCTTCTCCCGCATATCGATTATTTCTCTACCAGCATAGAGATGCCTATCTCAGCCATTTTCAGATGGTGAGTTATAACGACTCTACCGTGTCTCCAGTGATTCTTCTGATCTACGTCACGTCTGACGGTTTTAGCATAACCTTCACAACGCGACCATTCAGTCATGATCTAGTCGTGAATATTGGCAAGGTTGAGATCGTTGGTCTGGAACAACTATCAAAACGAGATATTCAAGAAAGAATTCAGAAGATCTCCCTGATGGGGTTTCAACCCCTCTTCAATAGGCTTATCGAAAATTATCACGATCTGATCCGGCGTGAACGCAAAGTATCAGCTGAAACACCTGAACCAGATGGCACAAGTGTTGGTCTGAGTGTTAACTATGATAACGGAGAAATACGCTTCCGCATATCCGCATTTTCTCGAACATACGGCAGACTCTTTACCGCCGACGTAGATCCTTCTGGCAATATACTGCATTTCACCATATCATATTCATAGGAATAGACATTCCGCAAAAGATCGGGTCAGCTTTTCTTCGTGTCAGTTTTAGATGTTCGAATAGTCCGTCAAATACCCTCTTGATTATCTGAACAGCAATGTGCTTCCCAGTTACGCTCTGGCTTATTGGGTGAGAGTAGAAAGGGTGCAGGTCAGGAATGAGACTCATTTGCCAAATGAGTCAGTTAGTTACCCTGAAAGATAATATGCGATCTTGTGCATGCGGTTCTCTTAGGCACCTTCAAACGGTACAGTCTGCATGCACTATGAAAAGAGTGATTCAACCATTACCGATGACCTTGACATGGTTCAGTTACGCCTCTCTTTAGAGATTGCAATGGCTGGATGAAACAATCTGAATATGAGTTTATACCACGACCACTTGCATCTATCTCTCTTGCTTAATGGCTAGTTCACGTAAGGTCATGGCCTTGAACGTGTTGACAAAATGGTACTGGGGCTTTTTTGGCTCCGTTTCCTAGCCGTGGTTATGACAAGAGCAAGACGTGGTAGTCCAATGGAACAGCCCGCCTAGGTTCGCGTGGAGGAGTGAACGGTCGTGAAGAGAGGGCAGAAAGAATTGATGCCCGAGAAGCTTTACGTGAGAAAGGTTACGATAGGAAGAGGAAAAACGCATCTTTCATTTGAAGATGAGCATGGTCGCCATATGACAGACATGACCTTTCAATTTGTTGCAGAGAACGTTGACACCATAACAGAAGCGGTGTTTCTTAAGAGAAAAGAGTTACCTAGCAAACGGGAATAAGATATAGAACCTCCTTATGCTCTCATTCAATCTGAGCCCAATAGTGTTCCCAAACGTGTCTATAATGACTCCGTTAAGAACAACATAGTTGAACATGCCCGGTCACCTCAGGACAGCTCCACATCTTGAACAGTATTTGGCAAAGCCAACCTCCTGAAAATCATCCGAGTTATCGATGACGTAGGTATCTTTGAGATGATGACCGGCAAGAAGGCAGGCAATTCTCTCCAGAACGTAGTATGAGAAACTAAGCCTAGCCCAGATATTAGACAGTATTCCATTTCCACCACGACGCGATACCAAAAATATATCACCGAGAAAGACGCACCGCGACCGAATCCATGATATAAACTTCAGTTCGATTTTTCGAACTCGAAGTTATATGCAGGATTCGATTCGACTCGGCCTTTTTCCGGGCAAGAATCGATGAGGAAGAATAGCGGAAGAAACAAGATTGTATTTGCAGCTACGATAATGCTTTTGTTGTGTGGATTGATTGCTCTATTTGCAGTTGCAAACACGCCAACACCTACGCAACAACCCGGACCTCCCAGATTGGTCGAACATAACGTGGTTATGTTCGGAGAAGTAAAGACAGCTTTCTATGCTGAATGTAGAACGGAAAGACTTGACGGAATGCCTTATGAAGAAGGTGAGAAACTCTTTCTTGTCCTAATGACTGTCGACAATGAGGGAACCGCACCTGTAACCTTCTGTCTAGGCGAGAACTATACCTATGGAGTGAAATTCGTATTCGAGACGACGGCCGACAAGAAGGTTCACGACTGGAACTTTGGTTTGATTAAGCCTAGAGAGTATGGAAGGGCAGGTTTCAGCACCATCATATCAAGAGAGGATAATTTGTCCAAGATGGTAATCTATGACACGCATACTGGCGAAGAACTCATCATCATGATCGGCCTTCCTCCAATACCTCCTCCAGATCAGCTAGGTATGTGCATGTTACCAAGTATCCTCAATTCAAGCTATAGCAAGCCGTTCTTGAGTTCTATCTTCGCAGGATAGAATGTTGTGAAACGCATTATATTGCCGAACGGATCGACCTGTCCATTAAAGAGTCTTCCATGTACTTTGGACGAGGCAGAGATCTCGAAAGATATCTCTCTTGCACCATAGTCGAGAATCACATTGATATCCACGCCATCAGGCCTAGACACGACATTACTTGGACTCGCGTATCCTTCTCCTGAACTCTTAGTCACCATATTCGTGTAAGTCTCAAGAAGCCGTTGATAGAGTGTTTGAAAACCGGCTCCGGATATCGTTCGAAGTCTGTCTTGGAAATAGAGGTTCAAGCCCATGTCCGACAATTGCTCTGAACTGTAGACTTGACTCTCGTGGATTTTAACCACGAAATCATTGTTGAAGGGCCGTGTGGAGAACATAATGGTGAAACCGTCAGACGAGAAATATGTAAGTAGAATCAAAGGCGGTGCTTGAGGGTCACCTCGACTCAGCAACATGAAATGGTTGAGGTGAGCATCGCCATGTTCAAGGAGGAATAAGTGGAAGGCTGAAGAATTCTCCACCGCCCTCATGTAGTCCTCAAGGCTGTGATTCAGACAGTTCGGAAATGATAGGTCATATTCACGTGGAAGTGCACCTGGCAGATATCCCATCACAACGGTTGGGGCAACCAGGAGGCTGACCAACGTCAATGCAGAGGCTAAGCCCGCATACTTAGAAACTGACCTGATTCTACCCTTCGTTGAAACCGCGACCGCCAGGCACGTAGTGAACGCTGCGAATCCAGCTAGCTCCAGGACACCGTATCCTCCATGAACGAATCTTGAAGTCAAAGCGACCGCAGCTACAACGCACCCTAACAAGGCCCGCTATTTTCCATCTCTTCAACTTCGCAGCGGCGTCTTTGAAGTGCTGTCTTATGCCATACGTAGCGTCGCCTTCCACCTCACTAAAAAGGTGCAGCGCAGCTGTTCCAAAGACCGAGAGACTGTACCTTCCCTCATCATCTTTAGACACGAGGTGGCCTAAGCTCTCGAGATGATAGTTAAGATGTCCAGTTTCGAGGGCGAGTCCTCTTGACAGATCCATATAGTTCATGGGCTTGTGTGAGAGCATTTTCATTATCCGACGACGGACAGGATGCTTCAAAGCTCTGAAGATGATAGAGTAAGTTTCCTCTTCCATCTCTTCTTTGCGGTTGTCAATTCGACTATTCTCGTTGAGCACTAGTGGATCACTCGCCTCTTTCTGAGTAGCAAGGGCACCAGCACCAAGATAGAAATTGCGAGAATCAGGGGGCGATCTTGAAGTTCAGGTACAGGTTCCGAAGATGTTTTTGAGCCAAAGCCATAGATGATGAATTCTGTACCGAACGCGGCGCCGTCGGGGCCAGTGCTGTCCAGATCGTAGTGCTCATAACAAATCAGATATATGGTTTTTCTTCCTGTGCCATCGCTACAAAACAGCCCTGCCTCTACATGACTACTTTCTCTATCTCTGTTGATCGCATAACTCCAGACTTTTTCACCAGTTCTGGTATCATAGGCGTTTATCCTGCCAAAGCTTCGATTCCTATCATCGCCCAGATACTCCTCATCCAGAACGTAGAGATATGGCTCATCTTGCACCATATCTCGTCTGAAATCGCCAAACTCAGAACTCCATTTGATCCGTCCGGAAGAGGCGCCCAAGGCGTATATTCGCTTTGGGTTATACTGTTCTCCGTCCATTCTTCGCATTCCAATCCCGGTTACGTAGACTGAATCGTTTGTCACTATCGGCCGTAATTCTCCTCCTTTCGAGAATGGATAGAGGAGTGTTTTCCACGTGATCCTCTTTGTTGAGGGGTTGAAGGCTACAAAGGAATGATTGAAACCAGCGTAGTTGTAATTGGTGATAGTCTTCAATTGATTGCTGGACTCCGAGAAATCCCCGTACAACATCTTATTTGCGAAGACCATGTAGTCTAAGGCTCGTCCAGTATCGACTCTGAACATCTCTCTGCCCGTTCTTGGATCTAAAGCTACAAGAGTCCCATTGAGCTTCTCCATGCCCGTATTTGGGTCGATTCCAATGACGGTGCCGTAGGTACTGGCATAAAGCGCCTGATCGGTTAACAGAATGTTCATGAACCCCGATTTCGTGATGAGTTCAGGATAGAACCACATCTCTTTTCCAGTTGAAGCGTTGAGAGCATAGATTCCTTCCTCGTTTGATCTAAAGTAGACCACGCCATCTCTCGTCTGTAAATCCCAAACACTACTGGTTTTCGTAGGAAACTTCCAAAGTTCCTTCGTTGTGTCCATATCAATTGCTGTGACCGCTCCAGAACCTGAAGGCCAAGTCGTATGAGTTCCTCCGCTAGGAGGCGATTTTGTGTAATCTAGAACTATCAGCATTACGTTCTCGTATCTTTGAAAACCTTGGAAAGTAGATATCTTCGTCTCAGCCTGATACGACCACACGACATCTCCAGTTCTTAAGTCCATCAGGTGCAATGAGTGTTCTTCCGGAGAATCGAAGCATATCTTGTCATCAAACAGTATGAAACTCGAGACATCACCGTCTATTCTAACCCTGAATGTGGTGGTTAACGGCGGGGTCAGTTGAGTTGATGGCTGTAGATTCGATCCCGATTCTCCCCTGATCATTTGAACGCTTCCGGCAACAATCATTAGAACCATAAAGAGACCAGCGAGTAGACTCCTGTAGTTCATCTTTGATCAGGGAGATGGGAAAGTTCCCTGCCATATTAAACGGTTCTCGTGAAGAAACCTTTACTAGAGGTTAATGAAGGAAATCCTCAAAAAAAGAGGGGGGTTGATGAGACATCAGCTCGCGTCGTATGTTTAAGAGTTCACGTGAATGATGAAGTTGCCACTAACTCGTTCTCCGTAGTAGAGACCATCAGCGTAAACTGTTGCGCTATGGTCGTTGGGATTGTTAGGTGCATTGGGATACGCGTTTATCGTTATCGTTACATACGTGTTATGATTTATTCCTGATTCCCATTGCCATTCGCTGTCCCAACTTGATACGACGCCCGCGTCAGTAACCAGCGTATCACAGTATATGTAATCGCCTTGGGAATAGTTCTTGTCAACGTCAACATCTGGACTCGCAGATCCGCCTCGATTTATTTCAATGTGGCCGTCACCAACACCGTTAATCTTCATTAGATACGCGGATGCCGGCAGTGTCATCTGAATTGCGAGGAAAGACAGAAGCAATGCTGGAAGAATCGCCGCGAAGATGTTTTTAATCCTCATTTTCTCCTTTCACCTCCCTTCTTATTGCAGAGGAATCAGAACCCGTGAGTTAGAGTCGTCTGAAGTCCTCTGGAAAGGGGCGGGGTGCCGTCGAATCTTCCATATAACTCTGAGTTCGAAAAATCGAACTACGCATTCAGCCGCCACAAATCGTCGTTGCCCACGTAGACTAATTCTAGTTGTTTCAAGTTGACCAGTGCGCGGTGAATGGTTGATCTTGAAGCATTAGCCTTGTCTACAAGTTGGTAGAAGTGTTGTGGGCCCTCGGTCAACAGAATATGGATTATCAGGGTGCTCTTATTCCCAGCTACCATACATGCCTTCTTCAGGATTTCAGCCGTTTTGATTAACGGACATTTTTCTACGAATCTTTCTGACCATTCATCCAGACTCAAGATCTAATCCGCCAAGCAAAGCCAGGCGACTTGAAGACTCGCCACCTCTACCACAGCTGAGAATCTTGGCCATCAAGGAAATCTTTTCAATTCTCTTGTGCCCACGATCTTCGCTTGGTCGAGCAAGGCTCAGCTTCTCACCAACCGCTCAACTATCTTACCCTCTTCACTTGAACTCCTTGATTGATGAATCACTCTCACAGCGTAGATCAATTGAGCAGTATCGTCTCTGAAATTGAATATCAGCGCGGTCATCAGATTTCGCCTTTCATCTTCCAGGACGATCCGCGTTCCATGGTGACTCAAAGATACAGATCTGACCATCATTACGTCTGGAATCAATCTTCTATCGTTCACTATTGTGCTTGACACATTCATTAGAGGGATCTTCCCATCGGCAGATTCGCTATGGTTTCTGCCATGAATCCGGCATGAGCCACTGTACTTATTCTTACTGGTAAAGGAATCTTTACGAAAGGCAGAATGTTTCCTGTAACCGTGTAGCACGAGCAAAGAGAGTGGGTGACGATATGTTCTCAATCATGAACAGCCTACAGGCTTCCAACTTGATGAAAATTGGTTAATTAGTAATAGAGGATGATGAAACTGAGATTCCCTGAGCACTTGTTAAGGTCTCTCCACAGACGATATCCGAGGCCATCGGCGCTTTTCGACCAAGCCACATGGAGATTTGTTGTCGAGTAAGGCTCTATTGAAGTCCGTTTTGCCCAGATAAAAAAGCGATTTCCGCGAGATCGCGCTTTCCCCATATTTCCTCTGTTCAGCAAAACAGTTGTCAATGAATCGGGATGAGTTGTGAGAAGTTGTCGATCACTTCAACCATATATATAGTCGAATACTGCACACCTCGGGGCTTGCAAACAACGAATTATGCCGACTTCTTACGAAACCAAAAAGCGTCTTCAGTATCGCAAGTCTCTTTAGGATACGAACTCCAAAACATAATATCGGTGCTGGTAATGCAGGGTAGGAAGATTTGTGAATATTGCAGAAGAATCAATCGAATGGATGCGGAGTACTGCTTCTTCTGCGGAAGATCTCTGTATTCTCAAGCCGTTGAAAGGCCACAGACTTATGGGAAACCACAAGCTCTTCTTACTATCCCTACTATGTTGATCCTGCAACTGCATTGATAGCAGCCGGTGCTATGGTTGGTGCCGG
>CAVXDP010000002.1:0-99579 GCA_963760485.1 Candidatus Bathyarchaeota archaeon | reverse complement strand
GAGAGAACAAAAAATGGAAAGCACAGCTCGACATCATTAAGAAATGAGTCTGGCGACGCGGAGATAGGCTCCTTTCAGAGGCTTCAAACGGATGTTCGAACAGTCCAACGAATGCCCTTTTGTAAAGTTACGTTCAGGGCCTGGATGCTTGCTCAAGACGATGGAACATCGTTCTTAGGAAGGTAAGAAAGGATTTTCCATAGAATTTGTGGGTGAGTATTTAAAGCCCCGAGAGGGACCCGTACCCACTTGGGGATGGGCCCGCCCGGATTCGAACCGGGGACCAGCAGGTATCTCTCCTTCTCAGGTTATGAGCTTCGACTGTTCTCTGTCGCTCTAGCCTGACTGAGCTACGGGCCCTCATCTGCTGAATGAAGGTTCGAACATAATAGTTTTTTTGATCGACTGGGTGGAATGATCCCTTAGGTAAGCATTAGATTCATTTCCGAATCACTGCTCCTAAAAATTTGGTGAAGTCGATCAATCTTTCTCTCGCTTATCCATCCTGAATGGCCTCTGAAGCCACCTCCAAAGGCAAACGGGATATGGAGAAGTTCATGAATCACAACTTTCTCTTTTCCAGCTTGGTCTAGTCTATCGTATCGTTCAGAGATGACTTCTATCACATAATTGGCCTGCATGTTCAAAACCTTCTGCCAGATTTTGGACAAGCCGTAGATCCTAGCTATGGTTCTTCGAGATTTTGATCCCCTACTTCTCATGCACGCAACTCGGGAAGGGCTAATGTGTCTGAAGTTCAGCCTGGACGTAATCTCCTTCACAAGTTCCTGCACGTCCGGAGCATCGTCATATCTTATTTTCATGCCATCAAGCTTGGTTGTGGCGGCATAAAAGGGGTTCTTACATCTGCGCGTAGATCAAGGTTACTTGGTTGGGTCCAATCCATCATGATCATTGCATTTGATCAGCATGAGGTTTCTTAATGATCTCGTTGGGAATTTGGCTACTACAGGATCATGGTATCATCGCAGTAGCTTCGACGGTCAATGATGGTTTGAGTACAATAATGGGATAGAGGGTGATGTTACAGTGACGTATCACGTGATGGCATTTGCTAGAGCCAAAATCTTCGTTCCCAAGATAGAAGCTGTGAGGATTAGGAGCATTCAAACTAAATATGAACGACGACCAAGACTTAAATAGCGCTAGCAATTTTCAACAGGAACAGTGCCGCCGGCAACTCGAGCCGCCGTTTATTCACTCCTTGAATAGACGAAAGCTCAGTGGTAGAGCGAGCGGACCAAACCCGGAAGGGTGTGGGCTGAAGCTGTTAAACCTGCAACACCATGGGCACAGAAACCCGTTGGTCAGAGGTTCGAACCCTCTCGGCGGCGCCACATCTTTCTACCCTGTTTGTTTTGTTTCTGTCTCGTTTCTGTCTCTGCGGGGTGTTTCAGGGATTTTGTTTTACGGACCTAATTCCAAAAAAGACATCAATCACTTTCTGGACTTTGTACAAGCATCCGGAGCGGTTGACTCGGCCAAATCTCCACTTTGAATGAAGGTTGTGAATTGAGAACGCCAGACCGCCCTGAGTCACTTCTGATGCAGTTGCAACAAAGAATCCCAAGGAGACCCTTTGTACCCAGCGTGGTAGACGTTGCAGGTGCGGCGCTCTGCCCACGAAGTACGCTTCTGAAGCTAGTCTACGGTGCATCCGGCGAATACAATGCTGGACTTGCCATCGGAACCGTTACTCACTCGGCACTCGCTGAGCTCGGTCGTATCGAGACAACCATCGTAGATGAAGTCAATGCTACCATGCCAACTGAAGCTATTTCTCAACAGGTGTATCAGCGATGGGTGGAGACAGCAGGTGCCAAGATCGACGAATCTTGGAGGATTCTTCGCCGACGCCCGAATAAGTGCTCAAGATGGTCGAAATGCCGTTCTAAGAAATATTCGTGGCTTTTCACGTCATCTTGCAGAGGAAATACGAGAAGGGTATCAAAGGCCAGATAGAATCATCACTGGGCATCATATCATCAACTTGGATCTTCCGCTTGAAGGTGTCCCAGACGAATATAGAATATACAATGATCCATTACGCATTGAGATACGTGAGTTCAAGAGTTACGGAGGCTCACGAATCAACGAAACGACGAAGCTACAGGCTTGCGGATATCAACTTCTTCTGGAACAGATCTATCCAAACGCGGAATTCACCATAAGAGTGTTTTCCACGGACGATGTTGTAAGAGTCCATATGACTGACAATAGGAGAGCTGCGCTTCTTCAAGGAATTGCCATTGTCCAGAGCATATACGAGACTTCTAGGGGGCTGGCAAGATCAATTCCACAGATTTGCGAGGTATGTCACGTCGATGAGGCATGCCAGTACTACTTCCATGACACTCAACCAGACCATGTTAGGAGATACTTGTGGCGTCTGCGAATGGAGACTCTTGATGATAAGGGACTTGCTCAAGTCTGGAAGTGGAAGAGTAGACTGCTTCCGCTAGACGCGCGAGTCCAGCTGGGATATGCCGACACCGGGTATCGTCTAGCGCAGTTAGAATCGCATAATGTTCGCCTAGTAAAGTCTGACTTTGTGAGCAATATTTTGCCTGGTGATACCGTGATCGTAAGTGGAGGCAACCCCTTAACCACGCCCAGTTTCACTGGTGAAGTATCAGAAATAAATGGTAATTCACTAGCGATCACGCCCTATGCGGATCATACCTCTTGGTCTTCCAAGCGAAGGCTTGACAATCGATCTTTATGACGTAGATCTTACACGTCGTCAACTGAAATCCATAGACGCGATTCATCGTGCAACTGGACGAACCAGCGTATTGACGAGACGAATCTTGGGAATTGAAAGACCTGAATCGTCGACTGTTTCCAGAACTGTAGAGTTCAGTGGAAACCTAAATTCAGAACAAGGTCGAGCGGTTAGAGTGGCGCTTGATGCTCCAGACTTTGCTGTTATCCTTGGTCCTCCGGGAACCGGCAAAACTGCTGTGATAGTCGAACTGCTCGTGCAACTTGCGCGCGAAGGAAAACGAATTCTCACAGTCTCTGTAACTAACACAGCCGTCGACAATATTGTAGAGCGCCTTTTAGATCAAGGCCACAGATTTGGAATCAGATTCGGAAATTGGTACAAGATTCGAGAACGAGCAATGCAGGTCGCTCTCATCAACGTGCTCACAAGTGAAGAAGACCGAGCTTTGGCGGCCGTTGAGAGGATGAGAAGTGCATCGGCGGTGCTGACAACCTGCAGCAGCGCCTCGTTGGAGCTGGTTAGGGCTGGACAGTTCGACGTGGTTCTATTCGAGGAATCAAGTCAAATCCGAATGCAGGACGCCTTCGCAGCGCTTCTACAAGCTGGAAAAGCAGTCATAATAGGTGATGATAGGCAGCTTCCTCCAGTCTCTCGACTCCACAGGCCAGTGTGTAGCCTCCTTGACATTGCTTTGGCAACATTGAACAGACATGGCCTCACCCAAGATTTGACAGTGCCTTTACAAGTTCAATATCGAATGCAGAGAGAGATATGCGATCTCGTCAACAGAAGATTCTATGATGGTGCACTTTTATCATCGCCTACTATCGACCAAAGAGCATCTCTTCCTTTGGTCGGTAGGAGCACAGGCATTCCGGAGTTGGACGACATTTTGAACCCAGATATTGCCATAGCAGTGGTCGATGTACAGGGCGTCGAGGAATACAGAGGCGTCACCACCTTCAATCGAGCGAACCTTGTTGTAGATTCTCTTCTAGTTCGTTCTCTAAGATCGTCTGGACTAGCTGCAAATCAGATTGGTTTAATCACGCCCTACAAGGAACAGCAACGACGACTCGTAGCAACCGTCGGTCGCGAAGCGGATATTGGAACCGTCGACAGTTTCCAAGGACAGGAAAGAGACATTGTAATACTGGACCTTGTGAGAGCCAATCCAGATAGAAATGTCGGGTTTACTTTAGATCCTAATCGGCTGAATGTGGCTTTGAGTCGTGCACGTGAGAAACTAATCATCATAACAAATCTACCCACATTTCAGGGTCATGAGGCTTTCAACTCTACAATTGACTTGATAGATTCCATACCTCATACCTGCACTGTACATGTGTCCGCGGATCAACTCGGCATTACGTTGCTAGAATACAGAAGGAGATCGGACATAGCGATCGATCCAAGAATGGTGGATAATGTCGAGGAGTCTGAGGAACAGGCTCCGACCACTTTAAGCCCCCCGGCAGGAGATTACTCTGGCATCTACTAATATGAAACCTGATTTCACTTTCATTCACGTTGCCGACACGCATATAGGACTTAACTGGCCTGCGATCGGCAGACGTGACAAGATTCAGATTCCTGTCTACGGACAAGTATTCAAGACAATTGTTGACACAGCGATTGAGGAACAGGTTGATTTCATTATTCATGCTGGAGACCTTGTCAACCACCCTCGTCCACCAACTGCTGCTCTGAACAGACTTCTCCAAGAGCTTCCGCGACTCAAAGAGGCAGGCATCCCTTTCATTGTAACAGTCGGTTCGCATGATAGGCCTGCGTCATATTTTGACAAGGCAGGAGGAGATGTGCTCCAGCTTCTTGACGCAAGGTTAGGCCTAGTAAAGAGGATCGATACGGATCAAAATCCACGCTTCGAACTGAAAACCAAGCAAGGAATGAACGTCTCGGTCTACGGTCTAGGTGATCATGGACAAGACGCGGAAAAACAGCTACTGGAACTACGGAAGCACATGAACCAACAAGGCGACTTTAGCATTCTTGTCATGCATGGATCAGTCTCCTCAATGCCACAGATGATTGGATCCACAGTCAAGACAGATACGATCAGTGAACTATTATCCCGAAAATACATCGATTACGTTGCATTGGGGCATAACCATAGAAGATGGGAGCACAAGGACCTGCAGATATACAATCCAGGCTCGACTGAGTACACCAGCTTTGCTGATGCTCCTACAGTAAGCTACACATACGATGGAAAGACGCTGAAAGAAGAATCTCGTGAGCTTGCAGAACATGGATACTACCTTGTTGAAGTTACTGGCGAGATGATCAAAGCACAGTTCAAGACTCTATCTACAAGAGATGTATGGAACGTTGAGGTAAGATTCCATGAAGCTACAGCAGCTCAGGTAGTAGAAGGAACGAAACTGGCGATAGGAAAGAACGCTTCAAATTCCGCTATTGTTCGACCTGTGCTGAGGGGTACATTGCACCCTTCTGTCTCAAGAAGTGAGATTGCCGTTCAAGAGATCCAATCATTGAGAGAGAGGATGCTTTTCCTCGATTACCCGCTGATCAACCTAAACACAAATCAAGCTGAACTCAAAACGATGGAAGGATCAGATATTCAACAGCTTCTCAAGCAGTACCTGGCAACCAGGCTTGGAAAACGGGCCGAAGAAACAGCGGGCATCGCAGCGAAACTTGTCGAACTGTACGCCCACAAGACCAGGACTACGCATCAGGAAGCTCTAGGCGTCATTGACGGGTGGGAGCCTCATGATTAGAAGAATTGAACTTCACAACTTCGCCACTCATGATAGCACAGAAGTTGAGTTTGGAAATGGAAAAAACGTGATCATAGGTGCCACAGGTTCAGGAAAGACAAACCTCCTCCTCGCCATTGATTTCGCATTTACAGGAGAAGTTACGGGTGCAAATCTGTCTGAACTAATAGCAGACGACGCAAATGCGGCGGAGGTCATACTTGACTATCTTGAGCCACGAACAGGACAGAACTACAGGATTCATCGTACCCTTGCTCGTGAAACAAACACAGTCACCCATGAATGCTCACTGGAAAACTTGGATACCAACGAAACCGTCAAGAAACCTGCGCCGGTTCAGAAGACCCTGGAAGCACTTGGCGTCATTATATCAACTTACCGGCATGTGGTCCATGTTGAGCAGGGGAGCTTCGCCGACCTACTCGATGAAACACAAGAAAGAAAAAATTCTCTGGACAGACTCTTCCAGATATCTCAACTTGAAAGTGCACATCAAGAACTGGGACGACAAGAAGGACCCATCCGTCAGATAGAGATGCGAAAACAGAACAAACTGCAAGAGAAAAGCAGACTCGAGACAATTGCTTCTGGGCTGGAGGATGAAAGGAAACACTCTATGATCCTGAAGAATGAACAACAGAAGAAACAGTTGAGACTTGACGAATCAAAAACGGAACATGACCAGCTTCAAAACATGCTGGAACCAAACTCAAAGATTCTAAAGGCACTTGAAGAAGCCGAGGAGCAATTGAGAAACACCGGGAAAACAGTAGAGAGCTGCAAGTCGCAAATAGAAACGGCGCTATCGCAGATGCGTAGACTGCTTTCATCAGATGAATGCAACATTGTCGAGAAGGAGACATCCACGGAGATCAGTGTCCGCCTTGAATCATTTAGGTCGAGGCTTGCTATTGAACAAGCCCTGGAAAAAACTCTTAGTAATACACAGAGACAAGATCTCGAACGAGTGTCAACTACGAAATCTGAGATAGCCCGTGCAAATGAAGAGTGGAAATCCAACTTAAATCAGATATCGATTGTTCAAGACTACCTGGAAGGAAAAGGAGAACAACCTCAGATAGAATGCGACAAGTGTGGAAGCCTACTAACAAAAGAACAGTGGAACGGACACATCCAAGAGAAGCGAATATCAATCGAAGTCCTTGACGCAAGAATCGTTGAACTCGCCAAGCGACTTGAAATCGAAGGCCGTGAAGCCTCGACAAACGAGAGGAAACTGAGTGAAGTCAAGACGAGAGCTAGGAATGTTGAAGGCGCAATCCTTCTGGTTGAGCAAGTTGCTGCCCAACGCCAGAGATCTGAGCAAGCTTCTACCTCGATGAAACCACTTTCGAAGCAGAGAAAGTCGCTCATAGCCAACCTAAGACAGCTACTCAAAGCTGTACCTACATTGACAGATCAAGAAGTAGTCAAAGAGGCTTCGTTGCTACAAGAGAAATTGAGACTCGCTACAGGCGAGATTGCCAATCTAACCGGGGACTTGCAGTCGTATGACGAGAGCTATCTGAAACCTCAGGAGAAACGTGTAAGAGAAGCAGAAGCTGCGAAGAAAGAGCTTGAGAAGCTCGAACCAGAAATAAAGCTGGATGAAGAGAGGGTTTCGCTGCTCCAGACGATAAGAAGCTCGCTTAGAGATATCCAGCCAGCCGTAAGACGAAACTTCGTCTCCAGAATCACTGAAAGTTCAAATGACTACCTCAAGCGACTCTACGGCGGCGCAGAGATAGAAAACTTCGAACTAACAGAGGACTACGAGTTCATTGTTACACGCGCAGGACATAAGAGGCATGCAAGCAGGCTCAGCGGAGGCCAACAGGTTCTTGCAAGCATGGCCTTCCTACTGGCCCTTAGTGAAGTCTTAAGTCAACTCGACTTTCTCATTCTCGACGAGCCCACTACACACTTGGACGAGAATAGACGAAAAGAGTTGGTCACAGTCCTTGAGAACCTTCGACGAGTTCCCCAGCTGATAATCGTTGATCATCACGCTGAGCTGCTCGAGGCCGCGGATACACGGTTCCGTGTATCGCTGACTCCTAACGGGTTAAGTCAATTGGACCCGATTGAAGCATAGATTGAATCGTCGGAGACCATCCGTGCTGTTGGCCGAGGCTCGCCCAGGTGTATGTAATGGTCAAAAAACCTCTCAAGAAGTTTGTAGAGGAGAACCCGTTGTGGAAGATCTTCGAATGGCGCCCTCTAAGAGTGGCCTTCTTAAAATCTGCCCCGTGGTTTTGGCCACAGTAATTTTGTGTGTGTGCGCACCAGCTATGGTACAAACACAAAAGTTTTGATCGATCCGGAATGGCTTTACACTCTTGTTCAGGCAGGCGCTACATTTTCTGCTATTGTAGGAGCTTTCTTCACAACCAAGATACTGACAATAGCATCAGAGAAACGGGCGCTGCAAAATCGCATCGCCCAGCTCTGGGAGGAAATCTCTCAAAGACAGAACCAGATACAACAAATGCAGGACAAGGTAGACACCGTTAACAGAAATTGCAGCTCAACGTATCGATCATCTAGAAGATGACTTCATGCGTGAGATCGATGTGGAACATCCCGCGTCGATTGAGGACATGCATACAATATTCGAGAAAGTCGAGGAACAACCTCCTGACAAATATGAGAGAAAGGCTATTGAAAGAATGTACCCGGAGTTCATGAACCGGGTTAAGGAAGAGACGGAGCCACGGAATATTCTACAACCCCTGAAACCGTTCTGGAAACGGCAATAGAGGTGAAAATGAGGTTCCCAATTTTTCCATAATCTTATCTGCTGGAGAACCATTAATGTGGGGGTTAGATTACGACCCAGGCCGTACCTTGCTTCTGCAAGCGTTTGATTTCACTCTACGACGTTTTCATCGTCGTCTTCCCCTTGATTTTGCTGCTTTATGTTTCAAATCTTTCCCCAGTCAAGAACGACCAGGCCGAATAGGAGGCAAAGAACCAACGCTTCCCCACCGAATCAAACGAGACATCAACATCCGAGATATCCGCGTAATCACGGACCTCGCAACGGAAGAGGAGTGGAACGACATCTACGAAGACATCCTAGAAGATTGCAGCTCCACGACCCAACATGATGAGAGAGATTAGCCATACTAGCCTTTCCACTTAAGAAAGACACTCTTGAGTTTTAGAATGTTTTAGTGATGTTCGACAATTCATGAGTTTAGCCAAGGAGTATCAAAAAAGAGAACAATTAAAAATATTGGGTTGTATCATAGGCTATCACATACCAGTTTTTACTGCACGCAAGATTAAACGATTTTTGGAAACTGATGGATTATATCCTATGAAGGGTAGAATCAAATCGGATGTGATGAAAGACTATTGGCGCTATCCTCTAAAATGCACTTTCAGAACTTTGGTTAAACAAGGGTGTTTAGAAGTTCGTAGAAGTGACGGAAGGACTACATATGAAGTCGAAAATTGGAGAAAGTTAGAGGATTTTTATCACGAAATCCTTTCGGAATATTGTTCAATCAAGCTTGCTAAGCACACGAATCCTACAGATCATGTAATCATGTTCTACTCCAAGCATGAGCTTAAGCGTCTTCTGCTATAAACTCTCAACTAAACATCAAATGAAACAGTATACGTGACAAACAAATACAGAACAGAAGCCCGCTTACACGTGGAAGCTTAGACCATCCAGCCATATTCCACGATGGAGTTACACGTCGATTTTCAGACTGCCACGCCCACGGGCCAAGAGGGCTAGTTACCCATATCCCCTAGTGTGGCCGCCTAGAACCGGACCCTGTGGCCATGGTAGTCTTGTGTGTGTACGTACCAAGGTATACACACACATCTCAAGATTTGTCATGCCCGCGCCCACGTAAAGCCATCCAGCCACAGGCAATGAAATAAGAATGTTCACTAGCTACCCACATTAGAATCTAAGGGAGGGTTCGCCTGAGCTTCTCCCCTCGTTTCTGTATTCGGGAGATTTTCTCACCCTTTCCGAATATCCTGCAAGAAGGAAAGAGAGTAATCCTTGATTCTAGATTCTTAATCTATTCGTTAGGGCTGACAGTTCCCGATAATCCTCCATTAGACCTTCCTTCTTCAGGAGAACTTGTTCCCTGCGCATAGTTCTAAGATACCGTTTTTCCTCACTGATTATTCTCTTGAGTTCATGACAAACTTCATTCAAATCATGCACCAAAAGCTTCAGTTTTGCTGAGATACCCGACATGTCAGCGCGAACCTTTCCTCTTTTTTGGCTTCTCGGTGATTCCAACTTCAATTCTGATCTATCCCCATAGCGCTCGAGGATACTACTCTAGCACCTATTAGCTTTAGAGGTTGCTCATACAATGTCGGCTCGTCGTCGTCGACTAGAATGGTGCACGCACACAATTCATCAAGAATCAACGGTCCGGTTCTAGGCGGCCACACGAACAGATATACACGCAACTTCCTGTAAGAGTTAGAAATAGTGGGCACGGAGACATCAGGAGGACGGTACTATCAACGCTAACGTGAAGAGCGCAAAAGATAGACTGACCGGGACCAGCGAGAGCGACAGATAGACCTCCAGGTAAGTAGGTACTGTTCCAGCAAGGGGCCTAATCACGGATAGATAAAGCGAGTAGGTTATCTCTGCACAGAAAATCAGCAGTGTTATGATTCCCAGGAAAAGCGGTTTAAGAGGAAGCGGACGTGTCGGCCTTTCAAGAAGCAAGATTAGTGCAGCCTCCACAATAGACGAGACTATTGAGACGTTTAGTGTGGTGTAGCTAATCTAGCTACTTAGCTTTCGACCAATTTTCTCTAGTAATTCGCCCTAGAACAAGTCTTAACTATGAGTTTGAGTGACTTCATTTTCAAGGCGCGTGAGTGGGGCCTCCCACCCGTTGCGCCCAACAAACCCCGGAGTCGGGAGGTAGAAAGAGTGAAAACTAATCGTAAGGTCTATGTCTCTCTTACGGCAACACTCGCTGCTCTATATGCTGTAGGTGTAGTCGCGCTTGCTCCCGTTAGTTTTCAGATATTCCAAGTTAGGGTAGCTGACGCTCTGCTGCCACTTGCTATACTCCTTGGTTGGCCGGCGATCCTGGCATTTTCAGCAGGAGCGTTCATAGCGAATTTCTTCGGTGGCCTCGGAGTTGTGGACGTGATTGGTGGTAGCGTAGCTAACTTTCTTGCAACTTATGCTCCATGGAAAATTGGACAGATGAAAATGAGGGGTTGCTGGGTGGTTGCTGTGATTGTTCAGGTTCTAGTGATAACGACGATTGTTGGTAGTTATCTGAGCTATCTGTTTCAAATGCCATTGGGAGTGGGGCTGCTCGGTGTTCTGTTAGGAAGTTTCGTGGCCATTGCTCTTCTTGGATATGGGCTGCTGCTTGTGCTATCGAGAACGAATGTCACGAAGTTGCTGGAATCGCATGGATTGACCATCTATCGAAAGAAGCCTCAGTAGTCAGATGCACAATCATTTCTTGTGTATCCCTTGGTGTGGCCGCCCAATTTCGGACTGTTAGGTCCGTGGTAATAACTCTATACCGCTTCAACAAGGTTCTTCCACGCTCTGGCCATCGAGTACAACCCATAAGCTAGAAACATGAGGAATATGCTGAGAAAAACCTCCTGAATCGTCGCCATCCAGAAACTCATCTCTTGCATTACAATCATCAGAAATATGTCGCTAATTCCACCTACTAACAAGAATATTACCCCAACCAAGATAACACGCCAGCCCCTCTGAGATACTGAGCCCCTGAAGAACGTACGAATCCAAATTACACTTGCAGTCAGCACAACCGAAGCGACCAAAAAGAGTATGTCAATTGTGAGATGTACGACAATCGCGCTATCCATATCAGACCACTATCACGAATGACGCAGTGTTCTCCCTAGTATGATAGAATAGCTTTTTGGTAGAATTAGGTCGCAGCAAGTGTGTGTACCCCTTAGTGCGGCCGCTTAGAATTCGACCGGTGATTTGGGTCAAAGTAATATTCTGTGTATATGAATGGTGATGAACGGGGTATGGAATAGAAAGAGGTGGTAGCATGGCCATTTTCATTGCGTTATTACGGGGCATCAACGTCGGCGGCCAGAAGAAAATAGTTATGGCTAGCTTGAAAGAGCTTTTCGGTAAGCTTGGTTTCCATAACGTCACAACCTACATCCAGAGTGGTAATGTCGTATTTCGTAGCTTCGAAAAGGATTCATCTAAGATCGCCAAGTCAGTTGAAAAAGGAATAAGGGACAGATATTCTTACGATGTCGGTGTTATTGTCAAATCCCTAGATGAACTCTCAGAAACGATCATGACAAATCCTTTCAGCGAAACTGATCTCGGCAAAGGTGAAAAGATCTACTTTACGCTGCTTTTTCAGAAACCTGCGAAAGAAACGGTAAGTATGTTGAAGAAGTTCGATAACGAGGTTGATGATTTAGCAGTTAAAGAAAAGACGGTATACTTGCTATGCAGGAAAGGTTATGGAAGATCCATGTACAGCAACAACTTCATCGAGAAGGTTCTCAAGGTGAAGGCTACAACCAGAAATCTTGAGACAATGAAAAAACTGGTTGAAATTGGAAATTCTTTGAAATAGAATAGGGGTTGTCGCAGCATGAATCTTGGAAAAACGTTTTACGTAGCCAATAGGCATGTATGGCGCTCATAGCCTGCGAAGTTTACGAAATCCCTCGGAGAGATTTCGAAGAGCTAGAAACAAGATTGTGCATGAAAATATGGTTTTCGGGCGAGCGAGATCGTAGCGTTAGGCCACAGTAGTGTGTGCCATAGCTGGTGCGGCCGCTAGAATTCGGAGCATTACGGCACGGCTAATTCTGTGTGTGAGATCTCAGCTTGAGAGAGGGTGGCGTGGCAGAGTGGCGGGCGAGAGAGAAAGGGAGAGCGGCTTCATATCTCTCATATTCATCTTGCCTAGATAGAAGATTAGCGATGAAAAAGGAATCCCGCAACGTTCTCATTGTTGTAGCAGTATTCGTTTTGTCAATAGCTTTGATCTCGCTGATAGACAGCCTCGTAATTGTCTACTACGCTCACTTGATGGGTTCCACCCTAGAAGATGCTTCCATCGCCACAACCAAAACTGTTCTAATCGTTAATGAACTCCTCTTGGGGTCGTTGGCGGTGTTCTTCTTCACCAAGATCTTCAAACGAAGACTAGTCGAACTCGGAATAACCACCACCAGATTTGCTCGAAACATAGTCATTGGTCTCCTATTGGGAGCAGGTGGATGGCTTGTAGCGGTAATCGTAGCTACGCTCGCTCCAAAGGTTGATTCCATTCGAGGTTCCCGAGTGGTTCGCAAAAATGCTTACGGCAACATCTTCTCCGGATCTCCTGTACTTTGTATTGATCACATGGATTCTTGTAGGACCATGCGAAGAACTATTCTTCAGAGGGTTCGTTCAGGAAACATTTACAGCTTGGAAGGGCCCATTCGCGGGCATCATGGCGGGAGCTATCCTTTTTGGGCTGGCGCATTTCAGCCCACTTCTATGGTTCCGAACGATTCCGTCGGCGCTTCTGGGGCTCATCTATGGAATTGCCTATGCGAAGCGAAGAAGTTTGGTTCCCGTGTCAGTGGCGCATTCCCTCAACGATACAATAGGTTTCGTGCTGGCATACCTGGCCAAGTAGAAAAAGAAGGGACTTGCCTCATTCGGCCAAAAACGTTTTCAAAGCCCCAGTAGTCTAGTTGTCAGGGATTCGTGTGACAGAGGACATGGAGAAAACTCTGGGATTCTTTCAGAAACAGGAGGGTGTAGTGCAGGTCAGGATTCTGACTGATGCAGAAAAGAAATCTCTCCTAGAATCTGAGAATAGAGGCGAAGAGAAGAAGTTCATGGGAATGTGCAGAACTCACAATAAGGGTGCTAGGGACGCCATCTCAAGAAAACATACATTGGCAATAATTATCAAAGGTAATCAGTTCAAGGCGATACCCTTTCCACGAATGAGAATGATGTATGGAGAGGAACTTGTTGGAGAAGAACTCTACGAAAAGGAGAGAATTGAAGAGCTAAAGAAAGACAAGAAGAACATCTTTCTATGGGAGAACTTCGTCATGTTCATGAGGAAATTACCAAAGGATAGAGCTGAATATCATCGGCTGGTGATAGTTCACACGCCAAGTAACGAAATACCGAAGGATGCATCTGCTTTTGAGAATCTTGTGATGGGCGAACCATGTGTTGAGAGTGATCAAATGATAAAGGATTGGTTCAGTTTCAAGTCTCAGGAAAGCGTCTTCGGCACAATTCTAGTAGGTTTCGACGCTGTGAAATAGTAGTTTTGCTCTATTTTTCAAACGTCGATGATGTGACTCTTAGAGTGTAGCGCATAATGTCACTTCAGGAGTATTGGATGAAAAGGAACTTTTCAGCAACGTTGGAACCCCGGGGTGTAGTGAAAGACTCTTGGAGAAACAGGTTTGTTGTTCAGAAACATCAAGCATCCCATCTCCATTATGACCTCCGTTTAGAGATGGGCGGGGTACTCAAAAGCTGGGCTGTTCCAAAGGAGCCTCCTGCGATTCCTAACTTACGTAGGCTTGCAATAGAAGTTGAAGATCACCCAGTCGACTACATAACATTCGAGGGGAGAATTCCTGAAGGTGAGTATGGCGCAGGAACTGTTGAGATATGGGATAAGGGTGTCTACAACCTGAAAAAACGTGAAGATCGAGTTTTGGAACTTGACTTCGACGGAAAAATACTTAAGGGAAACTACAAACTCGTCAAGCTCCGAGAGAAACAGTGGCTCTTCTTCAAATCGAAGAACTAAGAGATTGAGTAAGTTAAATTCATCTGAGTAACTTTGATACTTGCATGATTCTTGGAGGACTCTGAAACGACTGAGACTAAGATTGTTTGGCACGAATGGAGTGGGGAGGCCTTTCGAAAAGCAAAGCAGTTGAAGAAACCTATTTTGATGGACATAAGCGCGGTGTGGTGTTACTGGTGCCACGTTATGGATGAGACCACTTACTCGGACAAAGAGGTTGTCAGACTCGTGAACTCAAATTTTGTTCCGATGAGAGTCGACACTGACCAGCGACCTGACATAAACAGGAGGTACAACGTGGGTGGATGGCCTACAACAGCGTTCCTAACATCTGATGGCGAAGTAATAACTGGAGCTACATATGTGCCTCCAAAACAGATGAAGATTCTTCTCCGACAAGTGAGCGATCAATACAATCGCCCCATTAGAGGAGCAAAGACAAGAAGCGTCGTCAAGAAGCATGGGCAAGAACCTGCCCCAAAGACTTTGGCGAAGCTTGAAACTGAATCATCAGAAGTTATCGTGAGTGAAGTCATGAGCACGGTCTTGGGAACCTTCGACAACACCTATGGAGGATTCGGTGACCAACCCAAGTTCCCCAATACCGACGCTCTTGATCTTGTTCTTCAACAGTACAACGTTGCCAAGGATCGTGGACTCCAGATACTTATCGTCAAGACGTTGAACAGCATGGCGTCAGGTGGCATGTATGACAAGAAGAGGGGCGGATTCTTCCGTTATGCAACTAGACGAGACTGGAGCAAGCCTCACTACGAAAAAATTCTTGAAGACAATGCGAAACTTGCCACGACTTATCTCAATGCATATCGAATTCTTGGAATACCAGAGTACAAGAACGTCACAGATCAGATCGTTGGCTACGTAGAATCCACACTAAGTAACAAGAAGAGGGGCGGATTCTACGGAAGTCAAGACGCCGACGAGGAATACTACCAATCGAATCTATCTCAACTGGAAAAAAGTGATCCCCCGAGAGTAGACCCCAACATCTATGTTGGACAAAATGCCCTGATGGCATCCACATATTTCCTCGCATCTGCAGTACTTGGGAGACCTGATCTGCGAGAATTCTCAGTCAGAACCCTGAACTTCCTCTACGAGCAATGCCGTGACAAAGATGGAATCATGTACCACACGTACACCAATGACGGACCTAAACCTCCATGCCTTCTATTGGATCAAGTTTTGACAGCCCAGTCTCTACTCAAAGCATACATGTATTTGTCAGAGAATTCTTACCTGAACAAAGCTGAGGATTTGACTAAACTTCTCATAGAACGTTTCTACGACTCCAACGAGGGAGGGTTCTTCGACACTCTTCAAGATCCTGCTTCATTGGGAGCTCTAAAAGTGAGGCAGAAAATTATCGAGGAAAACAGTAATGCAGCGGAACTTCTCCTGGAACTATACGACCTAACTGAAAATGAGCTATACATAGAGAAAGCAGAGGAAACGCTCGGCGTATTTGAGAAAACCTACAGGGTATACGGTATAATGGCATCTAGCTATGCACATGCAGCCTACAGGCTTGCCGTTCCACAGACCAAGATAACAGTTGTCGGAGAAAAAACAAATTCCGCAACCACGGCCCTACGTGATGAAGCTCTGAAATTATGCCTTGCGAGACAATCGATTCGGGTCTTAGATCCGCATGATGATGAAGATAAGATAGAAGCCCAAAGTTACTCAATGGAACAGTCACCAACAGCCTACATATGCGTTGGAGGAGTCTGTCTCGAACCCATAACTGATCCAGAGATGCTGGCAAGCAAGCTCTCGAAAGGAATCAGTGCAGGATGACCGCATTAGGTTCTTAGGTGGCTGTTTCTGCGCTCTCGGTTTGAGATCTTCTTTTCTTGAAGTAGGGGATTCCTACGTAACCTACAATGATTCCCACTACGATCCCCAGTATTGTGTAGATTGGTGCCAGTGGAACTTGGTTCTTAGCGTCGGACAAAGCTTCACGAGATATCAATGCTGCACTCTTTGCGTACTCCATGGCTGTGACGTATTTCATTGCTGAATATGACTGTTCAGCGTTCTTCAGAAGATCTGCGACTGAGGTGATTTTATCCCCTAGCCCAAACGAAGTCGATTTGTCATTCAGGGTAGCTTTGACAGTCATCATGTTAGATGACGCTTCCATCATGAATTGATCTGCTTGAGCTCTTTGCACTGCGTCCATGTCGAATTGACTGAAGTTGTACTCCCATGTGTAGTAACTCATTGCAGAAGAAACATAGTCCCCCAACGAACCATACTGGTGCGGATGCATTAGACCAATCATGTGTCCAGCCTCATGAATTATGACTTGCGTAAATCCAATTCCCTTATTCAGCTGTGGTGGGTCAACATCGTTGCCTAACTGAAAATCGGAATGAGCATAGCCGATAATTGTGAGGTCTCCAAGCGAAATTCCGTAAAGATCTTTGTTGAGTGTTGGATCATCCATGACAGACCATTTGTAACTGTAACCGAAATGATAGTTTCCAGAGAATGCGAATGCGAAGATTGGAATTGTGAATTCCGTTTCATCACGTCGATAATCAGGTACGAACGTTCTCAGATGCGATTGAAGATAGCTGTACGTAGACCTCAAGTCGACATATGGAGCCCCACTTGAATTAACGGATGAGTAGGTATACTTCAATATCTGATCCTGAAGCTCAGGATAGTCTGAAACACTCTTGATCTTTACAGAAGTTTCAACCCTTGAGTATGGAAAGAGTTGTTCGAATGCTTCTGTAATCCATTCGCCGTTCACCGTAGACCTTATGTTGACTTCCTTCCTCTCGTCGTCAGTCCTATTATCTAGGATATATACGACGATTCTGTAGCGACCACTGTAACGTGGGCTATATACGAATTGGGGAATCGCGAAGTTTCTAACAGCTTCCCCTATGTAATCGGACATGTACTGTGACAGCCATCGTTTTCCAACTTGCGTATAGGGGTTCACGTTGAAAACCTTAAGCGCCACCTGAAGTGGTACATATGGAACATCTGACTGGCTCACCCACGTCCAATACTCTGGTCCAGCGCTGAGATCAAGGTACCATAGCCGGTGACTGCCGCCCCATGCAACAGCGAACTCCCTGTACCTCGGCCTGTAGTCTCTATCCCAATCTTGGAAGTTAATACTGTAGTAGTGTGGGGTTGGAGCAGAAACCTTGGGCTCATTCATCTGCTCATATGTAGCTGATTGAACTTCAGTCAGGTTGGATATGATGAAGGTATATCCGTTCTCAGGCAGACCACCGTAGTCCGCGTTGTTGTCGTAAAGCCATCCTTCAACTTTCTGAGCATCAAAAAAGAGGTTGTAGGTGTACATTCCCCACCAGGGATTGTAACTAGGTCCTTCACGTCCGATCTCCTTTAGGTAGGATACAAATTGGTTCTTGAACTCGGGCGTTGCGAAAACGAAGTCATATTTGATGTCGAAGAAGACTCCAGTATTGTTGTCGCCCACGAGTATCAAGTTAGTCTGTTTATCCGGAAGGTTTTCCTTCCACATCATATATTTCGTTTCAAGTACATCCGAATTCAAGCCGACAAAAACAACTTTTATTGTTAAAGGGACTACTCTTCTGGAAGTGAAACTAGTCCAAGTTCCTTCTGTTGGTGATCCATAGCTGCCAAAGTTCGGCACCAGCAAGAAGATTGTCAAAACGATGAAAATCAACGCGGTTTTTTTCAATCGTAGCCCAGCAACGATCCTTCTCCTATGTAGCAACCTATTTCAACGTTTGTAGCTCGAACGGTAGAGTTTCATCGTTAAATAGTGGACAAAGAAAGCATATACGTGGAAAGTGGTTCGGAATGAGACAGTCATCGTTTAGCAAGATGCTTCTTGCAACTTCCATTGTTCTTCTGTTTCTAGCGGTCTCATTAGGAGTTCTCGGTTTCAATCAGGCCCGTGCGGATCCTGGATCCTACACTGTTTCGATAACTACAAACGGCCTTCCTTCATTCTACTCCGTTGAAGTATGGGTTGACGGAAACTACAACACGACAATCTACGGTGGCCAAACTTGGTCAGCGATGGTCAGCGATGCCACCTCGCATTCCATCACTGTGACCAGCTACGCTCCAGATGGATACCCCTACTATTCCGGTTATTCATCATGGTACTCTGGTTACAACTGGGTCGCGTTCTATTGCCCAGACAACTCATGGTCTGTCTCAGGGGCGGGGTCTCACACCTTCTACTTCATGACACTATTCTATCTTCAAATTCAGTCAGAGCATGGCCCAGTAACGGGCGATGGATGGTATGTTGCCGGAACTTGGGCTCACATTTCAGCGAAGGCTATAGCGTCGGGAGCAAAAGGGACACAGTATAGATTCGACTCATGGTCCGGAGCCGCATTCTCAGCGGATGCACATCAGAACTCAAACTCTGTGCTTATAGATAACCCAAAGAGCATAACTGCTAATTGGATTACGCAGTACCAACTTACTGTAACTTCAACCTACGGCAGTCCGGTCGGCGACAACTGGTACGATACTGGGTCATCAGCAACCGCTTCTGTAACGACACCTTCTGATGGTGGTGTTGGCACAAGGTATGTTTTCACCAGTTGGACGGGGGACATGACTTCAACATCGGCAACTATTACGATTGTGATGGATGGCCCACACACTCTCACGGCCAACTGGAAGACTCAGTACTATCTAACAATCAATGCAAACGGAGGAACGATTGATCACGCCAGCAACTGGTTCGACGAGGATTCATCGGTTAATGTGGGTGCAACGTCGGTTGCCAACGAGGTTGCAAACAAGTCACGCCTAAGCTTCAAGGGATGGGGTGGAGATGTGACCTCAACATCCTTGAGCGTAACTATCTCCATGAATTCTCCAAAGACCATAACCGCGAATTGGAATGCTCAATACTATCTACGGGTGATTTCACCCTACGGCAAGACAACTGGCGAGGGATGGTATAATGCTGGATCAACGGCCAGCTTTTCAGTGACTCCAACAAACGTCCCAGTCGAAATCTGGGGATACTTGGGAGCAAAACACGTCTTCTCATCTTGGACTGGAGACGTGAGTACAACTTCTTCAACATCCACTATGCTCATGAACGGACCGAAGATGGCTACTGCTACATGGAAAGATGACTATCTATGGACATACGCTACGACATCCGTCTTCACAGGGCTTGCTGTATTCGGGGCAGCTGTGTGGAAACGGTCGGCGATAACGCCTCACGTTAGACCGTTCGTTAGAAGACTCTACAGGAAAAAGACCTCTGGTCTCGGAGAGGTAACTGTCAAGCCAACACCACAACCAATGTCCACATCAAGTTTGGTCAGAGCATGCCCAAGATGTAGAACCGAGCTCGCTGAGCAAGCAGATTACTGTACTGAGTGTGGAGAAAAACTCGCTTAGATAACCTGCGACCGTTCGTCGATTTTCGGCAGCAACGCTAGCGTAGAGCATAGAACTTGACTTATCTTCTCTACGTAAACATTGAATAATGGAATCTCGAACATAGAAGGAGCCTAGAGGAATGTGTAACCATGCCGTATTACTGTACAGAATGTGGTGGAGAACTCTCATATGACATGTCACTCAAGCAATATAGTTGCAAGAGTTGCGGGTTGACTTTCACCTTCCAACAGATTGTTGAAGCAAAGGAGAAAATGCTTGACTCAAAGGCCACCGATGACAACGAGAAGAAGAGGAAACAGAATGAGTACCTCAAATGGTGGCTGTCCAAGAAGTAGGATCTCAGAAATCCATGAGTTCGCCTCCAATCTACACGGTTGAACTTGTATGTGTAGGCAACGAGCTCCTGATTGGCAAGATACCTAACACAAATGCACAATGGCTTGCAGACCGAATAGTAAGGCTGGGTGGCAGAGTCTCTCGAGAGACCACGGTGCCAGACAACCTGGATGAGATTTCGTCTTCGATTCGAGATGCGCTGAAGAGGAGACCTAACCTAGTTATCACCTCTGGAGGACTTGGCCCAACCCATGATGATATGACTCTGCGAGGAGTCGCTAGAGCAGTTGGCCGCAGAGTTAAGCTCAATCGAACTGCCATTCGACTGATGAAAAGGCACTATCGGAAACTCGCTCCAAGAATGAGAATTCATTTGAACAAACCAAGGCTCAAAATGGCTTGCCTGCCAATCGGATCTGAACCAATCGAGAATCCGGTTGGAAGTGCTCCAGGAGCATTAATCAAGTATCGACAGGTAACAATAATTTCTCTGCCCGGAGTTCCAAAGGAACTCAAAGCAATATTCAATGATAGCATAGTGCCACTGATACGGGCAAAGACACGCAGAGCTTCATTTTTCGAAGAAAGCATTTTGACACGAGGAATAGTTGAATCTGAGCTCTCACCTATCATAGACAAAGTCATGAAGCAATATTCATCTGTCTTCATCAAGTCTCATCCTAAAGGTGGAAAAGGGTTGAGAGGGTCCAGACTCGAGCTTCACTTCTCATCTACCTCATCTAACGAACAAAAAACAAAGGAAGAACTTCTAAACGCAAGCAGCCATGCTCATCAGATTGCTGGCTAGAAGCAAGAAGCACATGCGGCACCGAAAGAAGTAGCAATCAATCTCTCTTTCTTCGGGTGTGCACCCGAGACGTTTCGAAGATGCTGGGCGATTGAGATTTCAAAAAAAGATGCATGTGGAGGGATTGGACGAGTGTTTTTTACTTCTTGGCCTTCATTGGAACGCCGCAGCATACGAGATCGCATACAGTACAATTGCAATCCGCGTCGTACACTACTACAGCTCCACATTTTTCACAGGAGTATTTCTTTCCCTTGTTCTTAGCCAAGTTGTATACCTCAAGGTAAGATGCGCCCTTGACGTTCTTAAGAATTGTGCAAGAATGGGATGTCTCTGCATGTGGGTTGACAAGGCAGCCGTTGTCATGATCTCCTTGGCGTCGCCCGCATTAGACGTTCTTGTCATTCTAGGTGGTTTACAGTGGTCTGCACAGGGAAAGGCATTTCCCCTGTTCAATACAGAAGACAAGGCGTTCTACAGATTATGCATTGCTCGTGGTCGGGATCACGATGGTCGTCACAGTTGTCTTCGAATGCTCATACTGCTTTGGTCCATAGAATTCAAGATGAGCTCTGTAACGATGGCTGCTCAGAACCCGGGTTTCCCAATCATACATCATTATTTAGCCTGATCCTCATCGCAGCCTAGAGTATTGAACGGGGCCTTTGGTCTATAAGGCGCTCTGGAGGTCGATTTGCCACCCTAGATCGAGCTCTTCTCTCTTCCAGGATTTGTAACCTTAAATCTCGATTAGAGCAAATTCAAGAAGTTCATTTCCTAGCTAAGAATGATCCTGTGAAAGGTTGGGATGTAATAGTGGATGTGATATTTGTTATTGGCATGGCTGGGTCTGGCAAATCCTACCTCGTCAGTACTCTCCAAGACTGGCTGAGAATGAAAAAACTCAATGCCATCTCAGTCAATTTGGATCCTGGCGTCGTCAACCTGCCCTACAATCCAACGGTGGACTGCAGGATGTTCGTAGATACTAATCGACTCATGCAAGAGTACGAGCTTGGTCCGAACGGCGCCCTCATCATGGCCGCTGATCTGATCGCGGATCATATGGAAGAGATCAAGCAGAACATCGAGGACGAAGCTGCCGACATAGTTCTCGTTGATACTCCAGGCCAGATAGAACTATTCGCTTTCAGACAAAGCGGCCCATACATTTCGGAAGCTATCTCAGGAGAAGGAAAGGCTGTCGTCTACGTTTTTGACGGAGCGTTTTCAAAGAACCCGGCAAACTATGTTTCCAATATGTTCCTATCGGCTGCCGTGTACAATAGACTTCTTCTTCCACAAGTATACGCCATCACCAAATCTGATTTGTTGTCAGAGCAGGAACTGGATCAGATGGTCTCTTGGGCGGAGGATTTCGAGGCGCTCGAACAGTCCCTCGAAACTCAACTCGGCAAAACAGAGTCTCTTATCAATCGAGATCTTGCAAGGGCAATATCACATGTCGGATTAATCTCAGAGCCGATTCCAATCTCAGCAAAGACATTCACTGGGTTGATTGAATTATACGCGGCTCTGACGAGGATATTCGCCGGTGGCGAAGAACCCCTTCCGTAGCTACTTACATGCGTCGACCTCTTACGGGTTTCATTCTGGGATAGAATCGCGAAAAAGCTTGAAATGGATGTTGCTCGCTAGAGTTCATCGAGGCCTAATCATGCGGCATGAAGAGGTCGAGCAGATAATCAAAGGTGCGATAGCGGAATCCAGATTCAATTTGCTCGAACACGAGGCGAAGAATGTATGTATCCAATTCGGGATTCCAGTTCCAGGATTTGCCTTGGCGAAAACCGCTGATGAAGCGGTGGAACATGCGAACAGATTGGGATACCCCATAGTTCTGAAGATCATTTCGCCCGACATAGTTCACAAGACAGAAGCCGGAGGTGTCCTCGTTGGCCTTCAAGACTCGGAAAATATACGAACCGGCTTCAGCCGAATAATGGACAATGCAAAACGTTACAAAGTTGATGCTAGGATCGTAGGCATGCTAGTTCAGAAGATGGCACCACAAGCGACTGAGGTGATTATCGGTGGCATCAAAGATCCGCAATTTGGACAAACGGTCATGTTCGGTCTTGGCGGAATCTTTGTGGAAATAATGAAGGATGTAACCTTCAGGGTCGCCCCGATAACAAGAGCTGACGCTATGCAAATGATTCATGAGATAAAGGCCTATCCAATTCTCAAAGGCTACCGGAACCAGCCGCCAGCAGATGAGGAAGCCATAGCGCAAACACTGCTGAATGTATCGAATCTCGCGATGGAATTCCCAGAGATCTCTGAGATAGATCTGAACCCCACAATGGTATACCCGAAAGGTGCCAGCGTGGTAGATGCAAGGATCATCCTAGGGAAGGAAAAGAGCGAGAAATAATGATGTAGGCGTCCCGTAATAGACCCCTCGTCGACAGGCAGTATTTCTGCTGGAAACAGCGTCACATCTATTGACTGTTTCTTCCTTCTTTGACAGAGTTCAGTATGAATGAGCTCTCCACGTCTTGGCATGAGAAACGATACTCTGCCGGAAGATGGAGGACCAAAAAGAAATCTTCCTCTGGCTCTTTGAGCTTGCACCATGGGTAGAAAGTGGAGCTAGGCAACTGATCTAATCGCAGGCGCTTGACTATCATATTCAGCCTATCTACCTCTACGCTCGTAGGATCAAAGACGAGTTGGCTCAATTCTGCTCAAGCAGAGATGTCTGCTTGGTACATATTCTCGTGGCAGTTCAGCTTTTATGGCTTGCCGATGCGAACGAATCAAAAGCGCTTCCTAGGGACATAGGGTGAAGTGCGCAAGAGACCTTACATTCGCCTGCAGTTTGTCGATTGAAAAGCACAGCTGCAAGTTTCATGTTTTCAAACGCGGATTTCTATTGACTTACTTTGTCAGATCATTGCTGATTATTCAGTTTTTCATGCATCGTTTTGATGAGTTTTTTGGGGTCTACAGGTTTTACCAAGTACGCGTCAGCCTTCATATCCATAGCTTCATCCGTGTTTTCCGTCGTGGGATATCCCGTAATGATGATTCTGACGGTCTTGGTCGGTTGGCCGTCGATTATCTTCAAAACTTCTGTACCTTTCATATCTGGAAGTCTAATATCAAGTAGCACTAGATCATACAATTGAGCTTTGTATTTCTCTATGGCTTCACGACCAGTCTCCGCACTATCAACGTCGAAGCCTTCCAGTCGAAGAATTTCAGTTAGAGTCTTCACTTGCGATTTGTCATCGTCAACGACTAGTATACGTTTCTTCTCCAATCCTACGATGCCTCCCTCTCAAGCGGCATATTAACTGTGAATGTTGAGCCTTTCCCAATTTTGCTACATTTTCTGTTTTCTGAGCTTCGACCAGTCGTTTGGAGACTGGAAGCAAGTCCTGTTCATTCCAGCCCACGCAAAAAGATGGCAGCACAAAAAAAGCCACAACCAAAAAAACGGTTTTCAAGTGCATCTCCCAGGATTACCCTACTTCTTCTTCTTCGGCTTTTTCACCTGTTTCGGTTTACCCACACTTTTCACCTCACGAAACCAATTACACCCATAACTAGTATTGCCACGCGGATAAGAATCCTTTCATTGGATGTCATGACCCGCCTGCAGTGATCATGAGGATCAGAAAGTATGTGAACACACGTGTACCAAGAACGGAACGTTAATATATTTCATGCGAGTATCTGAACGCAAACAGGAGGCGAGTTGGAATGAACTTTGTTTGTAGGCTAGTTGGACACAACTTCCAAGGAACACTAGTCATCGATGAAATCGAAGACGAATACGACGTGAGTGACGGAAGGTATTGTCGAAGATGCGGAGGAATCGAGTCAAACCTGTAGAAGAAGATAGCTAGGAGTGACCACCGATGCATACCATAAATTTGGATATTGGAGGTTTAGGCAGAAGGTTATGCGACCTACTAGCACTACGCCCTGGAGACCTAGTGGAGTTTCACATGTTATCTGATGGTTCTGTAAGGGTTATCAATGCGAAGAGAACGAACTAGGTTCCCAGACCCGTACTTTCTTGAATCGCTTTCTACATTTTGTATTCGGCTAATGTCTACCCTGCAGTGTACTCGCCGTACCCGCGTTTGTTAGTTCACCGCAAGGTTGCGAGGCCTAATCTTTCCTTAATCAAGGGTTCACAAGGCAGGTCCAACTCAGGGTTGACCATACGCTTATCTTCATGACCCATCTGCGGTAGGCAGAAAGCTTATCTGTGGAAACTCTTGAACCTAGAGCTGTCATATTACGGTGGCGGCCAAGTGAAAGAAACGCAGCTTGAACAAATCAACGAAAGGATCAGACAGCTCGACGAGCAGCTTGGTGGTTTTCGCAACCAAAGGAGCGAGCTAAGCAAAGAAGCTAGGAAACTTGCGGAAACCCGAGACGAGTTCAACGACAAATTCAGGAAACTGAAGGAGCAAGTTCAGATCCTAAAGAGCAAACGAGATGAGCTGAATGCGCAAGTTCGAGAACTGAAGGCGAAGCGCGATGAGGCCAGAGAGGTTGTTTCTAAGAGCAGGGCCGAAATCAAGATCCTGACGGAAAAGCTGCATGCACTTGACTCGCTGACTCCTGGAAGTTATGAATCAACAGTAAAAGAAATGGAGAGGCTTGAGTGGCGGATACAGACAACGCCATTGTCTCAGCGAGAAGAGAACAAGCTGATCTTCCAAATGAAACAGCTTGAAGGCCAGCTAAACATTTTGAAGAAGAAGAAGGAGATAGCGAAGAAGATCAACAAGATCAGAGATGAAACAAAGTCAATTGAACTCCAAGCAAACGCTATTCACAGACGACTTTCCGAACTCGCAGTGAACAGCGAAGAATATCACAAGAATATGATGGATGTTGTAGGCTCAGCTACAGAATTGAAAAAGAAAGCAGACGAGGCTCATCACTCATATCTGAGTACCAGAACAAAAGGCGAAACTGTGCACTTCGAGTACATGGCCAAGATAATGATGATAAGAGACTTAGAGAATCAAATCAAGGGCTACTACGAGGCTGAACAGGTAAATAGGGAGGCAGAAGTCCAGAAGAAAGTTGAAGATCTTGCAGAGAACAAACTCAAGAAGGGAAAGAAATTGACGTTTGATGAGTTCAAACTACTCGTCGACAAAGGCGTCATATGAGACTCGATACTTCAAGATAGCGATCCCTTAGATAACTGGGACAGGGAAGATTGACTAAGACGAGGATAGCGCTCATTGGCGGCACAGGCCTTGAAAATCTGATAAAGAAGACTGAATCCTTCAGAATAAGAACTCCCTACGGTTTTTCACCATCTATTACTAGGGGGATCATGGCCAATTGCAATGTCGTTTTCTTACCGAGACATGGGTCGAAGCATGAGGTTCCTCCACATAAGATCAATTATAGGGCAGATATGTGGAGCCTCAAGAAGATCGGGGTTGAACGTGTAATATCCACTAACGCTGTAGGGGCAATAAATGATGAGTACAAACCGGGCGATCTGGTAATTCCATCAGACATAATCGACTTCACTCGATCGAGGATAACGACATTTCACGATGAGGCTCCTGTAGTACACATAGATGTGACTAGTCCCTACTGCCCGCAAGTTTCGGAATTGCTTTGCTCTTCTGCAAAAAAGACTGGACACAGGTATTGGAAGGGGAGTGTTCTAGCCGCAACTGAAGGTCCAAGATTCGAGACCCCCGCGGAGATCAGGATGATGAGAAATATGGGATGTGACATTGTGGGCATGACCGGATCTCCCGAAGTCTTTCTTGCAAGGGAACTTGAGATGTGCTACGCCACAATATGCTTCGCATCAAACATGGCTGCTGGAATGCAGAACAGGTTGACGCTTGAAGAAGTCATGGCAACGGCCAAAAAGACTCTTCCAGTATTGCGAGAAGTAATCGAAGATCTGATAAGTACGATTCCAAACGAACGAGAGTGTCAATGTTCGATGGCCTTGGAACATGCCAAGCTGTAGGTAAACGATTTGCTAACAGGTTTTCTCAAATCTGTAGGTGTTTACAAGCTATACGAGGAATGGTTGAGCAGACAAGTAAGATCTGATCGCGTACCCGAGCACATAGCGGTAATTCTTGACGGAAACAGAAGATGGGCCACTGGACGAGCCTTACCCTACATTCTAGGTCACGAAAAAGGTGCAAAGACAAGCGAAGAATTTCTCAACTGGGCACTCGACATGAACATCAAGACGATCACCGTTTACGCATTTTCAACGGAGAATCTTCGCAGAAAACAGAGCGAGGTCGATCAAATCCTGAGAGTAATCGAAAATCAACTGAAACTCTTGGAGGCAAATCCGACTATACACGAAAGCCATGTGTGTGTCAAGGCCTTGGGACGCCTAGATGTATTGCCTAAGAGCATGCGTGATACCATTGAAGGAATTGAAAAAGCCACATGCACCTACAACGATCATTATCTGAATCTCGCGATCGCGTACGGAGGAAGAGCAGAGATAATTGATGCCACAAAGAAGATTGCAAGAGACATAGAAGAGGGCAAGGTTGACTCAGCTGATATCGACGAAGAACTCTTCAGAAGCTATCTGTACACGGCACATCTTCCAAACCCTTATCCTGATCTGATAGTGAGAACCTCCGGAGAGGAGCGGCTCAGTGGCTTTCTTCTATGGCAGGCTGCCTACAGTGAACTGTGTTTTCTGGATGTATACTGGCCGGACTTCAGAAAGATCGATCTGCTTCGAGCGATCAGAACTTATCAGCAGAGAAAGCGAAGGTTTGGAACGTAGACCCAAATGGCAATCCATCTTGTCGATGAGATAAGCAGGGATTTCAATCCTACGACGGTTTCGTGCTACATGTTTTTGACAGGAACTGCTAAATTCCTATTCACCTCACGTAGGCGCATACGGATCTAGATGGTCGGTGGGCCCCTAGGTATTGGTCTACATCAAAAGAATTGACCTTAGAGGCTTCAAGACTTTCGGGAAGAAAGTCTCAATATCGCTAGATAGAGGTCTCACCATCATCACTGGGGCCAACGGTTCTGGAAAAAGCAACATAATGGACAGTGTCAAGTTCACCCTCGGAGAACTGAGCGCAAAAGAGATGCGGGGAGGATCTCTCGCAGATCTGATTTCCAAGACGGGCGAGATGCACACGCGCTCTGCCTACGCTGCGATCCAATTCGACAACGCCGATAGAAGGATCCCCATCGATTCCGACCATGTAACCGTATCAAGAGAGTTCGTCCGAGGTGGAGAAGGAGTCTACAGAGTTAACGGTCGTAGGATTCCTAGAAAACAGGTCACCGATATTCTCTCATCCGCAGGAATAGAAGTCACAGGATTCAATATCGTACCTCAACATGCAGTCACAAGACTAGCGGAGGTTACACCCGAAGAACGAAGAAGAATAGTTGAAGATATGGTGGGAATCGCTGTCTACGACACGAAGAAAGCAGAATCCGAGGTTCAGCTCCAGCAAGCCGATGTCAACCTGAAAGTCGCATCTGCAAAAGTTGACGAAGTCAGATCGCGTGTCGAGTCTCTTGAAAGAGAGAGAAACAACTTTCTAAGAAGCACATTTCTCAAGAACGAAGTGAACCTTCTTGAAGCTCTGACACTCTCAAACAAGATCAGAATCTTGCGTGAAGAAATATCGAAGATTAGCAAGCAATCGGTAAGTGAAACATCTGAAGCGGAGGGAGTTAAGCAACAAAGAGACAAACTCTCAGATGAAAGAACACGAGCCGAGGAAGAAAGACAGAAATTCGAACATGAGGCTATTGACCAAGGAACGGCCAGAATATTCGAGATTGAGCGATCGATTGGAGACATAAATGCTGAGATAGCGAAATTCCGAATTGAGATCAGTTCTGACGAGACAGGGCTGGAGAAGCTACAAAAAGAAAGGCAGGAACTTAAAAAGCGAACAGAAGATGTCTCAAAAACAGTTGAAAGCCAGAACGATGAACTCTCGGGGTTAAGAGAGACAAGGGATAATCTATCTAGTGTTCTTGCCGAAAAAGTCAAGATTGAGGCTGAACTCTGGAACAGTGTTCAGGATACCGCAAAAAGTGTAGACCTCTTCAACAAAGAATTGCACGATCTAGAAGGATATGTCGGCAAACTGTCCACTGAGCAGTCGAAACTTGACGCGGAGACAGATGCCGGTTCGGTCAAAGTTCAACTGATCTCCAGCCATCTAAAAACACTTGAAAGTCGACGGTCCGAATACGAACGTTTGATAAAAGAAATAGAAGAGCGATCGGGAGAACTGGCGAGCTTCCATATTGAAGAAGAGAAGCGTCTTGAGGAGATTGGCAAGAAGATTCAAGATTACGCAGGACTAAAGGAGGCCAAACTGGACGACGTTCGCAAGTCCAAGGAAACCGCAGAGAAAGCATCAGCAACGATCCTGGAATTCGAGGCGCAAAGAAACGTTGTCCAAAATTTCGGAGCCGAAGAAAAATCCTTACAAGCAATAGAAGAGATGGGTCGAGCGGGTGCAATTCCAGGTATCGTTGGAAGACTTGACAAACTGGTGAATGTTCCAAGAGATTACCATAGGGCTCTCGAAGCAGCTTCAGCAGGCTGGATGAAAGCTCTCGTGGTAAGAGACGTAGAATCCGCGCTTTCATGCATAGAGAGTCTCAAAAGAACGAAGATGGGCAGGATCAAGATAGTACCATTGAGAGAAGTATCATCCACTCCAGCTATCGACTTGCAGAAGCATGATTCCAGCATCATAGGACCGATTGCGAATCTCATTGAAGTCGACGAATCTCTTAGGCCAGCAGTCAACTTCGTCTTCGGAGACACAGTCCTAACAAATAATCAGAAAACGGCGTATACCACAGCAACAAACGGGACAAGAGCAGTATCATTGAGTGGAGAGGTTTACGAGCCAAACGGGGGAATAGAGGGAGGATACTATCGAGAACCCTTCGACTTCGATTCTCTCGTTCCAAAGGCCTTGGCGATTGAGAACCTTGAAAAGATAATCAAGTCACTCGAAACGCTGATCATCAAGGGTGAGGAGGACGCAAAGAGACTCCAAGGTGAGACGGAAGCACTCAAGGAGAACAAAATCACTTCTGAACAGTCAATCACAGAAATCAGCAGGGAAATGTCGAATGTTGAAGCGAGTATGCGCAGGGCAAGAAACACACTTTCGAACATCATCAAGAGAATGGAAGATATTTCAATTGAAGCAGATAATCAAAAGACCAGAATCGCCAGTGATACTGAAAAGAGAGATAAGATTAGAAAAGAGCTCGATGAACTGATAAAGAAAAAGGAAACGATGAGGTCGAAGATAGATCCCGCAACGTTTGCCCATTCTCAGCAGAAGCACTTAGAATTGTCCAAAGAGACAACTGAACTACAACGTAGACTTACAGAAATCAACAGTCGGATCGGAATGCTTGAATCATCTATTCAACTCCTGGGATCCAGTCTCGACCAGATGCAAGCGCGAATTATGGAAATTGATGACCAATCACCAAAAGCAAAGGAAGTAATTCAACAAAGAAAGGGCACGCTGGAGGATTCGCTCAGACAACTCAACCAACTTGAGAATGAACGCAAAACACTTTCAGAGAAGTTGTCTACCGTACGTAACGTCCGAGAGGAATTCCAGACCAAACTCAAACGCTTAGACTTAGAGATACAGGCGCTTTTCGAGAAGCATGAGCAACTTAACGCGAAGGCGGTTGGCATAAGTGCTGAGCTAAAAGAGAAAGAGGTTCAGGCATCGTACCTTCTCAAAGAACTTCAGGAGCTCGGATATCAAGATGTACTTGACTGCTCGTCAGACGATGTTAAGGAAGCCGAATCTTCGCTCAGCTTGATAAAACGTGAACTCAGTGAGATCGGGGCAGTGAACGAGCTTGCACTAAACCAACATGAGGAACAGAAGAATATCTACAAACAGCTTTCAACTAGAATAAATGAGGTTTCACAGGAAAAACTCACCATTATCAGTTTCATGAACGAGGTTGAAAAGAAGAAATACGATACTTTCATGAGTGCGTTCAAAAATGTGAACAAAAACTTCGAGGAGATCTTTGGAAGAATATCGAATGGCGGATCCGGGAAGCTCTTGCTTGAGAACGTTGAAGACCCGTTCAAAGGTGGCGTTGACGTATATCTGAGGTTCCCTGGTAAGGCTGAGCTGGCCATCGGTAGTGCAAGCGGTGGAGAAAAGTCAGTTGCAACGGTCTGTTTCATTCTTGCTCTCCAAGCAATCAATCCAATGCCGTTCTACATGTTCGACGAGATTGATGCTCACCTTGACGTTCTCAATACACAAAGACTGGCTGAGCTGCTGAAGGAACGCGCCAAGGGTTCACAGTTTATTATCGTCTCGTTAAGGGACATAACCATATCCAGAGCTGATAGAATCTACGGTATTTACATCCAAAATGGTGTATCCCAGGCGGTTTCACTGCCAATTCCGGAGGTGCGAACTTGACAGAACTGGAAAAACCATTCTGGCTCCGACCTCCGTACGTCATCTTGTTCGATCTACTAAGGGTGCATAGGCTAAAACCATGGGATGTTGACATAAACAACATACTGAACCAATTTATTGCCCAAATGAACAACAGGGGATATGTTGACTTCCCAGCATCTGGAATCGCGCTATTATCATCATCGATAATTCACAGACTGAAGTCTGAAGTTGTCCTCAAGATGGAAGAACCGCCTAAACCTCCGCAGCCAAGACCTCAGGATTACGTCCCGCCAGCTCTACCCATGCCAATCAGATTCGAGTACACGTCGACGTCGATCTCCGAGGTTCTTAAGGGTCTGGAGCAGGTCCTGCAAAGCGAACGCTTGGCTCTGCTACAAAAGAAGCCTGTGCTAGCACCACCGGCCATTTTGGAACATCTTGACGAGTTCATGATGAACATTGAGAAACGCATAGAAGAGTTCTACTCGAACCTTCTCAAGAAAGCAAAAGGAGGCCGCACAATATCATTTCTTAGTCTAGCTGCAAACAGACCATTTCTTGACGTAGTAAGAGATTTCATTATGCTCCTGTTTCTTACGGTCCAGGATAAGGTGACTCTGCAACAGGATGAAGAGTTCGGTGACATACGAATACGAGTCTGTGGGGTGAAACCGACTCTTGCAGCCTGAGTCATTGACAGAGAAAGAAAAGCATCAACTTGCTATGGTCGAGGCTGCGCTCTACGTCACTGGCAGACCTTTGGATCTGAAACTTCTCGGGGCGGTCCTAAAATCGAAGTCTGAGCGTGCAATCCGTGACCTTGCCAGAAGACTACACGAGAGATACGAACAAGATCATAGTTCAATCCAAGTCGTGGAACTAGAAGATGGAAGATTCGTAATGCAGCTTAGCCCAGAGTATGTGGGAGCCGTAAAGAGGTTAGCAACGCGCCAACTCCTAACCCCTGGTCCATTGAAGACTCTATCGTTTATTGCATTGAAGCAACCGATCTCACAGGCGTACGTCGTCAGGGTTCGTGGAAAACTTGCATACGGGCACGTGAAACAGCTCAAAGAGACAGGCCTCGTGCTTGATGAGAAGTCTGGAAAGACAAAGATCCTGAGAACAAGTGAGACCTTTGCAGACTACTTCAACCTCAGTCACGACATTGGGGCCATGAAGCGACAGCTCCAGAAACTGTTCAAGGAACTACAACTGCCAAAACCTGATGACGGTCTTCCTGAAGCGAGTCCGCCTGAAGGAGCTTCTAGCAAAACCGAACCTTAGCTCATGAAACATAAATGACAAGAGTTCCTTCTGACAAACTCCAGGTGATGTCGCTTGGCTTTACCCGATACAACAATCAAGCAGCTAATAACCAGTAGACGCATTGGTATCGAACCATTCGATGAGTCTAGAGTAACGCCTGCGGGTTATGATCTTGGATCAGCGAATGACATTCTACTTGAACCTGGAGAACAAAGACTCGTTGCCACACTTGAAAAAGTTGGGTTTCCAACTAATCTGCTAGGAATACTTCACCTGAGATCTTCATTTGCTAGAGAAGGCCTAATCGCAAGTCTCGCTCTTGTTGATCCGGGTTTCAGAGGGCAGCTGACGGTCTCCCTTGCTAACGTTGGAAAGAAGCCAGTAACAATAACGCGGGGAGAACGCTTTCTTCAACTGACTTTTCTTGAATTGACATCAGATGCAATGAAACCATACGATGGGCGGTATCAGAATAGCTTTGGCATCGTCGAGAGCAAGCGAGAAACTTCATCACCAGTCTCGAAATAGCTTTCCATGGTATGATTGAGCTGTTCAACAGTGTCGACAAAAGACTCCAATGAGAATTGACCGATGGCTTATGCCTTTCTGCATAACCCTTATATGATCAAGCGGACCGAACAGCAGTAATTCAAAGGAGTTGACTCACGCTGCCTCAGTGGCATGGAGATATGCGCAAAAGAAAGGCTACGGGTGGAAAGAAACGAGCCTACAGAGGAAAAAGGGCACATGAGATGGGAAGCGAACCAGCTGAGACTATTCTGGCTGATACAAGACTAAGTGAGAGGAAAACAAGAGGTGGAGCCATAAAGCATGTTGCCCTGGCATGCAAGAACGCTAATGTCACTGATCCATCAACTGGAAAATCTCAGAAAGTCGAGATTGTCCGTGTACTAAAGAACCCTGCGAACCCAGACTATCAGAAGAGAGGCGTCATCACGCACGGAGCAATAATTGAGACTGCTCTTGGTCAAGCTGAAGTCACTTCAAGACCCGGGCAGGATGGAGTCGTAAACGCGATTCTACAACGACCCAAACAATAGGTTTGGCTGGAGTTTTGAGGCAGGCAGGAAAAGCGATAATCTGGCCTGCGAACATCAACTCTTCAAGGAGCAGGAAGGAAGGCCGGAGAATCAAGAGATCACTCGCCCTAGACTCTCCAAAACTCTCAGAAGTATTTGAGTCAGCAAAGAAACTGGGACTGAATTCTGAAATAGTTGAAAAAGCGAGTCGCCCAAGTAATTGGTGGGACAAGACTGGCTATGTAATAGTTGATAGAGCTGGGCGACCGAAATTGCGTATTCTAGTAGAGATTGCTCAGACCATTCACAAGTCTAGAGCCAAGACACCTGCCAAGAAGAGTTGAATTCTCTCCGCAACGTTCAGTATGCTGTGAGTTTCTTCACGCCTGCAATCTTCAGGATCTTTTCAAGTGCCACGCCGGAAACCTCTCTGTCCGCCACGATAGTGAGTTTCGGCTCAGGAATCAGATCGGGATCATCCGCTACAGCCTGTCGAATACTGATTCCTTCACCTGAAATTATCGATGACGCACTGGCCAGGATTCCGATGGACGAAGGATCTGCATAGATCTCGATAACCATATACCCCAAGAACTTCGCAATGTCCGCAAGAAAAGGTCCAGCAGGCCTCAGTTTCATAAATATCGGCGCCAACATCTCATCCCCGGCTATGAGAGTCGCAGTTTCCCTTACAACTCGTCTATCAACATCCAAAGCTCGCGCAATCTTCGACTCCGCCATCTCAACCGGCCCGCAGTATATCTTGCCATCTTCTTTGACGCTGAGACCGAGTTCAATGAAAGTTCTGGCCACATTGATCCTAACAGGATAGTCGCTCAGCCTCTTCGATATCTTGCTCCACATGGTTTGTCAACGAATGCACATATGTGTACACTAAAGTATTAAATATTGCTCACATGTATCTATCGGTTCATCTTCACATATTGGAGAACGAGAAACTTTGAAATCGAATCAAATAGCACGCGACTATGCGGTTTGTCTAGATCCTGAGGATGTGCCGACGTCATGGTACAATATTCAGGCGGATCTGCCGGAGAAGTTACCTCCGCCGTTGGATCCAAAGACTCTCAAGCCGGTTGACCCATCTCTACTGATGCGTATCTTTGCTAAGGAATTGATCAACCAAGAGGTTTCGACGGAACGATTCATAAAGATTCCAGATGAGGTCTTGGAAGCATACCGTCGCATTCCTCGACCGACTCCGCTGTATAGGGCGAAGAGACTTGAAGCATACCTCAAGACTCCTGCAAAAATATACTTCAAGTGCGAGCATTTGAATTCTACTGGAAGTCACAAGTTGAACACGGCGCTCGCTCAAGCGTATTACAATAAGGCCCAGGGGGTTGAGAGGCTTGCTACCGAGACTGGTGCAGGACAGTGGGGGAACGCGCTTGCCTGTGCAAGTTCGCTTTTCGGGCTGAAATGCCGTATCTATATGGTTAGAGTCAGTTACAACCAGAAACCTGGCAGAAGGATAATGGCTGAGTTATGGGGAGCAGACATCTTTCCGTCACCAAGCGAGAGAACGAAATTTGGCAGAAGCCTTCTCCAGAAAGATCCTGAACATCCGGGTACGCTTGGAATAGCCATCAGTGAGGCGCTAGAAGATACTCTCTCAACTGAAGACACGAGATACTGCCTAGGGTCAGTCTTGAATCATGTTCTATTACATCAGACTATCATCGGGCAAGAGGCGAAGAAACAGTTTGAGATGATAGACGTCTATCCAGATGTTATCATTGGATGTATAGGCGGCGGATCTAATTACGCAGGATTCAGTTTTCCATTCATGATGGATAAACTCAAAGGCAAAAGTAACTCTGACTTTGTTGCTTGCGAGGCCAAGTCGACGCCGCATACGACAAGGGGCACGTACACCTACGATTTCGGTGACACTGCCGAGATTACGCCACTATTGAAAATGTTGACTCTCGGTCACCAATACTCATGTCCACCAATTCACGCGGGTGGCCTTAGATATCATGGAATGGCTCCGCTCATATCCTACCTGATTCACAAGGGATACATGAGATCTGTGGCATACGACCAGAATGAAATATTCCAGGCAGCTCAGATTCTTGCACAGACTGAAGGAATTATACCTGCCCCTGAAACCGCACACGCCATAAGATGTGCAATAGATGAAGCTCTAAGATGCAAGAAGACTGGTGAAAAGAAGGTTATAGCCTTCAATAACTCAGGTCATGGATTACTGGACTTGGCATCATACGAAAGCTTCCTTGCGGGAAAACTCACGGAGTACGCGCCGGAGAAGATAGAGATTCCAAAATACGCTGCGTAACTAACGCTGGTCTGATGTGACAAGATAATTACAGAAAAGAAAAAGGAAAAAAAGGAAAAAGAAAGGTTTAGCTGTTCTAGTCGAATTCGGAGCTTCCTTCTCCGCCCGGTGGCATTGGGGGTTTACCCCCTTCTCTTGATTTTCCTGAAGCTACTATGTCATCGATCTTTAGTAGCATAGAGGCTGCTTCGCTTGCTGACTTGAGTATCTGTTCTTTCACTGATGCTGGTTCAATGACATTCGCTTTCATCATGTCTGCCACTTTGCCGTCGGCCGCGTCAACGCCCATCCACTTTTCACCTTTCTCGTGCCTGGCTCTAAGTTCAACCATGATATCCAATTGGTCAAGGCCTGCGTTCTCTGCAAGTGCCATGGGTATTGCTTCTAGGCTTTCGGCGAAAGCAAATGCAGCTAGCTGTTCCCTTCCTGACATTGTTTCTGCCCATCGTTTGAGCTGGCTAGCTAGTTCAATTTCGACGGCTCCTCCTCCCGCTACGATTTTGGGGTCCCGGATGACGTCTCTAACGACACATAGTGCGTCGTGAAGTGACCTCTCAGCTTCGTCCACGAATCTCTGGCTGCCTCCTCTTATCAAGATTGCAACCGCCTTCGGATTCTTGCATCCTTCAATGAAAGTCATTTTGTCGTCAGCTATTTTTCTCTCTTCGACGAGCTTCGCGAATCCGAGGTCCTTTGCACTTAGGTCGTCTAGGTTGTTTGTGATCCTCGCGCCGGAGGCTCTTGACAGTTTTTCCATATCTTTTTCGCTGGCTCTGCGAACTGCTAGGATGCCTTTCTTAGCCAAGAAATGTTGAGCCATGTCGTCTATGCCCTTCTGGCAGATGAGAACATTCGCTCCCGAACTGGCAACCTTGTCAACCATGTCTCTAAGCATTTTCTCTTCTTCGTCGAGGAACGCTTTCATCTCTTCAGGGTTCTGAATGTTGATCTTCGCATCAAACTCGGTTTTCTCAACTTCTAAAGCGGAATTCAAAAGTGCTATCTTAGCGTCTTCAACTCTCTTCGGCATTCCAGAATGAACGACTTCCTTATCCAAGACCACGCCCTGAATCAACCGTGTTTCATCCATGGATTCTCCTGCTTTCTTCTCCACCTTGACATCTTCGACATCTGCCTTGTAACCTTGAGGAGTTTTCTCCGAAACTTGGAGCATCGCATCCACTGCTATTTCTGCCAATGCAGTCTTGCTCTCAGTGATGAGTTTAGTTGCCATGGATATGCTTGCGATCTTCCTCAATGTCACCTTATCAGTAGGGTCGACTTTCACAGCCAGATTGTTAAGTATCTCCAGTGCCTTCTCCTGAGCTCGTCGATAACCGTCGACTATGATTGTCGGGTGAATGTCCTTGTTGATAAGCTCTTCAGCTTTGCTAACAAGTTCTCCGGCTAGCACAACGACGCTGGTTGTTCCATCGCCTACTTCATCGTCTTGAGTCTTTGAGACTTCGACCATCATTTTGGCCGCAGGGTGCTGGACTTCCATTTCCTTGAGTATTGTTGCGCCATCGTTTGTGATCGTAACATCACCGAAACTGGCTACGAGCATCTTATCCATTCCCCGTGGCCCCAGAGACGTCTTGACAGCTTCGGCAACGACCTTCGCAGCCATTATGTTTGATCTCTGCGCGTCTTTACCACGGGTTCTTGTAGCTCCTTCTTTAAGGATTAGAACTTGTTGACCGCCTATGGTTGCAGGATATGCTTCTGCCATTTGTCATCTCCTCCTCTATTCCATCCCCATTCCGCCCATTCCACCCATTCCGCCCGGTCCTCCAGGTGGCATCCTGGGCGCTGGAGGCGCCTTTGCCCCCGCAATAACATCATCTATCCTCAATATCATTGAGGCTACATCTGTTGCAGATTTGATCACTTGCTCTTTCACTCTCAACGGTTCAATTATGCCTTGTTTTTCCATATCCTTTACTCCTCCCATCAAAGCGTCTACGCCATAGTTCCCGCCATCTTTCTTTTCATGAGCTGCTCTAAGCTCGACCATAATGTCGATCGGGTTGAGGCCAGAATTCTCCGCGAGTGTTCTGGGAACAATCTCCAGCGAGTCTGCGAAGGCTTCAATTGCTAGCTGTTCACGCCCACCGATCTTCGTACCGTATTCTCGAAGTCTCTTAGCGAGTTCAGCTTCAATCGCTCCTCCACCAGTTACGACTTTGTTTTTGTTTACTATGTCCGCTACAACGTAGAGACCGTCTTTCAGGGATCTTTCAGCCTCATCTACAAGTCTCTCCAACCCTGCTCTGATTAGTATCGATACGGACTTTGGATCTTTGCATCCTTCAATGAAGATGTTCTTGTCGTCGCCGACTTTGCGTTCTTCCGCTAGATCGGCGGCTCCGAGATCACCGGCCTTAAGATCATCTAGGTTCGTGACCATCTTGCCGCCTGTAGCTCGGACAAGTTTCTCCATATCTGACTTCTTTACTCTGCGTGCAGCCATGATTCCTTCTTTGGCTAGGAAATGTTGTGCTGTGTCGTCTATGCCTTTCTGGCAGATAACGACGTTGGCGCCGGAAGCCTTTATCTTGTCAGCCATAGCTTTCATCATTCGAGTCTCTTCGTCAAGGAACGCTTTCATCTGTGTAGGGTCTCTAATTCGGATTTCGGCGCTCATTTCAGTCTTCTCTATTTCAAGTGCACAGTCGATCAATGCTATCTTTGGATTCTTGACAGTCTTAGGCATCCCTGAGTGAACAACTTCTTTGTCGACTATTATGCCTTTGATCAGACTCGTGTCGAGCAGACTCTTTCCCTCTTTCTTGATAAGTTGAATATTGTCAATGTCAGCAAATGATGACGTGCCCCGCTTTTCTGTAATTAGTCGCACAGCCTCTATCGCTATGTTTGCGAAATGCTCTCTTGCTCCGCCAAGGTCTTTTCCAAGCATTGATGTAATAGCAACTTTCTTCATAGTGGCTATATCGTCAAGGCTGACGGTAGTTGCTATTTCGTTCAGAGCCTCCATCGCTTTTTGAGAGGCTTTCTTGTACCCTGCCACAATGGTCGTTGGATGGACCTCCTGGTCAAGAAGTTCCTCAGCCTTCTTCAGGAGTTCACCTCCCAGTATGACAGCTGTGGTTGTTCCGTCACCAACTTCTTTATCCAATGTCTTGGAGACTTCAACCATCATCTTTGCTGATGGGTTTTGGACGTCGATCTCATCGAGTACAGTCGCTCCATCATTAGTTACGGTAACGTCGCCTAGGGTGTCCACGAGCATCTTGTCCATTCCACGTGGGCCTAAGGTGCTCTTGACAACATCAGAAACTACCCTTGCGGCCATCATGTTTGATCTCTGAGCATCTCTGCCTCTGCTTCGAGAAGCCCCTTCTTTTAGGATGAGAACAGGTTGACCTGCTAAATATGACATTTCTAATTCACCTTTTTGTTGCGAGAAGAATCGGTTCTGTAATGTCTATTAAGCTTTGCTCTAATCAAAGCCAGCAAGGGCCTCTAGCAGTGGCACGTCAATGGCCTTCAAGTGTGCGGCAATTGTAGGCAGATAGTTCCCGAAAATTTAAAATGAGTCATTCATGTGCCACTAGCTCAATGCATCTTAGAAAACCTCAATTTCGACCCAATTGACTAGAAGAGGGAATTATGCGAAGACTTGTACACAGCGGCGTACTGATTCCAAAGGCATACGAACCGAAAGGATTCCATATACTCGCAAAAGGACAGAAGGTAGCTTTGAATCCGGAGCAGGAGGAGATGGCGGTTGCTTGGGTCAAGAAGCTGGATACTGAATACGTTGATGATCCAGTTTTTGTCAAGAATTTCTTCAAAGATTTCTGTGACGCTCTTGGCGTGAAGAATCTTGGTCCACAAGACTTCGACTTCACTGAGATTGTAAAGCACGTAGCAGACGAAAAAAACCTTAAACTAAGTATGTCAAAAGAAGAAAAGAAAAAGCTTGCAGCGGAACGGAAGGCCTTACGTGAAACGAACAAGGAGAAATACGGCCACGCAGAAGTGGACGGCGCCAAAGTTGAACTTGGCAACTATTTGGTTGAACCACCATGTATCTTCATGGGTAGAGGAAAACACCCTCTAAGAGGAAGATGGAAAAAAGGAGCAACCGAGAGCGACGTTACACTAAACTTGTCTCCGGACGCACCGATGCCGAAAGGTCACTGGAAAGATAGAGTGTGGCAACCTGATTCCATGTGGGTGGCCAAATGGGATGACAAACTTCGCGGAAACGAGAAGTACATTTGGTTAAGTGACTCTTCGGGTCCGAAACAAGAACGCGAGATTGAGAAATTCGATAAGGCCACAGAACTTGAGAAGATGGTTAGAAAGATCCAATCCCACATAGAATCGAATCTTCGATCTGAGGACATAAAGAGGCGCAAGATCGCGACTGTATGCTATCTCATCGATGCGCTGAAATTTCGTGTAGGTGATGAGAAGGACAAAGATGAAGCCGACACAGTGGGCGCAACGACACTTCGACCTGAACACATCAAGATCAAACCGAACGGCCTGACGACATTCGATTTTCTGGGAAAAGACTCGGTTAGATTCTTTAGAGAGATAATGCTTCCAGAACCGGTCGTCAACAACATACTTGAACTCCAGAAGAGCACGAAATCTCAGTTGTTTGAAAGCGTTAGATCTGACAATGTCGGAGAGTTTCTCAGCGAGGTTATGCCCGGTCTCACAGCTAAGGTGTTTAGAACATATCATGCAACCAAAGCCGTGAGAGAATATCTGGAAAAAGCTAAGGTTTCAAAGAGCGACCCTGATTACCTGAAGAAAAATGCCGCGACTATGGCCAACCTCGAGGCCGCCAGGATCTGCAATCACAAGAGAAAACTTCCAAAGAAATGGCACGAATCCTTGGCGAAGAAGGTGGAAAGGTTAAGGAAGCTAAAATCGACCAAGACAAAAAGGTCGAAGGAAAGAGTCAAAGAGCTGAAGGTGAAAATTGACACAATGAAAGTAACACGTGACTACAATCTCGGCACATCACTAAAGAGCTACATTGATCCACGCATCTACAGCGAGTGGTTCAGCAAGATAGATCTCGACTGGAAAAACTTCTACTCGAAAACCCTCCAAAGAAAATTCTCATGGGTAGAATGGGCCGAGTAAACAAGTAGATTGGAATCAGAAATGGTTGAACTCTCAGCAAGAGAACTTGAAAGGTACGACAGACAGATCAGAATCAATGGATGGTCATCTGAAGGACAGATTAGGCTGAAATCTGCTCGTGTTATGATTGCAGGCATCGGTGGATTGGGGTGTCCATCAGCCCTATATCTCACAGCAGCTGGAGTGGGGACCCTGAAACTTGTCGACAACGAAAAGGTTGAGCTGAGCAATCTCAACCGACAAATCTTGCATTGGGAGCAAGATATCGGAAAATTCAAGGTTGATTCTGCCAAGAAGAAGCTATCCAACATCAATCAGGACGTAACTATCGAAACTAGCAAAGAAACAATCTCCGACGGAAATGTTGATTCTCTTGTCAAGGAATGCGATGTAATAGTCGATGGAATGGACAATCTTGAGACAAGGTTCGTCCTTAACCGAGGAGCAGTCAGAAACAACATTCCATTTGTTTACGGATCTGTTGAGGGATTCAATGGGCACATGATGACGATCATACCAAAAAAGACGCCGTGCCTGTATTGCTTATACGGGAAAGTCCCAAGTGGGAACGTTAAGTTTGCAGTCGCAGGTCCAACCCCTGCGACGGTCGCCAGCCTCCAAAGCATGGAAGTCATTAAACTGATAACCGGCATTGGAAAGTTATCAACTGAAAAGCTGATCGTGATTGATGGGGCCTACATGGAGATAACGGAGATCAAAGTCAAAAGAAACCCCGACTGCCTAGAGTGTGGAAGCACACACTGAACAGCCGAGTACAGATTCATGTCTTAGCAACACAGATAAACATCGCACACTTCGATTCTTGCAGGTAGGTTAGATGGCAACTTCTCGAATAGATGGGTTCAGACACACAACTCGAATTGAAGATGCGCTTGAAAGAATATCGAAAGCGCTTGGAAACTTGAAACCCAACTTGGAAGCTATTCCAATTGGCGATGTGCTGGGACGTATCCTAGGTGAAGACGTCACTTCGCCTTTCGACGTTCCTTCTTACAACAAGTCAGCTGTTGATGGTTACGCATTGGTTGCCGAGGACACATTTGGGTCGTCACAAACAAGCCCTGCTGAGCTGCAGGTTATTGGTGAAATTTCAGCAGGGTCCGCTTCATCTGCTCACGTTGGCAGGAAAGAAGCAGTTCAAGTAGCCACGGGCGCTCAGGTTCCGGATGGTGCTGATGCTGTCGTCATGGTGGAACACACAAGAAGAACCAGAACCGATACCGTACACGCCTATTCTCCAGTAGTTCCATACGAGAATGTGGTGAAGGCTGGAGATGACATAAGGAAAGGATCAATCGCTCTTAGAAAGGGAATGAGAATTGAACCCCCAGATATTGGAATGCTAGTTGCACTTGGATTCGAAAATGTGCAGGTTGCGAAGAAGCCTGTTGTGGGGATCCTCTCTACAGGAGAGGAACTAGTTCTGTCTCCAAGACTAGGAGGACTCGGAAAAACCGTAGATGTGAACAGGCCGATACTCTCTAACTTCGTCAAGGAACATGGTGGAACGTCGCTGGATCTTGGAATTGCCCATGACAATTTAGATGACATAGGCCATAGAATTCGAGAAGGCTTGGAAAAATGCGATCTAATCTTGGTCAGTGCTGGAACGTCTGTCGGGAAGGCGGACCTTGTACCAGAAGTAATAAACTCACTTGGAACACCGGGAATGCTCGTCCATGGAATCTCAATGAGACCGGGCATGCCTGCAGGGCTAGCCGTTGTGAACGGTAAGCCAATTATCTCGCTACCAGGCCATCCCGTCGCCGCGATTGTAGGCTTCAACATATTCGCTCTACCAATGATGCATCAAATGCTCGGATCCAATCAAGACTTCAGAATCTTGTTAAGGGCAAAGTTGACTCGTCGAATACAATCATCACTTGGGATGAGAACCTTCGCTAGGGTTCTAGTCAAAAAATCCTCAGACGGATATGTTGCAGAACCTGTCAGAACTCTTGGCTCCAGCATCCTCTCAACCATGACCAAATCAAATGGAATTGTAGCGATTCCTGAAGAGAGGGAAGGAATTGAAGCAGGAGCAATCGTTGAAGTAGACCTTTTCCGTCCAATCGAGAAGGAAAAAAGCAATGAATGAGAGGAAAATCTTCAGAACGCTTGTCTCACTTGAAGAAGCCAATTCAAGATTACTAAAGTTCTTCAAGCCCACCCCAGTCGGAGAGGAAAAGGTACCCGTCGAAAATTCACTCGGAAGAGTCCTCAGCGAAGATGTTTTTTCAGATTTGGACGTTCCAGGATTCGATCGTGCTGCGATGGATGGATATGCAGTCATAGCTGAGGATACGTTTGGGGCAGAAGAGAGTTGCCCGAGAATACTCCCTTTGGCAGGTCGAGTTGAACCTGGAGAAAAGCCGAACGTCGAAGTTGTCACAGGCACAGTTGTCGAAATTGCGACAGGCGCTCCGATGCCAAAAGGCGCCAATTCAGTGGTTATGGTTGAATACACGCATGAAAGCAATGGATCCATAGAGGTGAGGAAGGCAGTGACACCAGGTGAGAACGTGATGGCCGCTGGAGCCGACATCATGGCAGGCGAACTCATTCTCAGAAGGGGCGAGAAGATCACATCAAGAGAAATGGGCGTCATCGCCGCACTTGGCCTAAGATCTGTCAATGTATATAGAAGACCTAAAGTTGCGATAATTTCAACTGGAAACGAAGTGCTCAAACTGGGAGAACAACCACAGTATGGGAAAATATTTGACATAAATGCAAATTCGCTCATGGGGGCAGTGATCGAATCAGGATGTGAACCCTTCTACATTGGGATAGCCAAAGACGACTCAGATGACATGATTGAAAAGATTGAGAAGGCATTGAATGAAGCTGAGCTTGTAATTACTTCTGGAAGCACATCAGCCGGCGTTGGAGACAAACTCTACAGAATTCTGAATGGCCTTGGCGAGCCAGGGGTGATCGTCCACGGCCTCTCCGTGAAACCGGGAAAGCCTGCGGTGGTGGCCGTGGTGAAAGGGATACCTATCTTCGCTCTCCCCGGATATCCAACATCGGCGATGACAATCTTCCAGATTCTCGTGAGGCCTCTACTCCTAAAGCTTGTCGGGCTGACTGGAACATTCAGTGGAAGCAAGCTTGAGGCTACGCTTGCTACAAAGATCTTCACACCTGGAGGAAGGAGAGAATTCATGCCAGTCCATATCATCGTCAACGAATTCGGAGAGTATGTTGCGTATCCAGTGACGGGTGGATCGGGAGCCATCACGTCCTACGCTATGGCTGACGGATTCATCGATGTTCCAGTGAATCGAAAACTGCTGGATGAAGGTGAAGGCGTGACTGTAGATCTCTTCAACCAAGAGCTGAGACCAGCTAACCTCATAATAATTGGAAGCCACTGCATAGGAATCGATGTCCTTCTCAGCGTGATTAGGAGAACTCATCCAGAATTTTCTGCACAGGTAGTCAACGTAGGATCGATGGGCGGCTTGAATGCTGTTTCACGAGGCGAAGCAGATCTGGCAGGAATCCATCTGATCGACGAGACTTCGGGCGAATTCAACCTTTCGTACGTTAGAAGGTCAAGCGCGGCACAAAAGCTTGTTCTATTCAGAGGATATGATCGGGAGCAAGGCTTCGTCATTCAGAAGGGCAACCCAAAATCCATAACGGGATTTCAAGACCTTTTCAGAAAAGATGTAACATTCGTAAATCGAAACCCTGGGTCGGGAACGAGAATTCTCACTGACCTAAATATCCGAAAGATCGCTGATCAGAAGGCACTGGCGTTTGAAAAAGCAAGAGCGTCGATCACAGGCTACATGGTGGAGGCGAAATCACATTCTGCTGTGGCAACCGCCGTTCTGTTAGGCAAAGCAGATGTTGGAGTAGCTATTAGAGCGGTGACGAAAGATCGATCATTGGATTTCATCCCAATCATAGACGAACACTTCGACTTCGTAACACTAAGATCCCGACTAGAGAAAGATTCTGTTAAGGTCTTCCTTGACACATTAAGATCCAGAGAATTCCTAGAAGAACTTGAAAAACGGAACATCGGGATCAAAGCAGTGCCGGAAACAGGTATTTCACTCGCATAGGCTTCATCAAGCCAGTAGTACTGCAAGATGCTCGGATGCGTTGATTAGCAAGACATGGCACATTCTTTATGAGCTCGAAGTAGTGCAAGGTAGACAAAAAAGGTCTAAATAGTCAAGGCTGCTTGAGATGAAAAAGTCTTCGGAAGATGATAAGGTCATTTCTGAGATGACTCGAATGTTCGAGCATTTGGATCAAGAGGAGGAAAAAGGTTCAAATTGCCCTTCATGCGGTTCGCTCGCAACTGCTCAAGATCGATATTGCAATACATGCGGACAGGAGCTCCGCAAACCGGAAAAGCCTAAGGTGATCGTCAGAAGAATAACCGTGACCTAAATTCAGGAAATTTTGCTTTCGCTAGATGAATTCAGGTGAAGAGAAATGCCTCTGTCTGGTCCAGTCATTGTAAAATTGGGAGGTTCAGTCATAACTGAGAAGAAACATGAACTATCAGCACGACCTAGAGTGATTGACAGGATCAGCAGTGAATTATCAGACTTTAGGGATGAATTGATTATTATTCACGGCGCCGGCTCATTCGGCCATCCGATTGTGAAAAAGTATGGAATAGGTTTGGGTCATGGAGATTTTCGAAGAGTTGGCGTATCAGAAACGAAACTCGCGTTGATGGAGCTAAACTCCCTTGTAGTCAGATCGATGAAACGCCACCGGATCCCAGCAGTACCGTTTATGCCATCCAGTTTCATGACTGCTGAAGAAGGTCGTATAACCTCCATGCAGATCGAACCATTGAAGAGACTAGTGGACACGGCTTATGTTCCAGTACTTCATGGAGACCTGATAGTGGATTCAGCTTGGGGGGTTTCAGTTGTCTCAGGAGACCAAATGGCAATTCAACTAGCCAAGAACCTTAGCGCCAGCAAAATAATGTTTGGATGTGACGTTGACGGAGTTTTCAGGTCAGATCCGAGGTCTGATTCCAATGCTGAGCTCGTTCGAAGAATCAAGTACTCCGAACTTAACAAGTGGATTGCCAAGGTCGGCGGTTCTACCGGTACGGATGTGACTGGCGGAATGCGAGGCAAATTGACTGAGAGCGCTGGACTAGTTGATCAACGAACACCTGTTACGATATTCAATCTTGCGAAACGTGGCAATTTGAGTCAGCTACTCAAAGGTGAAGAAATAGACTGCACAGAAATAATCGCATGACTGGCTCAAGAAGATCCATCACGCGACGGGAGCTCTAGATTCTTGGACATAACAGACCGAATAATGGTTTTGGGTCATGAAGTCGATCCCATAATCGAGAAGTATCTGGAGAGAGACGTGCATAGAGACTTTGCTCAAGTCGTAAGATATCAAGTCGGAGTTGGTGGAAAAAGAGTTCGGTCGGCATTAACATTGTTGAGTTGCGAGGCCGCCGGAGCTGAACGATCGAGAGCACTATTATCGGCCGCTATGATCGAATTGATCCACAACTACTCTCTAGTGATGGATGACATAATTGACCGAGGCGTCGTGAGGAGAGGAAAACCCACAGTCCTCGCGAAATACGGCGAGACTATGGCCCTGCTGGCAGGCATGCATCATAGAGAAGCTCTCGATGAAGTTGCAAATGACTGCTCCAAGCCTGAGCAGATGCGTGCAATCATGATCGACGCCATAAAGAAGACGATAGAAGGAGAACGTCTCGACATACTCTTCGAACAAGCCGGAAGACAAGGTGCATATTTCACCAAATATCGTAGCAAGAACGTCTCAATGGAATCTTACCTCAACATGATTGGAAAGAAGACTGCTACATTGATAAGAGCGGCGTGTATTGCAGGCGCCTTGGCAGCAGACGCGTCAGAACCATACCAAGAATCATTGGCGGAGTACGGCTGGAAGGTTGGAGTCGCATTCCAGGTTGTAGACGACTACCTGGACATTTTTGGGGAGAGGACTGGAAAACAGCGGGGAAAGGACATATTAGAACACAAACTGGGGAACGCTGTCATCATATTCGCTCTGAAAGAACTGAATCGGAACACGAGTAGCCGTCTCATTAGGATACTCAGAACTGAAAGAGTAAGTCCATCTCTACTACGATCAGCGTTGAAACTCCTTGAAAAAACAGAAGCACGACAGAAGACCTATGAATTGGGGAAAAAACTCGTCACCGAAGGGAAAAAATCGCTTGAGAATATTTCAGAATCAGACGCGAAGACATGTCTCCTTGATCTGGCCGATTTCGTCGCAAATCGCCTCTACTAGACACGAGCCTAAGTTCAGGTGCAAAACAACATGGACATGAAACCAGATCGGACATTAGACTGCATAGGATTGTACTGCCCGATTCCCGTTTTAAAGGTGAGAGAGGAATTGGACAAACTTGCCATTGGGCAAATCTTGGAAGTCTGGGCTGACGATCCTGCAGCTGAAGAAGATATTGCTAGACTTGCAAAAAGAATCGGGCAGGAAGTTTTAGAAATAAGCAAAGACGGGTCGAGAATACGATTCATTTTGAAGAAGATGAAGTAGAGAAGCAGTTCAACAAGGACATAGAAACATGCATAAAGCTCTACTGAGTGTCAAATCATGAAATCCATGAAACTGTCAGAGACTATTATCGAACCGTTATTACCTTCAGAAATATCTAACGCCGCTGACCTTCTTAGTCGATCCTTGTCGACAGATCCCATGTCTATTGGTCTGTTTGGAGAACCATCAAAGAAAACCTCTAAGACTCTTGCTCACGTTTTCAAATTGATGCTAGAAGCCCTTCCATGCGAGATTCTGTGTATCAAAGATGCTGGGAGAGTCGTAGCAGTCATGCGTATGGTCAAACCAGGGAAATGTCAACCATCAACAAAACAACTACTTCAAGCAATGCCTAGGCTATTGGGTGCAAGTGGAACCAAGTTCAATCGTGTGTTGAAGTACCTAACATTCTTGAGCGAGTATGACCCAAAGGAAAGACACTGGCACCTAGGACCTTTTGCTGTCGACCCAGAAGTGCAGGGAATGGGATTTGGGAGCCACTTGCTAAACTATGTCTGCGATTATGTGGACCGGCGTGGCGACGCGGCGTATCTCGAAACAAACAAAGCTAGAAACGTCAAATTCTATGAGCGATACGACTTCTCGACGATAAACGAAGCATTACTTTACGATGTTCCAAACTGGTTTATGTGGCGTGCAACTCGGAAGTTCAGCGTCAAAACTTGACAGAAAATGAGATCTGACAGTTTGGAAAACACGAAACAGTCAATAGTTTGAAAATCATATACAAGATGTTTTGGAGGCTACCGTGATGAGTGAAAAAAAGAAGATATTGTATGTTCAGACGAGTGGCGTGGACACCCCCGAAAGGTTGTATTCTCCGTTTGTCCTTGCTCAGACTGCCGTGGCCATGAACTTGGATGCAACAATATACTTCCTCGGCATGGGAATAACAGTGATCAAAAGAGGCGAGGCGGAGAAGGTTCAGGTGGGAGCCTTTCCCAAACTGAGTGATGTGATGAATCAAGCAGTCAATGCGGGTGTCAAATTGATGGTATGCGAGCAGAGTACGCAGCTCCTGAATCTGAAGCGTGGAGACTTTGTGGAACACGCAAAGATCGTAGGAGCCGCAACCTTGAATGATCTAGTATTAGACGCGGACGGCGTTATGTGGTTCTAATCAGGGTTAGAGACGTGTCTGGATTTGGTTTCTAGAGTATACATGGATTATGCTGCAGCATCACCTGTCGATCCTCAAGTTATCGATGCCATGACCCCGTACTATAGAGACAAATTTGGAAATCCCTCATCATTGCATTCCAAAGGGGCAGAACCTCGGAGGGCAATCATGGAAGCCAGAGAAAAAGTAGCAGAACTCGTCGGTGCCAAGAGCTCCGAAATATACTTCACCTCCGGAGGAACCGAAAGCAACAATCTCGCAATCAAGGGTGTTGCTTACAGAAACCGAGAAAAGGGTAACCACATCATAACCACTTCAATTGAACACATATCGAACATCAATATCTGCAAAGATCTGACAAAAGACGGCTTCAAAATCAGCCATCTTCCCGTAAACAGATACGGGATAGTCGACCCAAAGAGGGTTGAAGCCGAAATAGGAAAGAATACTATCCTCATAACCTTGGCACACGCCAATGGAGAGATCGGAACCATTCAACCAATCAAGGAGATTGGAAAAATAGCCAAGGAACACGACGTTCCACTTCATGTCGACGCCACCCCATCGATTCATCAGATTCTCACGAATGTTCAAAACGAAAACATCAACTTGTTAACTATATCATCCAACGACATGTATGGCCCGAAGGGCATGGGCGCTCTCTATGTGAGGCAAGGAACAAGAATCGAACCAATCATTCACGGAGGTGGACAGGAGACAGGGTTGAGATCCGGATCTGAAAACACCCCCGAAATAGTGGGATTTGGAAAAGCGGCGCAGCTTGCGAGGCAAAGAATGAGCGACGACTCTTCTCGCCTGATCAGGCTGCGCGACAGCATAATCAAAGGTGTTTTGACGAACATTGCAGAATCATATTTGAACGGCAACCCAGAATCTAGGCTGCCAAACAACGCCCACTTCAGATTCAGTGGGATTGAGGGCGAATCTCTACTACTACGCCTAGATGAAGAAGGAGTATCCGCAGCCACAGGTTCTGCATGTTCATCAAAGACCCTTGAGCCGTCACATGTACTCATGGGAATAGGGCTTAACGAAGTTGAAGCCCACGGATCGTTGGTGTTAACGCTGGGACGCGAGAACACAAAAGAAGATGTTGACTACTTACTGAATGTCATACCGAATGTGGTGACGCGACTAAGATCGCTGTCTCCGCTCTGGGGAAAGAAACTAGACCTAGAGATATGGAAAACTGAAGAAGCCGGACACGAGCATTGATTCCAAGCCCAAGAATCTTTTTTATGCAGGCAAACTCTCACATTGGGCCACACCATCCAACAAGCAACAGTGTAGAAAACGGGGAAGCGTTTGGATTTTGAAGTATATTCGTTTTTTACATCCTGAGACGAAGATCCCCACGTATGGAATTGTGAATGGCAACGATATCAGATTGTGCAAAGGAGAGGCGCTGTGGAAGCTGTCTGAAACAGACGACATTCTTCCTCTAACCACGATCGACAAGTACCTTCCTCCAGTGGATCCTCCAAACGTAATAGCCTTGGGAATCAACTATGACGCTCATGCCACAGAAACAAAGCAGCTTGTACCCAAGGAGCCTTTGATGCTACTTAAAGCCACAACTAGTGTCTTGGGTCATAGAGACAAAATTCTCCTACCGAAACTAGCTCCGAATGAAGTTGACTATGAAGGAGAACTTACAATCGTTATGGGTAGAAAGGCTAGGAACTTGACTGAAAATGAAGCTCTGGACTATGTTTTTGGCTGGACATGTGGAAATGATGTGACCGCCAGAGACTGTCAGTTCAAAAGGGATATGCAATGGGCTAGGGCCAAGTCCTTCGACACGTTTTGCCCATTGGGACCTTGCATAGAGACAACTCTCGATCCGTCGAATGTGAGAATTCAAACCAGAGTGAACAAGCGCCTACTCCAAGATTCAAATTCTAGCAATATGATATTTCCGGTTGAGACGGTGGTATCATATTTATCACGTTGCATGACACTCTTGCCCGGAACGGTTGTCATGACTGGAACTCCAGCTGGTGTAGGTTTTCGACGAAACCCTCCACTGTATCTTAGGTCTGGTGACGTAGTTGAAGTCACGATAGATAAGATTGGAACACTAGAAAATATGGTCTCAACTGAACCATAGCATTCTTCATTGTTCAACATCAAATTCATCCTATCAAAAGCCTTATGACCTAAGAACACCCTTCTATGTTCATGGCAAAGCGTAGAAGACTCACGAAGACGCGACGAGCGAAACCCAAACTTAAGACGAAAGTAAGACGAGGACTACGAAAAAGAGCTGGGAAAGCAAAAAGAAAGCTCGGTAGAAGTTTAACCAAGATAGGTAAGAAGATGTCCAGGTAGCGACAGCATAGTCGAATCGCCTCACACGTCCTCCAACAGGAAAGAATAGAGAGCGGCCAACCTAGTGGCCTAGCCCTCGGCACAAGGTAGCTCTCGGAACATTTTCATTACGCTAGCAATTCGGCGGTTCTTCTTACTTTTCATGTACGAAAATGATGAAACAGTCTTTGCGAAACTCTCTCTCGCGAACGCTGCGTACGGATTCTTTCTCTGAATATCCAATATTGTATCAGCATTCTCCGAAAAGCACTGTATCAATCTGATCGTCTTTCTCAAAGTTCTCGTAGAGAATCTGCAGAAATCCTTCCTGTTCATCAATTTGTTCATGCATACAGCCAGTGAAGCGTATGCATAGTGGTGTAGCGCTTGTGTCACGGCTGTCTTCCGGTCATGCTCGTCAATTGTCACGTGTGTTGTTGTCATGCCACATTTTGAGAAGAATCTCAGCATTGACCTTGTTAATGGTCCAGCTCTTCGAGCAATGGCCAAGACATTCTCTTCCCTGAAATCTTGGACGTCGGGGCCAAAAAGCGGGTGAATGCTCAGATACTCAATATTGTGCGGAACACATTTGTCGATAGCGTCGACGATTCCTTTCTTCACCGATGTAGCGTCAACTAGCAGTGATTGAGGCTTCATTCTCTTCAATAGTTGTCTGCAAGTTGTAACCGTATTGTCGATAGGAACTGAAACGACAACGATATCAGCGTCTTGAACATCACCTATCTTTCTCGTTTCGACATCGAAGAGACGAGTTGCTTTCTCGGGGTTCCGACTGCACACAACGATCTTTGCTCCACTCGATTGGAGCATTCTGACGAGGGTCCTTCCCATACGGCCCGTTCCGCCGACGACCGCTATCGTGCTTTTGGATAGGACCCGAGGACTTTTAGAAAGATGCATTTTGACTCCAGATCTCTTAGAGCTGTTTGGCATTTCTCTTCTTTTCTATGTCCCTCAAAATCACAATAGAATACATATTCCCATGGAACTCTTCTTGCTGGACGTGACTCTATCTTTGTCAGATTCAAGTTTCTCTTGGCAAATACTTGAAGAGCGTCGAATAATGCGCCTGGAACGTGCTTCACGGAGAAGATTATCGATGTCTTATCCTCACCCGCAGGATTCGTATCTTCACGGCCCAGAACGAAGAACCGAGTGAAATTCCTTGGGTTATCTTCGATTCCACATGCTGCAATCTTCATGCCATTAATCTTAGCTGCTAGTTTGGTTCCAATGGCCACTGTATTCTTGGAATTCTTCGCAATATTCACGGCTGCTGAGGTGCTGCTCACCTCTTTCATCCTTGCCATTGGAAGGTTCTCTTCCAGAAACTTTCGGCATTGAGCCAGAGCTTGCGGATGAGAGACGACTGTTTTCACACTATGCCAGTTTGTTCCAGGCCTTGTGATCAAGTTGTGTCGTATTCTCTGTTCGATCTCACCACAGACTTCAAGGTCCGAAGTTAGAAGCAGATCAAGTGCAACGTTCACAGATCCCTCTGTTGAGTTCTCAATAGGTGTGACACCATAGTCGGCTTCACCAACATTCACTGCTCTAAAGACATCCGTTATTGTAGGGTGCTCACTGAATTTGAAAGGAGCACTTCTGAAGAAGGTTCTGGATGCCTGTTCGCAGAAAGTTCCACGGGGGCCAAGGAAGGCTATCTTCTTTGGCTCTTCCTGCATATTCTTGCTCATGAAGAGTATTTTCTCATAGGTTTCTCGCAGATCTTCTTCTCTCATACCAAACTTTGAACCGAGTCCGACGATTCTCGAGAGGATTTCTTTCTCTCTGCGAGGATCGTAGATGTCCATCTTGGCTTTCTTCTTTATGACGCCAATTCTTCGCGAAACTTCGAGGCGTTCATTGAGAAGTTTCACTATTGAGTTGTCTAGTTCGTCGATTCGATCTCGCAACCCCTTAAGCTGATTCATGTTTTCTTTATTCCAAAAACTTTGGGAATTATCTCAGCTCTTATGAGATGGTCTGCCAACACAATGGAAATGACTGCTTCAACAACTGGAACCGCTTTCGGGACAATGCATGGGTCATGTCTTCCTTTCACTACGATGGGTTCATCCTTCATTCGCGCTATGTTGACTGTCTTCTGAACCCTAGGTATCGATGATGTTGGTTTGAAAGCAACATGTACCTTGACGGGTTGGCCGGTTGATAGGCCACCCACTATTCCACCAGCTCTGTTCGTATGACTCATTATTCTTCCCGATTGAACAACGTATTCGTCATTGCTCGATGAGCCTTTCAGTCGAGCAGACTCCACTCCCATACCGAACTCGACACCCTTGACCCCAGGTATGTCAAACAATAGCTTTGCTAATTCAGCGTCTAGAGAATCGTACAGGGGTTCTCCAATTCCCGCCGGTAAGTTTAGTGCAAGGCCTTCTACGATGCCCCCAACACTATCTCCCTGACTAGTGGTTTCAATGATGGCGGTTTCCATTCTTCTTGCTACCGTTGGACTGGCGCACCTCACAGGGTTATCATAGGTGAGCTTCTGAATATCGTCACGTGATGGAGTCGGATCTACCCTTATTCCAGCGATCTCAATCGCGTGGGCAAGCACTTCCACTCCTACCCTTTCAAGAAGCCTCCGAGCTAATGCACCAGCCAGCACAAGTGAAACGGTTGATCTACCTGAGAAGATTCCCCCACCGCGAAAATCATTGAATCCTCCATATTTCTGCGAAGCTGGATAGTCTGCATGTCCGGGTCTAGGTTTCCATCTCATCTCAATGTATGGAGAATCATCAATGTCCTTGTTCCAGATGAGCATGCAGATCGGAGCGCCCGAAGTGTACCCTTCGAAGACGCCTGAGACGATGTCCACTCTGTCCTGTTCGACTCGGGATGAGACCACGCCGGTCTTACGAGGTACCCTTCTATCCAAATCCTCTTGGATATCATCATTTGAAATCGGTAGGCCTGCAGGGCACCCATCTACGACGACTCCTACGCACCTTCCGTGACTTTCACCGAAGTATGTGATGGAAAATTCTCTTCCTATGGTGTTACCTGCCACGAACTTTCACTCCCATCTTCACCAAATCTTCGTAGAAGGTTGGGTAAGACTTCCTGACACATTCCGCATCGTTGATCACAGTGCTTCCTTTAGCGCCCAGAGCCGCAATTGAGCAGGCCATTGCTATTCTATGGTCACCGTGGGAATTTATGATGGTACCCCTAAGGGGTGATTCACCATTCACGATTAACGTGCTATTGACAACTCGGATGGAAGCCCCCATCTTTCCAAGTTCAGATGCCAAAGTAGACAATCTGTCTGATTCCTTGATTCTAAGTCTACCAGCCCTATTGATAACTGTCTTACCTCTAGCGTAGCATCCAAGAACTGCAATAACAGGTACCAGATCCGGCATCTGGTCCGCGTCAACTTCCAAACCTGTAAGCTCTTCTCCTGAAGCTTCAACCCTATCTTCCGAAACATGGACGTCCGCACCCATCTTTGAGAGTATCTCGATGATGACCTTGTCCCCTTGGAGGGATCGTCTTTGAAGGTTTCTAACAATGACCTTTGATCCAGTAATCACGGCTCCCGCCAAAACGAAGGCCGCCGAAGAGTAGTCTCCTGGAATCATGTGATCCTTCGGCTTGTATGTCTGATTCCCTGGAATGTGAAATTCTCGCGAATCGTGGCTTGTCTCCACTTCTATGCCGTGCTTTTTCAGAACATCGGTTGTCATGTCGACATAGTGGCGTGATTCGAGTGGTGTAGTGACGCGAATTAGAACATCATTTACGGCCTTTGGCGCTGCAAACAGCAAACCCGATACATACTGCGAACTGATGTCTCCTCGCAACGATGCTCTTCTTCCATGAATTCTTCCACCGAATACTATGACCGGAGGGTACCCGCCTCCTCGAGACGTATAGCAGGTTACCCCTAATTCTCTCATGGCTTGAAGTAGGGGACCCACGGGCCTCTTCAGAAGCTGAGGCTTTCCGGTTAGGATTGAAATTCCTCGAGCCAGGGCTGCAACTGGAGTCATGAACCGAATTGTAGTGCCCGACTCGCCACAATCAACAATATCCTTTGGAGCCAAAAGCATTGATCGCCCAGTTATGGTCCAGACATTCTCACTACGTTCCACAAGAGCCCCGTATGCTTGCACAGCACCCAATGTTGCTTCTGAATCGTCGCTAGTCAAAGGTTCGAGTATCTGGGAGCGACCATCCGAGAGAGCAGCGGCTACGAGCGATCGATGTGTGTAGGCTTTCGAAGGTGGAGCTTTGATCACTCCATTAAGTTCAAGGCTTGGATCGATAATGATGTCGCTCAAGCATGTTCATTCCATTATGTGTGCCTTCTTCCTGTTCACAGTAGCGAGCAATAGTCTTCCAGGATATTGCGCCCAAATCGCCTTTACGGAATCGACTTTGCTAGATGGAACAACAGCTGCGACTGCAGGACCTTTGCCAGAAAGTCCAGAGGCAATAGCGCCAGCGGAAAGAGCCTTCATTGCAATACTCGGATCGTAACTGAGCGCGATTGAATGTGCGTAGCCGTTGATGCACATGGCATCCCAGTAATTCCCCCTAAGTGCCTGCTGATGTGCTACTTGGATCAGTGGAGCGATTTCCATCATTCTCTCAATGTTCGAGTCAGCTGTGTAGCTCTTCGATTCAGGAACATGAACTAGGACTTCGTAGTGTCTCTTTATGTCGTAGGCTTTTTCGATCTTCAGTTTCTTGTTGTCAGTTACAAGAATGTTTCCAAAATACGATGCGCACGCATCGTCGAATGCACCGGTAATGGTAACACCTGCTTCGATCGCCGCTCTGACACCAAGTTTCACTATTTCAAGTTCAGGAAGTCTTTTGTCGAGGGCACCAACGGTCGCCAAAGCTATTGCATTTGCGGCTGCGCTACTGCTCTTTAGTCCACGTGCAATTGGAATGTTCGAATCAACCTGGACTTTGGCGCCGTACTCCTCTTCCTTCCCGAATCTCCGAAGGATTCTTCCAACCACCTTGCGGGCAAGTTCAGGATTTTCGCTCGGATCTGGTTTGATCCGCACCTCCACACTTCCTGGGTCATCGTTCAGAGCTACGCTTGCAGATGTCCAGAGATCAATGCCGAGCGCCGCTCCTTTACCTGTAGATATCGCGTTGACAACAGTAACGGCTCCGTGCGCCACCGCTGCAGCTTTCATGTTTTTCCACTCAATCTCGACAATTCTTCCGTAACAACTTCACGCATAAGTCTCACTGGAGCCTCTTTACTAGTCCAAATTCTAAAGGCTTCACCCCCTTGGTGAACGAGCATACCAATGCCGTTCACGGCCTTTGCTCCAATACTTGTGGCTTCTTTCAGCAGCTTGGTTTCGGGTGGATTGTAGACTATGTCGAAGACAACCAGATCACGTCTGAGCAGTGAACCATCTAGGATTGAGGCATCACAGTTCGGAGACATTCCGACTGACGTAGCGTTAACTAGCATATCAGCCTCCGAGATGGCGCGTTCCAATGCTTCTTTCCTTAAGCCTTCGAAGTATACTTTCCTTCCCGTTTTTTTGGTCAACTCAGTAGCGAGCTTCTCGGACTTGTGCACGTGTCTGTTCAGAATGGTTAGTTTGCCAACTCTATTTGAGAATGTGAAAGCAATCGCTCTCGCTGCTCCACCACTTCCAATAAGTACCACGTTTCTTCCTTCTAGTGATGTCCCACTTTCTTCGATTGCACGTACTGCTCCGGTTCCATCAGTGTTGAACCCTTCCAGTTTGCCATTGGCATTAAGAATCGTGTTCACAGCTCCGATCATCTTCGCATCAGGGTCGACGCGATCTAAGTATCCTACTACCTTAACCTTGTGCGGTATGGTGACATTCAGTCCGTGTATGTTAAGAGCCTTCATTCCCTCGATCGCTTTGGCGAGTCCGTTTTTCTTAACATTCATCGCAACATAGGTGAAATCTAGGTCGTTAGCTCTGAAAGCTGCGTTGAACATCTTGGGACTTAGAGAGTGTTCAATGGGATCTCCTATGACCCCACAGAGCTTCGTCCTGCTTGAGAGATCCAAAAACTATAGCCTCATCGATCTGTAGGCGTTCTTGATCTCGTCCAGAGTCAGTTGCCCTGCAGCAGACTCAGCACCTCGCTCAACTGACGCAAACGTGAAGGATGCACCGTAGATCGGTGAAAGCACGCGTGAAACTACTCCCAGCTTCCCCATAGCGAATGAGACAACCTTTGTTTTCCTGCTGGCATTGAAAACAAATTCAAGTATTCTCAGATTATCAGATTGCTCCTTTGCTGTTGAAACTATCTTGCAAATGTCCGCTCCCAGATTCATCTGTTTCTCTAATATCCTTCGGAGTTCTTGAAGGTCTGGCGTACGTTGAAAATCATGATATGATATGATTACTTGTACGCCAAGCCTCTTCGCCTTTCGGATTATGCTCCCAACGTTTTCCATTGCAAGTTCCAAGTCCACAAATTCGCATCCTGCTTCAGCGGCCTGAAGAAGAGATTGAACTCGATTTGTTTCTTCGCCTCGGAATTTTCCCCCTTCGTTTGCACTGCGGTTGGTTGCAATCCTAGGGAGTCTTGTTGAAGAAATCAAGTCGCTTATTCTGTAGTTCTTTTCCAGGTGATCGAGTCTAAACTCAATCAAGTTGGCATTGTTCTTTTCCGCTTTCTTGAGCAAACGCATAGTCTTTTGAACGGTTGAGGCGGCGATAGATGCGCAGACGCTTGGTGTCACCTTTCGATCACCATCTCGCCTTTGACAAGTGTTCCAAAATGGCGTCCTCCTTCTTCGAGTCTAGCGAGTACTGTGTCTCCGACTTTGAGTTGAGAAACTGAAATGGAGCCTGCTCGCGTGACCAATCGAATAGTTTCAGCGTTTTGTGTTACGGTCTTTATTTTGACTCCCTTTGCTTCAGCTTCAATCAGAAGCATGGGTCTGGACTCGATTTTTATTCTACCAACATTTCCAGTTCTGGTTCTGCCCATGCGGTCGACTATGAGAACTTCTTCACCTGCTTTCAAATCTGAAAGATACTTCGTCTTGTTTCCTGGTGTTAGGACGTAACATGAGACTGGGCCGGCGTTGACCCTGAATGGGCGTGTTTCAACGTGTGGATTGACTTCAACTTCAGCTTGAGCCAGGAAAAGTCCCAGTGATTGGCACCCGACCAGCATGCCTTCACCATGTTTCATGAGTTCGGTTGTGTCGACGCAGACTCTGGCTCCTGTTCCCAAAGGTTTTATGTTGGTTACTTTCGCCTCGGTCAAGGTGAAAGTGTTCTCTAGGGTTTTCGTGATGTTTGCTATTTCACTGATTGACTTTGACTCTTCTGCTTGTAGGAGGATCCCATCTACCCCAATCTCCAGCGTCTCAAGAGCAGTCTTAGCCTCTTCTGCGTCTGATACCTCAGCTATGAGTCTAATCTTTCCATGGGCTCTAGCGATAACATTCTCTAGTGGAATAACTTTCCAGTTTGGACACTTTATGAGAACGTATTTGGCTCCCGCTTCCGCAGCCGCCAGCACAATACGCTCATCATCAGCATTTAGAACTGTAACTTCGACTCCAGTAACTCCTTCATGAAGTTTTAGGGTTCGAATACTGTCCAGATCAGTAACAGTAAAAATCTTGATGTCGCCCTTTGATGGGCTTGCAATCTTGGGCGCGTTCATCTCACGAGCCAAATCTATGTCGTCGTCTGACACGAAAACTACGTCACATATTGTTGCAGCCTTCTTGAGTACTTCTTTCTTTTTCTCAAGCGGTAAGTTCTTTGCGATTCGAACCCAGAATTCTTTCAACCTTTAACCCCAAGAATTCTCAGAGCTTCGTCAGCTCCGACTCCACGATGTACGATCGCTGATAATGCCTTTGTCATAGCCGCGGGATTATCATTTTGGAAGACGTTTCTGCCTATAGAGACCCCAACTCCGCCTGCGGCAATTGCATCGCATACCATTTTGAGCACCTCTGCATCTGTCTTAGCTTTTGGTCCTCCTGCTATGATTACGGGCACTGGGCATCCTGCCGTAACCTTGCGAAAAGTCTCAATGTCACCGGTGTAGTTTGTTTTTATGATGTCAGCTCCTAGTTCAGCCCCAAGTCTGGCGGCCAAGGCTACTGCTTCTGGGTCATGTTCACTCGAGATTTTTGTTCCCCGGGGGTACATCATTGCGAGCAGGGGTAATCCAAGTTCGTCGCATTCGTCGGCTACCGCTCCCAGCTTCTCCAACATGTACGGCTCGTCGTTGGCTCCAACATTGATGTGTACGGAGACCGCGTCAGCGCCAATTCGCAGAGCCTCTTTCACTGAACAGACGCGAACCTTTCGGCTTGGGTCTGGGCTAAACTGATTACTTCCTGAAAGATGCACGATCAATCCCGCTTTGCCAGTGTCAACGGCGTTGGCTATACCCTTGTGGACAACCATGGCATCTGCCCCACCTTCAAGCGAGCTTGTTTACGATGGTTTGCATGTTAACGAGCCCTCTAATCGGGCCGTTGGTGACTCCGTGATCCATAGGGATGATTACCGTTTTTCCATCTGGCATTATTCTGTACAATCGCTTTCTCTTTCCAGAATTCAATTTTGACAACTCCTCCTTTGACATATCCTTCTACCTTGAGTTCCTGATGTTCCAACCTTTAGCACTTTCTTGCCTCCTTCAAAGATTTATCAATCAACTCCAGCGTTCTCGCCCGGTCATTCCAGTCTACTAGGACTGTTATGCTCGAAGCGATCGTGAAAATTCCTGACATGTTGATGTCACCATTCCGGAGTGGCTCGGAGACTCTGGCAATCACTCCGGGGGTTTCTTCAAGTTCAACTCCGTCTATGCGAAGGAATGCCATGTTTCTCTTCACAGCCATTGCCAATAGTCTCCTATGTTTCAATACAACTGCGTGTATTGAATCGAGAAGTGACTTTGGCAGATCGTTAGGCAGATACAGGAGTAATGAGTTCGAGTTCGCGGTCATTCCCAGAGCGTGAACACGTGACGCTTTCAATTTATCGACAATCTCAGGAACCACGTCAGGCTCTTTCGAGACACCATCGCCTAGAATTGTTATTATTGATACGGGATCTTGATATGCCGGACTTACTCCGAGGTCGACGCGGAAATCGTCTTTGACTACTGTCCCTCTAATGTCAAGTCTCCCAGCTCTAGCGGGAATCACTCGAATGTCAATTGATTTCGGCTTGTATTTCAGTGCTTTCTTATGCACGAACTTCGATCCAGAATCAGCGAGTCCAGCAAGGCTCTCTGCATGAATCGTTCGCAGGACTTTGGGTTTCCTAACAAATTTTGGATCCGCAGTCATTATTCCCGGGACATCTGTGACGAGAATAATCTCGTCAGCATTCAAAGCTTCAGCTACGACAAAGGCGGTTGTGTCGCTACCTCCACGGCCTATTGTCGTGATTCCGCCATCTAAAGTCCTACCTACAAAGCCTGGAATCACGGGAACTACTTTCTTAGACCAATATGGTAGAATACTCTTCCGTACTCTGCGATTACATTCAGCAAGTATTGGTCTCGCGTTTCCATAAGTGTGATCTGTAATGATGGGCCATTCTGGATCTGTTGGGTCAAAATAGTGCGATTCTACCCCTTTGTTCTTCAACGCAGCGCGGAATACTCTTGCACTTGTTCTCTCTCCCATGGAGAGTATGTCATCTAGGGCTTTCGGATTCGACTTGGTTAATGGAGAAGACTCCACCACGGTTTCTAAGAGCTGATCTGTCATCTTGCCCATGGCTGATACTACTACAACTACCTTCGTACCTTTCCTTGTTTCACGTGCTACGGATGATGCGGCTCCGGAAATCCGCTTACTATCTGCTAGGCTTGTACCACCGAACTTCACTACGATTTTTCTCGATTTTTTTTTGAGTTTGCTCACTTTCAAAAGATCCTCCTTTTCGGAAGCCGAGACTCGAAGACTAGATTTCGCGTCTTGGCTTTCTACTCAAAATGGAAATAATAATAGAAGAAGTCGAAGAACTGAACAACGTTCTTGGAGAAGGTCATTTGCAACAACGTGACTCCTTCTGAAGGCGACAGCATGTTCAATTATCATATAAAAGCTTATCGTAAACTCAGAGCCGATTGAGCCGTTTTTCTAGAATCCTGCTTTGATGACGTCCTTAGGTTTCATGATTTCGCGGAGAACAATCGTCGCGTAGGATTCTTTGGGTAGAAAGAATCGCAAGACCACATTTGATTTCTGCGCATTCTCGCCACGCTCTGTCCTTGCCTCGAAGTTTTTCATGCGTACAAGAGCGGGTCTGTATTTTCCCGAAGAGCTCGCCTCATGTAGTGGTCCTACGTAGAAACTCCTGGGTTCAACACATTCTCTCTCAAGGATCTTCTTCTCAATATCACCTTGTAACCCATCCGAAAGCCTAGTTGCGTAGCCGACCACGGGTAAAGCTAAAGTTAGCCTACCCTTTTTCATGGATTCGTGAGCAGCCTCTAAACTATTCGCCTTGACCATTTTCACGTTACCTGTTGGCAAACCATCATCATCCAGATCCATGACGTAATCGCCTTCACATACGCTATTCAACGGCAACCCTCGCAAAGCTCGTTCACTCAAAAACTCGTTGAAGAGTAATGATTCATACGCGTTAACTAACAAACGTCTCAGGCGTATTGGTAATTTTCTCAATGCTCCAACATAATCATCTGGGTTTCGCGACAAATATCCGAGCAATATTCTTTCGTACCTTAGAGTGTGTGGGTACGTTAAGAGAGATGCTCTTGCATTTCTTGCCTGGAGAAACTCGAGTTTTGCATCTCTCGTATGCGGTAGCTCGTTTAGGCTTAATGTAGTAAGATATGTTAGAACTGCTTGTTCGAATTCTCTTTTTACAATATGCTTTCCAATTATGTGTGTGATTGGACGTATCGTGCCAAAACGTTGGTATCCATAGAAATTGGGAATCCCACCGAGTTGATCAATTTCAGCCACAAGACGAGTGATAGAAGTGTTGAGTTCTTCATGACTGACTGCTATGTTTCTCATTCTGATTGTGAATCTATTGCCGAGAAGTGATCTTGCGGTTAGCGGTTCGTTGACATAACGAATGGGAGTGATGCGCAGTCCCCTAGCCCTCATAGTCATTAGATGCTTTGCTTCCATGTGTCGTAGAGTGATGTGCTGAGCAGTGAGTGCTCTTTGATCCTTCAGGCCGGCTATGGAAATTCTCTTTTGACTTATGTTCAACGCTCTGGACAATTCATGCAAAGCAGAGAGTGTGTCATGACCACTCTTGGTGAGTGTGCATAGGAGAAAGTTACCAGTGCCCTCCAAAGTCTGTGGGCTTGTAGGGGCAATTTCTGCCACCTCATTGTTTAGGAGTACCTCTTGAACGACAAAGTCCTCAGGGGTGGACCTCACGGAACCGCCTACGCCAGGTTCTGACGTTCCGTAGACACGAATTCCAATTTTACTTTCAAGTTCAGTTGCAGACAATACTGTCAATCGAACCAGTCATCCACGCATTTCATAGAAAAGCCAAAATGAACATGGGCACGATCTTGTTCGTCATATCTATGCTTCTGACGTTTATTTTCTCAGAGGTACGGACGACTATTGAATGACGGCTTTCCGCTGTGATAGTCTTCCTGCGGGGAAAGAACCCTCACAGAAGTGGTAACGAGCCCGTGACCCTGTCAATAAGCTGGCTGGGGCCCGGACCTATACCAAGACATGTCGTGGTTCCAGGAGTGACCTCGGTAAGCCCCCTGTCCTGCACGATCGTTGTAAACAACCCTAACTTCTTCGCTTTCTGATCCAAATCAAACAGTTCCTCCTCAGACTTCACTTTCACTGCTACCTTGCATTGACCCTCATCAGTCCATACTTTCCACAAAGAACGGTGCTTGACCCTCACCTTTTCGGAAGTCGTTACTGCCGCGTGAGCGACCTGCACAGCTGTCTTGCCACGACTCATGCCCAAATCAGTTCTAACCACGATTACCTGCTTGAACTTGAAGTCAGACGGATTTGGTTTCAACGGAGGTCATCATCCTAAATGACGTTCAAGAACCTGAGGTCAACACGAACTCTTGAATATGTCTACCAGGTATAACTTATGTGTGATGTCGATTTGACCGACAAATCCCCAAGAATCATAGTAACTCCTCCAGGGTCTAAGACTAGAGAACTGCTAGTCAGGGACGATAAGGTTCTATCTCACTCCATGAAGCGGTACTATCCTCTCGCCATAGAGTCTGGAAAGGGTTGCATCATAAGAGACCTGGATGGCAATGAGTACATCGATTTCAACTCAGGCATAGCATGCTTGAATGTAGGGCACTGCCATCCGAAAGTAGTTGAAGCCATAAAACGTCAATCTGAGAAATTCCTACACTACTCATACGCCGATTTCTACTACAATGAGATCGTTGAACTAGCCGAACAGCTATGCAAGATTGCTCCCGGCCAATTTGAAAAGAAAGTCTTCTTCTGCAACAGTGGAACCGAAGCCACAGAAGCTGCCATTAAGTTATCAAAATGGTACACACGCAAGCATCTTTTCTTAGCCTGCATAGGCGCTTTTCATGGTAGAACCTTGGGGGCTCTATCCCTGACGGCAAGCAAACCAGTGCATAGAAGGCACTTTCTGCCTTCGCTAGGCGTTGAACACGTCCCATACCCTTACTGCTATCGTTGCGCTTTCAGACTGACCTATCCCGAATGTAATCTTTGGTGTGTGGACTATATCGATGAATATGTACTTCAGAAATATCTTCCACCTGAAGATGTTGCATCATTCTTTATCGAACCAATCCAAGGGGAGGATGGTTACGTTGTTCCACCTGACGATTATTTCAGGCGGTTGAAGAAACTTCTTGACAAGCATGACTTGCTCCTCGTGGACGATGAAGTTCAAACGGGAATGGGGCGAACAGGAAGATGGTTCGCAATAGAACACTTCCAGACTGTACCAGACATGATGCTAATCGCAAAATCCATCGCCGGAGGATTGCCATTGGGTGCACTCGTAGCAAAATCGGAGATCATGGATTGGGAATCTGGATCTCATGCAACAACCTTCGGTGGAAACCCGGTTGCTTGCGCAGCAGGCCTTGAAGTAATAAGAGCCATGAGGGATGAACATATGCTAGAGAACGCGGCGCGTCAAGGAAATCACATTATGAAACGGTTCAGGGAGATGCGAGCAAACATGCGACGTGATCGGGGATGTTCGAGGAAAAGGGTTGATGATAGGTGTGGAGATAGTTGACGATCGAAAGACGAAAGTTTTCGGAAGAGAAAAGGCTAATGAGATAATGTTGAAAAGCTGGAAGAGAGGCGTTGCCGTGGTTCTATGCGGGCAATCAACGCTAAGGTTAGCGCCCCCACTCATAATAACACGCGATCAGGTAGATGTAGCAGTGGATATTATGGAAGGCGCGATCAAAGAGGTTTCCAAAACCTAAAGTATGCCTTCCAAAACGTCGTGTATGGTCGGGCAAGAGAATGAAGGTCGTATCTGCCGAAGTTAGTGTCATAGTTCATGCTACAGAGGATCAAGCGAAGGTATCTTATGCTCTTAGGAACACTCTTCCAGATTCGATAAATAACGACGTTAAACTCACAACTCAACATGCCGAGGGTCATTATGGAAACCCGATCAAGATCTTGAAAACGAATCTGACGAAACGAAAAATGATCGACCAGTTCTTCAACAACATATTCGCAAAACTCAATGCTGAAGATCTCAAGGACATGATGAGAAACTTGGAGACGTACGTTGACGAGGAGAGGAACCTCTACATCAGACTGGACAAACAAGCGGCGTACATGGGAGAGCTTCGATCGAAACAGGAAGATCCTATTCGTATTAGGATGAAACTTGTGGATGAGTTTGGTAGAGGAAAGTTGCTAATTGATGCCGTTAGGGAATTGATCGATTCCTATGAGAAAGTTCGCTGACATTCATCTTAAGCTCTTTGAGATGAACGATGCCGTACTGACACGGACAGCGAAACTCATCCGAGACATGGGGATAGATATCGTTGGAATTGTCGTACCGCAGACTCTGAAACAATTCGAAATGTCGAGAATCAGGACGGTCCTTACCAAAACGGGAATCAATGTTGCCACCAGAGTTGACCTGAATCCCAAAAACCGAAACCAGCTGCTTTCGGATCTACGGTCGGTAAGAAAGAGGTTTGAGATAGTCGCTGTGGAATGCAGGTCGCATGAAGTTGCGGCTGTGGCGTGCAGAGATCGTCGAGTTGACATCATTTCACTTCCGATTAACAACCGGCGGATCACTTACCGCATGTCTCTCGGCAGCCGCTATAGAGCATCACTGGAAATCAACGTAGCAGAACTCATTTCTACAGGAAACTTGCCCAGACATGTAGTTCTATCGAGGCTGAGAGATGTAGTTTCGAAAGTCAAGAGTAATCATATACCGATTGTTCTTTCAAGTGGCGCCGACAACCCGCTACTACTAAGGGCGCCTAGAGAGATCGCGGCAATAGGAACAGTACTAGGAATGCAAAGTGCTGAAGCACTTGACGCCGTCTCAACAACTCCCATTGCAATCGTGGAACTGAACAGAAAGAAACTAAGCCACGACTATGTCACGACAGGCGTGAAGATTGAAAGGTGAATGAGGCCAATGCCTAGGAAACCGTCAAGATACCTATTGCTGAAAGTTGAGACTGACGATGCAATTCCAGAGGAAGCAATTCATCTGTCCGTGACGGAATCTGTTTTGACCCTATTCGGTGAGACCGGGTTGGCAGAGATCAGTCCAAGGCTCTTCGATTACGATGAGAAGACACTCACTGGAATCGTCAAATGCACACGTGGCTCAGTTGATAAGCTTAGAGCGAGCCATTGCATTGATCTCAACGTGTGCTGGGAAACCTGTGTCTGCTTACGTGCAGGCTGCATCTGGCACTTCGAAAGCACTCCAAACAAGAGGACAAAGTCGGAGCAGAGACACCTAGCGTTTTGAATGGACACGCATGTCCGCGTCTCGGGGAAAAACAGTCTAGTTGAAGAAGGAATAATAGTGACGGACTCCAAAAAGCTACTGGGAATGAGGACGCCAGTCCCAGATTGACCTTCAGATGCAGAAGGTATGATAGGCTCTGCGACGGACCGACCCAATCACTTCTGTCCTGAATCAACTCCTAGAGAGAGAACAATCCGCTGGCTTTTCCGAGAATATCATATTGGTCGTGAAACCTTACTGTGACAGGAAAATTCGATTCTGCAAAAGGTTTTTAGTTGAGACATTGAATTGACAGGGAGAACAAGTAAAGAACGAGGTGTATTCAGGATTTGTCTATGTTTGCTGCCCCGGGAGGTTACGATAGAGCTATTACCGTTTTCTCACCGGATGGAAGGCTTTTCCAAGTTGAATATGCTTCCGAGACTGTGAAGAGGGGCGCTACCGTTCTCGGGATCGTCTGCAAAGAGGGGGCTGTTCTGGCGGCTGAGGAAAGGGCCACATCAAAATTACAGGATCCATCGTTCATGTGGAAGATCTTTCAAATAGACGAACACGTAGGTGCCGCCGTTGCAGGTTTGAGTTGCGATGCACACATTCTTGTTGATCAGGCTCGGATTTACGCGCAGAGTAACAAACTGATGTATGACGAACCGATAGACGTCGAGCTGCTGACAAAGAGAATTGGAGAAATAAAGCAGTTGTACACTCAGCACGCGGGCGTAAGACCATTCGGTCTCTCAATCCTTTTCGGAGGCGTAGATTCGAAGGGGAGTCGTCTGTTTTGGACGGATCCCAGTGGTGCGTTTCTCGCTTACAAGGCTTGGGCAATCGGAGCTGGAGGAGACGCAGCTAACGAAGTCCTAGAAGCCGAGTATAGTGATGAGATGACCCTTGACGATGCAACCGTCCTTGCATTGAAATGCATGGGTAAGGTTATGGAAGGCAAGGCGGATGCACAGAAGACTCGAATAGCCGTTATCCCAGCCGATACGAAGAAATTCAAGAAACTCACTACCGAGGAAGTGGAGAAGTATCTCAAAAAGCTTGAGCCCAATAAGAGGGCTGCAGCTAAATGAGTGACAAGCACACAACAGCGAGAATCTCTATTGAAGGCGAGAAATTCGAAATTCTCGTCAAACCTGAACCGGCCTTAGACTACAAAGTTGGAAAACCACGAGGCATCTCGGAGATTCTGCTGATAGATGAAATCTATTCCGATGCTAGCAAGGGCACGCGCGCTTCAACTGAAAAGCTTCAGAAGTCTTTTGGTACACTCGACACATTGAAAATTGCCGAACAAATCCTTAAGAGCGGAGAACTTCAACTAACAACCGATCAAAGAAGGAAACTCGTTGAAGACAAGAGGAAACAGATAGTGGCTTTCATATCAAGGAACTGTATAGATCCAAGGAGCGGTGCCCCACATCCGCCACTCAGAATTGAACAGGCCATGGAGCAGGTCAGACTTACAATAGACCCATTCAAGAGTGCAGACGAACAAGCGAAACTTGTCATCGAAGAGTTGAGAATCCTGCTTCCACTCAAGATCGAGCAAATGCGCGTGGCGGTTAAGATCCTTGCAGAGTACACAGCCAAAGCCTACGGCGCATTGAAAAACTTCGGCACGATAGGAAAGGAGGAGTGGCAATCCGACGGATCTTGGGTCGGCATACTAGAAATGCCCGCTGGCCTTTATGGCCCATTCATCGACAGACTGGGAAAACTGTCGCAGGGAACTATTCAAACAAAGATATTGAAATGAGACACGTTAGTAATCTTACCTTTGTATGATTGGAGGCTTAGTCTATTGACTGCACTTGTGGAAAAGAAAAAGCTCGTAGTGCCTGGGGAACAACTTGCAGAGAACGATTATTCTCCGGGAGAGAATACATACAAGTTAGACGGAAAAGTATACGCCTCTAGAGTAGGTCTTGTTGACTTTTCTGGAAACAGAGTATACGTTGTACCACTCAAAGGCGCGTACGTGCCTCTAGTGGAAGACCCAGTAATAGGGCGTATTACCGACATTGGAATGTCTGGATGGGAAGTTGACATAGGTGCCCCATACCGAGCCATGTTACCTTCGTCTGAAACTTTCGGCCCACGCCAACCATTCGCGAGAACCGATCTCAGCAAAACCTTCGATGTGGGAGACTTGGTATTGGCGAGGGTGATCTCATTCGATAGGACTCGAGATCCATTGTTGACCGCAAAGGACCCGGGATTGGGCAAGGCATCTTCAGGTAGATTGATGCGGATATCGCCTGCAAAGATACCTCGGCTAATCGGAAGAAAAGGGTCGATGATTAGCATGTTGAAGCGGGAGACCAACTGTCAAATCTCAGTTGGACAGAATGGGATAGTCCTTGTCCAGGGTCGTTCGCCAATTGATGAGAAGCTGGCGATAGAGGCCATCAACATGATAGAGAGAGAAGCTCACACTCAGGGTCTTACAGTTAGAATACATGACATGATTGAAAAATCAAAGGGAAGTGGAAACATTGAACCAACAAAACAAGCCTGAAAAGTTGATTGATGATAGAGGCCTAAGAATTGATGGACGTAGACCAGATGAGTTACGCCCAATAAAGATGGAAGTCGGTGTACTCGACAAGGCCGATGGATCGGCATATGTAGAACAAGGAAAGAACAAGATCTTGGTTGCTGTCTACGGCCCAAGAGAAGCACATCCAAGACACGTGGCTCTTCCAGATCGTGCAGCGATCCGCTGCAGGTATCACATGGCACCATTCTCAACGGAAGAAAGAAGGTCGCCTGCTCCATCAAGAAGAGACATGGAGCTCTCCAAAGTTATCAGAGAAGCAGTTGAACCAGCAGTCTTTTCGAAGTACTATCCAAGAAGTACAATCGACATCTCGGTAGAAGTTCTCCAATCCGACGGAGGAACTCGATCGGCCGGCATCACGGGAGCATCCCTGGCTTTGGCTGACGCTGGAGTGCCCATGAGAGATCTTGTGGCAGCGTGCGCAGCAGGAAAAATTGACGGTCAGATAGTCCTAGATCTATGCGATGAGGAAGACAAACTTGGAGAAGCCGATCTGCCCGTAGCAATGATCCCTTCAACCGGAGCGATAACCTTGGTTCAAATGGACGGCGATCTATCCCCAGAAGAGTTCGAAAAGGCTCTCTCAATGGCGGTTGACGGTGGCAGGAAAATCTATGAGATGCAGAAAGAAGCGCTCAAACGCAAGTACCTTGTCATCAAAGATGCTGTAGAAGACAAGGATTCAAAGGAGGGTGAATAATGTCATCAACACGACAACCATCAATTGCAAAAATAGAATCCAAAACAATAATGGATCTGATGACCAACAACCGACGCCTAGATGATCGAACGCTAACGGACTACAGAGAACTGAAGATCGAAGTAGGTGTCATAGACAAAGCAAATGGTTCAGCCAAGGTTCACCTTGGAAAGACAAAAGTCTTGGTTGGGGTCAAAGTAGAATTAGGCGACCCATTCCCAGACACTCCTGAGGAAGGTATCCTGACGGTTAGCGCAGAGCTACTTCCTCTAGCGTACCCAACATTTGAGCCAGGCCCACCTGGTGAAAACTCAATTGAGCTGGCTAGAGTTGTGGACAGAGGCATAAGGGAATCAAAGGCTATAGACGTGAAGAGACTCTGCATAGAGCCTGGAAAGAAAGTATTCGTAGTATTCATAGATATTTACGTACTGGATTACGACGGCAACTTGATCGACGCCTCAGCACTAGGCGCTCTATCAGCGATCATAAACGCCAAGATGAGGAACTATGAAATCAAAGATGGCGAAGTCGTCTACAAGGAAGGGTTGATACCGCTACCAATCCAGAACTATCCAATAGCCATAACCATGGGAAAGATTGGAAACTCCATGATAATTGATCCCAGCCTCAAGGAAGAACAGGTGATGACTGCCAGACTTACGGTCACAACAGAAAAGGATGGGAACATCTGCGCCATGCAGATGGCCGGACTCGGTGAGCTATCTATAGATGAACTCAAAAAGGCGGTAGGCATGGCTGTTGCCAAAGCAGGCGAGATGAGGACACGAGTCATGGAGGCTGCAACATAGAGTTGGGAAAGAAAGTTGGACTTGGAGGAGCTTTCGGAGCCAGGTACGGAACTGTAGCCAGAAAACGCTACGTGGAAATAGTCACAGGAATGCGGCAGAAGCATGAGTGTCCGAGATGTAGAATCAAATCCGTTAGAAGACTGAGCGTAGGAGTATGGTTATGTAGAAAATGTGGATACAAATTCGCTGGTGGCGCTTATTCGCCCTTCACGAAACTGGGTGATACGTCTAGGAGAGTTACAGGCGAGCTTCAAACCTGCAGTGGTAGAGACGAAAATCGAAGCTGAAGAAGTCGAGGAGGCCGTCCCTAAGAAACGCCGAAAAGAGAAAGCAATGGCTGCAGAGAAACCCACCGTGAAACGAGCAAGAAAAGAGAAGCATAAGACTGAGTCAAAACGGCCAAAGAAGCCCAAGAAGGGGGCTTCCAAGGAAGAGTCGAAGTGATTGTCCTTACCACATGTAGAAGACCCACTCAGAGGATAAGATCTTTTACCAAAGACCTTTCGAATTTGCATCCAACCACTAGGTTACTAACTCGGGGCAAGATGGGCCTAGTGGATTTGGTGGCAGTGGCCCGTAGTCTAAAATCGGATCACGTAGCGATTATTTCACGGTTCATGGGAGGGCCCGGCAGGATAGATTTTTTAAAGCTTAACCCTGTTGCTCTGCTCGAACTCACTCTATACCTGAAAGCGGTGAAACTACGCCGAGAATACGGTACTCGCCACTCCTGTAGACCAATGATTGTCACGGTGCCAGTGAACATGCGTTCTGATACCGCCAAGTTTGCCAGATGGTACGCCGAGCTCTTTGCAGTGAGACTAAGTTCAGAATCGTCCAGCAATACCAATGCTTCAATTCACATGTCAGAAGAATCGAATACGATTAGGGTTGCAGTAATCTCCCCTTCAGCTGAAACAGTAGGGCCCTCATACGATATCAGTCGAATTGACTGGGGACCGGCGGATACCGCAGAATGAAGAGTACATTGGCTAAGGTGCTCGTGAACTTCAAGAGCATCCGATGCACACGTGCAGCGTTCAACGCTCTCAAGCCAGAAACAATGCTTCCTCCGACTCAAAGATCAAGTGTCAAAATCAGTAGAAAGGGAAGATCAATTCAGGTGGCCTTCGAAGCAAAGGACATTGTGGCGTTGAGAGCCTCGATGAATGCTATTCTGAGGTACATGCTCGGATTCTGGAAAACCACGGCGTCGCTCAAAAAGTTGGAAAGAGAATCTCCAAAGCCACGCTCCAAATGAAGGCCTCCGAATAGTATTTATCTGAAGGGGGATATAATCTGGCGACCGATTCACAAGTCGATAATCTGAAATCTATTCTGGAGATATGAAGAATGAGTGAAAGCGAGCTTCCACCACAGATTCAAGAGCAACTAGCGAGACTTCAACAGATGCAGCAGACACTCCAAGCCATAGTAACACAGAAACAGCAGCTCGATATTGAGCTTGCAGAAACCGACAAAGCAATCACGGAGCTGGACAAAATAACCGACGCCGTACCTGTCTACAAGTCCGTTGGAAGCCTAATGTTGAAGGCTGACAGACAGGTGTTGTTGACAGAATTGAGGGAAAAAAAGGAACTGCTGAACACAAGAGTAACGGTCCTCGGTAAACAGGAAGAAAGGATGCGCGAGAGGGCAAAAGAAACACAGCAGAAGCTCCAAGAAAGGCTGAAACCTGCATCAGCTGAATAACATGCTCATCCACTTTCAATCATTTCACAGACGTGAATGCACTTGAGCATATCGCTCAAGAAGGCTCCAACCGCGGAGCAGAATGAGAAGATCTGCGACGCCGCTGAGAATGCGGCGAGAAGTGCCGTACTCAATAAGATACCGGCAAAGAGGCTTGAAGATCTCAACATTCTGGTGGAGGCCTCGGGCTCCAAACCTCTAAGATTGAAGGTAGACGTTTCAGCAAATCTATCCGCCGGGGACGAAGATATGGAGGAACTTGTTCGAGAGGCGACAGATGCTGCATTCAAAGCTCGCTGAAGATAAGGTAATGGAGCTGGGACTCTGCAGAAAGCCAAAACTCTCGCGCGCCTAGTTAGATCATCCAAAGACGCAACGATTCTCTGTCATCACAACGCTGACCCTGATGCCGTAGGTTCAGCTTACGGCCTACAGCGACTATTGAAGAAGTTGAATCACAGGATCGAATCACATCTTCTTGCACCGGACGGCGTGAGTGGAATCTCAAAGATATTTGTAGAAAGAATCGGCGTCAAATTCGACAATGAAGAAAGGTTCGAGCATAGTGATCTCATATTCCTAGTTGACACGAACACGACCCGACAACTTGGAGACTGGAAAGATCGAGTAGAGAATACAAAGAAACCTGTCGTCGTCATAGATCATCACGCACGTCATCCCGAAACATCTAAGATAGCATCTCTAATGCTGATCGACGACAAATCAACATCGACATGCGAGATTCTTATTCAACTCTACGAGCTGTTGAAGGTGAAAATTGATAAGAGATGCGCGCAGGCTCTTCTCGTTGGAATGACCTACGACAATGGACATTTCACAATTGCAAGATCGAAGACGTTTGAAAATGCTGCCTTGCTCACGCGACGGGGGGCAGATCTTCAGCAGGCGATATCCACCCTCACTTATCCGATGAGTGATTCTGAGAGGATGGCGAGGTTGAAGGCGGCTCAACGAATTGACGTTAGAAAAATCGGAAAATGGATCATAGCAACAACAATGATCAGTTCCCATCAAGCATCAGCAGTAGAGCATTAGTAGGGCTGGGCTCGCATGTCGCGATGGCAGCGGGAGAGAAAGAGGGAAAATTGAGAATCAGTCTAAGATCAAACAGACAGTTTAGCAAGGAGACGGGCGTTCATCTAGGAAGGGACGTGGCTAGGCCGCTGGGAGAAGCCGTAGCCGGAATGGGAGGTGGACACGAGTCAGCGGCAGGAGTGAACGGAACAGGTGAACTAGACATGGTTCCAGCCAAGTTTTACGAACTACTTTCACAACGGCTAAAAGATGCATAGCTAGGTGGTCTTACAGGGAATTCAGGTTTCGACACGTCAGAGCAAAAAATACTTAGTACACCTCCAGTGTAGTGTTTATTTGGGCGCGTACGCCCTCATTGGAAACCTAGTAGAATCTGCGTACGCGTATTAGTACGGCAAGCTCAAGTAAGCGCCGGTTTACCATCTGTGGAATACCTTGTCCGCCCGGCCAGTGTAATACTGTTTCATGTTACGGGAATGCCATTGGCGAAAGAAACATAGTAAAAAGTTTTGGGGCGCAACGCGTCCTTTCCTAACTCAGGCCCAAAAAGGTGTTACCCAATATCTATTTTTTGACAACTGCATAGACGCCTACAAAGATCAGAAGGCCACCCAGTATAGTGAAAAGACTCAATGTTTCTCGCAGAAAAGCTATCGCAAGCAACACCGTAATTAGTGGTTCGGCAAACATGAATGAGCAGGTAACAGTGGCTCCTAGTCGTCTCATCACATAGAGCCAAATGTAGTATCCGAACAGTGAACAGGTCACGGCCAAGTAGAGGATTGCCAGCCATCCTTCGAAAGTGATTTTGAAGACTTGGAAAAAAGACCCGTCAATCAATGAGAATGGGACTAGACACAACGCGCCTAGGGCTTTTACATACGTCACAATGAGGAACGGGTGATACTTTCTCATCATCCCCCTTCCAGCTATGCTGTAGGTGGCCCAGAGGAAGGATGTGAGAAGGAAAAGCAGAGTCCCGGAAAGGAATTGAGGGCTACCTCCCAAATCCATGGCGCCCCCTGTAACAACGATGAAAGTGCCTATAGAGGCAGCTCCAATGCCGATAACCTATCTTCTGGATAGGCGCTCCTTCAATATGATGGCAGACAAAGTAGAAATGAGAACTGGTGAAAGCAAACAGACAAGGATTGAGGCAATAGACGCGCCTGCCATCTGAATACTCTGGTACTGAAATATGTAGAAGAAGGTCACGCCAGTCAATGATAGAAGCAATAGCATCGGTAGATCTCTTCTTCTTACAAGTGCATATCTACCGAACTTTCTCTTACTGATTGAAGCTACACCAGTGAATAACGATCCAGCGACTACAAATCTAATGTAGCAGTGGCGATAGGAGTCAATCCTTCGTTCAACGCTATTCTCATAACGACAAATGAACTTCCCCAAAAAAGATCAGGACTCGCATTAGAAGCATGTTGAAGCGTTTACTCGCCGCAATGATCATGATTGCTGAGGTTCCTTGGTCACATCATCTGTCATACTATTATTCTAATTCCCAACAAGTATGCGCTTTAGAAATGTAGTCAGGAGTTAAAGGACAAATAAAAACCAGAGTAGCAAAAACCACCAGATTAAATAGATCTTGTAGATGTGAAGGTTTCCGTAGTTCTAGAGATGAAGCCTAGATTGGCGGCTGTCGACGTAAGAGATCTCACATTCACATATCTTGGGAGTGCTAAGCCGTCAATATCTGAATTGAATTTTTCAATTGACGAGGGTCAGTTTGTTGTTTTGACGGGGCCAAGTGGATGCGGCAAGACTTCAGTTTGTCGATGTTTGAATGGGCTGATCCCGCATTTTTACTCAGGTGAACTCCGTGGGGACATCATAGTCTGTGGATTGAACGTACGGGAAAAATCTACAAGCGAACTTGCGAAGAAGGTCGGCTTCGTCTTTCAGAATCCTGAGAACCAGCTTTTCTCGCTCAGTGTAGAGAGGGATGTTGCTTTCGGACCTGAGAATCTGGGTCTGTCTCGATCAGAAACTCGGGAGAGAATTGAATGGGCGCTTGAGGTGACGGGCATATCGAATCTCCGTTACCGAGCTCCCTATGAACTTTCAGGAGGCCAGCAACAACGAGCAGCCATCTCGGCCGTCCTAGCGATGAAACCCGAAGTCATGGTTCTCGATGAACCAACATCGTTCCTAGATCCAAAATCTGCAGCTGAGATACTCAAAGTCGTTCACAGCCTGAACAGAGAATTAGGCATGACCATAGTGCTAGTCGAGCACCGGCTAGACCTCGCGTCACAATATGCAGATCGAATCATAATCATGGACAGGGGCGAAGTAATTCTTGATGGAAAACCTTCAGATGTATTCAATGAAAGGGCACGCCTCATCGGTGTTGGAATCCCACGCATAACTCTTCTAGCCCAGTTACTACAGAAAGATGGAATGCCATTTCCAACGATTCCCGTAACTGTAAAAGAAGCTTCAGCCACCCTGAGGAGAAGTCTCAGCCCATGATCAAGACAGAGGATCTCCACTTCGCTTACTCCACTGGAGACGAAGTTTTGAGAGGAATAAACCTCGAGATTGGAGATTCAGAATTTGTGGCAATAATGGGTGAAAACGGTGGAGGGAAGACAACACTAATCAAACATTTCAATGGGCTACACAAACCTGCAGAAGGTCGAGTCCTAGTTGACAATACTGACACAAGAAAACGAAGCGTTGCATCTATCGCTAGGGACGTAGGCCTAGTCTTCCAAAATCCCGACCATCAACTGTTCTGCGAAACTGTCAAGGAAGAAGTTGCATTCTCTCTGAAGAACTTTGGATATGATCAGGAGACGATTGAACGAAGAACCCGAAGTATACTCGAAACACTCGACTTATCCCAGTATCTGGACTCTTCCCCATTCACTTTGAGCGGAGGAGAACGGAAGCGAGTTGCATTGGCTTCAGTTCTCGTATGGAACCCAAAGCATGTGGTTCTTGATGAACCCACAATAGGTCAGGACTACCAACAGAAGGATCGATTACGTAACTTCATTCTGCAACTTGTCTCACAAGGAAAGACGGTTGTCATAGTCACTCATGATGTAGAATTCGTAGCAGAGTGTAAGCCCCGCGTGATATTACTTTCGAGAGGAAACCTTGTCGCTGATGGTCCCGCGCGAAAGATCCTGGCTGATGAAGCCCTATTGGAAAAATGCTCCCTGATGCGCCCTCAAGTAACGAGCCTCATGAGCTCACTTAAAGACCTTGGGCTGAGCCAAGATGTCATCGACATCTACACAGCCAAGGCTTGTATTCTAGAGCTTTTCAAGAAGGTGAAAAAATGAGCATAAGGATGTTCGAGGGCTTCAAGTTCACTAAACTTTCCACTCCTCTACATAACCTAGATCCAAGGGCAAAGTTCATCCTAACACTCGGGCTCTTCGTCGTTGCGCTTATGTTCTTCAACATATACGCACTACTAACTGTGTTATTGATTCAGGTGCCTCTCGTGGTTCTAGCCAAATCGACGAGGCGATGGATGAAATCGATGAAAGGAGGGGCATTCCTAGCCATACTAATATTCGCAATGAACTTCATAACGGGTACAACATTCACTTTTTCGCTTGCCATGACGATAAGGTTTCTTGCATTAATCTCATCTTTCTCAATATTCTTCATGACTACTTCTCCAGACGACTTGGGATTGGCTCTGGAGAGCCTGAAAATCCCATACACCCTATGTTTCACGTTCACAACTGCTGTAAGACTTGTCCCAACGATGGCAATCGACGCTCAGACCGTTGTTGACGCACAAAGATCTAGAGGTCTCGAACTCGACAAAGGAAACCTACTCAAACGAGTTAGAAATTATGTTCCAGTTCTAATACCCTTGATCGTGAACGCGATAAGACGCAGCGTTGAACTGGCCGAGGCGCTTGAATCCAGAGCGTTCGGATCAACCGAGAGAAGAGAACCACTCATAGCCTTGAAGATGAAAACCCCAGATTATCTTACTGTACTTGTCACGTTTGTATTTATTGCCGTTGCTGTCTATATTAACCTCTACGTTCGATTGCCTACTCTTGACATTCCAATACGAATGCCTCCCATATGGTCTTGGATCAGCTGGTAAACTCGTCTGAAACACAGGGAGAGCGAAATTCTCTGCGAAAGCCTGGAAAACGTTACTTGGCATAAAGAGACAGCCCACGACCGCAAACTAGAAAAACAGTCCTGATGAATCTAGGTGCGCGGGGCACGTGGAATTGGCTCTGGTAACTTTCGGCAATGCTTGGAAAGAGATAATGAGGTTCGCTACTGAAGCACTATCGCAAATCCAGCCTGATGAGGTTGACACGATGGTGAGGTGGATTATCGAGGCGAAAGAAAAGCGTCTCCTCATCATAGGTGTCGGTAGGAGTGGACTGGTAGGCCGTTCATTTGCCATGAGAATGATGCACCTCGGTTTTAACGTCTATGTTATGGGTGAAACAATAACTCCCGCAATAGGAAAGGGCGATCTCATTGTTGCGATCTCAGGATCAGGTACGACAAAATTGGTTGTAACCGCGTCTGAGATAGCAAAGGAAGTTGGAGCCAGAATCATTGCTGTGACGTCTCACCCAGATTCTGACCTAGGGAAACTCGCAGATCACATTGTCTTGGTCAAAGGAAGAACCAAGATTGCCGCCGAGACGGATTATTTCCTAAGACAGATCACGGGTGCCCATGAACCCTTGGCGCCACTTGGAACCATATTTGAAGTTTCGGCTCTCATCTTTTTTGACAGTATCATAGTTGAATTGATGCGTAAGCTAGGAAAGACTGAGAAAGACATGCTCAGCAGACATGCAACTATCGAATAGGTAACTCAACTCGGTGCTATTATACGGGGAACAATCGAATATTGATTGTCGCAGAAGTTACGGTGGAATGATTTTGTCCATTAGGATAGACAATTGTGAATGGATCCTGACACAGAACGCCCCCAGAGAGATACTGCGCAATCAATCCATATACATTGACGATGGGCGGATCGTGGAGATAGGCGGCAACATAACCTGCGAGGCAGAGCACGTGCTGGACGGACGGAGAAAAGTGGTTCTTCCGGGGCTGGTGAATACGCATACACATCTTTCAATGACTCTTTTGAGAGGGTACGCCGATGACATGCCACTTCAAGAATGGTTAGGAACGAAGATATGGCCGCTCGAAAGAAAACTGACTGGAGAACTCTGCAACGCAGGAGCTCTACTTGGATGCCTAGAAATGATTAGGACTGGAACCACATGCTTCCTAGACATGTACTTCTACGTAGAGGACGTTGCAAAGGCCGTACAGAAGGCGGGGCTTAGAGCTTTCCTTTCCCACGCAATAATTGATCAATTCGTATCCAATGATACGAAGGGACTTGAAGGTTTGGCGTATGACACAATTCAAGCAATCAAAGCCTTGAACGACCCAAAGATCAAATTTGCCGTTGCTCCTCATTCGCCTTACACTTGTTCTTCTGAAACTCTCATCAAAGCGAAGGAACTAGCCGCGAAGGAGAAGGCTCCGCTGCACACCCATCTGGCAGAGACTCGCTTGGAGCAGGTTACGTTCGAAAAAAAGTATAAGATGCGTGAAGCGGAGTACCTCGATAAAATTGGATTTCTATGCGAGAACCTAGTATCTGCTCATTGTGTATGGTTGACTAGGTCTGAAGTCGACGTGCTTGGGAAGAGATGTGTAAAAGTGTCACATTGTCCTGTTTCTAACATGAAGCTCGCAGAGGGCGGAGTTGCTCCCCTGCCTGAAATGTTTGAAAGTCATGTCACAGTAGGCCTTGGAACTGACGGCGCTGCCAGCAACAACTCCCTAGACATGTTCGACACCATGAAGATCTGTGCACTCGTTCACAAGGCCAACAGATGGGATCCAACAGTTCTTCCAGCCCAAAAGGTCTTGGACCTTGCAACCATTGAAGGGGCTCGTGTACTAGGAATTGCCGATTCTGTGGGAAGCATTGAAGTAGGAAAGCTCGCCGACATGGTTCTAATCGACTTGCGATCACCAAACCTAGCTCCGATCCACGGAAAGGACACGGTAGTTTCGGACATGGTATATTCAACCAAGGGCAGTGATGTCGATTCTACAATAGTCGAAGGAAGGCCAATCATGGTCGGCAGGAAATTTACCTCTCTAGATGAGAACGAAGTCTACAGTAAAGCAGAAGAAGCCGCAGCAGCGATTCTCCGATAGTTTGGCTCCGGGCAAATTGCGGTTTATAGCATCACTTCGTTCGGAGCTCCGCACTTCTTATCTGAAGGTATCCCGCATCACCATTCCAAATATTCTCTGAACTTGTCACTACTATTCTCTTCTTGAAGATTGGGCCATCAGTCACGAATGTCTCGGCCTCGCCCCCCTCAAAAGCCAAGTGAATTCCAAACTTTCGATTTATCTCCTTCAACTCGTCGAACGAGCTTGCATCTACTTTTCTCCATAGCCAATCGACGTTAAAGCCTCTGGCCATGCAAGCTGATATGTGAATTTCAAAGCCTATGTCAATCTCTTGTGTGAGAATGACTTCAGGAGCCTTCCGCCATAGAGGAGAGAAACTCGCAAGATCCAGATTGTCGCAAATCCTGTCAACTCTGGTCTTTTGATATTCACTCTCTACGGCTCCGGAGACGACTCCATCTATCTTCGTGGATTTCTTGATAGTTGAAAGACAATATTCAAGATCCATAACCTCCTCTTCTTTCTCTCCTTCAGTTTCGCAGACTACGATCGGCAAGTCTAGGGCTTCCGCCTGAAGCTTGGTCCATTCAACATTTGGAAAGTGAAACATGTACGAGTTGCGGTTCTTTGGATGAACTGCTACCAACGAGACGACATTCCAGCCTTGATGTAGTACATGCCACAGTGCGAAGCAACTGTCTTTACCACCACTAAACAATAGAGCAACATTCATCTTGATTCCTCAGGGTTGTATTGTGCGCCTTGATTTCTGTTCAAACTGCCTTTCGTATAATCTTTTGACGCTCTGGATTGTATCAATCACCTCCGGGCCTTTATCGTCTCTTATCCGAGTTATTCGTGCAAATCTTAGTGCGAAGCCAGAGTCATAATGTGGACTTTTCTGAATTTCGTTATACGTAACTTCTACGACGATCTCTGGTTTGACGAAGACTGTGTAATCTGTCTCACCAGTTTTGATGCTTTGAAGTCTATCAGTGATCATTCGGAACTCGGAATCGGTTAGACCCTTGAAGGTTTTCCCAACATCGAAAAACCGGCCATTCTCTGGGTCTCTGACAGCAAGATGATAATTGCTCAACCAATTTCTTCTTCTGCCAGATCCCCAGTCAGCTGCGACGATAACAACGTCTAGGCTTTCCGGGGGCTTGATCTTGAGCCATCTCTTCCCTCGGACGGCTGGAACGTATGTTCCATCAAGTGATTTGGCCATTAGCCCTTCATGTCCAGCCTTTATGGCTTCGACGAGAAAACGTTCAGCTTCGGCAAGCTGGTCCGTTATTATCCTTCTTGCCAAGAGATCCTCGCTACAGATCCTGCTCAGAATACTCCATCTTTCTTGGTACGGCAGATCAAACAACGGAGTGTCCTCTACCAGTAATATGTCGAAAAGGCACAGCTTCAGAGGAATCTCTTTGGCTATCTTCTCGACGTCAACTGTTCTTCTGAACCTTCGCATTAGTCTTGAAATGGAAGTGGTTTGCCGGTCGATCCGACTGCAACAACTTCTCCCTCTAAGAGTGCCTTGGTTGCATAGGTTTTTTGTCGAATAACCTCAACAATATCTGGTAGGCTAATGGTTGTGTCTGTGAGTCTCCTCGTGTATATTGAAATCCGCTCGCCATTCTTATGGCTTGTATTCGCACTCCGTCGAACTTGTATTCGAACGCCACCTTGCCCCTTTTGTCAGCCAAGACTTCGATTAGGCTTGACGTTTCTGCGAGCATAGGCTTGATTGGATTGAAAAGGGTCACAGAAATCTGTCTCAAACCGTTTCGACCTTTTTCCAGTGCTATTCGGGCAACAGTGCCAAGATTTCCAGAAAGCATGTTTGCCCTTTTCACAAGTTCAACGTCTACATCCGACGCTTTCGCGATGGCCTCTTCCATGACTCCCTCAACGACACCTATTCGCATCTCTCCGAGAGCTATCCTTGTAACATACTCCCGCTCCAAGGGCGAGGCCTGACCAAGTAGGGCGTCGACCAAAGCCTCCTTCTTGTCTCTTGAGCCTTGCACCATAGGCGGATGCTATGTCATCGAAGATCTTCTGAACCTTCTTCAAAGTAAGAGTTGATTGAACCAGTGCAGTTTGCCGTGCCTGTTGAACGATCTTTTTCCATATGATTCTGCCACCGATCTGAAGCACTCTAGGATCTGATTCTGGAAACGTTCTGCCTTGATCATTGCGACTGCAGGTTCAATCTCGTCAGGTTGTAAGAGTTTCAAGAAAGCGCTGAGTAGGCGTGTTTTCTCAATTCTTCCACTTGTCTTTTCTAAGCTTGCGCAAAGTTCTGCAAGCACTGTAAATGGAAGTTCTCCATTCTGAATCATTTATTGTTCCAGCCCACTTGACAGATACAGATTGGTTCAAGCTCATATGGAAGCGTTAACTCGTAATCAAATGAAAGTGTGGATCTGACTCTTGAAAATCTATGTATCTCAGACTGCGCTCATCGATCGCCGAAGAATCTGGAATTGCTCTTCGAAGTCCTTCACAGTTCATTTGGTATTGGCTAGGCTTGACTAAAACTATAAAAACCTCAAGAAGCTCTACTAGCGCGGTTCCTTTTGAGAAGGAACCAAAGTAAACCAGCGCTTTGGTGGCTGGTTCAAATATTGGAATGGGATTTAGGAAATGGTTCGTTACAAAACAACCACGGAGATAATGAAGATCATACAGAACAAGGACCAAATCCGAAAGGCGTAGAAGTTTTCCACGTCCGGATAATATTGGTATCATTGCTCATGTTGATCATGGAAAAACCACGATGAGCGATTCTCTCCTTGCTGCTGCCGGGATGTTATCGCCATCCGTGGCTGGTTCAGCTCTGGCTCTAGACTTTATGGAAGAAGAACAGAAGCGACAGATGACGATCAAGGCCGCCAACGTTAGCTTGCTTCACGAGAAAGATGGCACGCCCTACGTGATCAACCTTATCGATACTCCTGGTCACGTTGATTTTTCGGGTAGAGTCACTCGATCACTCAGAGCAATTGACGGAGCTGTGGTGGTGGTTGACGCTGTTGAGGAAGTCATGGTTCAGACAGAAACGGTGACTAGACAGGCTCTTGAAGAGAGAGTTAGACCAGTTCTGTACATAAACAAGATAGATCGTCTGATCAAGGAACTGAAACTGACTGCGGAGCAGATTCAGGAAAGAATCGCGAGGATAATTAAGGACTTCAACGATCTTATCGAACTTTACGCTGAACCCGAGTTTCGAGAGAATTGGAAGGTTAGTTTTGCTACAAACACCGTCGCCATGGGCTCAGCGAAAGACAGATGGGGTTTTACAAGTGAGATTGCAAAATCCAAAGGAGTCAAGTTTTCTGATGTCGTGGACTCCTACAACATTGGTAAAGTTGAGGAACTTCGTGACAAAAGTCCGTTACATGAAGCTATACTGAACATGTGTATCGGATCGATGGTACCGCCACATGTGGCCCAGAAGTATAGGATTCCCAAGATATGGCATGGAGACGTGAACAGTGAAATTGGACAGTCGATGATGAATTGTGATGACAATGGCCCCGCGGTTATGTGTATTGTAAACATAGTGGTGGATCCGCAGGCCGGTGTGGCGAGCGACTGGAAGATTGTTCTCAGGAACACTTCGCGAAGGCGAAACGGTGTACCTCATTGGAGCGAAATCCGAAGCGCGGATTCAGCAAGTTTGCATCTACATGGGGCCATACCGTGAAGTCATTGGTTCACTTGGAGCTGGAAACATCCCTGCAGTCTTGGGTATCCAAGCGGCAAGAGCTGGAGAAACGTTAGCTAGCACAAAGGACGTGGCTCCGTTCGAAGCTGTCAGCTATGTCACGGAACCCGTTGTCACAATCGCAGTTGAACCGAAGTATAGCCGTGATCTGCCCAAGCTCGTTGAGACGTTGAGAAAGCTCACGATAGAAGATCCTAACCTTGTCACAAAAATAAACGAGGAGACTGGGGAATATCTCATCTCCGGAATGGGTACACTTCACCTCGAGATTGCTACAACCCTGATAACGAAGACAGGTCTCGAAGTGACGACATCAGAACCCATAGTTCTTTACCGAGAGAGCATAAAATCCTCAGCTGGACCATTCGAAGGAAAGTCACCTAACAAACACAATAAGGTAAAAGTTAGCGTTGAGCCACTCCAAGAAGAAGTTGTCGACATGATGAAGACAGGCAAGATCAGCGAGTACATGGACAAACATGCGATGGCAAAACTCCTAAGAGAAAAGGGATGGGACACGGACGAGTCACGAGGAATCTGGGCACTTGACGATACCTGCAACATTCTAACTGAAGTGACAAAGGGTGCCCAGTACTTACTGGAAGGCAAGGACATGATAATTGCAGGTTACAAATGGGGTATCAAAGAGGGTCCTCTAGCCTATGAGCAGATAAGGGGAGTGAAAACCAGGATCTCGGATGTTAGTCTTCACGAGGATCCTGTCCATCGTGGCCCCGCCCAGCTAATGCCTATGATGAGAAGAGCCCTGTTTGCAGCTTTCCTTTCAGCGCAGCCTACTCTCCTAGAACCCGTTCAGAGGATGACTGCGAAGATTCCGCCTGATCTACTTGGCGAAGTCACGAGTGTGATATCACAGAAGAGAGGCAAGGTCGTGTCGGTTGATCAGAAAGGTCACTTGATGTATGTGGTTGGAGAAATGCCGACGGCTGAAACATTCGATTTATCAGAAATTCTGCGAGGTGCAACGGCTGGAAGAGCTTTCTGGGGTCTAGAATTCGCTAGGTGGTCTCCAGTTCCAGTCTCAATGCTCACTCAGGTAATGACAGATATTAGGAAGAGGAAAGGTCTCCCACCGGAACCGCAGAAGGCTGAAGATTTCATGGACAGGGTTTGAGCATCTGTCTGCCATTGTGGGATGCATCATAAAGTATTCCATGTAGAAACCGTAGGGTCGCTAGCGCCCTAGATCTTTTTCAGGAGTTTGCTAATGCCATCAATTATGGCTTCAGGTCTCGGAGGGCATCCAGGTATATACACACTTACCGGCATAATCTTGTCCAATGGGCCAGCATATCCGTAACCGTCATGGAAAATGTCACCATCCAATGCGCAAGAGCCTACTGCAACAACATGCTTAGGGTCCGGCGTCATGTCATGAATTCTCTTGAGTCGGTCTTTCACTTGTTGAGTGACTACGCCCGTGACAAGCAGTATGTCAGCATGTCTGGGGGTCCCTCTTTGGAGAACGCCGAACCGCTCCAAATCGTATTTGGGTGTCAACGCCGCAATTATTTCTATGTCGCATCCATTGCAGCCTCCACATGGACAATGCATTATCCACGGAGATTTTCTTCTCGCGAAAGACTTGAGACTCTCTAACATTTGTGTTACCTGACCAGTTTTCGCATGAACATTCTTCTTTGGGGAATCCCTGTAACGCTAAACGCGCATGTGGGACAAAGTGAGGCTAGACCCGCTAGGTCCTGTTCCGAAATTCCATATTTTGCGAGGGTCTCCTTCACTCTGTCAAGTGAAGCTTTCATCTGTGGAGATGGAATGAATGGTCTTCCACATTCAATACACTTGAAGAAGGGAACATCGATTCCTGTCTCTGCATCCTTTCTATCGTAGACGGCCAACTCATATTTCTTGGTTAGGTGGATTGCATCCCACGGACAGATTTCTTCACAGCGTCCACAGAAGGAGCAGAGTCCGTAGCTCAATCTGATTTTTCGTGCTTCTTCAGTATCCGTGTATGTGATAGCTCCAGGAGGGCACTCCTGAGCACACGCGCCGCAACCCACACATTTCTCTGAGTCGTATTCAGCTGCGCCTCTATATCCATCTGGGGGAAGATACGGTTGCTCCGGGTACTTTGTAGTAACGGGATTCACAAGTCCTCTGAGAGCTTCTATTACAATGTTCTTCTTCAAGGTTAGGTGAAGCACCTTCCTGATTTGCTATCTCTTCTCAGACTTGAGAGCTTAACTTCCTTTTTGGAGTTCTTTCTAAGGTCAAGTAACGTGACTCTGTCCGTACAAGACATACATGGATCTATGCTTGCGAGTATTATCGGGGCATCCGCTATCGTGTTTCCCAGCATCATTGGCAACAAAGCATTGTTGTTAACCACAGACGGTGTCCGAATCTTGACTCGTTCAGGGCGGTTTGAGCCGTTTGACCTAACATAGTAGAGGAGCTCACCGCGGTGAGCCTCAACCCTTCCAAAGGCCTCTCCAACTCTAGGAAAAGGAAGTTCGTCAAGAACAATTGGGCCGTCTGGGAGATCTTTCAAAGCTTGACGGATTATTCTTATTGATTGGAAAAGTTCGTTTAGTCTAACCAGGGTCCTCGAGAGGACGTCTCCACCTTCCTGCACTGGAACATCAAACTCGACGTTCGCGTATGCAGCGTATGGATCATCCCTTCTTATGTCTATGTCAACACCGGAGCCTCTGGCCGTGGGTCCGACGACACAGAGTTTCTTGGCATTATCTCTTGTGAGCACGCCAACATCTCTTACCCTTTGTTTCACGATTCTGTCTTCGGTGACTATTTTTCCAACCTTTTCAACGACTTTTTCCAGTATGTCCATCTTTGTGGCTACGAATTTCTTCAGTTCGGGCGTAATGTCCCTTCTTACGCCACCTAACGTGTTCAGTCCAAGGTTGACCCTTTTTCCACAGATTGCCTCGAGTATTTCCACGGCATGTTCTCTTTCTTTCCACATGTACATGTACGCTGTGTCGTAGCCTATCTCGTGCATTGCGACTCCGAACCAAAGCAGGTGGCTTTGAATTCTTTCAGTCTCGAAAATGATTGTCCTAATGTACTTAGCCCTTTCAGGGGGGATCATACCCATCAAGGCCTCTACCGTCTGGGTGTAGCATGTAGAGTGAACGGTGTTGCAGATTCCGCATACTCTTTCTGCCAGAAAGATATTGCTATGATAAGTCTTCTTTGTGGCGAGGTCTTCTATTCCTCTATGCATGTAACCGAACTTTATGTCGCCACCGACTATCTTTTCACCATCAATCTCAAGTTTGAAAAATGCCGATTCCTTGAGTGCTGGATGAAATGGGCCAATAGGTATGATTGTTGACAATTCTCTATCCCAGCTTTGAGATTATGTTTTGGACCGGGCCTCGATGGTTTCGTAGGCCGAATTCTTCAGGTTTCATTCCGATGCCTAGGGCAACGAGTTCAGCAATATGGATTGCGGGTATTCCTATCCCTCCCTCACCAAAATCAATTTGATATTTCCTCTTGAGTTCAAGTTGTCCCAGTTCAAATTGGATGTTGCATGCTGGACAGCAGACTACTATACAATCTGCCGCCTTCATCCAGATGCTATGCAACTTCTTTGCAAGCATCATTTTCAGTGAGAATTCTTCTTCAACGACACGATGGGGATATCCACAGCAAAACCTTTTCAACCGATAGTCCACGTCCACGGCGCCCGTTGCAGTGACAATGTCTTCAAACATTTTCGGTCTTTCGCGGGAACTCTCGCGGCTATGCGACCTAAGCAAGTGACAACCCGGATGAATTGCAACATTCAATTTGTTCAGGCGGTTGGCACTCAACTTACTGATTTTTTCAACTCCAATATCATGAGCCAACACGTCAATAATGTGCTTCAGTCCTGGATTTGCTGGAAATGGTTTTCCAACTCTGGCGAGAGCTTTCTCCGTTTTCTCTCTGAATTCCTGGTTTGTCTTCAACATCTCTCTTGCTTCAAAAAGTGTCTCGTAGCAACCGTTGCAGACGGTTACCATGTCCATTTTCATGTTTTCTGCTATGGAAAGGTTTCTTGCAGCCAATGCCAGCCACAGTTCACGCTGAAGTCTCTCCGTGACCACGGGGTCAGGGCAACACGAAGCACCTTCCATGTCTCGTGCGTTTATTCCAAATCTCTCCAAAACCCCTCGGCAGGCAGCTTCAACGCTATGTTGTCTCGCTTCGACCCAGCAGCCCAGTACATGGCGTATTCTTTTCTTTGCTCCATTGTTCAGTACCTGAACTTGTTTTTACCCAGAGAGTATCCTATTCTCTTGTCGAAGCCTACTTCTGATGCTATTTCATGGATCTCCTTGAGAGCTTCGGGCTTCGTTATTGTCGACACGATCGGGGGAAGCTTGAGTGCAGCCCTCTGATTGTTCACCATGGAAGATATGGGGAATACCATGCCCTGCTGCATGAGTTTTTCAACGGTGGGTTTCTGAAAACTTGCGACGATGCCGCCCATCGGTTTCCTTAATGGGGCATTGGTGTCTCTCCATTCATATGGAGCGATCGAGAGCTCTTGAATCGCTTATTCCTTCAAACTTGATCTGGAAAAGATCCCATATTTCTCTCTCTGCTGAGCAGGCTCCGGGTACAATATTCGTGATCGAAGCTATCTGCGATTCTTCCTTCGGAATTAACACCTTAAGATTCAATACTGTACCCTTAACGTCAATGTGATAGATTAGTTCAAAATCAACTCCATCATCGTAGGCCGTGATCGTTAGGAATCTCGCATCGAACTTTTGAAGGAGCAACTTCACAGCTTGACTCAAGCCGGCTTCTTGAATATTGAACACGGGCCTGTCTGGAAACATATTTGATTCGCCTATGAGTTTCTCTCTCAACTCATTGCGCAGGGCCTCACTGATCTCTGGTTGGCTTATCTTGGATGTAACTGTCAAGTCACTATTGCCTCTCATCATAGACTTCTTTCAAAATCTTATCGGCTTCTTCTCTGGTTACGTAGGATATTGCCCAGGGTGAACAATACTTGACACATTCTGGGTCACCATTGCAGAGGTCGCATTTAGTGGAGATCTTGAGGTCTGCGTAGAACTTCGGTATGTGTGTTGGGCATACCATGTTGCATGTTTGACAACCGATGCATTCGAGAGTGTTGATCTTCACAATGCCTGTCTTTTCATCCTTATGGATGGCGTCAACTGGGCAAGATGCTATACATAATGGATCCTCACAGTGTTGGCAGTATTGACATTCTATCTCGCCTCGCTCGAACTCTATGACGTGCCTGATATTCGTCCTTTCATAGCTGCAGACATTGCTGAATTTCACGAAAGAACAGGCAAGTTCACAGAGTCTACAGCCTGTGCAAACGCGTTTGTCAAAGACCAAGATCTTTTGTTGCGAAACCTCGGCCAATAGACTATTTCTCCAGAGTTGCCCTGTATCACCTACAGGGGGTATTTATGTCCTACGCGAAAACTCTAAACTGGAGTTCGGAGTGGGGCCCCAGAGCTCAAGATTGCGAGAGTTATTATATGACAAATGCGTTAGGTTCGATCTATTCGGCTACGCACTTTTCTAACATTCCTGATTGCTTTAGGCGTTCAAGAGTATCTTCGTACTTCTTTCTGTCTGAGAATAGCTGATTGAGCATAGACTCTTGGGCGTGGGTTCCGCTCTTCACCTTCACGTCAACATTCTTTCCGAACTTCTTCTCCAAGGCATATTTTATTATGATTCCAATGATGCCGCCCATAGGGCAATATGGTGCGGTGGGCTTGAACTCCACTTTCATTGAATCATCGGTGATGGTGATGTCCTCTTTTTCAACAATCTTGAGATCAGTGATAGGCATCGGATATTCTGGGTCGTATACCTTCTTCAGAACTTCTAAAACTTGATCCTTGTCCAAGAACTTCTGTACCCCCAAAAAGGATTCAGAACAAGCTCTGAATTTTGAACCAGCCATTTAAGCATATGCTTTATAAAAAGAAAACAAGCAGCGAAAAATCTGGGAAAAGAGTCTGCAAATCTGCGAGAGTGTCAGTCTGTGACTGTTATCGCTTGTGTCGGACATTGTGCCTCACAGGCTCGGCAGACAATGCAAGCGTCATTATTGACAACCACTGACTTTTGTTCTCCCGAGACATCCTGCATTTCAAAGACAGATACTGGACAAACGCCTACGCAGACTCCGTCTCCGTTGCATTTCTTAGGGTCGACAACGACTTTGACCATTCATAGAGCACCTCCATCTTGATAGCTTGGTCCGTAACGATTACAGATCAGCAATAAATGGTTTGCGTCGTGAACTATGCCGTCTCCCTTGTGTTCCTATCACAGAATACTGACAATTATGTAACTAATTCGATGGCAAGAGGCCGTCTAGTTTCGACCAGTTGGCATGACTCTAGCGAACATGATCTATGTATTGTGGTAGACGTCGCCATTCTGCCGCATTTTCTTGTCCTCGTAGGGTACTACTTGTCTTCTGTAGAACTCTTGTTTGATGCATTCTAGAAGACCCTGCGCCCTGTTGTAATCGAAGTAGCTTGGCTTGTAAAGCGTTACAAGAAGTCTTGTGATGAAGTAGTTAAGATGACCGTCCATCTTTTCAGGTGGCACATCAGCGAAAACACCTGCAACTTGGCGAATTAGGCTATCGTACTTTGGCCTCTCATCAGGTCTTATGTATGGCATGTTTTCCACATGACCCAACCCAGTAAGCCAGAGATTAACATTACGCATCATAAATCATTCTTTGACGAACCCTTCCAAAAACATAATATGCACAAGGATGTTCTTGGTAGAGCCGGAGATTGCATAGATTTGACTACAAATCCAATCATCATCATCCTTGGCATCATCTTTGGAGCCATGGCGGCAGCGTTAGTTATCTATGGCGTCGTGCAATCCAAACGTCAGCAAAAATCACAAGCCCCACCTCCGACAGTCTCAGTTCCGAAGCCTCAGAAGACAGAAGTCAGGGTAAAGTCTTCAGAACCTTCAGACTATTTCTGCCAGAAATGCTATGCGATGATATCTCCAGACCTCGAATTCTGTAGTGAGTGTGGCGCAAAGCAGAACTAGCCAATGATGGTAATAGTCATCAATCGGCAGAAGCTCTGGGTTGTCCTAGCCTTCTTCCATCAGAAAGAGGCCAAGTTTCTGGAGCATTGTATTGTGGGCTCCAGAAGATCGAGTTCTTAGGCAATAATCCATTGCAACGTATTGCGACGCCTCTTTCATGTATTCGAGAAAGCCTTGAAGTGGCACCGTCGTCCATAACCATTGCAGCCTTTCTTACTCTGGGTACAATACGTTTCAGCAGATTCATGCTTTCTACGTTGTGATGGAATTTCAATCACTTAACTGATGTTACTGACCGGCAGTCCGTACTCTTCGGGTTTCCGGTTGACGTCACAGAAGACGAACGCAAGTGTCTGGTCATCGAATTTCTTTGCCACATACTTAGTAGCACTGTAATCAAAGACGATCACAACATCAGGGGATGAATTCCTTGATCTTGTCTAGAGCTTGCCCTGTGAATTTCTCTATCCATTCTGAGAACAATATGACGTTACAATTCCAGAAGCTCTAGCTGAAAAGACCAAACTAAACAAGGGCACACCGCTATTCGTGACTGCCGATGAAGATAAAATAATTCATTCCCATGTAAAGTCTTAAAGCGTCTAGGGCGGTATCTTTCGCTGTGTGGCCGTTGTCCAGAGAGGTTAAACAGAGGATTAGACGATGGTTAATCTCGGACAACCTGGTTAAGACGTCGGCTTCCCAAGCTTATCAGAAATAGCCGATAACCCGGGTTCGAATCCCGGCGGTCGCACCATGTTTCCAAAATCGAATAAGCGCATTTTGAAGTCGTTTCTGTCGATAGGTTGGTATTCTTTGCCGACAGTTTTTCGACAGAGCCCTCCGACCGTTTCAACGTTCACACCCGAGTATTCGGCTCATTCTCGAGCTTTCGCCTTTTTAAAGGAACGATGGAAATGGTTTGGTGTCGGATGTGGCTCTTCGTAGACGCGTAATAGCATTTTACAGGGATGGTTTGTCGCATAGGGTTGGTGAGGTTGCTGCTGAGCTTGGCGTTGAAGTGAGTAGAGTGTTCTGGGCGGTGAACACGCTCTTTCGACGTGGTAGGTTATTGAGGGGTCAAGTCTCTTCTTCAAGATGTGCGTTCACGGCGGGCAGAGTTTACCCGTATCATGATTATCCATACATTATCCGTTTGGATGGTGAGGAGAAGCGGGTTTATGGTGGAGTAGTTTTCTCAGGTTTGCGGAAGGATGGTGGCCGCGGTAAGAAGTATCTCTCTCACACACATACCTGCACGAGTGTTATCCTCGAATGTATCGGTGATGGACGGTTGCATACACTTGCAGAGATCAAAGCTTACGTGACATTGCGTGGATTTTCAGCAGAGACTGTGGAGAACATGCTTTTCGAGTTGCATGGCGATGGGAAGTTCTCAAATCAGCTAAGCGAGTTAAACCGTCTAAGACGGATCGGCCGGTCTTTCGTTACTTACTTGGCAAAGACGACGCTTTCGAGAATGGTCATAGTTTACTCCTCTGAGTTTGAAAGCCAAGACCCAAGCACACGTAAGCCCAGAGCCAGAGAAGCTCGATCGGATGACCAGAGTAATACCAACCTGCTAGTGTTCCATAACTAAAGAGGATGTCCAGCAGCAGTATATAGTCCAATGCCGATAGAGATCCAGAACCAAGACTCACCCATTACGCTTTTCCCGAAAGGGTTATTCAACACCAAGAAGAGGCACATGAGTAGAACGATCACATCCAAAATCGGATATGCAAAATCAAAGATCAACGCCAACAAGTTTGTAGATTCCGTGAGCAACGGACCAAATAGAAAGACACCTGTTATGCCAACAACAATAATTCCTAAAAAGGTTGAGATGAGAACCCGTTGACGATTTATCTGATCCTTGAACCCCCAGACAAGTCTGAAGGTCCCGGCGACCAGAGGTAGATACCCTGCCAAGTAGAACACGTCCGCAAAAGAGGGATAGGGTATAGGGGTATTCATAACTACCTCAAATATCGTCCATGACGCTTCGCCTAGAAACCATAGAAATATCGCAAGAAACAGACCTAGATGCGTGGCTCCCAACTTGCCTCTAGCTCCCCACTTCTTCAGTACTAGGAAGCTAAGTATTGCGCAGGCTGCCGAGACGAGTACAAAGAGTATATCCGTGGAAACAGTTAGCAACTCGCCCCAAGAACCTGCAACTAAGTAGAAGATAGCGAAAACGATCGATAATACAACAGCGATCAGGTAACGAAGTTGGATAACCTTCCCCCCGAGATTCAATATCAATCATTCCACATATTCTAAGAATGACGAAAGTCTTTGTTAACATGTTGTAAGCGATCGGATGAAAGCAATCTACTCATTCGTTCACGCGCCGTGTTCACATCAAACATCCTCCTTCAGTTGCTCACACAGTTTCTTGGCGTAAGCGGCGTGGTCGATTAGTGTCCAGTTTTCATGTTTTGTGAAGTTCAATCCAAGTCTCTCATAGAGTCTCGTTGTGATAATGTTCTCAATTGTCTCCACTGCAGGGCCGAATAAGCCACTTAAGGCTCTATTAAAAGATTCTAGGTTCTCAGGTATTTCCTCACGCCTGATCTGAGACTTTCTCTCAACGTAGGAATAGATTACATCTCTATCGCCGAGCGCGAGAAGCCCCTCATCAATGGCTTCCAACATCACTGCGCTGAAGCCTTCTCCAGCCACTTCCTTTCGACCACGATTACTCATCCTCCCCAACCTCTAGGCCGAAATTGATGGCTCAAAGCAACCATCGTTGATTCATTCGGCGATTCTTAAAAGGCTATTTAAACGGATGTTGCCAGCTTTGAGTCCCAGCTAGTCCACTCCTTCCTTTGAAATAACGACCCGTGGGCTGCCTCCAACCTTGCCAAGCCTTTCGTTCTAGGTGTATGGACATTGTTGTTATGATCGCGGTGTGTCGTCACCGATGTTGAGCATTCAGAGTAACGGCGTGTTCTTATCAATTCTCATGAATTATGATACTGATTACCTTGACTTCCATGGAGTGTTCCGTAGCCAAAGCCAAAACTGAGATTTACAATATAGAGGTTTTGCTTGACAAGCAACGAAACGCGAACGTATCACATGGATTGGCAAAATTCTCAGTTACAAGGTCTCTCCAGATATTGGAGTTGCTGCGAGACATCGGCAATCGTAAAACCTTTTACGCTGTCCAAATGGGAGAAGTCGACCTTGCTCAAAAGCTACAGATAAGTCGCCAAGCCCTAAGCTTACATTTCAAGAAGCTTCGAGAATCTGGCTTCGTTCAAATAGGACGAGGTTTCATAAACGTAACCGAAGATGGCCTAAGGGCCATTGGTTATCACAAAGATCCTGTAATTGTAACCTTGCGAATTCTACCTCAGAAACGCTCAGAAACTATTAGGAAGATTGAGGCAGTGCCTGCCATTGAGATCTTCAGAGTTACTGGAGACATGGATGTTGTACTGATTGTTGAACAGGATAAGCTCGATACAGTCTTGGAAATACTGTCGAGCATTGATGGCGTTATCGAAACAAAGTCGCTTGTCTCAATCAACACTTCACTGTCAAAACCATTCGAATTGACTTCAGTCAAGAATCACCACTTTGTAGAAGGTGTGGGAGATAAAAATGATGTTAGAAACTCGTAGACAGAAGGAGAATAGTCTAAGCGAATCGGATGCAAAGTACAAAGCCATTTTTGAAAATACGGGAACTGCGATGATGATTGTAGACGAAGACACTACAATATCTATGGTAAACACAGAATCACAGAGGATTTTTGGCTATTCAAAGAAGGAGCTAGAGGGCAAGAGAAGTTGGACAGAATTCGTTGTTAAGAAACATTTAGCAAGAATGAACAAGTACCATCGCCTGCGAAGAAACAGCCTGAACGTCGCTCCGAGAAGCTATGAATCTCAGTTAATCGACAAACATGGTAACATTAGAGACGTATTACTAACGGTCGCGATGATTCCGGGAACACGAAAAAGCGCAATATCAATAATTGACGTCACCGAGCGCAATCGAATGGACGAGAAGATTAGAAAATACTCTGAACACTTGGAGCAGACAGTTGAAGGGAGAACTAGGGAGCTTCAGGAAAGCGAGGAGAGGTTTAGAGGTATTGCTGAGAATAGCTTCGATGAGATATACGAGACAGATTTGGAAGGACGATTTACCTATGCATCTCCAGCTGTGGAGCGGATGACAGGGTACAAACCCGATGACATCATTGGAAAGACTCTGCAAAGTTTCTTGCCTGAGAAGGAGATTGCAAAAGCCGCGCAAGGTTTCGACGCAATTGCGGCGGGCAAAGGCGTCGAAGGGATGCAGTTGGAGATAGTGAAGAAAGATGGATCGCTGCGTTACGTTGAGATTAACGCATCTCCCAAAATCATAGATGGCAAGGTCATTGGACTGCAAGGAATAGCCAGAGATGTCACCAAGCGGAAAAAAGTGGAGGAGGAACGTGATCGATTTTTCAATTTGTCAATTGATATGAAATGTATTTGTGGTTTTGACGGTTACTTCAAGCAAATGAATCCAGCTTGGGAAAAGACCTTGGGGTGGACAAGGCAGGAACTTATGTCGAGACCATACCTAAGTCTTGTTCATCCCGATGACCGCGAAGCAACCATCAAAGCAGTCGAAGGCTTGTCCAGAGGCGAAACAGTAGTCGGTTTTGATAACCGTTATCTCTGCAAAGACGGTTCTTACAGGTGGGTATCTTGGAACGCATTTCCATTTAAGAAGGAGCAATTGATTTTTGCAGTTGCACGCGACATTACCGGACGCAAACAAATGGATGAACAACTCAGACGTCATGTTGAAGAGATTAAGATGCTCAATAGAAGCATAACGCAACGACTAGTCCAGAAGATAAGCCAGATAGACAACGTATCCAAAATCAGGGAAAGATTGAGGAAAGTCGCTGATGTGTCAACCGGGTTGAATCTAGTTCTTGACGCAGGTTTAGATAACCTTGGCTTAGATGTTGGGGCGGTCTTGATCATCGATCCTGAAGGGAATACAGCCAGATTACGAGCCTTCAAGAGCAAGATAGAAGGAGTCAAAGTAGACGAGAGCTACCCACTGAATGCCAACTTCGTTGAATTTGTAGCATTGAAAGATGACAAAATAGTATCCAAGACTGAGCAAAGCCCACCATCCATTCTAGGGATTTCTAACATTCACTGCGCTCCAATACATTTGGGAAAACAAGCATATGGAATCCTAACCTTTGGTGGACAAGAAAGTCGAACATTGGACGAGAGCGATCTGAGTATCATGGGCTTATACGCTGAAGTCATTTCGACACTGTTCGAGAGACAAAGTCTGACAATAGTTCCCATGAAAGAAATGGCAACATCTGGCAAGAAGAGATTTGACTTGGAATTCGGTTGCTCGTACCTGGTTAGAAATAGTGTGGAAGAGGCTTACGACATCTTTGTGGATAACGTCCTGAGCGGCTTGAAGGGGCTCTGCATTACCCGAGAATTTCCGCCGAAGGTTAGAGAAATGTACGGCTTAGAGAAGACGCCTATCGTATGGTTGACAGAAGAGAAAGTGGAAAATCAAGTCTGTGTACATTCCCTCCAAGAGCTATCCATCTTGATCGGCGGCTTCTTGGAAAAGGTTCGACGAGGCGTTGTGCTATTGGATGGTATCGAATACCTGATAACCAATCATGGATTCGAATCTTTCATACGGTTCTTGCAGTTGAATAGAAGTCGATTTGAACAGTCTGACTCGATACTTGTAGCACCACTGATAGAAGAAGCTCTTGCCGTGAAAGAGGCGAGACTCATCGAAAGGGAGATGAAACCTCTCAAATTTGGTTTGCCGACAGAAAAAGACGGGGTCAGACGAGCGGATCTACCACAGTTTCAACCATCTACATGAATCTTGAGCAAAAGCGTTAGATCGAGGCGAAAAACATGTCAGATAAATATAGGGTAAACTGGATTAGATAACCCAGAGACGTAGAAGATTGGAATTCTTTGCCTCAATGACACATGGTGATTAAGTCCCTTGAGTTTGCCTACGAAACACGAGCCAAACAACTGGAATCTTACCTCCAAATCGTATTCGAACAGCCTCGGGGAAGCCACGTGGTAACCTGGGGGAGATTCATGCACACGCTGAATTTGTACCAAGCCTGTTCTTCTCAAATGTATGGCCTGTAATTGCCGGTGAGGTCTAACCCTGTCCGTTCATGCTTACTTCCACGTTTGCTTCCGTATCCGGTGCGGTGGAGGCTGTAATCTGGAATTTTTCTCCTCAGCAAGAACCGTACCTAAGAAGACTCCTCCAAACGGCCATCACCCAACACTAGAAACCGTACCATCAAAATCCAAAAGATCAATCTAATAAGATCGAAAAAACATACACGATAAATCGAAACCAACAGAACAAAAACAGGAAGAATCACCCCATTGAACAAAGAGAGATTTGGTAGCGGGGGGATGATATGGGTTGCTCGTTCGGATAGCCAGATTGGACATCCAGATTTGTTTGGCTCATTCCTGTTCTTGTTGGCCAGACTGTAAGGTACTATAAAATGGTTGTCTCTGGTGGTTCTGATAGAATCTCAGGGTTTACGCTCTCAGGGGCGTTGCTGATAACTCGACAATGCAAAGCAATAATAGGGCGAACTTGGATGAACAAAAATGAATATTGTCGGCTAGATCACGTATGTAGGTTCTGATGTTTGTGTATTAATGATGTGATCTAGACATGAGCGAGAAAACCATCCAAGAAGTTTTGACTATGGACGTTGATTGATGGAATCAAGGAAAGAGGGCGTTTGGTTGGAGATTGTTGATGAGTACAGAGAGCTGTGTAATGATAGCCGCCATTTTGATCAGAAACTCTATCTCATACCGAGCGCAGCATACACGGTATCGGCTTTGTTCTATCGCATCATCCTTGATCCTATCAGAACCCAAAACGCTGAAATTCATATAAGACCTCTAAGAATATTATGTGTAGGGAGCTGTAATGGAAAAGGCTGCTCGCCCTCTTTACATATCTACCTCTCCAGAAGAATTGCTAGGCAGACCTCTCAACGAAATTGAACAGAAATTCGCTCCTTCCAAGCTTTTTCTTAGTGGGAAAAGCATTCCACTTCCAGGGCCTAGGGTAGCGATTATAGGTTCTCGGGAAGCCTGCTCTCAGGGCATCGTGTTAGCGCAAGAAATATCTTCGTCTCTTGCGAGAAAAAGTGTCGTCGTAGTGAGCGGACTTGCAGAGGGCATCGACACTGCAGCTCATGAAGCGGCAATCAGGCAAGGTGGATCAACGGTCGCCGTTCTCGGAACTCCTTTGGACAAATTCTATCCAGCAAGGAACTATGGACTTCAGAAGACAATTATGCGCGACCACTGGGCGGTCTCGCAATTCCCAGTTGGATATCCTACGGAACCAAAGAACTTTGTGATTCGGAACAGAACCATGGCGCTCATTTCGGACGCTTCAATAATCGTTGAAGCTGGCGAAACGAGTGGCTCACTTCATCAGGGGTGGGAAGCACTGAGACTGGGCCGACCTCTTTTCATTTCCAAGGTCATTACAGACAATGTTTCTTTGAAATGGCCGAAAAAGATGATTGAGTACGGAGCGGTCGAACTCACAGACTATGAAGAAGTCATTGAAGTGTTACCCTCGTCTGAAAGAATCTTGCAGATTATTTGCTGAGTTATGCCATGCGCCTAAACCAACTTGAGTTTGGTTCACTTCTCTCATATTGCCCGCGCGGTGGTAGTTCACAGGAAATTCAACGATCCCGACAGATAATGAGAATCATAAAGAATGATTCCTTTGTCGAGGACCCGCCAGTCCTCATGTCAAACTGGATATCTAGAACGATGGATCGTCTAAGATCTGAGCTACCTTTTGGTTCCATTTTTCGAACAAATTCGGTTCTGGTTCCGCTTCCAAGGAGTTCGCTCTTGCAACCAGATAGTCTTTGGGTCCCAGAACGAATAGCAAGTGCCTTGGTCAAGAGAGGCTTCGGTGAACGAGTAATGCCATGTCTCACTCGCACAAGGGCGGTTCGCAAATCGGCTACCAGTCAGGCAAATCAAAGACCAACGCCAACCGAGCATTTTGAATCATTGGCTGTACAGGGAAACCTAAGATCGACCGAAGACATTGTGCTAATAGATGATATCGTTACCAGAGGCCATATGATGATAGGCGCTGCAAACAGACTTTTGGAGGCTTTTCCATCGGCACGAATCCACGCATTTGCAGCGATGAGAACAATTAGCAATTGGATGGACTTTTCTCACATTTATGACCCACTAATTGGCTGGATAGAATACAGAGAAGAGTATGACGATTGCTTACGAAGACCGTGACCGGTCTCATCAACTCTTCTCAGATGACAAGTCCTAGATTCCAGTAGCGTACCTAATGGGAATTGAACCAGAAAAAGCCAGAGAAATAGCGAACCTAAACCACTAAGATACCTGTTCGGTAACACTATTCAACAATATCTACTCCAAATAGCATTGTCAGATCGTAAGCTATTCTCCCATCCTTATTGCGTGTAGGGGTTCCATTTTCTGCTGACGAATGCTGGAATTAACGAAGCAACTAAACCAGTAAAAACCGCGATTCCCAAACTGAATCCTATCATACGACCTACCTGAACAAACGTTGGCCAGAGATATGGAACCTGCAACGACTTCGATATCAAAAGGCTGAAACTATACATTGCAACGCCTCCACCAACCACCCCTAACAGTCCTCCTACAAAAGTCAACATCAAAGCCTCCACAACCACCATCTTGAAAACGAAACGTTCAGTCGCACCTATAGCACGCAACAAACCAATCTCACGACGCCTCTCATTAACAGCCATCCAAAAAACAGTTCCTATCATCAAGGTTGAAGCTATCCACAAAGTTGCTGTGACGAAGATCATGGCTCCGAGGATACCAGACAATTGATCCTCTATTGAGCTTGCAACTTCAGTGGTAGTTACTGCAGTTACTCCTCGACCATACGCTTGATTCGCGACGCAACTATGTCGGGAAAAACATCTGCTTCCGCCTTCACCATCACCGCTGAGATTATTCCTCGCTTGAGAACAAGTTCTTTTTTGGATTTGAGACTTGACTCTTCAGCCATTACGTAGGCGTCCCTGAACGACACAAAGATCAGTCTATCTAGACCTGTTCCTGTATCCTCCAGTTTCGCCGAACTGTGAAACTGTGACCGAAGAAGATCAATTTCTCCCCCAGATAGCATGATATGCGCTCCCTTACTGCATCGTCTGGTCCAAGCGATCTATCGAGGCTCTGCCTACTCCAAGGTATGACAGTGAAGTCAGTCTCCGGATCAAAGGCTACCAGCTGGATATCTTCACTGGAATAGGGAGTATCTGACAGTGAAGCTATGAATAATTGTGATGACGTCTTTACTACGCCTGGAACTGCTGCAACTTCATGTTCCTTCTGGCTCTCCCTGTAAATCCGGAAGGTACCCCCGTGACAAGCGACGCTTGGAATGGAACCTGTTCCTCTCCGGGAACGACCAGC
>CAVXDP010000001.1:0-206650 GCA_963760485.1 Candidatus Bathyarchaeota archaeon | reverse complement strand
ATTCGGTCCGAAGATCCACTCGTCGGTTCTTCGTAGCACGCACGCGGATCCTCAAGGTCCAGCAGGGCTAGACCAAGTCTGTAGATGGATCCCGACGCTGTGACCCGTACGCCATGGTAAAGGATCAGCCACCCCTCCGGCGTCTTCATTGGCGGAGGTGAGAGCCCGACCCTGCTTGAATCCCACCATCCCCCCTGCCTTGCACGGATAACCTCCTTATCGGTCGCCCCAGTGCTTCAGATCAGACGAGAATGATAACCAGATATTTCCCTCGGTCGTCAACGTCCTCACCATCGGCCTGTGAAGCATGGCCCATTGATTCCTGAACCGAACCGGGAATAGAGCCGATCCTTGTCCTCTGGAGGCATGACGGGACCAATACGGGTGAAACTGCGGAAATCGCTTGTGGTGGCCAGTGAGACAAGCGGTCCTCTCTGAGAATAAGCGGTGTACGTCACCACGTATTCTTGCAGTTCTTCAAGCCATGTTATCCTCGGATCCTCGATGCCCCATAGCTCTTCAGGGTGTCGCTCGCGGATCAGGAGACAGCGTCGGTTTGTCATCTATCTTCCAATCGTCAATGCCGTTCTTGCTTCTTGCAGCGGTTAGGTGGGAGATGCCGAAAATCCTCGACCCGAACCAACAACAGTGTCTCGTCGTCGAGGCTTGTCGGAGCGGCATTGAAGACCGTGTTAGCGAGCGTAGGGCCAGTCATTCACGTTAAGTATCGGATTATCGGGATGCCGGTGAAACAGCTCAATTCTGGGCGTCTTTTTCGCGTTCATTTAATCTTGCCTGCGCGTCATTGATGTTCCTGCCACTGATATTGTTTCTGAATGATGTTGCCGAGACTTAAGGTAAATCCCCCAGTTTCTCTATTTCCTCCTCACTGTATCCGGCCATCTGTAGATTAAGCGGTTTCTTCTACATCCCGAGTCTTTCATCGATGGACTATAAAGAACCGTCAATCTTGCCATTTTCAAAGACCTCTATTGCTCAAGTTCACATTCCTATAGAAGAGTCTCAGAACAACCGCTTCGACCAGCACGTTGATCATTAGCGGAAAGACGACAGAATAGGTCAGCTTCGAATATGTGGACTCAACTTCGATAGGTGAGAACACGAAGTAGAATATACTGAGCGAGCCCTGTAGTCAGATTGGCGCTGAAAGATGTGGCAAACGCCTTCTCAATCTTTCTAGTTAGAAGAAAATAGAGTAAGACAGCTTCGATTACCATATGGGGCGCAAGAAAGCTCCTGACTTTAGTCATGGAGATGAATTGCGATCCCGCTTAAATACCGATCCGTAATAACTGATGTAGATAGTTTCATGCAGCGAACCAACGCTTTCATTCTTGCTCCCTCCGTGGAACAGGAAGATGTGCTAAGGGAAAGAGCGACTAATTGTGCTAAACTATGGAATGAAGTAACCTACCAGAGAAGGCAAGCATATCTCACCTATCAGACGATTGATTGGAAGTGTGGAGCCCTCTACAACAAATATTCGCCACTTATTGATTCTGCAACAGCACAGCAAATTCTTAGAAAGAATAATGAGTCATGGAAAGGATTCTTCGCACTGAAGAAGATGGAACGAGGAGGCAAACTACCTTCACATATCAAAAAGGTGCATATGCCAGGATACTGGAAGCAGAATGGAAAATACAAACTCATGATGGTATATAGGAACAATTCCTACAGTGTTAAAAACGAGATCATGAGACTACCGAAGAAGTTGAAAGTGTCCATTAAGGGCAACCCTAAATGGAATGGCAAGCAGGGTAGAGCCGAAATCATCTATGATATATTGGATTGTAAGTGGCGTGTCTTTCAGGCTGTAAAAGTACAGCCATTGTTTAAACCGAAAGGTTCCAAGACATGCTACATTGATCTTGGCGTTATCAACCTTGCCACCATGTGGATTGAAGGATGGAAGCAGCCAATAGCATACAGTGGAAGAAACCTCCTAGCAGATTGGTGGTACTGGAATAGACGAATCGCAGAATGTCAAAGTAGACTCAAGGAAGTTAATAACCGGCACAAGTCAAAACGGTTAAGCAGGTTCATTAGGATACGCCAAAGACGATTCCGACAAGCCATCAATACTATGGTGCGAAGTATTGTACGTGATCTCTACGAGCTCGATGTGTCAAAGATTGTTGTCGGTGACCTAACAGGCATTAGAGAGAATAACCACAAGGGCGCAAAGAACAATTCAATGATCCATAACTTCTGGAGTTTTAACTACATAATTCAAAGATTCAAAGATGTTGCAGAAGAATACGGTATAAATGTAAAAGAGGTAAGTGAACGCAAGACCTCATCAATCTGCGTACGATGCAGTTCAAAAAACTTTGAGCGAAAAGGCAGACTCTTCAAATGCATAAGTTGTGGATTGGAAGCGAACCGGGATGCTATTGGCGTATTGAATATGGCAAACCTCTACGGAGGAACAGCTATCAGGGTGCTGACACACCCTAACCTTCTAAAATGGGATGGAATGAAATGGGAGCGTAACAGCGCTATGACCCACAGACCGAGAAACATTGTAGAAGCAAGAATCTCCCGGCTTTAGCCGGAGAATGTCAATTACACCAATTCCATATTCGCGTTCTCGCCAACAGATGATGAATTCACCATATAACTTTGCGTTTTTGCTGCTAGGATTGGTTCCAAAATTCTTGAGAGGGCTGAAATATTCGAATCTCCCGGGGAGATTTATGCATACGCACGAATTTGTACCAAACTCCTCTTTTTCTAAGTGTGGGTTTGCCTAAGTAACAGGCTCCACATTGCTCCGACAAAGACAATGCTTAGCGCCACACCCAGTTGGAGTCCCTCGCTTGTTACAGGAAACAATGTTGCTAGTTGAGTGGTTTTGATTAGATACCCGTTCCAAGAAAGCCATGTAAGGAATCTTGGAATCCTTTCTCCAAACAGGACATAATAGAGATAGTCTTCAACGCCTGAATGCGTTAAGATCATGGATTGAGCAAAGCCTGCAATTGAAAACTTCCAACTTCCTCCTCCCAGCCAGTATGCCAAAACTATGCAAGCGAAAACGACTGTGGCCAACACTTGAAAGAAGACATGATGAAAAACCCATATTTCTTCAATAGCTTCTAAAGGCTTGAAAACCATTTCTACAGTAACTCGATCAGCATAAACAAAACCTAGGAAGGCTGAGAACAAACAGATTTGTAAGAGAACAAAACTCCTAAGTCTATGTGGTAATTTCACGCTAAGGCTATCCATGGAATATCATTGAAAATAGGAACTCCGTTGCACACTTAAAAGAAATATTCAGAGACTCGATATATCGAGAAAAAAGGTCATTCAAGACAGAATCATTGAACTTGCTATCAGGTTGCTATTTCGAGAGTCTTGGGCGCAGCAGCAGGTACGTGATCGTGGTTCCAATCAAGATACAAACGATGGTTATAATGGCCCCGTAGAGTAGCCATTGAATCTCGATGTCTTGTTTTCAAGATAGAAGATCGCCACGGATCATGATGGCAACGTTCGTTCTAGCGTTTCTGAGGCGCAGAAAATGGTGATCAATATCATGAATTGGGCTTCAGGAAATGAACATGTTGCGATAAGAGAGCTTAGAGACCTAACACAGCCAACAACATTGACAGGGTCAATATTGGTAAGTACAACGCAGAAACACAGAAGAGTCTACTCAGTGATCTACCTGCAGAATTATATAGCAAGTCGTGGTAAGGCCAAGACGACCCCTCGAAAGGGTAGATGCACAGTGGTCCTACAGAGCGTAGGCTTGGAAGTGAATAACATTGGAAGTAGCCATGATTGCAGGCGTAGCTGGACTTGTAGCTGCTGCGATAGGACTGTACACCATGCTTTATGCAATCGGATATTTCCAGTACCTAGGTGGAAAGAGAAAATCGAGTATACCACCAATAAGCAAGCAAGATCTGATCGATAAGATTCTAACTTTGAACAATTCATCTAAGCCCTACAGAATCGTGAAAGGCACAAACACCGACCTCGTAGCCGAATGGAAGATTGCCGACGCCGAATGGTACGGGATCCTTAACAAGAACGGACTTAGACAGGCTTACAGAGCTTTCTTGCTTGTTGATGAGCAAAGGCACTCCGTCAGATGTTGTGAAGAACTTGGCACCATATCGTGGACCCTGGGCCTAAACGGACCAATCCCCACGGCGGAATACAACAGGGCCTTCTTCCGTGGAAGAATCCTCTACAAGAAAGAGTACGCGAAAGGTTACGGACTGAAGCAGTTGGCTCCACCACAAGCTGGCAGAATCTACGACTACAAATTCGACATAAACGAGATACGAGGCTCCGTTATCGTCACTGTGGAGGAAAACGGTTGGGAATGGGTTCCAGTCACTGCAATGAGACATGCCACATACCCACAGACGTAAACTTGCCAACAGCATACGGAATGAATCATGTCGATGCGGATATTGTTGAGCGGGCGTCACTTGCCACAGGCAGGTATAATTTAACCCGAACGATATCACGGGGTCGTATCCCAATCACAAGTCATTGCGGTTGGGTCTCTTTTGCGCCAACAAGCGTTTTCTTTCCTCTGTGATCTGCTTCATCTTTGGTGATGGAGAGTACCTCACGTGGGGATACCTGAATGGGTTGGAAACGTCATGGCCGAAGTTCTCTTTGCGATACCATCTAGTAATCACTTCATCAGTCATCTCGAATAACTCTACATCTAGTTTCGGGCCCTTGAGGTATTGCCGCGCAGTAGTGTACACGTGGTAACAGGTAGCCAAGGCTAGAATGGGTCTGTTTCCCTTGAATCTTAGACTGTCGATTGAGTTCTCTTTGAAACTGTCGGTGGCCTTCATTACACCGAAAGGGTAGACTGGTTTTGCACTCGTCTTGTAAGTGACTTTACCGATGGCCACAGACTTGTCATTTCTGTAGATCTCTGTCTGATGACCTCCTTGTAGGATATTTCCCCCACCTGACAATACGAGCTTCCAAATCTTTCCTTGGGTCACGAATGCGACAACAGGTTCATAATCAAAATCATGTGAAAAAAGTTCACCGATCAATGGATATTCTTGTCGACAATCTTGTTTCTTCCAGTGAACGAAGTACTGTATGGCCTGCTCCTTTCCTCGCTTCAGAATGCGGTAAAAAACGCCGTCCGGCTGCTGGTCTTCTGCGTGGCCTTTTGGATCGTGAATTATCGGCAGAAAGTCTCTGGAAAGCGACTTGTCAAAATGAACGTCTACGTCTTCTTCAGCATACCTGGACTTATGACTCGACACCAGCGTCTTCCCCTTATACTCTATCTGGCTAAGAGCAAATATGATTTCACCAAAGCACCGTCTCATGAATTTCTGGGTAGCTCGTCGGTATCGCGTTTTGCAGTGGAACTGGTGACATATCTATGGCGTGCTCCTCTGGCCTATACGACCTCTTCTTGGTCTCTAGACCCTATATGTAACCACCATGACAAGAAAAAATAGTTTAACCCTTACGTTATCGTGGGTCAGTATCCCAGTCAGCAAACGCAAAGGCCTAGCGGCTCAACCCAAGGCGATCCCTCCAAGAGAGACACAGATAATTCGAGTTTGGCCTGCACGTTGAGGAATGAAGAAATTCTTGTGGTGCACAGACACTCTTACGTTGGCCAAACACGGTAGGGAATGAATCCTCAAGACCCCTCTTTATCTTGGTACCTGCTCGTTATGCTTGCAAGGCGAGCAGCCTAATGCCTCGGCATGTTGGTTTCTGTGAGAATAATTCATGTGTGAAAGTTTAAAACCGATAACGCTAGGACAGATTGTGAGATGTTGATTATGAGAATGAGAACTGATGTAGGAATCATCATCATCTTATCAGTTCTAATACTCTCTGTCCAACCTCCAGTTTTCGGCAGGCAAAAAGCGATTGACTTTGCTCTCACGGATATTCACGGCAAACACTTCTCGCTTTCTGACTATTTGGGAAAGATAGTTCTGATCGATTTCTTTGCAACTTGGTGTGGACCCTGTCGGCAAGAGACATTGGAACTGAAAAACCTCTGGGAAAGATCTTCATCAGAACGGATCGTAACGATCTCCATAAGCGTTGATGACGCCCTCAACGTCTTGTTAGACTTTGTCAAAGAATATGACATGAAGTGGATTGTTGCACAAGACAGCATTGGGATTAGCGAGAGATACGGTGTCAGTGCTATACCGACTCTGATAATAGTCGACTCCGATGGTTATATCGCATATACTCACGTGGGTGTTACAACCGAATCAATTCTTAACCAAGAAATTCAAAATCTACTCTTAACCACGACGCATTCTACGTCTCAAACATCTGCAATGTATCAGACAATTGGAATAATCGATTATTGTTACAACTATCAGGCGTGGTTTTTGGTTGCGACGTCAATTGTAGTAGTCGCTTTCATTTTGCTTCGGAGGATCAAATATGAGAAGAACAGAAAAGCTTGACATGAGATGACAGTGCTCGGATGAGGTGGGACCTCAATCATACTTGGCTTAACCGTACTCAAGAAGGGATTACAGTTAAGACGATTTGAACTTTAGGCTACTGATATCAGGTCGTTGCCAATACTTGATTTCTATTTTCCCCCGTCTTTCTCTCTTGCTTTGGAAGCATAGCGCAGAGCGAGGGTACCATTCACAGCTATCCATACGATTCCTGGTATTACAACAGAATAAAGAGGTCCTCCCAAATTCTGATAACCATTTATTCCAAAAGCCCAGTCTCTAGCATAGTTACCGAGGTCCTCAAATGCACAGCATCCTGTTCCGCTTAGAAAATGATGTAGTTGATGAAGATAGAAATCTGGCGACAATAAGTATCCTACCAACACACTTAAAGGCACACTTATTATCGCGGTAGCTTTCTGTACTCCATTCATCTTTCACTAGCCTATTATCGGATAATATTGAGATGAAACTTAACTCTTTGCACATCGGACAAGGCGATCTAAATAGGACTCCAATGACATGAAGCTATGTATCATGTCGCCGTCAGGCTCTTCCAGAAGAATTGACTCTCATCACCGCAGACACCAATACTTCATGGAGATGACACAGACACATTGGGACTGCCTGGAGAACATCGCTCATCTGGATGGCGATCACAGACTGGTCAACACTAAGATTGACGAGACAGGCAAGATCGAGAGAACAGTTGTATCGACCCTTACCGCAAAGCTGCGAGAAGGAGTCATAATCTCAATCCATGGGACACGACTTTATGGTCCCACTGGAACAACTGGGCGAGCACAGAATGTTAAGTCTTTAAACCTCATGTGCAAGAAAGATGTCTTGGGTGATTGAATTGGTTGAGGAAGGAGAAGAGAAAGTAACAGTCATAGCAGTGTTCCGTGCGATCGAGAGAAAAGAGAAAGACCTGGAGAAGGAACTTACAGCTCTTGTTCCACCAACAAGACGAGAGCCTGGCTGCATCAACTATGACCTACACCGTTCCATAGAAGATTCAAGGGTCTACATATTTCACGAGAATTGGGCAAGCAAGAAAGCTCTTGACGAACATCTTGAAATGCCCTATCTCAAAGAATTCCTTAGGAAATCAGACAAACTCCTAGAGAAACCTATGGAATTATATCTTTGCATCAAAATCTAAAGCGACGTATCTCAGTTACCCGCGCTTGTACTTTGCTAATCGGCCTCAGAATCGTCGGACTCACCCCATCCTCCACCCTTTTCTCAGGTGATTCTTGAAGTGTCACATAGACATTGCAGAATGAATGGAGTAAACTAAACAGTAGAAAATCGTGAGCATGAGCCGAAAAGCGCCTATACCTACCTCCACCATTTCTTTTTGATTGGCATTGCCAAGATTTCCCGGATTTCTAATCTTTTTTGTATATCTGAGCCAAGCATATCTGCCGTTGATGTTGCTTTGACGATTGTGGCTGAGTCAGAACCGTCTCCTGTGCCGCCCACCGCAATCACATCTTGTCCAGGAGGGGTTAACCCCTTATCTACCGCAATTAGAACTACTTCCACACACACTTTCATCCCCTGACCTAAGGTGTAAAATGTATTTCTGAGAGATTCTAAAGACGAAATAGCCGAGTGGCTTAGACATGGTCACCCCTAAAGAAAAGAGACTTGTCGTGGAGATAATGGAGAAACATGATGATCTACTCCGCAGTCTTAACGGGGGAACCAAGAAAATCATCAGATAGGATCAGATCTCTTCTCGAACCTTTTGAAAACTTAAACCGCAATCCTATAACGGAGACTTTCGGGTCCAATAGAGATATATAATGGACTCAGAATTGCAATCTGGCACTTTGATCTACTGGTGAATAGCAGAATGCTTGTCTCTCAAGAGTCCCAGCGTGACTTCTGCTCTTTCCCATTCCAGGTGCTTCCAAGTCACGAAGGGAAATGTTGAATGTCAGTCAATAAGTACTTTATTAGAGACAGCCTGAGAAAAAACGAAATCCATGAGTACTTGGCTTCAGAACTCAAGAGAGCTGGTTATAGCCGCTCTGAAGTCACCAAGACTCCGCTTGGAACTAGGATTGTGATCTACGCAGCCAGGCCTGGTATGGTGATTGGAAGAAGAGGCCAGAGTATACGAGATCTGACCAAGACCTTCGAAGAGAAGTTCGGTATGGAGAACCCTCAGATCTCAGTGGCATCCATTGACATTCCTGAACTGAACCCTGATGTGGTGGCTTCACAAATCGCATCGGCACTTGAAAGAGGAGTTCACTTCAGAAGAGCCGCCTACTGGGCACTCCAGAGGACAATGAATTCAGGAGCTCGAGGTGCGGAGATAGCTATTCGTGGAAAACTGAGCACTGAACGGGCTCGATATGAGAAGTTTAGAGATGGATATATGCCAAGATGCGGTGAGCCTGCACTAAGGAACATCAGGACTGCCGTGACTCATATACAATTGAAACAGGGAATGTTTGGAATTAATGTCAAGATACTTCCAGTCGAGGCGAAGTTTCCAGACCAAATCCAGTTCAAGGAGCCTGCACCAAAAGAAGAAGTCCCCGCTGAAAACAAAGAGGAGGTAAAAGTGGTTGCCGATACTGAGAAAACGTGAACTGAAACAGATGCTCCCCGAGGAACGAAACAAGAAACTCAATCAGCTTAGGACTGAACTTTCAAGACTAAGAACAACAGTCCAGTCAGGCGGGACCGTCGAGAATCCTTCTCAGATCCGAGAAATTAGAAGAACTATAGCCAGAATTCTTACGATCGAAAGTCAAGAAAAACTCAAGGTGAAGGTCTAACATGGCTCCAATAACTCCCAGCAACCTTCTCAAACATGAACTCATCGGCCTTCATGTGAAGGTCTCCGACTCTAGCGATCCGAAACTTGTGGGTATGAAAGGAACAATAGTCGATGAGACCAAGAATATGCTTCATGTGCATGATGGAAAACGTTTGATGATGTTCTCAAAAAAGGTCTCAACTTTCCAGCTCCGTCTTCCAGACGGACAGACTGTGTTGGTAGACGGTAGACACATAGTAGCTCAACCTCAAGACAGGTTGAAGATTAAAACGAGGTCATGGTAATGCGGAAAATAGGATTAGATGTGGCTGTACCTCGAAAGGCCTGTGACGACCCATATTGCCCATTTCATGGACACCTGGCAGTTAGAGGAAAGCTGATCGTGGGAACGGTCGCAAGCGGAAAGATGAGCAATACAGTCACCGTTGAAAGAGACTATCTTCACTTTGTTAAGAAATACATGCGGTACGAGAAGCGAAGAAGCAGGATAATGGCTCACAATCCACCATGCGTCGATACAAAGGAAGGTGACACGGTGAAGATAGTTGAGTGCCGACCTCTAAGCAAGAACGTTTCATTTGTAGTTGTGGAGAAGACAGTAGAAGAGGTTCGACAAGAAACATGAGAAACACTAGAGATCTCCAAATGCGTCAGTTCAAGGAGGATCATCATTAATGCCCGCTCCAAAGACTAGAGCAGTCAGCGCAAAGGGAATGATCGAGTTCAGGCCACGTGTTTCTCGAGGCCTGCCTATGGGTGCAAGGTTGTTCTGCACAGACAATACAGGTGCCAAGGAACTGAAACTGATCAACGTTTATGGCTATAAGGGAAGGCTGAGAAGATTGCCTACCGCATGTGTCGGAGATATGATCAAGGTCTCCGTTTCAAAGGGACCGCCCGACCTTAAACGACAGATGTTTCCAGCGGTGGTTGTCAGACAAAGAAGACCCTTCAGGAGACCCGACGGAATGAGACTTCAATTCGAAGACAATGCTGCCGTAATAATGACGCCTGAGGGAGAGCTGAAAGGAACAGAGATACGTGGCCCCGTAGCGAAAGAAGCGGCAGAAAGATGGCCCAGAGTTGCTAACTTGGCAAGTATAATCATCTAGGAGCAAATTGATCTTGACCACTCGAAAGATAACTTCAAAACCCGGCAAACAAAGAAAAGCAGTTTGGAACGCCTCAGGTTCGAGAGCAAGGAAACTTCTCAGTGCACCCCTTTCGAGCGGCCTTGAAACACGACACGGAATAAAATCTCTGCCTGTAAGAAAGGGCGACACGGTGAAAATTGTCAGAGGAGATTTTACGGGAATCGAGGGAAAAGTCACCGAGGTTGACAGAGGTCGGAAGCGTCTCTTCGTGGAGGGCGTGACAAGAGACAAAGTTTCCGGAACCCAGACGAAAATGTCTGTTCATGCTTCCAAAGTCCAATTAACGAATCTAGTACTAGACGATAGGTGGCGCAGCAAATCAATAGAGAAGAGAAAGGGTTCGTCTGAACCTGAAAGTGAAACGAAAGAGGAGAAAAAGGAGACCAATTAGATGGGAAAGAAAGGCGGAGTCAGACATCTGAAAAGGATGCACGCCCCAGGGTTCTGGCCGATACATACAAAGGAAGCTCAATGGACCAAGAAACCTAGACCAGGCCCTCACGCAGCCGAAATATGTCTTCCACTCACCATCGTAGTGCGGGATGTTCTCAAATATGCAAAGACATACAGCGACGCAAAATCAATTATCAGTGGCAGAAAAGTTAGAGTAGACGGCAAGACAAGAATGGATGCAAAATACCCGACTGGACTCATGGATGTCGTGGAGATCCCTGAAGCGAAGGTAACTACCCGAGTTCTGCCAATCCAGACAAAGGGACTGTCAGTCAAGAACATACCGCAAGAAGAGGCAGCGTTCAAACTCTGCAGAATAGAAGACGTGCGGACAGTCGCAGGCGGAAGCTTTCAGTTGAATCTTCACGATGGGAGAAATATCCTAGTTAAGGTGGCAGATCCGAGGAGGCCCACCGAACTGACATACAAGACTCTGGATACGATTCAAATAAGTCTACCAGATCAGAAGATCCTGAAGCGATTGAAGTTCACAGAAGGCTCTCATGTACTAGTGACATCGGGAAGGAACTTCGGTAGAACTGGAAGGATAAAGAAGATCGAGGAAGGTTCAGCTGCAAGACGACCTATGGTTATTATCGAGGACTCTGAATCCAAGATCTTCCAGACGGTCGCGGATTACGTTTTCGTTGTTGGCGAAGACAAACCTGTCATTGAACTTGGAGGATGAACAAATGGCTGCCTTGGAAACTGAGACTACGAAACCAAACCCCATGCGTGAACTGAGAATCGAGAAAGTTACAGTGAACATTGGAGTTGGAAAATCCGGGGAACCTCTAGAGAAAGCCAAGAAAGTCCTGAAGCAGATTACAAATCGCACACCATGTTCTCGAAAAGCCAAGAAAACAATCAAAGAGTTTGGAATCCGCAAGGGTGAACCTATGGCTTGCATCGTAACTTTGCGGAGAGATGAGGCAAGAAGTTTCCTGAAGAAGGCTCTAGAAGCAGCTGGAGACAAGATCTCCCGTTCTTCATTTGACAGATATGGAAACTTCGCCTTCGGAATAAAGGAACACATAGAGATCCCCGGAACCAAGTATGTGCCAGAACTAGGCATATTTGGAATGAACGTAGCGGTGACCTTTGAACGACCTGGTTTCAGGGTGAAGAGAAGAACGATCAGGAGATCCACTGTAGGCAAAGGACACCTTGTTTCGCGTGATGAGGCTGTGGACTACATTCGGTCAAATTTCGGAACGGAGATCGCGGGGGACTAAGATTGGCCAAGATGAAACCAAAGAAAGAAAGGAAATATGGAAAAGGAAGCAGACCGTGTCGTAGATGCGGTCAGTACGGACCTGTGATAAGGAGATACGGTTTGAATCTTTGCAGGCAATGCTTTAGAGAAGTGGCTTCGGCTCTTGGATTCAAGAAGTACATGTGAGGCTGTACAAAGTGACATTAACAGATGTATTATCAAACGCTCTGTCAACCATATTGAACAATGAGAAACGTCTTCAACACGAATGCATAGTCTGGCCTGCCTCGAAAGTTGTAGGCCGCGTATTGAGGGTGATGCAGAAGAACGGGTACGTTGGAGAATTCGAATTCATTGATGACGGAAGAACTGGAAAATTTAAAGTTCAGCTTCTGGGAAGAATAAACGGTTGCGGGGTCATAAAACCTAGATACTCCGTGAAGAAAACTAACATAGAGTTCTGGGAGAAGAGATACTTACCATCAAGAGAGGTTGGACTACTCGTAGTGAGCACACCAAAGGGGATAGTCTCCCACAAGGAAGCTAAGGAGCAGAAAACGGGAGGAAAGCTCCTAGCCTACATATACTAGGGAAGGAAACAAACAATGGCCGAATCAATTGTCGAAAAAACTGTCCCAATTCCTGAGGATGTCCAAATTCAACTGGACGGCCTGAAGGTGAAGGTTACGGGACCAAAAGGCTCATTATCGGAAGACCTATCCCATCTCCCGGTCAACATCAAACTAACCAAAAAAGAATTGTTAGTCTCACCTCGACGGCCAAAAAAGAGAGGCATCGCCAAAGCGGGAACGGCGGCAGCTCATGTGAAGAATATGATTAGAGGAGTGACAAAAGGATTCACGTACAAACTGAAGATCGTATACGCACATTTTCCAGTAACCGTAAAAGTACTTGACAGAGAGAAAAAGGTTCTGATAGAGAACTTTATTGGAGAGAAGACGCCCCGCGTGATAAGAGTCTTCGGCGACACAACAGTGAAGGTTTCAGGCGACGACATCATTGTTCAAGGAACTAGACTGGAAGATGTAGGCCAAACAGCCGAAACTTGGAAACAGGAACAAAGATCAAGAAAAAGGACCAACGCGTCTTTCTAGACGGAATATACGTGTACGAGAAATCTGAGGGAATGTAGGTTGTCAACTGACACTAATCCAAAGCGAATGGTCTCACATCGGAAGAAACCGCGCTTCATTCGACAGGAGAGCTGGCGACTAAAGAGAGTTGAGACTGGATGGAGGAAGCCCCGAGGAAAAACCAGCAAAATGAGACGCCAACAGAGAGGATGGCCAAGACTCGTACGCGTAGGATACGGAAAACCAGCATTGCTGAGAGGCGTTCATCCATCTGGATACAGAGAGATAATGGTAAATCGCCCCAGCGATCTGACGATGATAGACCCAAAGAAACAAGTCGCAAGGATTGCTAGAACCGTTGGAGAAAGAAAGAGACTTGCAATAATCGACAAAGCGAAGGAACTGGACATTAAGGTTCTCAATCCGGTGGGCGTAAGAAAACCCGAGGCAGAGAAGGAAGAACTTGCTGAACCCGAGGCCGAAGAAGCCTCATCAGAGGAAGAAGAAAAAACCGAAGCTGCGGATGAAAAATCATCCGAGAACAATCAGGTACGAGTTGAAAAAGAGTGAGCGTAAAAATTCAGAGGCGTCTGGCTGCGGAACTATTCAAGATTGGTGTGAACAGGGTTTGGATTGAACCCGACCAACTGGATAGAGTCTCTTCGGCGATAACGCGAGAAGAAGTGCGGAAACTCATGCACGAGGGCACAATCAAGAAAAAACCTGAAAAGGGGATTAGCAGGGGAAGAGTGAAGCTAAGACGCCGAAGAAGAGGATTTGGAAGCCGCAAAGGCACCGGGGAAGCCAGAAAGCGGAAATGGATCATAGGAATTAGGAAGATTAGAAGCAGGCTCATGGACTTAAGAGATAAGAAACTCCTTACTCCACCTGTATTCCGCAAATTGTTCCTAATGGCAAAAGGTGGATCATTCCGAAGCATATCTCACCTCAACGAATACATTGAAACTCACAAACTTGCGAGGCGGAGATAGCACTATGAGAGGATCACGCTACAATTTACCATTTAGAAGAAGAAGAGAAAACAAGACTGATTACAAGTCCCGCAGGGCCATGATAGTCTCAGGTCTGCCTCGACTAGTCGTCAGGGGAACAAACAAACACATGATCGTTCAATTGATCGAAGCGAACGCTACTGGAGACAGAATTTTGACATCTGCCAACTCCATTGAGCTCGCGAAGAAGTATGGTTGGAAACTTCATTGTGGAAACGTTCCATCAGCGTATTTGACTGGACTGCTAGCCGGAGTGAAAGCCAAGAGTAAAGGCCTGTCCGAAGCAGTTCTAGATATGGGATTGAGAAAAGCAAGCAAAGGCGGAAGAACATTTGCAGCTCTGAAAGGCGCCGTAGACTCGGGAATGGATATACCTCATGATAAGAAGATCTTTCCAGACGAGTCAAGGCTTCGTGGAGAACATATAGCAGGTTACGCCAAGACCTTGGCAAAGGATCAAGAGACGTATGCGAAGCGTTTCTCGAAATACGTTGCCACGGACCTTCAATTGGAAGATCTTTCAAAACACTTCGAAGAGACAAAAAACAAGATACTACAAGGATCAGTTGAGGCGGTGAAAACCAGTTGACACGTAGAATGGAAGAACGAAAGTCTTCAGTTTCAGGTTGGATTCCAAAAACGAAGATTGGCTCGATGGTTCAATCAGGCCAGATAGTATCACTGGATGATATCTTCACTCAGGGCCTGAAGATCATGGAACCTGAGATAGTTGACTCTTTGATACCTGATCTCCAGCAAGAAGTTCTGGGAATAGGTTTCGTTCAGAAACAAACTGATGCTGGCGAAAGGTCAAGGTTTAGAGCCCTCGTAGCCATTGGAAACAGAAGCGGATACGTTGGAGTTGGCGATGGGAAGGCTAAGCAGGTCAGAATGGCTATAGAAAAGGCTACGACTCAAGCCAAACTTGACATAATCCCAGTTCGAAGAGGATGCGGAAGTTGGGAATGCGCCTGTAACAAGTCTCATTCAATATCTTTCAGAGTTAGAGGAAAATGTGGAAGTGTCTCGATAGAGATCCTTCCAGGCCCAAGAGGACTTGGACTGGTCGGAGGCGAAACACCCAAGGTCATACTTAAATTGGCTGGGATCAGTGACTGCTGGACTAGGACCTACGGATCGACGAATACTCTTGGATCTACATCCTTCGCAGTCTATGACGCACTGAGAAGCACCTACAGGGTTGTGACAAGCGAGGACTGGGTAAAGTGAAGAAAGACAGTCCGAAAGAGCAAAAGAAATGTCTGATAGCGGTTAGGCTTCGAGGGCAATCAGGCATCCGACAGGACATCAAAGCTACTCTATCATCTCTAAGACTCATGAAGAAGCATCACGCATCATTCTACTACGATGAACCACAGACAAGTGGGATGTTGAAAAAAGCGAAAGACTATCTCACTTGGGGCGAAGCGAAACCCGACACCATACGATACCTACTTGAGAAGAAATCTGAGGTCAGAAAGGGCAAGAGGCTGACAGTTGAATTTGCCAAAGGCCTAGGATACACTTCCATAGAGGATTTGGCACAAGCAATAGCCAAAGGAGATCTTCCACTCGACAAGTTCTGGAAAAGTGGTGTGAAACCCGTTTTTCGTCTCCACCCACCAATAGGAGGCTTCAAGGGAACCATACGCCATTCATACGAAAGTGGAGGCGAACTGGGATACAGAGGAGATTCCATCAACCACCTCGTATCACGAATGGCCTGAAAAGAGAAAGACTCAATTCCTGTTTGTTGGTCATTTGAAAACCACTGAAAAAAGGTTTATCTCTATCAAAACCACTTCTCGTGGTCTCACATGTGATTTGAGGTATCTCTACCCCAGAGGAATGTAGTTTTGGCTACAAGGTTACGAAAAGTAAGAGGCCAACGAGGTTCAAGGACACACGGTTGGGGTACATCTGGACAACATAGAGACAGTGGCATGCGAGGAGGAGTTGGAAAGTCCGGTTGGTGTAAACACAAGTGGAGTCATGTTGTCAAGTATGAGCCCAAGAGAATTGGAAAGTTTGGCTATCGATGCCCAACTGGAAAAGGAATTCTAAATGCAATCAATGTAGGCGACCTCGAAGAACTAACTCAGAGGTTTGGAACAAAGGGTGAAGGAAACAACGTTGACACATTGGACCTGTCGAAGCTCGGCTACCAGAAAGTATTGGGTCAGGGCAGAATTGGAACTGCACTAAAAGTCATTGTGAATGAATGGTCAAAATCTGCGGAAAAGAAGATACAAGAATCTGGGGGAAAGATCCTTGCCCATCAGAAAAGCGGCGTGTAGTCAATGGCCAGGTTCATAGATCTTTTCCAGCCGCTTGCAAGGTTCACTCCTGACGTTGCATCGGCAGAAAAAAAAGTCGCCTTCAACGAGAAAATGATTTGGACCGCTATAGTTTTGATCGCATATCTTGTAATGGCTGAGGTGCCCCTCTTTGGAATAGGGAAAGGAGGCGCCGAAGACCCGTTCGGTGCGATGAGAGTCATATTCGCTTCGAACAGAGGCACGTTGATGGAGCTTGGAATAGGCCCCATAGTGACCGCGGGGCTGATCCTTCAGATTCTTCAAGGTTCTAGAATGATCGATGTAGACATGAGTAACCCTGAGGACAGGTCACTGTTTACCAGCGCTAGCAAGATTATGGCGGTTGTAATGACCCTCTTCGAAGCTCTTGCCTACATTATCGGAGGCGCATATGGAAGCATTACAGTTCAGACCCAATTCATAATTGTGGTTCAACTTCTCGCTGCCGGCATAATCTTGATGCTACTTGATGAACTACTCCAGAAGGGTTGGGGTATTGGAAGTGGGATAAGCCTCTTCATAGGCAGCAGGTGTCGCACAGAGAATATGGTGGGACTGCATTGCTCCGGTGAGTCCTGTTGCAGATAAGAAATACCTTGGAGCTCTGATCGCTTTTGGCCAGTCGATTCAAAACTGGCAAGGATGGAAAGAAGCTTTCTATAGGCCTCAAGGTCTACCAGACATGATAGGCTTCCTAACAACTATAGCTGTCATTTTGTTGGTCGTTTACTTGATGGGCCTTCGCGTTGAAATCCCAGTCTCTTATGCCAAGTATCGAGGCTTCAGAGGAAAGTTCCCTATCAAACTCCTCTATGTCTCCAACATCCCCGTGATATTCACCGGCAGCTCTATTCGGAAACATATACTTCATTTCACAGATCATCTGGTCAAAGTACAATCAGGCTGGAACCAACTTCTGGCTAAACCTACTTGGAAAATTCACCATCTCCGGCCAAAGCTATCAGCCTGCAGGTGGTCTAGTCTATTATGTCACCGCACCAAGAAACTTGGCGGGGGTGGCACAGGATCCTATGAGAGCACTCGTCTACGCGGGCCTAATGATTGTGATATGCGTTTTCTTCGCTGTAACATGGGTTGAGGTGGGCGGAATGGACTCGAGAACTGTTGCAAAACAACTTCTGGATTCGGGTATGCAGATTGAAGGTTTTAGAAGATCATCCTCGCCAATCGAACAGGTCCTTTCAAGGTACATACCAACCGTAACTATTCTTGGAGGACTTCTAGTAGGCGTCCTAGCCGCGTTCGCGGACTTCCTCGGGGCCTTTGGATCCGGAACAGGAATATTGCTTACTGTAGGTATCATCGAACAATACTACGAGTTGTTTGCAAAAGAGAGGATTAGCGAAATGTACCCAGGTATGGGTGGCCTGCTGGGGAAGTGATAGCACCATGAAGACAATTGTCATATCTGGGATACCTGGCGTAGGAAAAAGTACAATTCTCAGAGAACTGGAAGCCTTGGCGAAACAGGAAGGCGCCAAACTCACCACATTGAACTTCGGTACCATGATGGGCGAACTTTACAAGAAATTCCACGTCGACCTTCATAGAGATGAACTAAGGCGTCAGCCAATCAACATGCAGAAAAAGATGCAGGAAAAAACAGCCAGAGTCATGGCAAAGAAGGTCAAGAGTGGGATTCTCCTCATCGATACTCATATGTTCATAAGGACGAAGAGTGGTTTCTGGCCTGGGTTACCGAACCAAGTCCTTTCGATTCTGAAACCTTTGCTTCTAGTTCTTGTCGAGGCCTCACCTGAAAACATAGTCAAGAGACGCGAGGGAGACCCAACGAGGATAAGAGACAGAGTAACTATGTACGATGTTATGTCGGATCTGGACTGGGCAAGAGCCTGTGCATCATCATGCGCTACTGAAACCGGCGCACCAGTGAAGATCATTATGAATGAGCCTGGCAAACAGCGAGAAGCCGCACAGCAACTTTTTGAATCAATTAGGGAACTTGGAGGATGAGGCTTTGGGATTCATAGAAGACTTTTTTGCTTTCATGAATGCGGCGTTGGCTCCGTATGGATCTATCCCTCAGTCAACGTTTCTTATACTTGGAATTGCTTTGGTGCTCTCACTTGTCAGTACCACTGCAAATCGTTTCCTAGTCGATGTGCAGAAGATGCGATCGATCTCCGATGAGGTTAGGATTTGGAGAGCCGAGATGGACAAAGCCAAGAAGACCGATGACAAGAAGCTCTTGGCTAAGGTGAACAAGAAACAGGAAGCGATGATGAAACTCCAAAGCAAGATGATGTGGGATAGAATGAAGGTCAGCTTCATCTTCATAGTACCATTCTACATAATCTTCATCGTTCTAAGCAAATTCTTCGGTAGTACTCATGTGGCCCTCTCACCCTTCACGGTTCCAATGCTTCTGAACGGACCACCGAGCTCAATTTGGCCTGGAGCAGTACAACTTGCCTACGTGTCATGGTACATAATTTGCTCTTTCGGTATTAGTCTACCATTATCAAGGCTGTTTGGAGTGAACCCTGAAGAGTGAAAGCTCAAGTTTCAAGCTCTTGAGTCTGTCGATTGTAGATAGGTTGGACCATGGTAGATGACCTATCATGTCAACGCGAAGAAGATTGCCCAATCCAAGAAGTATCGTAATCGCCATTGGTGGCCTGCACGGAACCGGAAAGTCCACTTATGCTAAGATTCTTGCGATGGATTTTGGGCTGAGGCATGTATCCGCCGGACAACTCTTCAGAGAAATCGCAAGAGAGAAGAATGTAACCCTCGAGGCCCTGAACGAACGTGCATGTTCGGATTCTAGCTTGGATCAGCTCATTGATAATAGAACAAAGGAGGAGGTGGCGAAGGGCGGTGCCATAGTTGATGGACAGCTGGCAGCTGCGATGGCGGGAGAAAAAGCTGATCTAAGAATCCTCATCACAGCTCCTGAAAAAGTGAGAATAGAAAGAATATCGTTGAGAGACTCGATACCTTTTGACGAGGCTCGGGAGAAGACAGTTCAAAGAGAGCATGCCGAACGACGTCGGTACCTCGAATACTACGGTATCGACGTATCTGATGCTTCAGTGTATGACGTAGTGATCGACTCCAGTTCGACATCGATCGAAGAAGCCACAAAAATCCTTAAGAGTGTTGTAGAAGACTACATCGCGAAACAATCTCGGAGATGAAACGGAATGCCGGCGACAGAAATCGGAAGAATCTGCGTAAAAACATATGGCAGAGAGAAGAATAGGAAATGCATCATAGTAGATGTTGTAGATGAGAATTTCGTCATCGTCACCGGACCGCCGTCCATTACGGGGGTAAGACGTAGGCGATCGAATCTAGAACATCTTCAGGCCACTGAAGAGATCCTTGAAGTGAAGAAAGGAGCTACAGACGAGGAAGTAGTCAAGGCCGCTGAGAAAGCAAAGAAGACTGCTTTTCTGAAATCCGCATAGTTGCCTTTTGCTGATATTCACGGCGGTCCTCACTTGGGGTGAGGTCTCCTAACAACTTTCACTTCGTCAAAACTGTGGACGCTGCCGCCCAGATCCTCAATACACTTCCTAACCGTGTTGATGTCAATGTCGTTTCCATCAATCGAAACCTTGACACTTTCTGTGTTCTGATCAATCTCAGCCAAAGTCACATCCACATCTTCCACGCCATGACAAGACGCGAGTTTTGCTGCTAGATCATAGATTGCAGGTTCATGCGGCTTCAGGACATCAAGAACTAGCCGTTTCACTTGAGGGCTCTGTCCAGTCATCTTTCTTCACAGATCTCAATCTAGTCTGGAGTTGAAATATCTACGTATCGGTGTAGATTGGCTAGGATCGGCCTATGAGCCAAGTAATCAGAGCGACGAAGACTGCGACAATAACCATACGGGCTCCAGAATGAATTACGTTCTCTTTTGAAACCCTGCCCAAGAATGCTCCGAGCAGAAAGAGAATCAACATGATAGACAAGACTGAACACCAGACGGCTTGATCCACCGAGATAAGGTGTAACAAATTCAAGAAGAACGGAATCATCGGAATCAATGCCGTTAGCATTGGTGAGAGTCCATCAATTAGTGCAGCCCAAAATGTCGCTATTCTCATCGCTCTACCATGAATTGAGCTGCTAACGTCGGTCAACATGGCTTTCTCGAGATCTATGAGTCTTATTCTTCGTTCTGCTCTTTCAGTGAGATATGCTCCTGAAAACCCTGAAGCACCCATAGCTATTGCGGCGCCAATACTAGCACCTATCACAATTCTTGGATTGACCGTTCCGCTACTATATGCGCCCATGACCACACCAAGTATAGCCATCGCACCATCAAAGGAATTGAGCACAAAATATCTACGCGAAATTGAAGCCACGCCCGACATGCTCAGGTAGCTTCTAAGCTTTCGAAGATTCTGCAAACATCCAGTTACCTTTTCCCCATGGAATAACGTCTCTAGATATGGTCTAAACTCTTTATTATCCCTTCAACTATTGGATCTGAGGGAATAGAATTGACTGTTACTACTCCATGGATGAGGGTCAGAGAGGTTCTGATCAGAAGCGAGAATGAAACAGACCCGCGCTACGGATGCAAACCGCAGGAAAGACCCATCCAAGAACATATACACCGAGGAATCGTGAACTTGGATAAGCCACCGGGTCCTTCTAGTCACGAAGTCGTAGCTTGGATCAAAAGGATACTTGACTTGAAGCATGCCGGTAGCGGAGGAACCCTAGAGACCAATTGGTCGGGGAGACCCCAAAGTCACCGGCGTTCTTCCAGTAGCCTTTGAGGAAGCTACGAAAGCGGTACAAGCTTTCCTCCTGTCCGGGAAAGAGTATGTCTGCCTCATGGAGATACACGCGAAGATCGATGAGGACAAGATCAAAAACATCCTCCAGGAATTCACTGGCGAGATCTATCAGAAACCGCCCCTAAAAGCGTCAGTGAAGCGAGAAGTCAGGAAGAGATGGATATACGACATAGATCTACTCGAGATTCAAGATACAAGAGTTCTCTTCAAGGTTGGTTGCCAAGCTGGGACGTACATTCGAAAACTGTGTTCTGACATGGGAGAGGTTCTGGGCTCAGGAGCGCACATGAGGGAACTCAGGAGAACAAGGGCGGGGTCATTCAGTGAGAACACGAATCTATGTAATCTCTATGATCTTCTATGTGCCCAAGAAAAACTTCGAACGGAGGGCGATGAGAAACCTTTGAGGGAAATGGTCAGGCCTATGGAGGAGGCGTTCGAGTACGTTCCTAAAGTGTACGTGAAAGACACGGCCGTGGACGCGATATGTCACGGGGCTTCTCTTGCGGCTCCGGGAGTATCCAAGATCGATTCTAACATCAAACCCAAGAGTCCAGTGGCGCTATTTACTCTCAAAGGCGAAGTCATAGCGCTAGCGAGAGCTATTCTCTCAACACAAGATATGATGGAAGCTGAAAAAGGAATTGTATGCGAGACTGTCAGAGTTGTCATGGCACCAGGAACCTACCCGATGCTCTGGAAAAGCAAGAGACGAGAAGTGGTAACAGACACCTCGAACTGAACCTTTATACATCCACGCAGAAATCAAACTCAGCCGATTGCGCCGGGATTCCCGAGCCTGGTACGGGGCAGATTCGTAGAAACAACGCAGCCCAAGCCTGGAGACATGCTCGAGAGCCTGTGGCCCTAACGGGCCTCGAGGGTTCAAATCCCTCTCCCGGCGCCAAACTCCACGACTCGCATTCTTCCACCACTAAGAGTGTTATGTTCCCGTTTTGTGACCGCGTTCCATTTGATTGCTGGTTTTGATTTTCGAAAGCAATTATATATGCTGAGGTACAAGTCTTGCAGGTTTCGAGGGTTGGCAATCTATGGTGAGGACATGTAGTATGTGTGGTTTCGATAGTGGAGAAGAGAGCACGTTCTGTTCATGTTGTGGAGCTTCACTCGCTGCTATGCCGCCTGTTCCTGCTCCTCCACTTTGTTCAATAACACAACCTGGCACTTGTTTCTATCACCGCAGCCTTCCGGCATTCCACATCTGTGGCAGGTGCGGGCGATCCATATGCCAAAGTTGTTCAATATCTAGAATCGGGATAGTACTCTGTCCGGAATGCTCCCATAGGATCCTTCCACCCAGAGTCTATGCAAGGAATCCGACTTCATCAACCATACGTTATCACACCATTTCCTACCGTGGAAAAGCATAGCAATTCACGAAAAAAGAACGTATCTGTCACTGAGTCGAGCCTCGGCGTGTTCTGAATTGAAGGAAGCCATGCTCTACGACAGGCTGGCGGAACGAAGAATAAAATGCAACTTATGCTCCAGAAGATGCGAAATACCCGAGGCTACTGTAGGATTCTGTAAAGTCCGAAAAAACGTCGAGGGTACGCTGGAGTCACTTGTCTACGCTAGGGCATGTGCAGCCAATGTGGACCCAATAGAGAAAAAACCTCTCTGGCATTTCTATCCCGGTTCTCTTGTCATGTCAATCGCTACGGTTGGTTGCAACTTCAGATGCAAGTTTTGCCAGAACTGGGAGATAAGTCAGGAAGGCGGGATCTCTGGAGAAAACCTATCACCTGAACATGTTGTTAAACTAGCCAAGCAGCAAAGTTGCGCGGGCATATCCTACACTTATACTGAACCAACAATATTCTTTGAGTACGCCTTTGATACTGCTAAGCTCGCACATCAGCAGGGTCTTTTCAATACTTTCGTAACCAATGGCTACATGACCACGGAGGCAGTAGAGACAATTGCACCGTTTCTAGATGCGGCCACAGTAGACTTCAAGGGCGCGGGAGACAAGGACTTCTATAAGGAATTTTCATCGGTTTCATCTGTGGAACCTATCTACGAATGCCTCAAGGAGATGAAGCGGCAGAATATCCATATTGAAATAACCAATCTCGTAATCCCCAGGATTGGGGATTCCATAGAACGACTCCGTGAACTCGCCAGATGGATAAGGACGAATCTAGGAGAAGATACGCCTCTTCATTTGCTCGCATTTCGACCAGAGTATAAGATTACGAGCCTGCCTTCCACACCTGTAGAGACAATTGAGCAAGCTATCTATTCTGCACGTGATGAGGGTCTACACTACGTTTACGGCGGAAACGTTCCAGGTCACAAGTCTGAGAATACCTACTGTCCAAAATGTAGGTCGCTTGTCATCGAACGGTTAGGTCTGGACATTCTAGATTGGAATCTGGACCCGGAAAACAGGTGTGTGAAGTGTGGTACGGCCATTCCCATAAAAGGAAGCTATCGCAGAGCAAAAGCCATACGGTAAGAGCTCTCAAGATCTGCGACTTTGTCTGTTCTGTTAGTTACTGCACTTCTATCTTGTGGCGTTGAATTTTCTTGGGCATCTCAATTTCCAGGACTCCGGACTTGAAGCGTGCAGTGGACTCCTTTGGTGTTACTTTGCTAGGTAGCCCCACGAAAGTCCGACAGGATTTGAATTCACAATTCTTTTCGACAGTGCCCCAACGGTCGTACTTGACAGTTCTGTCCATTGTTGCACTTACCTCAACCATGTCCTCTGTAACATTCAACTGGATGTTCTCTTTCTTGACATAAGGCAAATCGACGGACACGATGACTTTATCATCAGTTTCACGCACATGAGCCAGAGGTCGTATCTCTCGTCTGGAAACGTCCCACATAGGTTCTTCAAAGAAATCCTGTGCTAGCTGCTCGAATTCCCATCCGAACGGAACAATCTCGTCAAAAGGTTTCCTTCTACGTCTTATCATGGTACTCCCTCGCTAAACGTACATGGCAGGTAATTCTTGTTCCTGCGCTTTCTCCATTCCTCGCATGGATTTCGAGGTTCTTTGCATCAACTCTCTCATTCTAACCCGGATCTCCTCAGCCTGCTCCATCAGGCCCTTAACATCAACGTTGAGATTTACGAGTCTATTGAGCGCAGTCACAATCGATGCAGCGGCTCCAGGATCCGGATATTCAGAGTGTGACTGTGCCATCAGAATGACCGCCGGAACCATTGATTTCGCAGAATCCTTCAATAGTGAAGCATGGATACCGACCATGAATCCCTCCTCTAAGAGATTGACATCTGATTTCTTGAGAAGATCTTTTGTCTTCGGTGATGATGCGACACCGTATACGGCCGGAGTCTCGATTTCAAGTCTGTCCTGCACAGCTATCCCGCTGACCGTCACAAGAAGTTGGCTTCCTTTCGTCTTTGTCCACTCAACTATCTTTCTAGATAAGCTTGGTATGATACTAGGCTGGATTGGAATCTCTGACGTTATGATTACCAGCCCGTTCTTACTGTAGATTCGTATCGGTGCCTTGGGGTCACCTTGGTGAACAACAATCACTGGAGGAAGTAAGTCTGATTCAATGTAACCACTCTCCGTCAATCCAAGTGCATTGATCACATGATTCACGGCTATTAGGCCCACAAGTCCCACGTCGGGGAAACCCACCAAACAATGATCAATCTTCTGAATCGGACTTGTTTCTATCACTCTTATTTCTTCGGTTTCCAATACGTAGACACCAGCCAGATAATGCGGGTCTTTCTTCAAATATGTTTTCCTATTGTGCCTGTTGAGTTACTCTCAAGATCGCCCCGAGGGTCCGTGTGATCTCGAGTCACCATGAACTGTTTTTCATGGCCTGATCTGGGCCAATCTGTTGTCAAGAATACTGAGTTGTTGAAAAGACTAAATGCTTAAATAACATGGTTTTCGCACCGTAGTCAGTACGCTTACGGTGTAATGTCATGTCAAGAGAATTCAGACACATAGTCAGAATATCGGGAACCGACCTAGATGGGGCAAAGAAGTTAGTATATGGAATCACCAAGATTAGAGGGCTTGGTGTAAGTTTGGCTAGCGCCATATTGAGGGCCGCTGATCTCAAGTCCGATACGAGAATTGGGAATCTTACTGAATCTGATGTTCAGAAGATCGAGGACGTCATAGTGGACCCTCTAAAGTACGGTATTCCGCCTCGACTTGTCAATAGGAGAAAAGACTTATCGTCAGGCAGAGATTCGCATTTGATAGGGCCAGACCTGACGTTGGCAATGAAGACTGATATTGATTTCATGAAAGACATAAAGTCATGGCGAGGAATTAGGCATCAACTCGGCCTCAAGGTAAGAGGTCAGAGAACTAGGACTACCGGAAGAAAAGGCAAAGCTGTGGGTGTCAAGAAGAAACTGGCAATAGCTGCCTGCCAGAGCCGCTGCTAGGGGAGAAAAAGAGACAGAGAAGGAGAAGAAATAGGAAGCTGAGTCATTATGGGAGATCCGAAGAAACAGAGGAAAAAATACGAAACCCCGCGCCATCCTTGGAGAAAGGACCAGTTGGACGTGGAACTGAGACTCTTAGGTGAGTATGGGCTCAGAAACAAACGCGAGCTATGGCGATACAGAACAAAGCTCTCAGAAGTCAGAGGCATAGCACGATCCCTGCTGGCAAAGAGTGGAGAGGAAAGAGCCAAACTGCAGAACGAGTACTTATCAAAACTTAGTAGAGTAGGCCTTCTGCCTGAACAGACAGACATAGACGAAGTGTTGGACCTCGACATCAAAGATCTTCTTGAAAGAAGACTGCAGACCATGGTTTTCAGAGCTGGATTGGCAAAGTCCATTCACCAGTCACGTCAACTGGTGTCCCATGGTCACATAATGGTCGGAAATAGGAGAGTAACGGTTCCAAGTTATCTAGTTTCAAGACGAGAAGAGCCAGCTATCAAATATGCTCCAGAAAGTCCGCTCAGCAGGCCGGATCATCCCGCACTAAAGAATCCCGTATCGTCACCCGCAGTCCCTGCTCCAAGCGAGACTCCAGTGAAGGGTGAAACGGAAGGAGAAGAGCAACTCTAGCCTCTGTCATCACATTCTTTTTGGAAACACATGATCTCAAAAGCCTGCTATCCACGCTCATAATCTGCCTACTGATCTTCGCCTGGTGAAAAGAAAGAAGAACACCATCCCGAGAATTGCCAGCGCAAAAACAACTGCAATCACGAAGGATGATTGTGATCCGGCTCCAATTGCAACTGGGAATGGCCCGATGAAGACAAAAAGGCCACTTGTTGCTGAACCTGGAGAAACCGAAGCCAGCATCATGAAAAGCATTCCAACGAAGATTATGATAAACGATGCGATGAAGATGTTGAATCCCATCGGCCAACCAAGTCCGACATTCTCAGTCAAATCCAACTCTTGCATCGCAGGCTGGTGCTCGAAGCAGTCTTGACACATCCAAACGTGAGGATTGAAGCAAGATCCACAAACAGTTTTCCCACATGATCTACAAACGTACATTGAGGGGCTCTGGTTACAATGCTCGCATATCCTTTCAGGCATTTGGGTTCCTCTTACCTTGTCATTGAAGACGTGAACCACATGAACGCTAGAACCACTACTATCAGGACTATTGATAGAAGCATCAAAGTCTTCACAGAATTCTTGTCAGTTCCGAATATTATCGGAAATGGTCCGATCATCACTATTCCTCCTCCTCTGAACTTGGAGCCGGCTCTGCTTCCGCGAAGCATGAGGATAAATGCTGATATGAATGCCAAGGCAAATCCTGCAAATACTAGAACTAGCCCAGTCTCGAAGAGAGCTCTGCTTACCATTCAGAATCTACGCCTTTTCTTCTCGCTAAGGTCTTCGAAATCTTCTATGTAGGTTTTTCTGGGGAACATGTGTTGACACCAAAGGGCCTGAGGAAGTTTTTGAATGGCTTTCTTCACGGGATAGAGTTTATATAAGTTCAGGAGTCTGTTGCTCCATCAACTTTCCAAAGGTTGCATTCATTCATGGATGTGAAGGTAATAGGGGAAGATGAAACCTCAACCAGGTTCAAACTGAGTGGTGTCACCCCTGCTTTTGCAAATGCCATAAGAAGGATTATGATCTCAGAAATTCCAACAATGGCAATAGACGACGTAATGATAGTTGAGAATACCTCAGTTATGTATGATGAGATTTTAGCTCATCGACTTGGGCTGATCCCTCTTACTACAGATGCGAAGAGCTACATTCTTCCAGAGGAGTGTGACTGCAAGAGTGAATTGGGATGCAGCAAGTGCAGAGCATCCTTCACAATGGAGGTTGAGAGTCAAGATGAAACTATCACTGTATACTCTAGCGATCTCAAGCCCCAAGATCCAAACGTGAAACCCGTCAGTGACAAGATTCCGGTTGTTAAGCTCGCTCCAAAACAGAAGATTCGACTTGAAGCCTACGCGAAATTGGGTAGAGGCTCGGAACATGCGAAGTGGCAGCCAGTCTCCGCTTGTGCCTACAAGTACCTTCCTCATGTTACAATCGATGCGAAAAGGGCTGTTGAAGCTACTGGGGGCGCGAAATGGTGTCCGAAGAGCGTTTTTGCATTCGAAGGGAATAGGACGATAGTGAAGAATGAGATGAATTGTACCCTATGTATGGAATGTGTGAAGCACGGTGAGAAGAAATCTCCAATCAAAGTTGAGTGGGATGATAGTACTTTCATATTCTACATCGAACCTACTGGATCTATGCCTGTTGATACTCTCGTAAGTGAGGCATCGAGAGTCCTCGCGAGCAAAGCTGAAGAATTAGGTTCAAAGTTGGCCTCAAGAGGAGAGAACACATGAAATCACCATGTACGAACCCTCAATTGACGGCCCTAATATCTAGACTGAGAAAGAAGTCGCGGGAAACCAAGACGCCGCTCTACAGACGTCTGGCGGATGATCTTTGTAGATCTAAGAGATCAAGAAGAACCGTGAATATCAGTAAGATTGCAAGGTACACAAGTGATGGAAACGTCGTTGCAGTTGCTGGGAAGATCCTTTCAGCTGGAAGATTGGATCATAAGGTCACTGTTGCCGCTCTAAGGTTCTCTAATCAAGCAAAACAGAAGATCGAGAAAGCCGGTGGAAAATGTATAGCTCTCAACGTCCTAGCTGAAGAGAATCCCCGAGGTACAAAGATAGTTTTGTTGGGATGAAAGTGTAATGTCTTCACAGACTGAGTTTATTGATGCAACAGATCAGATATTGGGCAGATTAGCAAGTTATGTCGCAAAGAGCATTCTGAACGGCAAGAGGACGGTCGTTCTCAACGTGGAAAAGGCAGTAATCTCTGGAAGGAAGAAGATGATTGTCGATCGCGCCAAACTTCGATTGACAACTCGAACATTGGGAGCCCAAAGAAAAGGGCCTGTGCACTTTAGAAGGCCCGACACTTACACTAGAAGGGTGATTAGAGGCATGCTCCCGTGGAGAAAATCACATGGAAAAGTAGCTTTTGAGAGAGTTAAGGTATACATGGGGGTTCCAGAAGAGTTTAAGGATAAACCAACTTCAAAGGTTCCGGGAGCTGAGGCTTCGAAACTAACCTGCCCCTACATCACGTTGGAAGAACTTGCAAAGCAGATAGGAGGAGCATAGAGTTGAGTGAAAGAAAACGTGTATTGCTTGTTACGGGAAAACGTAAGACAGCTGTTGCAAGAGCGGTGGTTCGACCGGGAACAGGAAGAGTGACTATAAACAAGTTTCCACTTGAGGTAATTCAACCCGACGTAGCTAGGTCAAAGATGATGGAGCCACTGGTCGTTGCAGGAGAAAGGGGGAAAAGTGTGGACATAAAGGTCCGCGTAGATGGTGGCGGATACATGGGCCAAGCTGAAGCAGCCCGTATCGCGATATCGAGAGCCCTTGTAGAATGGACCAAAAGCAGCGAACTTAGAAGAGTATTCACAGGACTCGACCGAACTATGCTTGCTGGCGACCCAAGACGCACAGAATCGAAGAAGTTTGGTGGACCTGGAGCTAGGACACGGAAACAGAAATCGTACAGGTGATCGGTTTGATAATACCTGTTCGCTGCTTCAGTTGTGGAAATCTTGTCGGAGACAAATGGGAAGAATTTGCTCGAAGGGTGAAAGACGGAGAAGAGCCACGTCGTGTACTTGACGACCTAGGAATGAAAAGGTACTGTTGCAGAAGGATGCTAATCTCTAACGTGGAAGTTATTGACGAGTTTCTGAAGTATGCTGAGATTTCCGCAAAGAGGAGATCTCAGAACTTGTAGATGATCAACATGAGCAAAGAAGACAAGGAAATGATGCCGAAGACTGAGGACCTGCTACTCCCACTAGAAGATCTATTGGCTGCGGGTCTTCATATTGGAACAAGAATCAAGACTGGGGATATGAAAGAGTACATCTATCGTGTCCGACCTGACGGGCTATTCATTCTGAACATAGGGAAAACTGATGAGAAGATAAGGCTGGCAGCAAAATTCATTTCAAGATTCGATCCGTCACGTGTACTTGTAGTGTCTTCCAGGTTGTACGGAAAAGCACCACTAGAGAAATTCTGTGAAAAAACGAGAACAGTCTCAAGCGTCGGAAGATTCCTACCGGGATTCATATCAAACCCTCTCCAACCAAGACATGGAGAGCCACAACTAGTGATCGTTACCGATCCTCGTGCAGATTGGCAGGCGATAAAAGAAGCCTCATCATCTGGTATACCAGTAATAGCGTTCTGTGACACTGACAACACATTTTCTGGTGTGGACCTCTCTATACCCATAAACAACAAGGGAAGACGGGCCTTAGCGATGGCTTATTGGCTTCTCGCCAGACAGGTGGTCCGTGAAAGAGGAGAGCTTGCACAAGACACACCCTTCCCGTCGACAGTAGATGATTTTGAAACGAAGCTCGCCACAATATCTCCAAAGATGGGCGGTGAGGATTGAAGGTTCGAAGTCCCTGCCAGGCCGGAGCATTCTATGCAGGAACAAAGTCATCGCTTACAAAGCAGATTGAGAACTGTTTCATCCACAAGTTCGGCCCCGGTAAACTTCCTCAAGTGAACAGAAAAGGCAAACGGAACATTGTGGCTCTTGTGTGTCCACATGCTGGATACATGTATTCTGGTGCTGTTGCCGCAAACTCGTACTATTCACTCGCAAATGACGGGGTTCCACAGACCGCTATTATCCTAGGCCCAAACCACACGGGAATGGGAAGTGGCGTCTCCATGATGGTTGAAGGTGCTTGGGAGACTCCCTTGGGGACTTCTTCAATAGATACAGTGACTGCAAAAAAGATACTGGAACAGACCAAGATAATCGATACGGACGAGTCGGCTCATAGACTTGAGCACTCTATAGAGGTTCAGCTTCCATTTCTTCAGTATGTTTATGGTCTTGGTATCAGATTCGTTCCTATCTGCATGATGATGCAGGATCTGACAACCAGCTGCGAAGTAGGCGAAGCCATCTCAAATGCAGTGGGTAGTTCAAACGCGGTTATTATAGCATCATCCGATATGACTCACTACGAGAACCAAACAGACGCTTCGAAAAAGGATAGGTTAGTGATAGAGCAAATCCTAAGTCTTGATGAAGAGGCTCTTCAGGAAACAGTAGAATCTGAGAACGTTTCGATGTGTGGCTACGGTCCGGTTACAGCGGCCATCAGAGCTGCAAGAGTTCTCGGAGCAAAAGATGCTTCGCTACTCTCCTACAAGACGAGCGGAGACATGACCGGAGACACGAGTTCAGTAGTTGGATATGCATCGATATCTATGACCAAGTAGCAAATCAACAATTATGGAAGGCGTTCGCCAACTGAGAGCGGTAGCCACAGCACCGGCAAAGGTCATCTTGACAGGAGAGCATTTTGTTGTCATGGGCAAGCCAGCCATCGCGATGGCTGTGGACCTCTATTCGAGAGTCAACGTGTCAAAGAGAGAAGATTTAGCAATTCACGTAAAATCAAGCTCATTGAAAGCTTCAGGCAGTTTTTACTCTGGAAAATACGTCCCAGAGACTGGACCAGCGGACGCGAGCAAATCACTTCAACCTGTACATATGATTGCTTCGCATTTACTTGAAAAAATGGGATTGAAAGATCAGGGTCTGCAAATAGAGATCAACTCTAGTATACCCTTGGCAGCCGGCCTTGGATCCTCAGCGTCAGTCTCAGTCTCTGTGATTGCGGCATTGTCTAAGCTTCTTGGATTAAAAACGAGTCGAGAAGAGACAAGAGAACTAGCTTTTATCCCAGAAAGAATCGTCCATGGCAAACCATCAGGAATAGATCAGACAACGGCGACCTACGGAGGCGTGATAACTTTCTCGCGAGACAAAGGATTCGAAGCTGTCAATGCTAAACGCGATATACCGATTGTCATAGGGAACACGGGTATAGCCAGATCAACTGGAGAGCAAGTCATGAAGGTACGTTCTATATCCCAAGAACGCCCAGATGAGTTCAATGAGATAGCCTCACGCGCAGGCGAAATCTCAGCCAGGGCCAAAGAGGCCATAGAAAAGGGAGAGCTTGGACGTTTGGGAGAGCTCATGAACGATAATCACGAGTTACTTAGATGGTTAGACCTGTCAAATACGAAGCTTGAAGAACTTATCTCAGCCGCGAAGTCGACCGGTGCCCTTGGGGCCAAACTCACAGGTGCCGGTGGAGGTGGCTGTATGATTGCTCTCGTGGAACCTGGTGAAGAAGATAAGGTCGCAGACGCCATAGCTAAGTCAGGCGGAGAGCCTTTTACAGTCAAGACAGATAGAGAAGGTGTCAAAGCCTGGCTTGAGTAGAGCTTGCCAGGAAACAACAAGGGCTGACTTTTCAAGTTAGAAACATCAGCGACACTCGTTAAGGAGTCAACACAAAATGAGAACCGAGACTGAAGCGAGAAAACTAAGTCACTTAAAGATAAGCCTCAAGAAACAAATAGAATCACGCAGGTCAGCAGGATTCGATGATATTTCCATAGTTCACAAAGCACTACCTGAAATCAACAAGGACGCGATTGAAACATCCACGACCATTTTTGGTCACAAACTAAGCGCCCCCATCATAATTGGTCCAATGACGGGCGGAACCCATGAGGCTCAACGGATCAACTCCGTTCTAGCTCAAACAGCTGAAAGACTGGGCCTTGGGATTGGTGTGGGAAGTCAAAGATCGGCACTAGAAAACAGAAATCTCACTTACACTTATCACGTCGTAAGGGAAAAAGCTCCTAACGCACTTGTATTCGCAAATGTTGGATGTCCCCAACTGATCAAAGGAAATGCAGTCGAGACGGCTAAGGCGGCCATAGAAATGATAGACGCGGATGCGCTCTACATCCATCTGAACGCCTTGCAGGAGTCAGTGCAACACGAAGGAGAAACCTGCTTTCAAACGGTTCTGGCAAAGATCGGCCAAGTCGTCAAGGCCGTAGAAGTTCCCATAATAGTAAAGGAGACAGGGGCAGGCATATCGTCTGATGTTGCCAAGAAACTCAAGGATATCGGTGTGAGTGGAATCGATGTTTCAGGAGCTGGTGGAACAAGCTGGGCCGGAGTCGAATACTACAGAGCCAAACAAGTTTCTGATAAGTTGTGTGCAAGACTGGGGCAAACGTTCTGGAACTGGGGGATATCAACGGCAGCAAGCCTTGTCGAAGTGGTTATGTCAACAGCGACTACGGTAATAGCATCAGGAGGTGTTAGAAGCGGGCTTGACATTGCGAAGTCTCTGGCGCTTGGAGCATCAGCCGGTAGTCTCGCATTGCCCCTAATACGCCCAGCCCTAGCGGGACAAAGAGAGACGGAGAATTTCCTTAGAATAATCATTGAAGAGCTGAGGACCGCGATGTTTCTAGCCGGAGCAAAGACTGTGCAAGACATGAGGCAAGTGCCGACCGTCGTCATGGGTTCTACACGAGAATGGCTCTCTCAGAGAGGTTTCGACACAGCCGCATACGCAAGGCGGGCATCATTCTGACGACCGCTAATTCAACTTCAAGAACAAGCTTAATCAACCGATTTCTACGTACTACTAAGTCCCACCTGAAAAAGAGACTTTACCAAGAGGAATTGAGATGCCAAGAACATCAGATATCTCTGGATTCTACAAGCTAAGTCCAAGCGAGAGACTGAACCTTGTGAAAGAATTTGCGAACCTAAGTGATGAAGAGGTCAAGACCCTCGGATCGACAGGCGCACTACCCGTGGAACAAGCGAACCGAATGATTGAGAATGTTGTAGGCGTAATGCCGGTCACTCTTGGAATAGCCGTAAACTTTCTGATCAACGGGAAAGACTACCTGGTTCCAATGGCCATTGAAGAACCCTCCGTAGTTGCGGCAGCAAGTAATTCTGCAAAGATTGCAAGAGTGAAGGGTGGCTTTGCAACCAGCAGCACTGGGCCGGTCATGATAGGACAGATTCAACTCGTTGGAGTCAAAGACCCATATGGCGCCCGTATGTCGATCTACGCTGCTAAAGATGAGCTCGTGAAGAAGGCGAATGAACAAGACCCTGTTCTGGTTTCGAACGGGGGAGGCGCAAAAGACCTCGACGTCAAAGTGTTGGACACTCAAATTGGCCCTATGGTCATAACAGAGCTTCATGTCGACTGTCGAGACGCAATGGGAGCTAATGCTGTGAACACGATGACAGAAGCAGTTGCTCCAATTATTGAAAAGATTACCGGAGGAAGGGTTTACCTTAGAATCATCTCGAACTTGGCCACAAAACGCTTGATGAGAGCCAGAGCCGTATTCGAGAAAGTAGCACTTGGAGGAGAAGACGTTGTTGACGCCGTAATATCCGCGTATTCTTTCGCCGCAGCAGACCCCTATCGTTGTGCGACACATAACAAGGGCATAATGAATGGGGTCACAGCCGTCGTTCTGGCAACCGGAAACGACACTCGTGCTGTTGAGGCAGGAGCCCACGCCTATGCCGGGATTACAGGTCGCTACAGGCCTCTCTCGACATGGGAGAAGAATAGTGACGGTGACCTTGTTGGATGCGTGGAGCTTCCTGTTGCCGTTGGACTCATAGGCGGCACAACAGCAGTTCATCCCGTGGCCAAAGTGACCAAGAAGATTCTTGGAATAAAGACGGCGACGGAACTCGGTGAAGTTATTGCGGCGGTAGGCCTAGCGCAAAACCTAGCTGCTCTGAAAGCTCTCGCTACAGAAGGCATACAGAGAGGCCACATGAAGCTCCATGCTCGAAACGTCGCAGCAATGGCCGGTGCCACAGGAGATTTGATCGACAAAGTAGCAGAGGCTATGATCAAAGAAAAGAAAGTGAGAATGGACACGGCCAAAGAAATTCTGGATAAATTGACGAAAAAGTAGAGTTTGGCTAGGATCTCAAAATCGAGAGACCTGCCAAAAACTCCGTTCTTCTTATTTTGGGGACTAGATCTTTCTCAAGCCAATCTGAGACTGTATCGTAGGTCTTCCTGTAACATTTCTTACTGGCGTGCTTGACTAATCCCAGTCTCTCCATCCTCTGAAGATATCTCCACTTCATACTCCGTGATATCCTATCGCCCAGCACACGGTCAATATCCCATTTCTTGAAGACCCTCGGGAGACGAGCGAATGTTTCTATGATCTCTTGAGGCATTGAGCTCACTGCATTCTTGGAAAGTTTTCTCCGACCTCTCGTGCTAAGCAACACGATGCTTTCTTTTGCTCTTCTCAATATTCCGTCCCGGAGATACGGTGAGCCTCTCTGTGGATATAAGGCTTCCAGACGGGATCTATGACTGCCTAACATGCGATTCTATGCGCCAATTAAAAAAGCTACGAGCCCGATCGTCATCCACACTAGAATCTTATTCTTTACGACCTTTGCGTTGTGGGCCGAATAGTCTCGTAGGAGTGAGATGACTGAGCTCAAGAACCCGGCATCAGATATTACCACTGCAGGAAGATAATACCCTGATACTAGACCTAGCGTCTGAGGGAAGAGGCTTAGCCCAACCGCATTGATGAGAATAGCTGAAGCCACGAATGAAGCATTCCGAGGTCCAAGTATGACCGCTACGGTTCTGACTCTATGTGCACTATCTCCTACTACATCCACAATTCCTTTCGCAACTTCTCTGCCTAGGTTTGAGAGAAATGCCATAGATGCGAATATCCATAGAAGGAGTTTCATATTCTCAGTGGCGTATCCTCCAAAAATGAATGGCAATGAGACACAAACGCTGACAATGATATTTCCAAAGATGCCTGTTCTTTTTCCCACAGTATTGTAATAAACCATCAATATGAGAGAGATTAGTGCAATGATCAACGCTGAAAAATTCACAAAAGCAGAGATCAAAATTCCTGCTGCCGAAAAGAGGAATGTGCATGCTAGAGCCGAACGAGCAGAAACAGCGCCCGACGGGATCGGTCTGGAGGGACTGTTCATCAAATCTATGGATCTATCATAGTAATCGTTCAAGGCCATGGTGGCGCCCGTTAGGAGAAACGCAACTGGAAACCCAAGCAGAGCACGAAATGAGAGCCAAAATCCTGATAGAGCGATCAGTTCCCCAATCAAAACGGCGAAACCCATCATAGCACAGTTGACCGGTCGTATCAACCGCAGGATTCCAGCAATTGAGGTCATTGAGCTCACAAAGCCATTAGGCTAGACTTCGGAAGTACATTCTAACAGAAAAGCCTCATAAATTGATTTGTTCAAAATACCCGTAACTAGTCAACTCCTTCTCGAATCCCGGTGTGGCCTTGAAGGCATGTATCTTTATAATAGAAATACGTGAAACTGGATTGGGTTCATAGATGTTACGAAGGTTGGTATCCTAATGCCGAGCCATGATATCATCGTAGTTGGCGGTGGGCCAGCTGGTTTTCTTGCTGCGCGAAAAGCTGCCGAAAATGGCGTGGAAGCCCTACTCTTAGAAAAGGAGAAAACTCTTGGAAAGAAGGTTTGTGCCGAAGCGATTTCTGACACAGGTCTTAGAGACTGCGAGCTGACTTCGCGGGATTTCATTGTAAACGAAATATCTGGCACAAGAATCTTCGCTCCCGACGAGACCAGGAATGTCGAAGTATCTGGCGAATTAATGGGTGGATACGGAGGATACGTTCTTGACAAGCGCAAGTACTTGGAGAGCCTAGCTGATGCAGCGAAAAATGCGGGAGCAGAGATAAGGCTTGGGACGAACGTTGTTGACATTCAGCGTAGCGAAGGCTCTGTGAAGACTATCGTAAAGGAGAACGATTCTACTCAGACACTGGATTCGAAGATTGTAATTGGATGTGATGGTTTCAATTCAATGGTAGCAAGAAAGTTCTTTGACATAAGTATGATGGAATTCATCACATGCATTCAGTACAAACTTGAAGGTTGTAAGATTGAAAATGAGCGTTTGCTAGAATTCTACTTGGGGAACGATGTCGCGCCACGTGGCTATCTATGGGCCTTTCCAAAGGGCAAAGGCCTTGCGAACGTTGGCGTTGGCGTTAGAGGGAAACCAGCCAAACCCTACTTGGACAAGTTCTTGCAAAGGCATCCGGAGAGGTTTGGAACCTCCAAGATTTTGGAAGTTGCAGGAGCGCCAGTAGTAGTAAGCGGCCAACTCGACAAGCAAGTCTCTGACAACGTCATGATATGTGGAGAAGGCAGCCGGCCACGTAATTCCGTTAACCGGGGCCGGAATCCATGCGGGTGCAGTGGCGGGCCGAATTGCTGGGCGTGTCGCAGCTGAAGCTATTCAGGAGAATAACCTTAATGAAAAGAAGCTTTCTCAGTACGTTGTAGAATTCAATGAGATATGGGGCGAGAGAATAGGGAAGAGCCTGAAGGCTCTGAGAGTGATTGAGCAACTTTCTGACAATGAACTGAATATCATGGCAGATGTACTCAAAGGGAGGGACATCCTCGACATCGCAAATGGTTTTGACTTGGAGAGAGTTGCAAAGGTCCTCTTGAAACACCCAATCCTAGCGATGAAGGTTGCAAAGGCCCTAATGAGATAGATGAACCAGAGCATGTACCACCGTTCAACAGCCAATAGAAGCCTCTCTCTACGGCGAAATACTAAATGAGCTACAAAGCCTATCTGCGCGTCAAGAAAACGATTCCTTACTACAATTTCATTCGCAAGTTTGCGTTTCCCACTTTGTATGAGATCATTTTCGCTATGCTATTGGTTGACGCAGTCGGGTGCACCTTAATCTACAATTTGCATTTCATTTCTTTGGGTAACCTTGGAGTGGGCGTCACAACCGGTCTATTTGTTTTCGCTGTACCATCGATCGTATCAGACTTGATGATTCATGCTCTTGCGTTGCGAAAAGATCCCCTTTTCAATCTCCGTCGATGTTTTGCATTATCTCTATTCTCTTCCATTATTTGGATTGTAGTGATGATTATCGGAACGTTGGCTAATTTCGGGTTTCTGAATGGCGCGCTCTATCTTGGAATGTTTCTAGTGGCTCCGCTCCGGGCGATTGCCATCTTTTCCATGTCATCAGCCAATACCGTTTCGAAGTTGTTCTCAGCCGCATTTGAGCCTTTTCTTTGTCTCATCTCAGCATCTTTCATTCTTAGATTGTCAACATTCGAAAGTGTTCTCATGTTCGTAGCTAGCACATTGATTAGCTTCTCATACGCTGCTCTGATAATCTCATACCTTGAAAAACAAGGTTTCAAGAAGCTAGGCACGTCACCACTCCAGTTGTTCAGAGGGTTTCTGCTCGATTGGCTCGATGGAAATTGTGAGCTTCTTGAAGGACAACTTGAGAAGATCAGTTCAGAGCAAGGATTGAACACAACTATTCTTGGGTTCAGGCAAAAGGGAACCGAAAATGCAACGGGAATTCTTGTAGTATCGAATTTTCATCCCGGGCCATTTCTAAACGTAGGAAGCAGCGTACTGCCTCAAATGATCCAAGAAGCCTTGACAGGAGAGAAAAGTGTCGTTGCGGTTCCTCACGGAATCTCAGGACACGAAATGAACTTGGTTTCTCAACAGGAGAACAAGAAGGTCATCAAAGACATTACGCGACTAGCATCCTTCTCCAAGTATCGGTCAGATGCAACTCGAATTCTCAGAGTGAACTCTGGAAATGCAACTGCAAGCTGTCAAGCCTTAGGAGATTGTTCATTAGTCACCATAACCCTCTCGCCAAATGATATGGAGGACATACCTCTCAAGATCGGGGTTGAATTGTCATCAACGGGAAGAAAATTCTCTAAGGAGGTGGCCCTCGTTGACGCTCATAACTCCATTAGCCATGCCAAGGCTCTTGACGAAAGAGATCAAAGAGACATACTTGCATCTGCAAATGAAGCACTGGAAAAAGCGGCCAAGGAACCACGCTTTTCATTCAGGTTCGGGGCCGCAAAGATTGACCTAAATGAATTCACTCCTGAGCAGGGAATCGGACCTGGAGGCCTCGTTGCCATTGTTGTAGAGGTTGCGGATCAACTTTCAGGATATTTAGTCGTTGACGGAAATAACATGAAGACAGGTTTGAGAGAGAGAATCCTTCAAACAATGAAGGAACTGAGCATAGAAGCTGGCGAGGTTATGACGACAGACACTCACGTAGTGAATGGAATTGTGTCAGCCAAGCTCGGCTATCACCCCGTTGGAGAGGCTGTCGATGAAAGTATCCTCATGCGAAAGGTGATAACCGTCTTTTCTGAAGCCAAGAAGAACCTTGAAGATGGTGAAACTTCATGCGTTTCGTTCCAGACTCGTGTTAGGGCTCTGGGTCTCGGCCTCTTCAAGAACATGACAGAATTCATATACCGTACTAGCAAACTCGTGGCGCTTTCTATGATTCCGACAATGCTAATCGCTGTATTAGTTTTCATCTTGATGTTGATTAGACCGTAGGCTAGTGTGAAATACGGACCAATTTGAAGAGGTTGAAGTAAATGTCTGGATCCGACCTTGAGAGTGCGAAACTTCTAGCTAGGAAGCTGGCGTTACTCAATGCTACAAGACATTCTGGAAAGGCTCAAATCGGCCCAGTTGTTGGAGGCATCCTCACCGAAAGATCGGATCTACGGTCCTCAGCGAAAGATCTAACACGTATAATCGCCGGCATAGTAGATGAAGTCAACTCTCTCACATGCGATGAACAGTTGAATGAGGTCAGACAGAAATGGCCTGACCTGTTGAAGGTTGAAAAGGCTAAAGAGGAGAAGGTCCTTCCACCTCTTCCAAACGCCGAGAATTTTCCAAAAATCGTAACGAGATTCTCACCTAACCCGGACTGTGCACTCCACATCGGCTCCACAAGAGCCATCATCCTCTCTCATGACTATGCTCGAATCTACAACGGGAAATTCATTCTAAGGTTTGAAGATACAGACCCCAGACTGAAGAAATCATCGCTACGATTCTACGACATGATCCGAGAAGATCTGATCTGGCTCGGTTGCCAATGGGATGAAGAATACACGCAGAGCGACAGGATGCAAATCTACTATGAGCATACAAAACGACTTCTCGAAACGGGAAACGCCTATGTCTGCACTTGTAACAAAGAGCTGTTCATTTCAAAAATAGAAAATGGAAACCCCTGCCCCTGCCGAAACCTGCCCCCATCTGATCAGGTCGCAAGATGGGAGAAGATGACTTGTGGCGGCTACGGCGAAGGAGACGCAGTAGTCAGAATAAAGACTGACTTGAAACATCCAAACCCCGCAGTTAGAGATTGGCCAGCGCTTCGAGTTATCGATCCTGAAAAGAGTCCTCATCCACGCGTGGGGACAAAGTACCGGGTATGGCCACTTTTCAACTTCGCAGCAGGCATAGACGATCACTTGTTGGGGATTACTCACATAATACGTGGAAAAGAACATTACACAAACACAGTTCGACAAAGATACATGTACGAGTATCTTGGATGGCGATATCCCGAAGCCATACACTACGGTAGACTCAAGGTAATTGGAGCAGAATTGAGCAAATCAAAGATCATGAAGAGCCTGTCTGAAGGACTAGTTCATGACTTTGATGATCCTAGACTGGCTACGCTGGTAGCTCTCAGAAGAAGGGGCATAACGCCCGAGTGCCTCCGAAAGATCGTTGTGGATATTGGACCAAGACCTGTAGATGCAACACTCAGCTGGGACAACATATACGCCTACAACAGAAAGATCGTCGATCAAACTTCAAGCCGGTATTTCTACGTTGCAGACCCGATCACACTTCAGGTAAGTGGAGTAAACCGGGAATACATTTCAACCCCGCCTCTGCATCCTAGCTATCCAGAGCGAGGAACTAGAAAGATAATTGTAAAACCTGAGAATGGCGTGGCTAGACTCCTAATCTCAAGAGCAGACCAGAAGCTACTTGGCGAGAGAAAGGTTGTAAGATTGATCGAACTGTTCAATGTCGAGATCCAAAAGACTGGGGAATCCTCGTGCGAAGCTAGATTTCACAGCGAAACCTATGAAGAGTCCAAGAAGCTCAACGCTCCTCTCGTTCAGTGGGTTCCTGAGGACGGATGCCTGAAAGCCAGCGTCATCATGCCAACAGCTGAAGTTTCTACGGGAATGGCAGAACAAATGTTGTCAAATGAGGCCATGGGGAAAGTTGTTCAACTGACTAGGTTCGGCTTTGCAAGGGTTGATGAAGTAAATGGTGACTCTGTCAGGCTTTATTTCGCTCATGAATAACTGTGATGAACCTACGAACTGCCATCGTCGGAATCTTATTCGTAAGTGCTATGGAGAGGCCGAACGTAGAAAGTCTCTAAGCTCTTTCATTGTCAGAAAGACCGCGTCAAGAGGTTCTCCTTTCTTCCTTATCACCCACACTCTTCTTACTTTACTTGTTTTCATGCCTTCGACGAATTGATCGAAACCTAGAGTCTCGGGATGTGGGTGATCTCCTTCAACGTGTATCCGTTGGAGTATTTCATCTCTTGAAATGCCAACTACGGCTTCATGATGGAGCTTGAAGTAGGCTATGTTGCCATGACCGAGTTTGTAGATTCCATATACGCTTTTGTCACGCATCCAGAATAGGACTAATGTGAAAGGATGAATCTTATTGACGATTCCAGCGATCTCCGTCTCTTCTTTCATCGCCTATCTAGGTCCAAGGTCACAATCATAGAAATCGCCGTAAATTCTTATATCCATTTGGGACCGAAGTCTTCTATGCTACGGTTAGCCCGAATCTCTCGTTCCAGAATGATCTTACAGAAACATTATTAAACAGACTCTGAACGTGTAGAGCATCTGCAAGGCCAATGAGGGTGAAATGAAATGCCAAAGGCTTTCTTTGTGAAATTCGAAGTTCCCAAAGATGTTGTTGACAAAGCACTTCAGGTTCTACAGGTGTCGAGAGACTCTGGGAAGATAAGAAAGGGAACCAATGAATCGACGAAAGCGATAGAAAGAGGAATCGCGAAGCTAGTTCTCATTGCTGAAGATGTGGAACCGCCACAGGTTGTAGCTCATCTTCCAATACTCTGCGAGGAAAGGAAGATTCCTTACATTTTCGTTCCAGGCAAGCTTGAACTTGGGAAATCGGCTGGACTGGACGTTGGTTGTGCAGCGATTTCCATAGTTGACGCTGGAGAAGCCTCAGCCTCTCTCAAAGAGCTCACGGACTCAGCTGAGAACCTGAGGAAGAGTGGCGGATCTAAGACATGAGTAGTTCCAAGGCAAGATTCGAAGAGGCTCTAACTCCTGCAGAAGTGACACAGATTATAGGAAGAACCAGTGTTACTGGTGAGGTTATCCAAGTCCGGGTCAGAATTCTTGAGGGAAAGGACAAGGGCAGAATCATAACCAGAAACATTAGGGGCCCAGTTAAGCTGGGAGACATTCTGATGCTTAGAGAGACTGAGAGAGAAGCCAAGAAGATCAAATAAGCCGAGTGCGGATACGAATGGCAAAGACTTTCAAATGTTCATTCTGCGGAAAAGGCTTTCCCGGTGGCAGAGGTCTGATGTACATCAAGAATGATGGTACTTTGATGTACTTCTGCTCGTCCAAGTGTCGAAAGAGTGTGTTAATCTGGGGAAGAGATTCGAGAAAACTGAAATGGACAATCTACTACGGTAAGAAAGAACGTGGCAAATAGCACCGTTCAAACGAAGGTTTGAGACATGCCCGAGAGAACCTTTACTTTCTTCAAACCGGAAACAATCATGAGAGGATTCATTGGCGAAGTCTTATCTAGATTCGAGAGGAAAGGCTTTGTCGTCGCTGCCATGAAGCTTCTTTGGGTAACAGAGAAACAGGCTGAAGAACTCTATGCGATGCACAAAGGAAAACCTTTCTTCAATAAGCTTGTTGAACATATTACCTCAGGTCCCATCGTTGCACTCGTCGTGGAAGGCCCCAATGCAATAAGAGTGGTTAGGAAGTTGGTTGGCTCTACGAATCCGGCTGATGCTGAGCCCGGAACAGTCAGAGGCGACTATTCTCTGGAGACGACATGTAATAGCATACATGCATCAGACAGCCCAGAGAACGCTGAGAGGGAGATGAACATCTTCTTCCGCAAAGAAGAGATGTACTCATACATGAAGCCAACCGAGAAACAGTTTCTCTTCATGGAGTCGTAGCATTATCTCAGGTTTCTCTCAGCTCTAGTATCTCCACATGCTGCCCCTATTTCTCCAGTTACTTAGCAAGTTCTACGTCTCTTTACAAGACAAGCCGAAATGATGCCGATCAATGCAGTGAGAGCCAGATAAGGTGACAACAGGGCCAACTTGTTTGCAGTGAACAGTTCTCCACCAACGGGTAGATTTGGTTTGTTCTGGGGATCACTTGGCGGTTTTTCTTTGAACATGATTCTTTCGGTCGTGTAGGTTGCTAGCAGTTTCCAGATGAAATGTTACCCAGGCTGGGTAACCTTCTGTAGGTTTCCAAGCAATACGTCTCTGTTAGAACAGATATTCAATCATAGTTGATTGTTTGTAATTGTTTTTTGTCTTAGTTCCACATCCAAGACAGAAGTAGAACCATTGTCGCTCATCGCTATCCCAAGTATAGTGCAAAACATGAGTTGTCTCTCTTTTGCAGAAGTTGCAGTATCCCTTGTACTCTTCACCATCTATCGGCATATTCTACAATCCAATGAACGTTTATTTCAATTCTCGCGCAGTCCAGCTGGAGATTATGACTTGTATTGGCCTCACAGGGTCTAGTCTCCAGGGTTTCTTTCAATCCTACCATAGTCTGATTATGACAAAACTGCTACGATCAAAGAACTTTTTCGTTAGATCATTGATACTTGTGGCAGATCTTATCTCTCTCCGGGGATCTTAGAATCTGGTGACTCCATGCATGCCAAAAAAGTGGGAACACATGTGCACTCAGTAACTATGTCGGTTACTTCAGCTTCCATTACCACAACTTCTGAGACTACGGCAGCTTTCACCTCGCAGACTGCGCCAACTACTTCAACAATCGTTCCCAACATTCTAGGCTATCCACTTGAATCAGCAACTTTGGGTCTAGTTCTGATAGTTGTTTGTGGCGTAATCGTCGCGATCTTCATGATGGGCCGTATTCTTGCATAAGACATATCTCTGTTGTTCTAGCGATAGAACAAAACTCAAAATAGCTATCTCCACTTCAGTCTTAGGATTGAGATTAGTCATTATGCCACTTGACCAGCAAGCGCGAGTACTGCTAGATATGGTTCAGGGAGAGGCCATTCTACCTTTCTGTAGCTTGACGCCGGCTGAGATGCGGCGGGTATCGCGAGAAGTGGAACGTAAATTGGTGTGGTCGCCTGAACCAGTTGAGTTGTGCAGATTCTTTAGAAATACTTGATTGGCTAACATCTTGAATGGGTGTATGTCTTGACGCGTGAACAGAAAATTGAAATTCCATTCAATAGTACTTACATAGAGATTTCATACCGTTACGAACAAAGAAATGTAGAGACACTCTTCTTTATTCACGGACTGGGATGCACAAAAGACTCGTTCGATGGCATATGGAAAGATCGAAAATTCGACCATCATTCCATATTCACTCTAGATCTGCCAGGCTTTGGTAATTCTCTCAGGCCCAAACAGTTTTCGTACAAGATGGAAGATCAAGCAGAGATTTGCAGGTTATTGATTGAACACTTTCGCCTACACAACGTGAACTTGATCGGACACAGCATGGGAGGTGCCATATCATTACTTCTAATCAACAAGATTCCAGACACTGTTATTTCTTTTGTTAATCTTGAAGGTAACTTGATTGGGGAAGACTGCACTATCAGCAGGAAAGCTACCAAATATTCCTTGAACGAATTCGAAGTCACCTTTGATGACTTCAGGTCCAAACTTCAGGAAACCAACAAACTCTCAAGGGCTAAGCATGAACTAAAGTTCTATTACGAGTTATTGTCTAGATGCGATCCGTTCGTATTTCGCAAGAGTTCTGAATCGCTCGTCAAATGGTCTGATAGCGGGAAACTATTGGACATGTTCCTAGGCATGAAGATAAAGAACTGGTATGTATACGGAGAGTGGAGTAAGAACTTACCATCGATCAAACTGTTGAAGTCTAAGGGCGTTCAATTGGTGGAAGTTCCGAAGAGTGGACATTTCATGATGATAGGCAATCCTGAGGGATTCAATCAGATGCTCCTTAGGCTTTTGACAAGGAAGAACGTTTAGTGTTCTGGCTTCACTATACGAAAGAAGCGATTAGTATGATTGGTGAATTATTCGCGATCGGTACAGCACTATGTTGGGGCACGTCGCCGATACTATATCGCAGAGCTTTAGTTGGTATCGATCCTGTAATCGCAAATTTGGTTAGAACGATTCCTGCGACGATATTGCTCGCCATAATCTTCTTCGGTTCGGGTGGGTTTGCAGAATTACTATCCGTTGACCTCCGCACCCTATTGTTGATTGCCGCAAGTGTCGTAGCGGGGCAGCTATTCGGTGACCTTCTTCTGTTCGAAAGCATAATGGAGATGGGTGCATCGAGATCTTCAGCTATCTTTTCAATACATCCAATCTTTTCGATGATGTTCGCTTTTCTTCTTCTCAATGAAATGCCGACTTGGAACGTTCTCTTCGGGGCGTTTGCTATCGTCATGGGACTCTGGTTGATCAGCCTAAGCATGGCCGATGTAACTCGGGCAAACCTAGGTAGATCAAGAATTAGTATGTTGAAGGCTCTCGTCGGTGCAAGCCTGTGGGGGGCCTCAACTTTTGTCTTGAAGATTGTTGTGCAAACGGTGACGCCTCTAGAGACTATCACATTAAGGATGCTGTTACTCTCGGTGATCCTTTCGACGGTGGTCGCTGGAAGGGGGATAGTTCAGCTGAAACCTCTGAGCAGAAGGGTTGTTTGTATGCTTGCAGTGGCTGGCGTCATTGCACTTGTGCTTGGCAATTTCCTACTCTACAGCTCACTGAAACTCATTATGCTTTCTGTTGTGGCCCCCTTAGCGTCTGTATCGCCGCTCTTCTCAACGTTGTTTGCTGTCGTATTTTTGAAGGAGAAGATTAGCATGGGTCAATTGCTGGGCGTTGCATCTATATTCTTTGGCATCCTCGTTCTAACGATCTTCTAGTCATGTAGAATGGCTTTGCAGCCTGAGCCTTGGCGTTGATTCAGGCCATTTATTGTTCCATCTAATATAGTAGAGGTATGACCCTGCCCAATTACCCACCAACATGAGAATCAACGCAAGAAATGAGGAGATTCCTAGTTCTGGGATTCCACCGAAGATGTGACCGATATTGCATCCTCCGGCCATCATGGCGCCGATTCCCAGGAGGAACCCACCAAACGCGTATTCGACAATGTCCTTTCTCTTGGGGGTTATCAACTCAAATTCCTGTATACTCAATGATGATACGAAAGATCCACCAATTAAGCCGATGATGAAAAATCCAGCCCAGTTGAACAGTTGAAGCGTAACGATGCTTTGGACAATGTTTGCAATTCCATCAATGGTAGATAATCCAAAGTTTCGATGGATAGGAGGTAAGCTGGAAAAGTACTTGGTTAAGGTTCCGAGTATGCCCAGCGCTGCGCCACTGATGGGCGGTGTCCATCTTGGGCGCAGGTGTGTTAACGTGTGGCCTTGACTTCTGAAATAGAACAGATACGATAGCAATCCAGCACCAACCACAATAGCAATGGTCCAAATGAGTCGGGGAGCGAATTGTTCCAGAGATGGAGTTTGATTATTGATCAGGAGTAATGAACGATTGTTAACAGATCGAAATATGTCTGCAATTGGTCCGATAGCGAAGGCTCCAATCCCTATGATGAATCCTATCAATGCAAGGAATGATTTGCAGTTCCCTTCTCCCACCCGATAACAGACTCCGCCGGCGCACCCTCCTGCAAAGACCGTTCCGAAACCAAAAATGAATGCGCCAATTGGCAGAAAGATGAATGATAATTGAATTGGGTTGGCATTGAAGACGTATCCTGGCATCAGAGTGAGCAGGAAATATCCAGATACTTCGACGGCTACTGCGACAAGTATGATAATACTAAGTTCTGCATTCCGTATTAAGAGAAGATTTCTAAATGCCGAATTGGTACAGACTCGTCCTCTCTGCAGCACTAAACCGGTGCTTATGCCAATACCTAGCGCTAAAAGATATTCAAGGATGGGCATCGTCATCAAAATCCCATTCAACGAAGGCCAAGTAGGAATTTAAGAATTGAGTCTTGAAAGTGACAAAACAGTTGGCATAGTAAGGTATCTTCTGGGATCGAAGATAACGGCACCACCAGAAGCTAAGGCATTTCATGTAGATGGAGGACTTTTTTGTAGCAGTCAAACCATTACTCGACCTCAGAGACCACTCTAGTGCTTTCTGATTCGATCCAAGTCTTGCCATCGAAGCCGCATCTCGATAGTCTGCATCAAGAGTACGAGTGGAAAATCTAGATATTCCTCACGAGTCTATCGTAGATCTTGAGCTTTTCCAATCCTGCTTCTATTCCCTTCTTTGCCTCAGGTGTTTCATTTTCCGTGAAGAATCTTTCCACTTCTTCGACGCGACCTATTCCAAGAATCGGGATGATTGACAGGAAAACCCGTGATAGATTTGCAGTGCCTTCATGAAGCTTTCTTAGGATTCCAATGTTAGCCTTTATCCATAGCCATGTCGCATCTCTGGCTTCTGGGTTCGCTACGGATGCGAGGACTGCAGAGCTCACATCTTGTTTCTTTACTTGACCACTCAGCGTGAAGTCAAGTGAACGGGTGATTAGTGATTTTTCTCTGAGGTTCATCATGGCGTTAAGTAGTCGAATTCTCTCCTCGTCCGAATCACTCTTCTTGTACCAGTCTATGAGCTCTTCGAAGTTGTTGTAGGCTCTCGCGTATGCAACTGCAATCGCTTCTTTCATGTCTGGCTGTACATTCTCATAGTCGTGGAACTTGGCTCCCAACTCTTTGGCGTAGTTCTCGTCAACCACGGACAGCCTTCTTGCCATGACACCACGCAGCATTGAGCTGACCTCATCATCTATTCCTTCAAGAATCCCCAGCTGTGACTTATGGTAGGCTCTTGAGGTTTCAGCAACTCTTGATGGCATGATCAGATTTAGGAATGTTAGTTGATCTGAGACTTCAAGTGCAGGTGCATAATCATGTTCGTTGTAGTACTTCTTCACAAGATTCATGTAATCGTTGAAAGGCATCTTGCCGGATACTAGAAACGCAAGGGCGTCAAATACTATTCCCCATCTGTCTATAGCTGATAGGTCTTCCTTCCATACAGAATCATAAAGCCCTTGGTAGTGAACCCTGTAGAATCCCACTTGATCAACATTCAGCTTGAGAGAATCAGCATCTCCAATCTCGACTACATCCTCTTCAGAGTCTAGCAGCAGCCTCTTTGATTGACCTCGCAATTTGATAACGATAGGTACTGGCCAAATGCCTTTTTCAAATACGCCCGACAGTAGGAATCTTTCTTGCTTTAGTTTCAACTTGTCCCCATCTTTCGATACGGTTATCATTGGATAGCCGGATTTTCTTATCCATTGGCTCATGATTGTCTTGACTTGTTTTCGGGAGGACTCCTCGAGTGAGTCCCACAGATCATTTCCAGTCGCGTTAGAGAACTTGTTTCGGATGAGATAGTTGCTTATTCCTTTTCTGAAACCCTCGGCTCCAATGTATGCTTCGATCATTCGGAGTATACATGCGCCTTTGCCATAGCTTATCTCGTCGAAAATTTGTGCTATCTCACTTGGAGACTTTACGTCGGCTTCTATTGGATGAGTATTCTTCAAGGAGTCCCTGGCCATGGATTCAGAAGCTTCGGTCGTTAAGAAGCTCTGCCAAGCCTTCCATTCTGGGAATATCTTGTCCATTACTTTGTATCCCATGAATGTGGCGAAGCTCTCGTTCAACCAGAGATCATTCCACCATTTCATCGTTACTAGGTTTCCAAACCATTGATGCGCGAGTTCGTGGGCAACGATCTCAGTCACTCTTTTTCTTGTTCGAATGCTGCTGTTCTTGTCAATTTCGAGTGCAGTCTCTCTGAATGTTATTGCACCCCAGTTCTCCATTGCGCCAGCGGAAAACTCTGGCACGCTTACTAAGTGAACCTTTGGAAGAGCGTATGGTATGCCGAAGTAGGATTGATAGAACTCTATTGATTTCCTAGCAACCAGCAGTGCAAATTCTCCCTTTCTTGCTTTGCCAGGGCTAGTTGCTACTAGTATGTCGATGTTGTCGAGTCTTTCCTTCACCTCCTCGAACTTGCCCACGCCTAGGTAGAGCAAGTAAGTTGACATCCTTGGGGTCTTCTGAAATGAGACGATTTTCTTGGGGCCCTCTATTGTTATAGTTTCAACAGGCATGTTTGATATGGCATCTAAGTCAGCGTCGATCCTCAAGGTGAGTTTGAACTCCGCTTTGTAATTTGGATTGTCAACGCATGGAAGCATCTGTCTGGCATGGTCAGCTTCAAACTGAGTTGTTATCATGTACGTACTGTCATAAGGAGCCCTGTAAATTCCCACGAGTACGTCTGGAATTGATCCAGCATACATGATCTCTAGCTTGCCACCGAAATGTCCAGTTTTGGCCGTCAAACGTTCTGAGTCCAGCTGAAATGCTGCGGGTTTTCCATTAGCCTTCAAATCTGAGATTGTGAGGCCTACGGAGTCTAGGACTACATCCCCTTCGGATTCGAGCTCTACAACTACTCTTCCCTCAAATCTGAGTTTTCTGAAATCCAAATCGATGAATAGATCGTAGTTTTCTACATGCATGACTTGGATTTCTCCGGTCGTTGACATAAAAGTGTTGGGTGTTGCTTACTCAGATGCCTCCATCTCCAGAAAAGAACTTTTCAGTGGTTACACTTCGTCAAAATGAAGCCATAAAGGCGACCAGGTCCATTCATTTGACACTATCTAGGAAGTTGTGAACCACCGCAATAAACTTCTCTCGCAAACAACCAACACAGCCCAGTTCGATTAACGGAACCGGCTTTTCAAACGTCATTCTCGATACAGGATTCAAGTGCGCATAGAAGTCAGTGGTAGACACTCGTTTACGTTATTTGTCTTTAGCAGACAAACAGAACTGAGCCAAACCAACAGATGCAATGAACTGAGGCTAAGCGATCGATCCACAGTTGAGGGACAGAACTTAGTCGCGAAAGACGTTCGTTTCTTTTCCTAGATAGATGACATTAAATTTGATGGTGGACTAGATGTTCGCAGGTAACGTACGATGTCAGTTAAGATCGATGAGACCGATGCAGGCATTCTGAAGGCCCTTATGGAAGACGGTCGCAGGTCCTTGCGGGAGATCGCAAGGGTCGTCCAAGTTAGTACTCCAACAGTCGAAAGCAGGCTGAAGCGACTCTTCGATATGGGGGTCATAAAGAAGATATCTCCAGTTCTGGACCCGGACAAAATCGAACATGGGATCTACGTTCTCATCAACCTGAAAGCGGACACCTCAAAGATTGATGAAGTTACCCAACACCTTGCAGAGATGGATGAAGTAAGATGTGTATTCATGGTCACCGGAGAGAGCAACATCACCATCCGAGCAGTCGCAGATAACATGAAATCCCTCCAAGAGTTGCTCACAAAGAAGATAGCAGGACTTGAGAACGTACAAATCTTATCCTCAAACGTCATAACAAGGATCATCAAGGAAGAGCAGGGCGTGATCATTCACCCCAACTTAAGAATTAATTTGCGATGTGACTACTGCAACAGAAAGATCGAAGGCGAACCCGCTAAGCTCAGAGTTGGAGAACAAGACAGGTACTTCTGCTGTAAAGTCTGCCTTGAATCCTACGAGGAAAAGTACAGTTCAAAGATCATAGCTCTTTCAAAAGAGGCAAAGAAAACACAGGTGCCTTTGCAAGACGTGGCTTCCGCTAACTCCAGAATTAAGCACTAGGGTGCTGGCATCCTCAGTGTTGGAGGTCTAAGTTCTTTATCTGTTCTGGCCGCACAATCTCGAAGAATCGCCCAAGCCCTGGATACGTGGTTCTCCGTGGTTCTGATGTTGCCAATCGCCAGTCGAATGGCAAATCTGTCTCTAAGACGTGTATGTGATAGAAAGACTCGTCCAGATGAGTTTACCGCGTTCAAGACTGCCTCATTAAGACTGTCCAGATAATTATCGATCTCAGGTTTCAGTTTTGGAGATTTCTCCGATAGTTTCGCAAGGTCCCTCGGTGCAGCTCTGAAACATATAGTGCTGAATGGAACTGGAGCCATTCTTTGAAAGTCTGGATCACCATCAATCCAAGAGGTAAACTTCTGAGCCAGTCGTATATGTTCACGAATTCTGGCTGCCAATCCTTTCTGGCCGAAATATCGAAATATCATCCATAATTTGAGCGCGCGAAATCTTCTTCCCAACTGAATTCCATAATCCATATAGTTTCGCACCTTCTCACCCTCGCTTGTACGAAGATACTCAGGTACCAAACTGAACGCTTTCTTGAGAATGTCTGGTCGTTTACAGTAAAAGACGCTCGCATCAAGGGGCGTAAAGAGCCACTTGTGAGGATTCACCACAAATGAATCCGCCCTTTCACAGCCTTTCAGTACATGTTTCATCTCAGGCAATATGGCTGCCGCCCCTCCGTAAGCCGCGTCAACATGTAGCCAAAGTCGATACTTCTCACAGATCTCGGCGATATCCTCTACTGGATCGATGCTCGTAGTTGAAGTCGTTCCAACCGTGGCGACTACACAGAAAGGTCGATACCCCAAACGAATATCATCTTCTATCGCACGTTCCAGCGCATCAACTTCCATGCGAAAATCCTTTTCGGTCGGGATCTTCCTCACTCCATTCTGGCCGATCCCGAGTAGAATAGCTCCTTTCTCGATTGACGAATGCGCTTCCTCCGACGTGTAAAGCCTCAGTCGGGATATTTCAACACGTCCAGCAAGCCCTTCCTCACGCACCTTGAGATCCACTTGAGCCTCTCTTGCAGCCGGCCATTGCATGAAGACTCGAAACAGATGCAGTATCATATAGAATGCCCTGGAAAGTTTCAGGTAACCCCAGCATCTGACGAAGCCAATCCAAGACAACCTCTTCCAATTCTGTGGCCGCAGGTGACGTTTTCCAGAGCATTGCATTCACGTTAAGAGCTGAACATAGAAGTTCTCCAAGGATCCCTGGAGCTGAACCGCTTATGGAGAAATAAGCGAAAAATGCTGGATGGTTCCAGTGAGTGATGCCTGGCAAGATTATCTTGTCAAGATCCTTTAGGATAGAATCCATTGATTCAGAAGTTTCAGGAGGCGATCTCGGAAGAGCATCCTTAATCTGGCCAGGTTCTACTTGAGCCAAGACCGGATATTTGTCGAGATTAGCAATGTAGTTGACGATCCAATCCACAACTTGATAACCGTATTTTCTGAGGTCCTCGGTATTCATGTCCCCGAGAAGAATTCTGTCTGTAGACATTGTAGCTTCTCATCTGCAATCGATGTCATGGCTCAATTATTTAATTGCATACCTCTGGCGAATATGATTAGTCCACCCTTGGATCTCAGAGAAACCCACTTGGTACGAAAGTAAGTTGCCTGATTCCTAATCACGCACTTGATCTTCAATAGCAGAATTGGCAAACACTGCTAGTCAGGACCACACCGTTTACGAAGCGCCATACATATATCATAGAGAGAGACCCACTCATGTTGATGTGAAGCTTTTGATAGGCGATATTGGGACGGTTGCTGTAATTGTTTCAGATGCTCAGAAATCTAAGAAATGGTACGTTGAGAAGCTGGGTTTCGAGCTCGAAGATGATGAAAGCCATTGGGTTGTGGTCGCCCCACCTGGTTCGTCAGTAGGGCTGCACCTATGTGAGGGCGAAAAGTTGGAACCAGGCAACACTGGAATCACGCTGCGGGCAGATGACCTGGAGGCCACGTATCAATCTCTGAAAAAGAATGGTGTACAGTTTTCCCGAGAACTTGCTCCGTCTGAATGGGACAAGAATATGAAGTACGCAATGCTCAAGGACCCAGACGGAAACGAGTTCTGGCTGGTATCAAAAACTGAGTAGCTATTTTGAAAATGAGCCTATTTAGGTTGGCCACAACTTCTTTTCTTCGCATCAATAACGTAGTCGACTAGGCGCCGTCCATGACGGGTCTCAAATTCGAGACCTAGTCTGTTATGGAGACATAGCGATGATAGTCACAAAACTCTCGGCTGCCTCAGCGCCTTCCTTTCTCTTCTTCTGAACTGAGCTGCTTCAAGCTACAAACGAGATAAGATGAGCCGTTGCTAAGAAGCCTTGAGCATTCTTCATGATGGTTTTCGAGATCTGCTCCAAGTCAGCATCTTGAAACATTTAAATCGAGTCATCACGATAGACGATCCGTCCATTCGTGCGGTGTAGTTCTTGCCGCTACGTCATCCAATAGTTGCAGTACTAGGTCATGTCGATCACGGCAAGACCAGTCTACTTGACAGGATTAGAGGTACCTCTGTCGCAGCAAGAGAACCCGGCGCCATCACTCAATGGATTGGCGCAAGCATGCTTCCTGCCGAGACATTGGAACTTCGCTGCGGAGAACTACTCAGGAAACTGAAATTCAGTATCGCCGTCCCTGGAATACTATTTATCGACACGCCAGGACACGAAACCTTTTCAAACCTTAGAAGACGTGGAGGATCAGCAGCAGACATAGCCATCCTAGTCATCGACGTCTTGAAAGGAGTAGAACCACAAACCGTTGAATCGATAAACATACTCAAAGCCAGACGAACACCATTCGTCATCGCAGCAAACAAGATTGATATGATAACTGGATGGAGATCCGTTAATGATCGACAGTTCATGGAGGCTCTTACGAAGCAAGCACCCGAAGTCCAGACAAGCCTAGACGAGTACGTATACAGAATACTGGGATCGCTCTCAAGACTAGGCTTCAAGTCTGAGAGATTTGATAGGGTTACGGACTTTCGAACCCATATCGCCATAGTTCCAACAAGCGCGAAAACTGGCGAAGGTATACCTGAACTCTTATCGACGTTGGTAGGCCTGACTCAAGCCTACATGAAAGAGGAACTGATGACCACAGCCGGAGCAGCAAAAGGAACCGTTCTCGAGGTCAAGGAAGAACCGGGCCTAGGGATCACCATCAACGCCATCATGTACGATGGAGTACTAAAGGTTGGAGACAAAATTGTTCTAGGCGGACGAAACGAGGTAATAGAAACCTACGTAAAGGCGATTCTTCTTCCAAAACCTCTGGATGAGATCAGAGATCCAAGGGATAAATTCACTAATGTCACAGAGATCGCCGCCGCTGCTGGAATAAAGATCGCGGCGCCAAACCTCGACGAAGCATTGGCAGGTTCTCCGATCCTTGCTATACCGGCGGGCGAAAGCTCCGAAAAACTTGCTTCTCAAATAAGAGATGAAGTTCAGAAACTAAGGATAGAGACAGACAAACTCGGAGTGATCCTGAAGGCAGACACGTTGGGATCACTGGAAGCCATTACAACATCGCTTGAGGATCTGAGAATTCCAATAAGGCTAGCCGATGTCAGCGATGTATCAAGAAGAGAAGTAGTCGAAGCAGAGACAGTGATGAAGAAAGACCGGCTACTAGGAGTAGTACTGGCTTTCAACGTCAAAGTCCTCCCCGACGCAGCAGAAGAAGCTACTAAGGAGAAAGTGCCAATCTTCGCGGCAAACATAATCTACCACATGCTTGAAGATTTCACAAGGTGGAGAGAAAAAGAAAAAACGGCTGGAACCAAAGCCGAACTAAACCTGTTGATCAGACCTGGAAGAATGAGAATACTCCCTGGCTGCATCTTCAGGAGAAGCAAACCCGCGATTGTAGGAGTAGAAGTTCTAGCTGGCCGCATAAGACGGAAGTATCCACTCACTTTGAAAAGTGGACGATCCATCGGTGAGATAGACAGGATTCAGGACAAGGGAAAGGAGATCGAAGAATCACTAACCGGGAGCCAAGTCGCTATATCAATAGAAGAGGCTATTGTTGGCAGACATATTAAGGAGGGAGACGTGCTCACGGTCTCAGTTCCAGAAGACCATGCCAGAAAACTTCTAGCCAGCTTCAAAAACGAGCTTTCCCCTGAGGAGATCTCATCTCTTGAAGAGATGCTTAAGGGAAAGACCGTAATCGGCATCTAAACCATATACCGTTCAGAAGATGGCGAACAACGTAACCTATAAGTGGACCCCCTGTGTATAGACGCCTGCTTTCAGTGATATAGGCAAGAATTCAAGTCGAATATCCCTGAAGACAATTGCAATGAAGCTGAAGGATCGCTCAGTTGAAAGTACTAGTATCAGATCCAAAAGGTGGCAAAGTAACCACTGTTGAGCTTGAGGGAGCTAAGGCTAGACCCCTAATTGGAAGAGAACTTGGCGAGGAAGTGGACGGTGCCCTATTTGGTATGTCAGGAAAGAAGCTCAGGATTAGGGGCGGAAGCGACAAGGATGGGATTCCGTTGGTGCCCAACATTCATGGCGGCGCCAAAAAATATGTCCTGCTAGCCGGTGGAGTCGGTTTCAAACCCAGAAGTAAAGGCGAAAGGCGTAGAAAACTGGTTAGGGGCCGAATGATAACCGACGAAACTTATCAATTGAACATGGTCATTTCCGAAACGGAGACTGGAGATACTCAAAAAGAGAACCTAGAAAAAGAAACAGAGGCGGGAGGAAAGAACAGTGGAGATCAGAGTTCTCAATGAATACTACAACCCAGTTATGAAACGTAAGGAGATCAAGGTGGAAATCTCCCACATATCTGCTGGAACACCTGAAAGGTACTCAACCAGAAAGGCGCTGGCAGAACGGTTCAAAGCAAGTTTGGAAAACCTGTACATTATGGACATGATAACTGGAACAGGAACTCAGGAAACAATCTGCAGACTCGAACTGTATGATGATCAGAAACTTGCCATTCAGTTGGTTCCCGCTCACATAAAGGTCAGGAATCTGCCAGCCGAAGAGAGGAAGAAGCAGAAAGAAGAGAAGAAAGCTGAGAAGAAGGAAGCTCCAGCCCCGGCGGAGAAAAAGCCAGAGAAGAAAGAAGAGAAACCTGCTGAGAAGAAAGAAGAAAAACCCAGCGAGAAAAAGCCTCCAGAGAAACCCGTAGAAAAACCAGCACAGAAATCTGGAGAGAAGCCATCGGAAAAAAAGGCCCCGGAAAAGAAGGATTCCAAGAAAGAAGAGACTAAACCAGCCAGCGCCAAGAAGTGAAGAGTATGAGTGAAGCTAAGCCCAAAGAGGAAGCTAAGCCCAAAGAGGAAGCTAAGCCCAAAGAGGAAGCTAAGCCCAAAGAGGAAGCTAAGCCCAAAGAGGAAGCTAAGCCCAAAGAGGAAGCAAAGCCCAAAGAGGAAGCAAAGGCTAAAGAGAAGAAGAAACGGAAAGGTCTGGGGACCTTGTACGATGTCAACTACGAAAAGAGATCTATTGCACTAAAGAATAGGAAATGTCCAAGATGCGGCGGAATAATGGCTCACCATAAAGGACCTACTCCAAGACTTACGTGTGGGGCGTGTAGTTACACGGACTTTGTCAAGGAACAAGAGTAATCCTCCGCTACCCTTTGTGCATCGAATCAAGCATTGAATCAACTTCTCGTCTTATTCTATTATCAACCAACACCAGAACGATGCCAACTCTAGGTTGGCCGTAAACTACGAACGAATTCAGAGGAGCCAACGCTATAGCTCGCAAGTGCCAGAAGGTCTTCTTCACCTTTCACTACTATTGTAGCATTTGCAGTCTTTATGGCCTCGCTGACAGCTTGCCAACTCGATATATCAATTGTTCCAGCTCTATTTGTCGTAAAGAAAATTCTACTTGAATTGTCAAGCTTCATCGGGTGAACTCTCTTTCTCAATTCCACATTATCCAAGATTCGAACATCAGCCTGGAGCTTATGTTGGGAGAAGAGTCTCGAGACAGCGTCGCCTACGCATATGACTTTCTTCGGATGAAGTTGCCTGATCTGATGGCGAAGTGTTTCAACTATGACTTCTGTGGATCCAGTGAGAAGCCTGCCCAAAGGTTTTTTCAGTCTTCTTCTAAGCTGCGCTGTGAGTAATAGCGCGGGCAATATGTTTCATCCATCTAGTAAGTGTCTAGCCAGAATCGATTTCTCTCTGTCAGGAAAAGCGAAACGTTTTGGCGACAGAAGATTCTATCTTACACGGATCGCATATTTTCCAGGGGTTTTTATCGTCATCTTCTTCGCTATCTCTGAATTGTTGGGATCTATGACAACGACAAATCCAGTCCAATCGTCGCTAAGGTTCGTTGACTTGCAATTTGGGCAGATCGGTCCAGCGCTAATCAATCGACAATTCTTACAGGCCTTCTCTACCAAGCCTATTTCTCCCCTTTGGGTTCGTGAATCTTCGTCACATCATCCTTGATCCAATCAAGTTTACCAAGGAATGGTTGTCTCATAGTTACGCCAATCTTGCCTCCCGCTCCACCTTTCGGAAAGCTCACTGCAATTATCCGAACTCTCACAATATCTCCTTTGCCGATACTCCTCTGCGATTCCTTTCCCATAAGAACGCCATGTTTCTCGTCGTAAGCGATGAAGTCGTCCATCACTTGTGAAACATGAAGCAGAGCATCCTCAGGCCCTATCCTCACGAACGCTCCAAAATCCGTAACTTCGACAACTTCTCCTTCGACTACTTCGTGCATCTCAGGATAGAAAGTCAGGAGCTTGAACGTAGCCTTATGATAGGTTGACCCGTCTCCAGGCAATATCTTGCCTACAGCATCCACATTAACGTCCACGACGAGAATTACGTATCCTAGCTCTTCATCAACAACATTTTCGTATTTCATCTTGATCTGTTCGTGCGCAACTTTGTCTATGGGGTTTCCGAATTTTTCAGGGGGAATTCTAACCACATCTTCAACTGAGAGTAGTCTAAACATTATTTCTTAACTCCAAGGCCCGGGAGATAGCATAACCTAGTATTTTCTAGAGCCGTGCTCCCAACCTTACTTAAATACCTTTTCTGAAGCCCTCAAAACGGGGCATCATAACATTGAAGGCCAGTATTGCGGTGTCTCGGGTTCGCAGTATAGCCTGTTTCCTCTGAGACTCAATACTGGGACATGAATCGCGCGTAGCTTTCTTTTGAGCTGGGAGTCGGTGGTGGCCACTACTCCCTTGATTTCCTTTGATGCTCTAATGAAAGCGTCGTCAGCGCTCGGGGCAGGCGTCAGATCTATGATCTTGCATTTGGCAGTGATTTCAAGGGCACGAGCAGCGCGAACACCAACAAGCTTCGGCTTGGCAGACAGTCTGCGGAGTTCATTCTGAACCTGCTTCGGGACAAGGAATTCGACTTTGGCTTGAAGCAGTTCTTCCGTTTCACCTAGAATATCAAGACGTAGCTTAAGTGAGGTGAGCAAGATGCTCGTGTCGAGGAGGACTCTGATCGGCAAGTGTCACAGACTCGGTTATGTAGAACGCTTTTTCAAGTTGCATATCGAAATGGTTGGAGTCTTACTTTACGGTGCCAAATCCGATTAGACGCCAGCCATCACCAATTCTCCGGCTTATGGCGACTTTAGAGTTTTTCTCAACACAAACAGGATTCTTCAATGCAACATCTATGACCTGCTCTCTTGCTGATGAGACAATTCCGGATGTAACGGTCGTGAAGACATTGAGAACAAGCGCTTCATTGGTTTTTATCTTATCCACGGTGACCTGCATTTCTGTTCCAACGGCTCTTTCAAGCAGCTGTACTTCAAGCGTTAACTTGTCTAGTGTCTCAGGGAGAGTTCCAGTTCTTCCGACAATACTTCCTACCATTCCATCGCTCTTCGTCAGGGCAGGGTCCAGAGAGGTTCCAATTCCGACTAGTCCGCCCGGCTTCACCTGTTCCACGGAGCCACTTCCAACATAGAGGCTTCGAATGGTCGTGAAGATAGGCTCATAACGTATACGGCCCCCCTTCTCCATCCTTAATCCAGGCCTCATCTCGATCTCATCACCGGTTTTGAATACTCCTTGGGTTACTGACCCACCAATCACTCCACCGACCAGATCGTCGACTTCCGTTCCGGGTTTGTTCACGTCAAACGATCTTAGTACATACATTTTCGGCGGGGCTGTGGGATCTCTCTTGGGTGTTGGGATAACTTTGTCCATAGCTTCTAACAGGACATCCAGGTTGATCTTATGCTGGGCTGAAATTGGTATGACAGGCGCATTCTCCGCAATTGTACCCTTTACAAAACCCTTTATTTGTTCATAGTTCTTCAGAGCATGCTCTTTGTCCACAAGATCGATCTTGTTCTGAACTACTATCAGATTCTTGATTCCTGCAATCTCCGCAGCAATAAGGTGCTCCCGATCTTGGGCTTGTGGGCATTTCGCGTTGGCAGCAATGATAAAGAGTGCTCCATCCATCAACGTCGCTCCGGATAGCATAGTTACCATGAGGCTGTGATGGCCCGGACAATCAACGAAACTGATCAGCCTTTGAAGCTTGGTCTCACTATTACAAATCCTGCATTTCTTTTCAGTAGTGTAGCACATTGGGGGACCGCATTTTGGGCACTTGTAGAAGGTCGTGTCCGCATATCCGACACGAATAGTTATACCGCGTCTCAACTCTTCAGAATGCTTTCCAGTCCAGACGCCTGTCAAAGCTTGAACTATCGTGCTTTTCCCATTATCAACATGACCAAGGGTGCCAATATTTACCTCTGGCTGTAATCTGGAGTAATCTTCATCCATTCTGTTCGTGACCAGCTATACACTGTTAGGCGAGACAGATTGATCGATCGTGTAGATAAGAATACCGTGGCAAACAGGGATTGCGTTTAGAGACCGAGTATTGACCTAAATCTCAGCTGTTTTGTTATGTCCAAGAACAGATTTAAACGACGGGACCGCCCGTTGCATACCGTGTAGGGTTGAGATGAATGAATCTTCCCGTTTCACACTCTCAAAGTGAACGTGTCGTGAAAGTCATGCTACTGTTGGCGGTGACGGGGTATGTCTTCTCATGCAGAGCATCGGCGCAACCATATTACCCGTATGGCGGTGGTCTGGTGGCTGGTTACGTGTATGGGTTCAACGTCTATGATGAATTGATTCCAATAGCTTGGGCAAGCATAACCGCAACAGTAGATTCGAATGTAGTCGAGCACACTTCATCTCTTGGAGGAGGGTATTTTGAGATGATCCTTCCTGTTGGCTTCTACAATCTTACTGTTGAGGAATATGGATTCATCTCCAAGACCATGGAAGTATTCGTATCTTCGGGTTCATCAACTATCCTTCAATTCATTCTTGAACAGGGACAGAGATCCTATGCTTACAGAGTGACGGTAAGCATCACGGGATTCGCGTCAGATTATTATTCAAACTTGAAAGTTGATGATGGGTACGACGGGATAATACCTGGCGGCAATTCGAAAACACTCACATTTAGGAGTGGAAGCACGCATCGAATAAGCGTTGACCAATACGTTAACGGTCCCAATGGCATCCGATACCATTCTGCAACATCGAATCATACGGTCAGCGACACAGGCTCAATAAGCTTCAGCTACGAACCTCAATACTATTTGCACATTGAAAAGCGGATAGTTGAATTCCCATCGGTCGAGGGTTGGTATGAAGCAGGTACGCCTGTCGAGACCCCGACCGCACCGGAATATGTGAATGGTACAGCAGGAGCAAGATACATCTTCGAGAGTTGGGTTGCCGATGGAGCCGAGCTTTCTGGAAACCCAATCTCAATTATGATGGATGCGCCTCATAACCTCTCAGTCAGATATCAAACGCAATACTACGTTAATGTAAGCTCAGATTACGGCAATCCAATAGGATCAGGCTGGTATGACGCAAACTCAACAGCGAATGTCTCAGTTGTAACTCCCCAAGGATTTGGTATCCAGAAGATCTTTGATCATTGGGAAGGAGATCAGACATCTTCATCACCGACAACCTCGATTGTAGTGAACTCCCCAAAGACACTCACAGCGATCTGGCGGGACGACTATACACAAACCTACATTGTGATAGCATGCATAGCCGTGGCCTTGATCTTGATCGCGATCTTTGTGAGACCCAAGAGGAAAGACGACACTAGGTCAGAAACCAAGTCCTGAATGCAATTGATCATCTTAAGAGAGACCTGAGCTTCCCTTGTCAAAACCAATACTCTGTCTCGGGATCGAATCGACCGCTCACACTTTCGGCGCAAGTATCGTGACGAGTGAAGGCAGAATCCTCTCTGATGTGAAAGACACGTACATCCCAGCGGTTGGAAAGGGCATACATCCAAGAGAAGCCGCACAACATCACTCTCAGGTCTGTGCCGAAGTCGTTCAAAAATCATTCAGGGTCGCCAGAAAGAAACCCCGTGAGATTGACATAGTAGCCGTTTCGCTCGGACCTGGTTTGGGTCCAGCATTGAGAACCGGTGCGACAATCGCGAGGGGAATCGCAGCCCTCCTAGACAAACCTCTAGTCCCCATTCATCATGCGATAGGCCACATAGAGATAGCTGCGCTTACCACTGGACTGCGGGATCCGCTCGTACTCCTCGTATCCGGAGGTCATACAGCAATAGCGGCATGTGCAAAAGAAAAATGGAGAATATTCGGTGAAACCGAAGACATCACGATAGGAAACCTCTTCGACATGTTCTCAAGATCAGCCAAGCTCCCTCCACCTGGAGGAATGAGTGTAGAAAAGTCGGCACAGAAAGGTTCCAAATACATTGATCTCCCCTACACGGTCAAGGGGAACGATGTATCCTACTCGGGCCTTCTTACTGCCTCGATAAAAAAGCTGGAGGAGCATGTTGCTATTGAAGATATATGCTTCTCGCTTCAAGAAGTATCCTTTTCAATGCTCACAGAAGCAACTGAAAGAAGTCTAGCCCATACAGAAAAGAAGGAGCTGCTCTTGACTGGTGGAGTTGCAGCCAACACACGTCTTCAGAATATGATGCGAATTATCGCAGAAGAGCATAATGCCAAATTCAGTGTTGTGGACTCAAAGTACAGTGGAGACTGTGGAGCTCAGATTGCTTGGACGGGAATCTTGGCTTACCAGTCGGGAATTGAAGTCGAAGTGGAAAAGAGCTTCGTAAAACCAAAGTGGCGACTTGACGAAGTTGAAGTCCCATGGAGGAAATGATGGACTCATGCCTCTTATCAGAAAAGGCGCCGAAGCAAACCTGTACCTCGAAGATTGGCATGATTGCAAAGTCATTGTGAAGAGGCGCGTTTGCAAAAGGTATCGACTCATGGTTCTTGATACAAAACTGAGAAGTTATAGAACCATCCATGAAGCCCAGATAATGCATGAAGCTAAGCGCTCTGGTGTCCCGACTCCGACAATATACCTGGTTGACCCGAAAGAGTACACAATAATCATGGAATACATTTCTGGAAGAAGGTTGAAAGAAACACTCCAAGGGAGTTCCAACGAAGGTCGAGATAGACTATGCCAGCTTGTAGGGTCCCAGATCGCAATGCTTCATCAAAACAACATCATCCACGGCGATTTGACAACATCGAACATGATTCCGACGGATAACGAGAAGATTTTTTTCATAGACTTTGGCCTCAGTTACCACTCGATCGAAGTGGAAGATTTTGGAGTCGACCTGCACCTGATGAAGAGAGCGCTGAACAGCACACATTATCTACATGCCGACAAATGCTTCGGGCATGTTCTATTGGGGTACAGAGAATTTGCGGGAAGCAGGAGAACTGAAGAAGTAGTTCAGAAGGTTCGTGAGATCCAAAGAAGGGGAAGATATTTTGCAGAGCGCTGAACAAGATCGAAGACGCAGAGCCAGAGTATACTACTCCTACTCAAACCCAGCTTAGCCAAGGATAGTGAATGATTTGAAAATCTATTTCGCAACAACGAATGAGAACAAACTTCAGGAAGCAAGAAACGTGCTAAGCGATCTTGATATCCAGTTAGAGATGCTTCCTGAGAAAAAACGCGAGATCCAATCAGAAAAAATTGAAGAGATCGCTGAAACCTCTGCACTGGAAATAGCAAAGATCCTCAAAATACAGGTAGTTACTGAGGATTCTGGCTTGTTCATTCAAGCCTTAAACGACTTTCCCGGACCATACTCAGCATACACCTTCAAAACCATAGGCTGTACAGGTGTTCTGAATCTTATGAGAGATAGAGTCGACAGAAGGGCGAGGTTCAGAGCTGTTGTTGCATACTGTGAACCGACGCAGACACCAAAATGTTTTGTTGGGGTAGTTGAAGGGAGCCTTAGCCAAGAAGCCAAGGGAGCTAGCGGATTTGGCTTCGACCCGATCTTCATCCCATCAGAAGGTGATGGACGAACCTTTGCCCAGATGACTCGGGAAGAGAAGAACCTGTACTCTCATAGAGCTCGAGCTTTCAGAAAATTCGCTGAATGGTTTAAGGATCATCAAAGAAGCCTTAAATAACGCTCCCCGTTTTCATTAGGAGTCCACGTGAAAATGGCTAATCTATGCTTGGTGCAAATCTTTGGCAAGACTCTACTCAAGTAAACGGGGTATGTCAGGGTCGACTAGGCCCATCAGCAAGAAGACCCCCACATGGTGCAAGTACCAACCAGAAGAGATTGAGGCGTTGATTACAAAACTCGCCAAAGAAGACAACAAGCCAAGCATGATCGGAATAATTCTTAGAGATCGATACAGTGTTCCACTCACTCGACCCTTACTCGGAAAGAAGATCACGAAAGTTCTTGAATCTTCAGAATACAAACTTAGGATTCCAGAAGACCTGGACTCACTGATTAAAAAAGCTGAAGCCATGAAAAAGCATCATGAGAAAAACAAGAAAGACTATTCGACCAAACGAGCCCTAAACCTCATTGAGTCCAAAGTACACAGACTCTCAAAGTACTACAGGTCTCGAGGCATTCTTCCACAAGATTGGAATTATAAGTCGGTCGTGGCATCTGTCAAATAGACATGTCAGATTCCACGTATCAACCGTTCTTCTCGAAAACTCTGGAAGCAAGAGACTTCATCCTAGATGAGACTAAGAAGAACTCTAGGTTTTTTGTCATTACACACTTTGACGCCGACGGTTTAGCGGCAGGTGGAATAATCGGCAAAGCCCTGATGAGAATCGGATCGACCTTTCAGCTTAGAACAGCCAAACAACTTGATGAAGAGTCAATCTCAGAAGCCCTTGCCGTAGATCCCGACGTCATAATCTTCTCTGAGATTGGAAGCGGATATCTGGATGTGGTAAGGAAAACTGTGAAGAAAAAATGTCTGGTTATGGACCATCACAAACCTCTCGGTGAAGCTCCCTCCAACATAGTTCACATCAACCCACATGAATACGGAATAGATGGTGCGAGAGATGTCGGCGGTTCAGGGGTAGTTTATTTCGTTGCCAAGGCCATTCAGGAGTCGAACGTAGACCTATCTCCTCTGGCGGTTGTCGGTGCCCTCGGTGACATGCAGGATAAAAATGAAAAACGGACACTTCGCGGACCAAATCAACTGATAGTCGATGATGCTGTGAAAAACGGGTTGATGAAGACAGATACGGATCTCATCCTATACGGCAGGGAGACACGACCAATCCACAAAGCTCTTGCCTTCACGACCAACCCATTCCTTCCCGGGCTGTCAGGAGAGGAAGACAAATGCGTTGCACTACTGTCCTCCGCAGGTATCCCTGTGCAAAATGAAGGCAGATTGAGAACGATTGCCGATCTTACCTTGGAGGAGAAACAGAATCTCTTAACGAAGATAATTCAACATATTGCTTCACTTGGATTTCCTGGAAATGTAGCTTTGAATCTGATCGGAACCAGCTACACTCTGCTACGCGAAGAGAGGTCAACTCAATTGAGAGATGCCCGAGAATTCTCGTCACTTCTGAACGCCTGTGGACGAATGCGCAAGCCGGGCGTAGCACTTTCGATCTGTATGGGAGACAGGGGCCCGATCTTGGATGAGGTCCAACAATTGGTGGCTGAGTATCGACAGACATTGGCGAAGTATGTTGAATGGCTCTCTCAGGCACGTGATAGAATTGTCGAAATGAAAACAGCATATGTAGTTCACGGTGAAGGCATTGTGGATGAGAACATGACCGGAGCGATATCATCAATGGTTTCGTCAGCGGGAATTTTGGGAAACGACAAAGCCCTAGTAGTACTTGCAAGAACCTCAGGTGGCAAAATTAGAATTTCGGCACGTGCACCAAAGCCTCTCATAGATAAGAATGTGAACTTGGACATGGCGATGCGCAAATCTGCTGAAAAAGTCATGGGCATAGGGGGAGGTCACGACGTGGCCGCTGGAGCTCAGATATCGGAGGACAAACTTGAAGAATTTCTTAAGAATGTCGACGAAATAATCCTCAATCAGATGAGTTCGAGCAAAAGTTGAAGGCCGTAATCAAGCTGCACGCCGAGGACGCAAGAAAAGCCCGGTCTCTAGTTCGTGCAACCATTCCTGATAACATTCACACGCCTCGACATCTTCGTATACGATCATCCGCACGAGGTAGACAAGTCACTTTTGGCATTGAAACTTCGAGATTGGACACACTTGTTGCTACGGTAGACGACTTACTTTCATGTGTCCAAGCAGCTGAGAAATCTATGAATGCCCTTAGGAGATTTTAGTCAGCTTGAAGATTGGAATCTGCAAAGTAACTATTTTGGGGGGTGGTCGATACACGTCATCCCAGCGTAGGGAACCAGCGCTTCAGGCACGATGATTGATCCATCTTTTGTCTGATAGTTTTCAATCACAGCTACTAACGTTCTTCCAAGCGCCATCGCTGTACTGTTCAACGTGTGGACGAACCTCGGTTTGTCGTTCGGGTTTTTTCTGAACCTGATGTTAAGCCTTCTCGCTTGGTAGTCGGTGCAATTGCTGCATGAAACAATCTCCCTGTACTTGCCCTGCCCAGGAAGCCAGACTTCAAGATCATACTTCTTGGCGGCTGTGACGCCTAGTTCTCCGGAGCAGATATTCACTATCCTATAGTGCAGGTTGAGCTTCCGATAAATTCTCTCAACCGTCTGTATCGTCTTTTCATGTTCTGCCCAGGATTCTTCGGGTTTTGTGAACTTGAACATCTCTATTTTCTCGAACTGGTGAACTCTGAATATTCCCTTCGTATCTCTACCATGCGCTCCAGCCTCCGTTCTGAAACACGTTGAGAATCCTGCATAGTAAAGCGGTAGAACAGACTCTTCAAGAATCTCATCCATGTGCATCGCGGCTAGCGGAACCTCAGAGGTCCCCACCAAGCAAGCATCTTCACCCTTTATCCAATAGATGTCCTCCTCTCCAAGAGGAAGGAAGCCTGCACCAAACATCGCTTTCTCTTTCACAAGAACTGGTGGAATAACCAGAGCGAAGCCTTCATTTCTTAAAGTATCCAGGACCATACGGGCTAATGCGAACTCAAGGATGACTGCTTCGTTCTTCAGGTAGCAGAATCTTGCTCCAGATACTTTCGCAGCTCTCTCGATATCAATGAGACCCAGTCGTAATCCAATGTCTATGTGGTCTCTCAGTTCAAAATCAAACTGAGGCTTATCTCTCCAAGTTCTGATCTCGACGTTGTCATTCTCATCTCTGCCAGCGGGCACAGATTCATGCATCAAATTTGGGAGTCTGTGAAGAACCCAATTGACCTTCTCTTCATTAGTGGTCATCTGAGCCTCAAGATCCTTGATCCTTTGGGGAATCGCCTTGGCCTCCACAAGTTTACCAGAAGTGTCTTCGCCGCGTCTTTGGAGCGCCGCTATTTCATCCGTGACAACGTTTCTCTCATGCCTCAGCATGTCAACTTGAGTTATCAACTCTCTTCTTTTGCGATCGTAGTCGAGAATCTCATCAATCCATTTTGCCTTCTCCGGCGCCCCCCGTTTCAAAAGATCATTCTTTACGAGCTCTGGATTCTCTCTAACGATCTTGATGTCAAGCATATTACGATCCCCAATTGAATCCGTCGAGTGGTGGAAATCTGCACCTTTAGTGGTCTTCTTCCATCTTTGCTACTTGGTCTTAAATGCTCTCATATTATACTACGATGCGCAGCAATACTCGACCTTGGAGTCAGTATAGACTGGTGTATTCTGCAAGCAACAGATATAAGAGACATGAATGCCTGTCTTGGCTATCGTTGGCTAAAAGACCGAATCAACGAAAACTGAATATGCAATGTGGGCGAGTGTAAGTTGTCTAAGTCTACAAAGAAAGTACGCGATAAGTGGCGAGCGAAAGACTGGTACTCAATATATACTCCTTCATATTTCGGTGAGCTGAACGTTGCGAACATTCCTGCAACAGAATCATCTGGTCCATTGGGTAGGGTTATTGAGAATACCCTATACGACGTTACAGGGGATTTCTCCCATCAATCGACTAAACTCTATTTTCTTGTGGTTTCTTTCAAGGGGGACCGTGCCGATACAATACTCAAAGGACACGAGTACTCAGCTGACTACCTTAGAAGTCTAGTTAGGAGAGGGAGGCAGCAGAATCGACGGTATTTTCAGCGCTACTTCGAAGGATGGTTACACGACCAGAATTTCAGTGGTGGCCTTTGCTCGTGGAAGAGTAAAAGAATCTCAGCAGCATATGATCAGAGAAACTATGAGAAAAGTCGTAGATGAGAAAGCTAATAGTCTCACGTATGACCAGTTAGCGCATGAGATGGTTCTTGGAAAGATTGGTTCGGACATCTACAACGTAGCCAAAAAGGTGGTACCGTTGAGACATGTCGGTGTTAGAAAATCCAGGATACTAGTTATGCCTGCTGGCGTTATGTCCAAGCCGGGAGACAAGCCGCAGGAAGCGAAACCAGAAGAGCCTATTCCTACAGAAGCGGAATCCTAGTTTGGCCCCCTATTGTTGATCGGCCAGTATTCTTCTTTTGAAGACTCTGAGAGCCACTTGAATATAGCCTAGGGTTTATCAGTGGTTACTAGGATCGCCAAATTTTGATATCTTAGGGCTACTAAGTCTATACGTTCAAGAAGAAAGTCTGAGAGGGCCAGTTTGCCAAAACTCTTCGGTACATCTGGGGTTCGTGGAATCGTCAATGTGGAATTGACTCCACAATTGATGTTTGAAGTTGGACTCGCTGTTTCAACGCTGATACGGGATAGGAATGTGGGAGTTGCATGTGACACAAGGCGTTCGCGTGATATGCTCCGCTCAGCTTGGTTGTCAGGAGTAATTGCTGGAGGCTCAAAGGCAGTAGACTTGGGAATCCTACCGACTCCAGTTCTAGCGTATCTAACACATGTAGTAGGTTTCGAAGTTGGTGCAATGATCACTGCAAGCCACAATCCCCCGGAGTACAACGGAATCAAACTATTTGATCGCGAAGGTGTAGCGTATGGCCCCACACAACAATCCGCTGTCGAAAGCATCATTGAGAACCATGAGTCACGGCTTGCTTCTTGGAATAACATAGGAACGATAAACTCAATTGACGAGTCAAGTCGCTACGTGGAAATGGTCTGCGACAAGATCCATCTTAACAAGAAGTGGAATGTTCTCGTCGACCCCGGCTGTGGAGCGGGCCACTCTATCGCACCTTACTTACTAAGGCTTCTTGGATGCAAAGTGACAGCGGTAAACTCTCAGCCAGACGGATTCTTTCCCGGGAGGTCGCCTGAACCTTCTCCTGAATCTTTGAAGTCGTTTTCACTACTTGTCAAACAAATTGGAGCAGATCTTGGAATCGCCTACGACGGCGACGCAGATCGGGTCGCGTTCGTGGATGAACGAGGAGACTTCATACAGTTCGACCGTTCCCTAGCCGCGATAGCTGGCCATTTTCTGAAACAAAACAACGGTGGAACCGTCGTGATTCCTATAGATGCTTCGATGAGTGTCGATACGATAACTCTTAGAGAACATGGCGAGGTTGAGAGAACTCCAGTCGGCGACGTGGAGATTGCTTGGGCGATCAGAAAGAAACGAGCCGTATTTGGCGGTGAACCTTGTGGCGCATGGATAATGCCACAGTTTCACATGTGCCCGGACGGAATCCTATCGAGTATTCTGTTTTTGAAAGCACTTGAAACCGAAAATGTGACGGCTTCGAATTTCATATCGAAAGTGCCAGAGTATCCAATAATGAGAGAGAAGGTCAGCTGCCCAACAGTGACGAAAGCTTCTGTTATGGCCAAGTTGAAAGATAGGTTACCGGCGCAGTTTCATGAAGAGCTGAAGGTTTCATTACTTGACGGAATCAGAATAGCCACAGAAGATTGGTGGCTTCTCCTCAGATCTAGCGGGACGGAGCCGACGATTCGGGTCACAGCAGAAGCGAAAGACGAAAAGAAGGCGAAAGACCTTTTGAAACTAGGTGTAGCAGAGGTATCTAAGACTATCAAGGAGGAAAGTGGTTGAAGGCAGTAATTCTTGCTGCGGGTCAAGGAGTCAGGCTTTGGCCTCTGACTGAGAATAGACCGAAGCACATGATTCCAGTCGGTGGTCGGCCGATAATATCGTACGTCGTGGAATCTCTGCTGAAAAATGGAATCTCAGATTTGCTTGTTATAGTCGGATACAAGAAGGAATCGATAGTAAACTATCTTGGAGATGGACAGAGATTCAATTCACGAATAGAGTACGTGGTTCAACCGCGGGTTGCTGGAACAGCGGATGCTGTTAGATGCGCTGAAGATCATGTGGCAGGCCAGCCTTTCTTGGTAGCAAATGGAGATCAGCTTATCTCTCCTGAGTCTGTCGACAAAGTTCTTGTCATGCACAAAATGCATCCTGACGATAGTGTGATGACACTGGTACCCGTTGAGAGACCCGAATACTATGGAGTCGTATCCATCGAAAATTCCACAGTGAAGAGTATTGTTGAGAAACCTCGAACAGGAGGTACACTGGGGAACCTGGTGAATGCGGGATTGTATATACTACAACCCGAGATTCTCTCGGTAATCCATAATACACGAAAGTCAAAGAGAGGAGAATTCGAGATAACGGACTCCCTTCAATCTTTCATCGAACATAAGTCTGAAGTCAAAGCCGCAGTGATTGACTCTGGGTCTTGGATTGACATTGGTCGGCCATGGGATCTTCTTCAAGCAAACAAGCGAGTTCTCGAACTCCGTGAACACGAAGTCAACGGGGTCGTCGAAGAAGGTGCCAAGATAGTCCCGCCTGTTGTTGTATCGAACGATGCCAAGGTCAAGACTGGCTCGATATTGGTTGGACCGGTTTTTGTTGGCAGTGGTTCAGAACTTGGACCCAACTGTAGAATCCGCCCCTATACTAGCATCGGAAAAGATGTGAAGATAGGTCCATCCTGCGACATAAAGAACAGCATAATCATGGACGACACCAAGGTTCCACATCTGACCTATGTGGGCGATAGCGTGATTGGAGAAAGATGCAACTTTGGAGCTGGCACTAACGTGGCCAACTTGAGACTTGACGATGCGACTGTTAGAACCCCCGTACGTGGGAAGATGGTTGATAGCGGTAGACGGAAGCTCGGAGTCATCGTTGGAGATGATGTCAAGATTGGGATCAATGCAAGCCTGATGCCAGGCGTTAAGATTGGTTCACGAAGCTGGATTGGACCAGGCGTTGTTCTTGAGAAAGACGTCCCAACTGGCACGATAGTTGTCTTGAAGCAACAACTGGTTCGAAAAAGAAGGCATCAAGCAAAGAAAAAAACTTAGAGCAGTCAAGAGTTGTATGCAGTGTTGGCTGATCTGAATAGGCGTGAACTAAAGCAGAAGTATCCAAACTTAGCCAAGGAACTGGAGTCACATGAAGGGACTTTGCAAGTTACCAGTGCCGATGGAGTTGACATTGTTGAGAAAACAACCGAACACTCCTTCACAGGCTACGTTCCAACTGCCATAGATTACCTACGAAGGTGCGACGACAACGAACAGGCGGAGAAGACTATCAACTACCTTGAAAAGAAGGGTGAGATAAACAACGAATACGCAAACCAACTAAGGAGAACATTGAAGGAATGTGGTCTTAGAAGCTTCGGGTCAAAAAAGGAGGACGATTACTATCTTAAGAAAGGTGGCTACGGGTAGGGGTTATGTGCATTCATGTGTGGAACGAAAACGGAGTCTTTAACCCCTCTTCTTCGCGCTAACTATCGAGAGAACATCTCCATCCTTGACCTTGTAATCTTCACCTACTCTCATCTTTGATCTCGCCTCAACCGCGTAAATGAAACCCTCACCTAGATCTGAATGAACTATCGACGCGAATTCTTTTGCAGTTGTTCCCTCCGGCACCAGGTATGCATCTGGCAGAACTCGCTTCATGTGATCTGTAAGTTTTTCTGGATCTTCAACTGGGTAGACTGTTAACATCCGGAGAAGTTTGAAGTAGGCGGTGTTTATGGTGTCCTGAACACCTGTAGATGACCATTTCGTAAGCACTTTCTGTCCAATGGTTTCGAGGGCGTGCTTTTGTTCCTCCTTCAGATCGTTGGGCCTGAGAATGTTGAAGTTGCCTGCTCCAGGAGTATAGTCGGTTAGGCCTTTCTCACTTGATCTCCTAAGGGCAAGTTCAGCTTCCGCACAACATGGAACTACATTGTAACCCAGCTTCTTCAGCCGTTCGACGTTTGCTTCGGCTGACGGTAGGTCAATCTTGTTTCGGCAAGGATCATAGGTTTTGATACAGATCTTAGTTCATGAAGAAAACGGTGGAGATCATCTTGTTTCCACTTCGTCGGCTCATCTTCATTCAAACCCGACTTCTTAAGCGCCTCTAGTAGATGGCTTCTTCTCACTGATAATCCGCTCAACCTCGTCTCTAGCAAATCTACAAGTTCCTCGCCGGCGGACTCTGTTCTGCGAGCCATCTTCTCCCAGTCCTTGTTGACTATCTGAAGAAGCCACATGTCAATCTCTTCCTCGAGGAACTTCACATCGTCAATCGGATCATGTGTTCCTGGCGTGCAGAGTTTCCCCTCGGAATCTGTGGAACCGGCCGCGTCTACTACGTGAACAAGAGCGTCTGCTGTTCTAATCTCGTCAAGGAATTGGTTTCCGAGACCTTTCCCACTCCACGCCCCAGGCACCAATCCAGCAACATCAATCATCTCAACTGGGATCAAGCGGATTCCGTTGACACATGCAGAATTAACTGGATTATCTTTCACTCCAAATTGTGAACATACACAGGATTTTCTGACATATCCTACACCGCGATTGGGCTTTATTGTCGTAAATGGGTAGTTTGCAATGGGTACGGACACTAGTGTTGCGGCCGAGAAGAACGTGGATTTTCCCGTGTTAGGCTTTCCAACAACGCCAACCATGTATACCATTCGTGATTCACGGCAAGTAAGTCCTTCAGCTCTCAGTAGATATTATTATCGCCCCATAAGCAGAACTGTTCTAGCTACCCACATCTGTCCCTGAAGTATATGTCAGCTGGATAGAGATAACCGATTCCTTGATGAGGTCTCTCACAGTTCCAGTATTCCACGAAGCTTTCGTGGGTGGGGAACATCCATGACTCGCAAACGTATGCTTTGTGGAAGGCTTCGATTTTGCCGATTGTGGATGGTCTCCGCACACTTGTAACGATATGCTCTATACTGTTTCCACTGCAGAACTTTGTGAACTCTGACCTGCCTCCTCTAGCCGGATAGAATTGGGTTCCTCTATCTGTCAGTATCTGCTTAGGTTTCTCATATCGTATCATGGATTCTTCAAGGAGTTTGATCGCATGTTCCGCTGTTGGGTTATGGTGGATTCTTGAGCCTGGAATGAAGCGGCTATGGTCGTCTAGGTAACTGATCATCCACTCGTCTTGGCTTGTGAGTTTGAAATCGGCTTGCCATAGGCTGTTGCTATGCTCCCGTTGGAATCTGCGTTTACCCCAGATTCTTCGAGGTTTGGAGATGGGGTTGTTTAATCCAGTTTTGACAAGAATTTTGTGGATGGTTCTGTGGCTGATAGGTATGGCCTCGTTGTCTGCATAGTTTCGCAGATAACCTTCAATCTTGCATGGCCCCCAATTCCTCTCCCTTCTAAGTTTCAGAACCAGATCCACGGTGGCTTCTGGAGTCCTATAGAAGCTGTGAGGGGTCTTCGACTTGACGCACAGCCCCTCCCACCCATATTTCCTATGGATGCTGCACCATCGATCAACAGTCTTCTCGGTTACGCGCAACGCATTAGCGATATCTTTGATTTTCCAGCCTTCCTGTTTCTTATGGATAATCCATCTTCTTCTACGCAGAACACGATCCAATCATGTCCCTCCCAATCATTCGCGACTATTCGTCTCTTTCATATAGAGGGACACATGTTGGTAGCTAGTTCACCTCATAAGCAGAACTCTCTGTGTATGGCCAACCAACACATGTCTAAAGCGCAAAAGCTTATGAGAACGAAGCTTCGCAACAGCTAGCTCAAGAATTCGTAGAGCAGGAAAAGAAGTGTTTAGCGTAGCGATAACATCTTTTGCACTTCGCAAGATTGAGGAACATACAAGAAAACCCTACGAGCAGATAGGCTTTCTCATAGGAGAACTGACCGAGGAAGGTCTACTGATAAGGAACGCGATCTGCGGAGAGGGAGAAGCAAACGATTCCTGCTCCACGATCTCAACATCTTCACTAGCCAAGATAGCTGATGACATCCTCAAGGGTAGAATAGACGGCAAGATCGTCGGCTGGTACCATTCCCACATTGGGGCCGGAGTGTTCATGTCACAGACTGACATCCAAACACAACTTAGACTCCAGCAGTTCTCTCCCCACGTAATTGCACTTGTGATAGACACTGTATCCAAGGAATTCGGAGTATTCAGCTATGAATCAAGCCAGGGCTTGGTTCAGCTTCCAAGCGAATACATACAGATAATCTGAGAAGACCACTAGACCTTCGCGGGCAGAGTAAGTCTTCTGTCATTTCTCACGCTGGGATGGCTTGGATCAACCATAACAACCTCAAACCATTTGTGATGTCCATCATCCCATGTCCAATACGAGTTTAGTGGAAGCATGTTTGGAAACTTTTTTGCCGCTCGCTCTTGAGCAATCTGCTTCAAACTCTTTCCGCGAGTGAATTTAGTAACACCAAGTGCTCTCTGCCTTCTTCCCGAAACGGGCCTGCTCTTTCTAGCGCCACCTTTTCTTATCCTGACACGGACAACAACGAATCCCTGTTTGGCTTTGTATCCAAGACGTCTTGCCCTATCAAGTCGTGTCGGAGTCTCGACTCTAAGTATTGCCGGTTCCCTTCTCCAATGTTCAGCCACTTGTCTCATCATTTCTTTGACATACGATTTCGTAGGATTTCTCCATGCCTTTGAAGCGTACTTGTAAGCACACATTTTCAACGTCTTCCTATTCTATGCGAGACAACTATCTTCGGTTAAGTTTCGGTAGTCATCAATTGCCAGTCTTTTTAATCTTGCCTCAATGCTTCGAGATTCGAAGACATATAAGTTCGATCAGATTGACTGTCGTTTACTTGTACCCATTAAGAGGCTAGAAAGGCTTTGGTGGACGATTCTGAACGCCTGAAGAAAGCCAATCAACCTGCCGAGCTTGCTATGAAATACCATCCTTTCTACAGAGGCAAAATAGAAGTCGTTCCAAAGTGTCCGATAACAAGCTTTGAGGATTTTGCAGTTTGGTACACACCAGGTGTAGCGGCCCCGTGCAAAGCCATCGAGAAAGATAGGACATTGGTGTATGATTATACCAACAGGTGGAACACGGTCGCCGTTGTGACAGACGGCACAAGGGTTCTCGGCCTAGGAGACATAGGCCCAGAAGCAGGATACCCAGTCATGGAGGGCAAAGCTCTCCTTTTCAAATACCTGGGTGGAGTAGACGCTTTTCCTATATGTCTTGCAACAAAAGATCCAAAAGAGATCATAACAGCCGTAAAGTGGCTTCAACCTTCATTCGGTGGAATCAATCTCGAAGATATTGAGCAACCTAAATGTTTCGAGATACTTGAAACCCTTCGAGCAGAAGCGCAAATACCGGTCTGGCACGATGATCAACAAGGAACAGCAACTGTAATCTTGGCAGGATTGGTCAACGCCCTCAAGATAGTGGACAAGAAAATGCATGATGTTGACGTAGCAATCATAGGTGCAGGCGCAGCTGGCCTATCGACGGTCCGTCTTCTCGTTTCGTCAGGCGTACCTGCCGGCAACCTGGTAATAGTTGACAGCAAAGGCATACTGAATCATGATCGGACGGACCTTCAGCGCAAGGGGTCCGAAGAAAAATGGAAATGGTGTCTGAAAACCAACACGGAGAACAAAACTGGAGGTATGGCTCAAGCAATCACTGGGGCAGACGTCTGTATCTCGATGGCAAAATCCGGTCCAGGCATCATCACCAAGGAGATTGTTAGAACAATGGCCAACGATTCAATCCTCTTCGCTTGCGCAAACCCCGTTCCAGAGATATGGCCTTGGGAAGCCAAGGAGGCTGGCGCCCGGATATTTGCCACTGGTCGCTCTGACTTTCCAAACCAGTTGAACAATTCACTGGGATTCCCAGGAATCTTCCGTGGAGTCCTCGACGTTAGGGCTAGAACGATCACCGATGAGATGTGCTTGGCAGCCGCCTATGAACTAGCAGACCTTGCTGAGGAGAGAGGCCTAAGGGAAGATCGGATTGTTCCGACTATGGATGACTGGGAGGTGTTTCCACGAGAAGCTGCGGCTGTGGGAATGAAAGCGATAGAGCAAGGTCTAGCTCGAGTACAGCTTGGAAAGAAGGAACTGTACGAAATTGCATTTGCACAGATAAAGAGAGCTAGGGATCAGGCAAACTTGTCTCTTAAGAGTGGATTGATTCAACCATTTCCCAAATGAATCCATCAAGCTTGAAACGACACAATCTTTGATAGTCTGCATTGATTGATGTTTCTTGGCTGGCGAGCCGGTGGGTAGCTTTCGAGCGCAAGCTTGAGGAAACTCCACTCACCATGCGGAAACGTGACCCGTGAGGGTTGGATGAGAATCCGAGCATTGGCGCAGAAAAGATACCTTGGCCAGAATTCGGCCTTGATACGGAAACGTTGAGCAAGCTGGTTGAGGGTGAAACATGCCAGGCCACGTGGTGAAAGGGATAATAGGCGTCTGTGACATCCGCAGGAGACGCGGGTACCCCGATTAGATGGATGCTGCCTAAAACAAAAAGTGGGTTACGGCCGGCACGCCCGCCAAACCGATGATAGACCATGTGATTTCAGCCTATTCCCTTGGAGCACTTCAGCCACTACTCTCATTGCATCAAGAAGTTCCTCTAAGCAAATGAACAGGGTTACTAGTGGAATCTACATTTTTGGGCAGATTTTCTCTGTCGACAAAGTGCAGATGAAGGGAATTAGCATTAGTCGAGTCTCGTTTTCTCAATAACATGAGACGGGCCTGTGGATCTAGCCACGCATGATCTGCAGCTTATGCCCATCTTCTCAAATTCTTCGCTCATCGCCATGGCGACTGTATCAGCTTTCACGAGCAGCGGATCTACAGCCGCTATCATTGTTGGTCCAGCTCCACTTATTGTCACGCCACACGCGCCACTCTCTAGGGCGAGCTTTTCGCACATTTCCCAATACGGGGAAACGGCTGATCCTGCTGGGTTCAACAATCTGATCCCCCATCATCCCTTGTCCTATCAGCTTGGGGTTTGACGACATTATACCCGCCACAAGGGTTGAAGCAGAACCCACGTTTCCAATGGCTGCTTTGAGTGGAACTGTTTGAGGAAGATCACCTCGAAGCCCTTTGGTTGATTTCGTTAGAGTCTGAGGAACGGCCAGAGCAAAAAGGACATTCTTGGGTGGTGGTAGCGCAACAACCCTGAGAGGGTCATATGATTGAACGATGGTGAAGCCACCATAGAGTGCGGGGGATATATCATCTGCATGTATTGTTCCAGAAGCCACTTGTTCACCTATCATTGCTATCTTGACCAGTTCTAGTGTGTCTAGGTGAAGATTCAGAAGACAATCGATAGCCACAGCTGTCGCAGACGGCACTCACTCCACTACTTCCAAGTCCCCTTCCAGGCGGAATTCTTTTTGTGAGCCTTATTTCGATGTCTGACAAGCTGTAACGGCGTTTGAACTCAAGTGCCGTCTGTCCAGCAGTATTCTCTTCAGGATTCTTGGAAATTGTCTCTCTTCCCTCTCCCTCAATTTCTATTCGTATTCCATTCCTTCCAGCAACTACTACCTCCACTTCGTCGTGGAATGCATCGAGCGCTAGGCCGCAAACATCAAACCCCGGCCCAAGATTACTTGTCGAGGAAGGTGCCCTAACCCTGACTTTTTTCAGCATTTCCGTGGACATTACTGCTTTCATCCTCTAGGACAGTCATGTAACCTTATAGCTTCTATCACAGCGTTGATCAATCAAAATCTTGTGATACCAGATTCGATCAGGATTGAAGAATTTCAAATGGTACGTTTGGTTGCTCAGACGATATCTTGCTTAAAATAGGCCTATTCGCATGCAAATAGATGGTCGCAGGGGATATGCAAGCGGAATCATCTTTGAAACCTATTGTCGGAGTCACTATGGGAGATGCCGCAGGTATCGGACCGGAGATTATCGCAAAGGCGATGTCCCAAGAATCTGTTTGGGACGTATGTAGGCCGGTTGTCATAGGCGATGCTGATGTACTGAACGTATCTCTGGATGTGGCTGGGGCTAAGCTCCATATTCGCAGGATCAGTGAAATTGCGGACGCTGAGTTCAGACGCGGTTCCATTGATGTACTTGATCTAAAGAACATAGACATGAAGACGCTGGTGATGGGTAAACCGCAGGCGATGGCTGGTAAAGCTTCTTACGAGTATATCCGAAAGGCCGTGGATCTTGCTCTCGATCACAAGATCGATGCAATTACCACTGCTCCGATTAGTAAAGAGGCGCTCAACCTTGCCGGTTACCATTATCCAGGTCACACAGAGATTCTGGCTAGCCTCACCGGCACCAAAGAATACGCCATGATGTTTTTTGCGGGAGAGCTCAGAGTTATCCTTGTCACTATCCATCTCTCACTGGTTGAGGCCTGCAACACTATCAGAAAAGATCTGGTTTTGAGAACCATAAAGCTTGGTGATCAAACGCTGAAGAAACTTGGAGTTAGTGCTCCAAGGATCGCCGTAGCAGGTTTGAATCCTCATGCCAGCGAAGGGGGATTGTTTGGTGTTGAGGAGTCAAAGGAGATTATCCCGGCTATGGAAGTGGCCAGACGAAGTGGTCTAGCTGTATCGGGGCCGTATCCGGCAGATACTGTGTTCTATAGAGCAAAGAACGGGGAGTTTGATCTCGTTGTTGCTATGTACCATGATCAGGGTTGTATTCCGATAAAACTCATTGGATTCGACATAGGTGTGAACGTAACAGTTGGCCTACCGATCGTCAGAACGTCACCTGATCATGGGACCGCTTACAGGCGCGCTGGACTAGGACTAGGAACAGCTAGCCCTCAGAGTATCATGGAAGCGATAAAACTTGCCTCTCGACTGGTCGAAGGGAAATGATTTGAACTTGGACAGAGCCGAGAAGGTTTAAGTGATGCGAATCAGAAGGTTGGCCAACTCTTGATCACGGGACCGAGAAAAAATAGGAGAGTGAGATGAATGGCTGAAGTAGATCGTTGTCCAAACTGCAAAAGCACTCTGACCAAGCTACCTATTTGGTACTACACGAGGTTTGGACCTATTGAACTAGTGGGTTGCATCCAGTGTCTGAAGAAGCTATTGTTGTAGGTATCCCACAAGAGTAGGCTTCGCTTTTCCCAATATATTCCTCGTTTCATTTCTTTCTGATACGATCGAGCACCCTTTTCGTGGCATCCAATGCATATTCAATATCATCTCGTTCTATTCCACGATGGGTCACCATTCTCACAGTGGTTGGGCCGTAATTGCTTGCCTTGATGCCCTCATTCTCGATTTGAGATAGGAGTTCAACTGAAGATGTTCCCAGCTGATTGGTCTCGATCAATACCATATTGGTTTGCACACGTTCCATGTCGATCTTGATTCCCATCGCCATAAGTCCATCTGCAAGTCTCCTTGCATTTTCATGATCTACATGAAGTCCATTGATCATGGATTCAAGGGCGACCAAGCCCGGAGCCGCTATTATGCCCGCCTGACGCATTGCTCCTCCCAACATCTGTCTGTTCTTCCTTGCTCTCTCTATGAACTCTCTACTCCCAGCCACTATTGATCCCAAAGGGCAGCTCAACCCTTTTGACAAACAGAAAGTGACGGAATCGACATTCCGTGTTAGATCTTTCACATCAACTCCTAGTGCGACTGCGGCGTTGAATATCCTTGCGCCATCTACGTGTACCTTCATGTCGTAAGACTTGGCCACTGAGGTAAGCTCCTTGGTTTGCTGCGGGGTAACGCATATTCCCCCTGCTCTATTGTGAGTATTCTCCAGGCAAAGAAGCGTCGGTCTTGGCTGGTGATATTTGTGCTCAATCTGGGCAATTCTCCGTATTTCCTCAGCACTGGGCACACCGAGCACACCCTTTACTGGATGTGGAATCACACCTGCGATTGCTGACATGCCACCGGCCTCGTAATAGTAGGTGTGCGCCTCTGCCTCCAGAATGACCTTGTCTCCAGGGTGAGTTTGAGACATAATCGATATGAGATTCGCTTGGGTTCCACTTATGACGAGTAACGCTTCTTCCTTTCCAAGTTTCGTAGCTGCCCTTCTCTTGGAGTTCGTTTACAGTTGGATCCTCGAGGTACTGATCGTCCCCTAGTCGAGCGTTCGCTATTGCTTTCATCATTTCATCAGTTGGAAGCGTGACAGTATCGCTTCTCAGGTCAACAACTCTCATTTATTCCATCGTCCAAAGCGTCTAGTCACTAGCTAATGTGCCCTAAAGAATTTTCGTGTGAGCGTTCTCTTCAACTTCGCCAGAAATGCATCCATTGACTTTCATGCTCAGACTGGAAAGTATTCATGTTCAATTCTCTGGACATCTTGGTTACTTGCTGCTTTCTGATACTCCTTAAGAAGGACTCTGTTTAGTGAATAGAATGTATGTCCCCATTTGAATATTGATAAGAGTTGCTTAGCCTTGTCTTCGAATCCCAAAACGAATAGGGATGCTGCGAGGGCTTCGAGAGAGCTTAGTTTTGATATTTGCGAGTAACTTGTTGGGTTTCCGGCAAGTAGTAACGGCAATCGCCTATTAACTCCAGGAAAATTCCTTGTGAAAATGCCTTTCACCTTTTCCCATGAGCAATCGATAGCGACCAGTCCAAATCTCTCACTCTGCATCTTATCCATGCGAGTTAGCACTTCTTGGCAGAAAGGATTCAGCACTAGGGAATGCTTTGGCAGCCTCGATACACGGTAAATTGGCGAAGCTAGGCGAAGTCTGACTAGTTTCGCCGAGGTGCACTTCTTGGGATCGTCTTGTTTCATTACGTAAACATACAGTCTTGGTTCGTTTGTCACTGAGTGTTCACAACTGATCGATTCTGAAGTCTTTGTGGATCATGGGTCTTTCGAAGACCTCGGGGATATGCCCGATCAGGTCTGACGCGACTATGTGATATCCTTTTTCTTGATGGACAATGTCTCCAGCAGCACCATTGATGAATGCTCCAGCCGCAGATGCTTCCACTGGATCAAATCCTTGTGAGATGAGTGCTCCTACGATTCCAGCAAGCACGTCTCCCGTTCCACCAACTGTCATGCCAGGATTTCCAGTATAGTTCAACTTCACGCGTCGTCCATCAGAGACTACATCAATCGCTCCCTTGAGTAGTATTGTGGCATGGTTCTCAGATGCAGCTTTCTTAACATCTTCGATTTTTTCGTGGAGTTCCATTCGCGGTTTCTTTCCAGTCAGTTCTTCAAACTCGCCTGGGTGAGGAGTCAATACTAGTGGCGTATCAAGTCGTGTCTTTGAATCTGCGTACACACCTATGGCGTCGGCATCGATTAGGACAGGCTTCTTCAACTCATGAATTAGATCGAATATCTTCTCAAGAGCGCTGGCGGTTTCTCTGTGGTTGCCTAATCCTGGGCCTATCACGATTCCTGTGGACCTTTCAAGTACGTTCCTTATCTGAGGTACATTTGATTTGTTTAGGTGGTTGCCCGTCAGCTTCAATGTTATTAGGTCAGGCGAAAACGAAGAGATCGCATAAGCTGTCCTCTCAGGAGCTCCCACTACAACGATGTCTACACCAGTTCGGAGAGCTGCCAAGTGCAACATACGAGGGTGCTCCTGCATATGTCTCGCTCCCTCCAACTACCAGAAGCCTTCCGAAATCGCCTTTATGAGAACTTGCCAGTCTCTGCTTCTTTGTGATCTCAACATCCCCTGGTCCTGCATACAACTCCGCTTCAGGAGGAATCCCTATATTCACAACTTTGACTTCGCCAAGGTACTTTTTGGCATTCATGAAACCAGCCTTCATCCTATGGAAGCTCAAGGTTAGATCAGCTCTAACAGTATCTCCAAGGCTTTGCCCTGTGTCTGAATCCAATCCTGAAGGCACGTCGACCGCAAGACGGAATCCCCTAGATTCATTCACAGCTCTAACCGCTTGAAGGACCGGTGGGCGAAGAGCTCCTCTTGCGCCTGTTCCAAGCATTGCGTCGATGATAGCATTGCATTCACAGGGTTTGATCAAGGACGAGTCAGAAACTGTTCTCAATTCAACTGAAGACGTCATACTCTTCAACGTCTTCCAGTTCTGAACAACAATAGGATCTTTGACGTCAACTTCACGGCCTATTAGTTGAAAGAGCACGCGGAACCCGTTGCATGCCAGATGTCTAGCCGCCACCATTCCATCCCCACCGTTCCGTCCCGTGCCACCGAAAATGATTATTCGAGAATCGCTGGGAAACCTTGACGCGACTTCTCGTGCAACAGTCATTCCAGCATTCTCCATCAGTTGGAGGGTTGACACTCCCAGATACTCAGAGTTCAGTTCCAGTGCACGCATCTGCCTTGAGGTGACAACGTCTCGAAACATCTTAGTCACTCAAATTCAAATTGAAGTTACAGTCCTCTTGAACCTTTCGCAGTCGATTAAGCTGGTCAGAATAGCTTCCTGTCGTCTCCACATGTTCCTTCAACAAACAGTGTAATCCCTGAGATTCATGTCGGAAACACAAATGCATATACAGTGCACTTTCATCGATTGGCTGATGGCTAAATCATTTCTTGATCGTCTGAAAACCTTTTTATCAGCGTGGGACAAAGTTGATGGTGCTTAGAGGGCGAAGAAGTTGCCATCAGCTTTTGTTCTAATAAATGCGGAAATAGGTTCTGAAGACGAAGTTTTGAAAGCGCTCAAAGCAATTCCGAACGTGAAAGAAGCCTATGTTGTCTACGGAGTCTACGACATAGTTGCTAGGGTTGAGGCAGAGGCGATGGAGAAACTCAAGGATGTGGTAACTTGGAAGATCAGACGCCTCGACAAAGTCCGATCAACGCTAACAATGATCGTCATCGAGGGAGGATAACTCCCCACTCTTATTCAGCCTGTTTAGGTGCCTGTCGATTTTTCTGATAATGCCTACTGTGAACTGACGAGAAATTGACGAGTATCCCGCTTCACATAGGACTAGATGACACCGACTCTCCAAGGACGGGATGCACCACCTATATTGGGGCCCTTCTGGTTGACAGACTTGAAGCTCTAGGTTGTGAATTCTCGGACTATCCTAATCTGATAAGGCTGAATCCAAACGTTCCGTGGAAGACAAGGGGAAACGGAGCAGTCTGTCTCCGAGTATCTTGTGAAGACGCGTTGATCGAGAAGGTAAAAGAAATTGTAGTTGACACGGTCAGAAGCAATTCCGACCTAGAATACGAAAGAACTGATCCTGCTGTAGTTTTTCTTAGGGGACATGTTCCAGAGGCGCTTTCAGAGTTCTCAAAGAGGGTTCTACGCGATATCGTTACCATTGATGAAGCGAAGGCTGCCGCAGTTGGCTCCAGCGTTGACGTTCACCTGATCAAAGGTGAGAGGGGAATGATTGGAGCACTCGGTGCGATAGGAGAGACTCTGCGAGATGATTTCACTTACGAAATCATCGCTTATAGGACACCAGAGAATCGAGGAACCACGAGAAGAGTGCGTAGGGAATCGATATTGAAGATGGATCAGGAAACCACTCCTTTGACATTCAATAATTACGACCCTAGAAAGAGGCGGATTCTCATCACGCCACGTGGTCCCGACCCGATTCTATACGGGATAAGGGGTGAAACACCTGAAGCCGTGTTCAAGGCGTATGACATTGTAGTATCAGATGAAGAGATCGAGCGTTGGGTGATCTATCGATGTAATCACGGCACTGACGCACATCTCAAGAAGGTAGATCATTTGCGTGATATAAGGCCGCACAGCCCCGTTGTCGCTTCTGGAGTCGTGTCGTCAATTCCGCGAATACTCCCAGGCGGTCACGTAGTTTTCGAATTGAAAGATCAGAGTAGCTCAGTGGACTGTGCAGCATACGAACCAACAGGTGAATTCAGAGAGGTCATCAAGCGCCTGATCCCAGGTGACATACTCGAAGTTTCCGGAGGTGTAAGAGAGGCATCATCTAAGAACCCAGTTACAATAAACCTTGAGAAAATAAGAGTTCTGAAACTAGCTCAAAACATTCGATACTCGAATCCGCAATGCACAATCTGCGGAAAAAGGACAGAATCTTCAGGAAGAAACCAAGGTTTCAGATGCCCAAGATGCTTTGTGACATTTCCTCCAAACGCGAAGATTCCAAACTCTGAACAAAGAGATCTCAAAGAGCGGTTGTATATTCCGCCACCGCGAGCACATCGTCATCTGACAAAACCGTACTCAAGGTATGGGCGCGAAAAGAAAATTGCATCGATAATACCCCCTTCTATCGTGTGGCATTACCCTTGACTTTCATGCATGGACATCAATCTTCCTAAGATGAAGCGCTCGGAGCAGGAATTCATACATACGATTGCCCGAATTGTTGTCAGGAACAAATGAGGTAGTTGAGCCAATTACTCCAATTCCCCTCAGGCCATGGTATTCTGAGAGACCTAAGAGAAGCCCAACAGAGCCTGGAAGTTTTTCAGCTTCGTATTGACGAGCTCCCAGCTTCTCAAAGTCAGTTACTAGTTCCGAAGTTGTGCCTGTAACGTGGATTGTATCTGACTTGCCATTCACGACCGCAAGGGCATCAACAGCGACCAACAGACTCGAATCGATTTCAAGAGCAAACTCTACTATCCTATCCAGAACGTCATAGTGACTCTTGGATTCTTCTGAGATGATTGGCGTATTCGATATCATCATGACGATGTTCGGGTTGACAGATTTGCTCGCATAGAGGTCAAACCTTGGGAGATGGCATAAGCCATTATCCTCTATCACTACGTAGTCGGGGAAATTCTTGCTGTAGTAGTTCCCAAATCTCTTTGAGTCAGAGAACTTCAGAAGAAGACCCAGAGCTATCAACCCAACATTTCCGACACCTGGAAGAGCAACTGCAAAAACAGGCTTCACAACATCTGGCGTTGAGTCTACAGTAATTTTCTCCAAAACATTTTCACGACGATCAGATTCAACTGTTCCATCTTAGAGAAGCTCGTGAAAGCTTTTTAGGTTAGCCAACAAGAATTGAGGTCTTAGCGGGGAAATACCGTAGCGAGAGCTTATGTTGCTCCTGTACGGGTGGGGTAGCCAGGTTTAAGGGGCTTACGCCCGAATAACCCGCAGGGCTCATATGAATAATGAGTCTGGGCGACCCTGAGATAGGCTCATCTCGAGCCCTCAAACGGATGTTCGAATCATCCCCCCGCTACCAAATCCTTCTTCAGTTTTCCGGCGACTAAATTCAGTTGTCACCTAGAACGATCTGACAAAGAGCCAGCCTGAAACCAGCAGGCCTACGGCAACCACGAACAAGTAGAGAAGAGGGTTCGCCCGTTTAGCCAACCGTGCACCTCCGTAGCCACCAACAATAGAACCTGTCGCCATGAGAATCATCAAAGGCCAGACTACCCGTCCTTTGACTGCAAAGAAAATAAACGCAGTCATATTGATGATAGCGGAGAGCAGAGTCTTGATTGCGTTTATCTTGTGGTGACGACTCAATGAAGGGTACGGAAAGACAAGCTGAGCGGTCCCTCTTTCTCCTAAACGCCTCCTTTCGAGAAGCGCGAAATCGTCTACAAACCTCAAGGTCGATATATTCTATGTTCCTACTTATGTTGGGATGCCACACATGAAATTCACGGGTTTTGAGGGAGAAGACAATCGGATATGTCATTCCGTCAGGGATGGCGGTAAGTTCGAAAGACAAAGCGTGAAGGATAGTTGTGACGTGGTGATCGTTGGAGCTGGTATAAGTGGCCTCACCAGTGCACATAAGCTGAAGGATAAGCTGGATGTTATGGTGATTGAGAAAGAGGCCAGAGCAGGTGGGGCTTCAAGAAGAGGAATCTGGAGAGGCATCTACTACTCATATGGAACTGCAGATACAGGCGCAAGTTATGACATTGAATTTGACGGTAAACGAGAAAACTTTCTCGAGCCACTTTTCAAAGAGTTGGAGATTCCATGGAAGAAAATTTCCGATCCGTCGGACGCTTTTCTGTTCAGAGATCATCTCGTGATTGATCCTTTTTGCCGATGTGGGCTAGAATTTCCGGCTTCCAAGGAAGAGAGAAGAGGCTTTGAGGATGCAATTGCATACATTGAAGACTTCAGGGAGAAATGTGGAGAACTCAGTATACCATTTGAGGCAAGTTCGCCCGAATGTGCCAGATTAGACAAGAAGAACCTGAGGGAGATCTTCTCAGGCGCAGGTGACTATTTTCTACTTTTTCTCGACCGATACAGCGAATCCACGTTCGGCGCACCGGCAAATGAAATTTCAGCATTCGAAGGCCTATACTACCTGACCCGAGAGCTAGGAGAGAGGTATGCCTGTCCAGGTGGCAACGCTTGTGTATCTGAGGCATTGGCAAATCGCTTGGAAGGCAAGATAAAACTTAACTCGACTGTGGCATTGATTGAGCAAGAGCGGAATTCCTGCTATGTAACTTACGTTGATGGGCAAGGGTCGAAAGTTACTATTCAATCGAAAGCTGTCATTGTAGCTTGTCAGAAACACTATTTGCCATATATGATCAGAGGTCTTCCAGAGGATCAGAAGAAAGCCTTCAGGAGTTTTAGATACGATTCATACATAGTTGCGAACGTCTTCACCGACGACGTGATCTATGATGCTGCTTTCGCAACTTATTTTGACAGCACGCTTTTTACTGATATGGTGATTTCAGATTGGATGGTAACCGACGGTAAGAAGAAGGTTAGCTCAGGCGAGCCTGAAGTCTACACTCTATATTGTCCCTTGAAGGCACGTGGAAGATACAAGTTATTGACGGAACCTGCCGAGACTTGGATCAACCAGATACTTAAGGGATTGAACGCGTATTTTCCAGGAGCAGAAAAGAAGATTGCTGACATAAGGTTGTTCAGGTACGGGCATCACTACGTTTTAGGATACCCTGGATTCATAAGTGGCTCAAGAACAATTGCCAAGAGACCATTTGGGAACATATTCTTTGCAAAAGATGACGTGGAAGGGGTTCCTTGTTTGGAAAGCGCGGTGTGGAGTGGAATCGACGCCGCCAAGAAACTAATTGAAAAGATAAAGTAACAAGGTCTTGCAGATTCTGGATTCAGGATAGAAGCTTTAGTGATTCGTAGTTCTCGTAGACCTTGATTCCGCGATCTCGCAGGTCTAGTTCTTTGAAGTAAGGTAGTGGGTCTACACATAGTTCGGGCGGTACTACGCCTTTCATCACTATTTTTCCATTGGCTATCCACTGGGCCGCTATTGATGATGGGACTCCAGTATCGACTGTTCCGCCACCGATACTCCATCTTCTGTGAGGGAAAGTAACTGCGTCGCACTTAATTCTCACCCTCTCATCGTCCTTTTCCCCTGTCATCTCTACTTCTTGTATGTCGACGTCTAGCACATTTTCCTTCGGGAGAGAGTCAATCAATGTGGACATAACCTCGAAAGGTGAAATCTGTTTCAGACCGATGGTTATCTCGTTTCTTTCAGCAAGACCCAACTTCACGATAGTCGATAGAGTTTGGGTGAATTCTGGTTCGTAGGCAACTATGAAATCCATTTCTTTGACTCCCTTGTTCAGATTCTGTGGGAGAGTGGCTAGTTCAGAGTGGATCGTGAAGTATCCTTCAACTTCTCCTACTGGGTCGGGTAGAGTAAACCTCTCTTTTCTAGAGAGTGGATCAACTGTTATGATCTCGCTGTCCCTTAGAATTGGAGCTGGCCTCGTGAATTCGTCTAAGATGGTTCGAAAGGAATAGGGCATCTGGATATTTCCCGTTTTTCCACTGGTTATGGCGTATCCACTTCGTAGCTTAACTCTCTCAATCTTGTCAAGTTTGTTTGCAGCATGCGCTGCCATGATATTCATAGTTCCAGGCGTGCTTCCCATACCTAAGAGGCAAATCACATCTTTTCCTATCGCTTCCTCGTTGAATTTGAGCTGTTCAAGTGTCTTATGATAGAGGCCGCCGAGATCAACATAGGATACACCTGCATTGATCGCGGATCTCATCACTTCCACATTATGCTCGTACCAAGATGAGTTTATTACGACATCGAAATCTTTGATAGCTTTCCTTAGCTCATCATTGTCCGTAATGTCTATCTCGACCGGAACGGCTTTTGAGTCCTTTAATTCATCAGCAAAAGATCTTGCCTTCTTGAGGCTTCTCCCGCATATGGCTACTTGCTTGACGCCTGGGCTTTCGACGAGGTCTCGAACGATGACTTGAGCCATCGCGCCGTATCCACCCAACACAGCGATCTTCAAAATGAATCACAATAGACGATAGCCCTATCAGCTTGTAAACACATATTATTTTCGATCACTCCTAACAATAATAAAAAAGGCGAAAACTCGTTGTTAAGTAACACCCTCCCGAGTCTACAACATAGTACACAGGCTCGTGCCTCAAGCAGGGCTACTAATCTAATCGAACTCCAAGCTGTCCGTCCGAATGATAGTTGAACTAAGGAAAATGGATGATCAAAATGGTCAGCATTAGAAACATCAGAAGAATACTCAAAAGCAAGGCCACCGTCGAAGGCGCTGGCGTACAATTAAAGAGGAGCTTTGGTTTCCATCACGTCCCACAACTAGACCCCTTCTTGTTACTTGATGATTTTCATTCTGACAATCCCGAAGATTATATCAAGGGCTTTCCTTGGCACCCTCATAGGGGAATCGAGACCATCACCTACGTGCTACATGGCGAAGTTGAACATGGTGACAGCATGGGTAACAGAGGGGTCATTCGTTCCGGCGACGTACAGTGGATGACTGCTGGCAGTGGGATAATCCACGAGGAAATGCCCAAAGGGCAGAGAGATGGGTTGATGTGGGGTTTTCAACTATGGGCTAATCTCCCAGCTTCGCACAAGATGATGGAGCCACGCTATCGGGAGGTCAAGAGCAATCAAATCCCGGAGACTACGTTAGAGGATGGTGCCAAGGTAAAAGTCATTTGCGGCAAAGTGAATAATGTTACGGGACCGGTCCGCGACATCGTAACTAATCCAGAGTATCTAGATGTCAAGATTCCTGCCAGATCGAAGTTTCTGCACAGTGCAAGATCTGGACACACGGTCTTTGCGTATGTAATAGAAGGAAAAGGATACTTCGATCAAAGGCGGGACTCGTACGCCTATGAAGTAGAAGGCACCAATTATTTTGATTTTGAACGGAGTTGCTTGATTGGTCCTGAAAGTCTGGTCATGTTCGACGATGGTGATCAGTTGATATTTACTACTGCCGATGAACCCGTAAGATTCTTGCTGGCTTCAGGAAAACCCCTGCGTGAACCTGTAGCATGGTATGGTCCCATAGTAATGAATACGCAAGAGGAACTCAGATTAGCGTTTGAAGAATATCAAAACGGGACATTCGTCAAGAAGCAAAGATGACAAACGCGCCAATCGTCAATAGCACACGCTAATATGTGGTGATCCACAGTGAAGTGTGTAATCCGCCATCTTGCTGTGTATGTTTGAGCCCACCATCAATACTGCGTGGTATCCAAGGTCTTCTTCGATTTTGGCATTAACTTGCGCTCAAGCCATATATGTTACCATAGGATTTTGTATGAATGGGGTAATTTCTTGGCGGACATGCTTCTAGGCGGTTACCTTCACGTAGTTTGGCAGCTCGGGTTTCTAAGCCTCGGTTTGTTCGCTTTCATTGTCGCCAAATTGGTTAAGTCTCCTCGACGTCGACGGGTGCATATGACGCTGGGAATATTCTATACGGCAGGGTTGCTTATTGGATTCGTTTGGGGTGTTCTATCGATTGTATTGCTTTTCCACAGGATGCCCTTTCAAACTGCCCATGGGTTAGTGGCAATCGCAATAGTCGCTGTGATAGTGACTGGGGCATCTCTCGGATTCTCTATACACTTTCTGAAGAAGCGAGTCTACAAAATTCATTTCATAATTCAATTCACTGGATTGCTCTTGGTTCTGACTCAGATAGTCTTGGGTACCGCGCTAATTGTCCTCTTGGGATAAGTGTAGTTGATCGGATTATTGGATCAAGGCAGAACTGTAGACGCTTTGATTGTTGAATGAGAATGCTATGATTTAGAACCCCGAAAGAATCATGCCAATTACATCGATGATGAAGTTGGTCAACCACTCGATTGTCAGATTATGCCCTCAAGATTTCTTGGATTTGGCGAGCTCCCAATGAGATTGTGATAACAGATGCATAATATTCTCCGCAGTTACTTTGCTAACGTCTACCGTTTAGCTTTCATAGCACTGCCCCATTTCATGTGTTAAGTGAGGGATGATCTTGATGCCCGAAGACGCATCAGCCTGTGTGTCATGTAGGAAGACAGGGCACAGTTTCAATAAGGTCAAAGTGAAGACTCGTCGACGCTTTCGTAATCTAAGCTATTGCATATGTTGTGGAGAAAAACGTGGCTCTCCTTCGAAAGTTAGTCCATGACTGCCCTCCGAGGACACAAAGAAAAGCAGAAGTGAAGTATCCACAGAGGAATATTAGAGTTTACAAACACAAAATCGGTGCTGGTCAACTAAGCCTATTTGCCGTGGTCATATTAGCCGAAATTCTTCTAATCTATCTATACTTTAGACGAAAATTCGATGGGACACCTTTCAGATTCTCACCTCTTGGAATCGGCTACATTGCTTCTAATCTCAAACAGAGAAGGTTTGAAATAAAGATCTTGGATGGTACTTTCCGAAGTGAGAGAGATCATTCACGAGATTGAGGACTCAAGACCGAAGAGGGGCTTCGCAAGGTTTGGATCTAGTTTCGCAGTGGGGCCTTGAGTTCATCTAATACTGGGTGGTGAAGTCCCTCGTGGAATGTTTTCTCCCAGAAGTCTGCACGTCGCATAATCTGCCAGATGGCTCTGAGGACGGGGAGACCCCAAAGGACCCAGTAAAACATTATTGTGCAAGCTGCCAGTCCGTAATAGTATAGTTTTGTCCGTACTCTCTTAATTGCTTTCCCAACGGTCTCATCAATTCCGCGGATTGTCAAAAAGATAGTCCACAACAATAGAAGCATGTTAATTGTGCCGAGAGTGGCAAGCCATTTATTTTGCATAAATGAAGCCAGAATAGGGTTTTTGGCTATCTGCTCGAATTCGTTTTTGTACCTCATCTGCATCAAGAGCATTGCAAGAACTGATATCACCATGAATGGATAGCCCAGAATCGGGATAAAGGGCACGACAAGAGCGAGCAGATAGTATAACAATAGGAAAGCGATAGCGGACCTTCTTCTGAGTGAGAATTCCCCCCAATATCTTCCCAGTCGAGTTACAGTGTAGATCATGCCTCGGACCCAGCGGGTCCTCTGGTTAGCCCATCCACCCTCGTACAGATTTCTCAGTAATTTTCTTGGGGATTCCTCGTAAGTATCTACGTCGATGATGCCGACGTGATATCCGTATCCATAGACGCGCAGTCCCCAACTCCAAATCCTCAGTAACGTTTGTCGGGTCCCATCCTCCGAGGCTATCAAGAATCTCACGACGAATGTAGTAACATGTTCCGCCAAATGGTACAGGCAGACCTCTCCTCTGGATTCTCGGAAGGAGCCACCCAAACCAATATGCGTAGTCGCCGATCGACTGGAGTGAGAGCCAGCTGTCCTTATAATTAATGAATCGAAGTCTTCCCTGCACGGCGTCATAGCCTTTTACCTGCAGACACTGAGCTACTTTCCGGAAGACCTGAGGATCACCTTGTACGTCTTCAGCATCAACCACCGTGATTATTTGACCTGTCGCCTTCGGTAATGCAAAAATCAGAGCGCGCGGTTTTGAATGTGACAGCTCCACATTTGTGTCAGCCCATTTGGCTCCACCTGCTCTCGCTTCCTGGATGAGCTGATTCCAAGAGGGATCACTGTTATCTGGAACCACGATATTAGTCAGACCCAATTCCCGCGATAATTTGTCGGCTGTTGCGCGAGTACCCACATCGTCGATATCGGTAACTAGTAGTTATCTCTCTCTTCTCAGTAGGATAGTCCAGCGAGAGAAGCGATAGAAGACTACGCCTGAGAATCGCTTCTGACTCATTCCTCCCTGCAAGAATAGCGGTTATCTTTGGGAGGCTACTCGACTCGTTTGGAAGTGGATCTGTTACCACATCTGCATCGGCAAAAAGTCGCCCTCCGTCTGATGGGGCATAAAGGACGATGGACTTGGCGTTCCAGACAAGATAGAAAAGCTGAGTCAAGACGGCAAGATAGAATATATCCATGGAAAATGACCGGTGTGACATGCATTGTTGATGCACCCAGTTTTCTTACAATATAAAAACCTAGTGTAGGTGTAAACAATGTCGGTACACTTTGTTACAGCGCTTGCTGAGATCTCTAGTTTCGCGGAATCGCTCAGTTGCTGACTCTGTCAAATCTGGATGATGTCCTTCAAGATTAGGTCGACGTAGACGCTTGTTAGAGTGGTGGGTATGAATTCTAGACATGCGTACGTAATGGTAGCCCGGGGGAGATTCGAATTCGGGGCTTTTCTCCCGTCGGCGGGTATCTTCTCGCCTTTCAGACGAACCAAAGCCCGCAATGCCTAGACGAGTCGACCGAACGATCCTTTGTCCACTACACCACCGGGCTGAGAAGATTGCTTTCGTAACGTTCTATTAAATGTTGATCGTTCTTCTCATGTTTCTTTCTTGAACTCCCGAAGGGATGGGTACTCCTCAAAATACCTGTCTGTATTCGATTCTGCATTCTTGGGAAACCAGTTAACAACCCAAAAACCGTATTCTACTGACCAAAGAACATCCACCGTATCTCCACAACACTTAGCTATTCCAAGTACCGATACTAGACGACGTTCTATGTCCAAACAGAAGAAATGTTCCTATTGTAGCTTTGAGACAGATCAAAATCAGGCTGTTTGCCCGAAATGTGGTTGGAAGATGGGGTGGACACCGAAAGGAGAGAACAAAGTAGCAACCACGCATCTTCGTGCAGCCATTTTGTTTGTGATCACGGGCATAACTATGGCATTCTGGGCCCCATTTACCCAATCTCCCCCAGGCCTTCCACCTTGGCTGCATCCTCTTTTGTTAGGGGGCATCTTGAGCATTGTGATTGGGTTTTTCCTATACAGAATGGCGAAAAATGCATGACGCAGACAACTGCCATTATTTCCTAAAGTTGAATGGTTTCCCCTCGTCTAGGATCTTCTTTGGAACCTTGCTCTCCCAGACCTTCAAAAACCCCAGATCCTCGTCGTGGTTTCTCAATTCGTCTGGGAGCATGTGTGGAATCTCATCAATTACTGGATAGTAGCGGTTACACGAAGTGCAGACAAGTAGTCCTGAGACAATTTCCTCCTTCTCCTCGAAGATGTGAAGCTCCAACGGATGACTCTTACAAATAGGGCACGCAAGTATATCCAGAAGTGTCTTCTTCAACTCCAGCGTCTCCTCAGTCTCTTGAGGATTCAATTCTATGTAAGCTTTTGCTGTCATATCTGTTCGGATTCCTGAACGTACTGTTCCAATACATGACGTTATATTCATCTACGACTTAGCTGGCATCATAAATATTGAAGGAGGTGTGAACATGCAAACACAGACTGAAAAGAGGCTTTATGCACTTCTGATCTTGGTTGTTCTTGGCTTCCTAGTTGCAAATTCCATTATGGTCTACGCACTTCTGAACAGATCCATGAAGATAGTTCCAGTAGAGACCGGTGGTACACAGACTAGCACTATAGCGGTTTCGGGTTTTGGAGCCGTCACTGCAACCCCTGACACTGCTCATGTGACTTTCGCCGTATGGACACAAGCAGTTACAGCTGCCGATGCACTAAGATCGAATGCTGACAAGATGAATCAAGTAATCAAATCATTGACTGAAGCTGGCGTTCCCCCGGGGAACATAAAGACCACCAGCTACAGCTTGGAACCCATCATTCAATACCCATCATCCAATACAGAGACACCCAAGATAGTCGGATACATGGCTAGGAACGAGGTAGATGTTACCCTGACGGACGTGACGTCCGTGGGCAAAACAATTGACATAGGTGTGGTTGGTGGAGCAAACGTGGTCCAGAGCATATACTTCACTCTATCAGAAAGCAAGTCAGCCCAAATGAGAGACCAAGCTATTCAAGAAGCCGTGAAAGACGCAGATTCGAAAGCAAAAACCATCGCTCAATCATTGAACATAAGGCTTGTTGGTCCGACATCCATAACTTTGGGATACGAGTACCCAATCCCTATGAATAGCTACCAAAAAGACGTAAGTCAAGCAACGCCAATAATCCCAGGGCCGCTTACAGTAACCGCAAATGTTCAGGTGACCTACAGTTTCGAATAAAGTATCTCTCTTACGAACTGACCTGAACGACCTGCCCCGTAACACCAGACTTTAGAGCCGCTTCACAGACTTCAAGCGCTTTCAGTCCGTCTTCGCCGGAAGCTGACGGTTGCTTTCCAGCGATTACTGACTTTGCAAAATTCTCTAGCTCGAGTCGAAGCGGTTCCTCCCATTTTATTCTAGGCATGACAGACCTCTTCGAATTCTCAACTACAGTTTCTTGGGTCACATAATCAATGGTTGCCGTAGCTTCTCTTCCTGTTATAGTGAGTTTCCTGATCTTTCGTGGAGTCAACCAGTTTGCGTCTATGAATCCAACTTCTCCGCCAGAGAAGTTAAGGAGTATCTCGGAGAAGTCTTCGAACTTGTGTGCAAGGGTTCCTGTTCTCGCGTACACAGTTTTCACGTCGCTGTCGACGAGGTAACGCATTATGTCTATGTCATGGATGGCTGAGTCCTTGGTCACGCCCACGTCTCCAATACGCATGGGCCATCTAGTAACTCTCCGTGCAATCATCAAGATGACCTTGCCCAGCCTTTTCTCATCAATGAGCCTCTTGATGTATCTTACAGCGGGGTTGTAGCGTTCAACGAAGCCAACAGCCACACGGACCCCTTTCTTTCTGGCAAGTGAAATTAGTTCTCTCGCTTCCTGGCTTGTACTGGCAAGAGGTTTCTCGATAAAAACATCCTTTCCAGCATCTATGACCTTAGCCGCTACATCCTTGTGGGTCGTGGTTGGAGTGCATATGGTTGCAGCATCAACATCCTTGCGAGAAAGAATCTCGTCCAAGCTACTACAGTACTCAATCTCATATCTCGTTCCGACTTGCCTTGCACGTTTCATATTAGTATCACAGATAGCGATTACTCTGGCATTTGTGAGGTGATTCAGAACTCTAACGTGGTTTCGTCCCCAGAAGCCGGTTCCTATTACAGCGACGCCAAGCTTCTTCATTTCGTCCAGGTTCCCGTTCCAATCCCTCGATAGACCGCGCCTGCCTTCTCTATAGCAGTAGGATCATATGTATGTGCTCCATCAACTATTACCGGTTGCTTGTTCATCGCGGAGAGGAGGTCGTTTATTCTCAATTGCTTGAACTCATCATGGGCAACTGCCAAAACTACGCAGTCAGCTTTCTCTACTGACATCTTCAAAGTCGGCTTGGTTTCGTAACCCAATTGCTTTAACTCGGTTGACGTATACTTCGGATCGAACACCGTTACTCGCGCTCCTCTGCGTTTCAAGAGTTCGATTAATTCAATAGCGGGTGAGAATCGTATTTCCTTTGCATTCTGACGATAGCCTATGCCCAAGATTGTGACTCGTGATCTGGCAACGGGTTTTCCAGATGCTCTCAATCCACTGGCGACCAATCTAAGTGTGTGTTTGGGCATACCATCATTGATCTCTCTAGCCACCTTGATCAGCTTCAGGTTTTCGTCAACTTCATTCGCTTCTGCCTCCAAGAGGTACGGGTACACAGGAAGGCAATGACCACCAACTCCTATCCCTGGCGAATGCAAATGTGAATAAGGCTGAGTGTTTGCTCCTCTCATAACCTCGGCATAGTCTATTCCAATCTTTTCACAGAACATTGCAAACTCATTCGCCAAAGCAATGTTTGTGTCCCGGTATATCGTCTCGAAGAGTTTTGCAGATTCAGCGGTTTTCAAATCCCTCACCTTATGAATCTCGCCTCGGACGAAAGTACGTAGAACTTCCGAAGCCACCTCCAGGCTTTTATTGTCAAATCCACCGACGATCCTGACATAGTGAGATAGATCTTTGAGTGCGCTGCCGCTCATCGCTCTTATCGGACTGTATGCTAAACCAAACTTCTCTCCAGCTTCCAACCCCGAATGCTTCTCTATAGTCCTCTTAACAATCTTTTCTGTCACACCTGGGCCACATGTGCTTTCGAAAATGATGAGGCTGTTCTCTTGCAGTGATTTTCCAACTTCTTTAGATGCATTTTCCACTGGCATGTAATCTGGTTTCTTCTGACGATCTATCAAAGTGGGTACTATGATGAATATTATGGCACTGTCACGAACGGCTTCCTCAGTGCTTGTGGTTGCCTTGATCTTTCCTTCTCTGATGAGTCTCTTCAACAGTTGAGGGAGTCCGGGTTCAGGAAGAGTGGGGATTCCTTTGTTCACTCCCTCCACAACTCTCGGGTTAGTGTCGGAGCCTATGACCTTGGCTCCGGCATCTGCTAGGAGACATACAGTCGGAAGGCCCATCCATCCCAATCCGACAACAGCAACAGGAAGACTACCGGATCTTATTTTTTTCCTGATATCAGCTACAGGGAGTGTCATGACTTCTGTCAAGAAAGATCACTTGCGTATTGAGAGTGATTATGAAGGGGCAGAATACTGATCTTTGTGCTCTATTTAGCGTTTATCAAGAATATCTTCCGTATTCTTGAAATGTTGAAATGGGTCAAACAGAATGGTTGAATGCTAATAGTGAGACGATAAGCGTTGAAAGTCTGGATAGATGTTCTCACGCCGAAACAAGCTCTCTTTTTGGGCCCCCTAGCTACTCGGCTCGAGAAGACTGGACATGAAATCATCCTAACAACGAGGCGCTATCGAGAAGTCAACCAGATGCTGGAAATGAAAGGCTACAAAGCAGAAATTGTCGGCGAACATGGAGGTGCCTCACTTTTCAGAAAATTGAGAGCAAGCACACTTAGAATTGCATTGCTTGCAAGACTTGTAGAGAAAACTAAGCCTTCGTTGGCAGTTTCCTTTTCATCACCGGAAGCTTCGAGGGTTGCATATGGTCTTTCTATCCCTCACTACTGCGTAAGTGACTCTCCACACGCGATTGCCGTGTCAAGACTGTCCGTGCCATTTTCAAAGCGCCTCTTCACACCATGGGTCATTCCAAGAAATGCATGGAGAAAATTCGGCATCTCTAGCAGTGACATCATCACATACAGAGCTCTCGATCCCGTGGTCTGGGTCAGAGGCATTCGACCAAGTCGAAGAATACTTGAAGAACTGAACTTGGATGAAAACAAGCCGATAGTCACCATCCGGCCCGAGGAGAAACATGCCGCATATTTGCTCGGCGTAAATAGGGCCGAAAGGTCGGTTACGGAGAATGTTGTTCGAGATCTATTAGGTATGAATGAAGACTTACAGATCGTAATAGTCGGCCGCTACGGGAGAGAATCCACAAGAAAATGGCATAAGTTTGGTACGCGGGTTAAAGTTTCGGAATCCATTATCGATGGGCCCAGTCTAGTGGCACATAGTTCGCTCTTCGTCGGAGCAGGAGGAACTATGACAGCTGAAGCTGCGCTTCTTGGAACTCCAGCGATATCAATCTACCCAGGAGAACCAACAATCGTAGAGAAGTTTTTGATTAGGGTTGGGCTCGTCTATAGAAGCCTCGACTCGAGACGTTTGGCAAATGCATGCACTAAAATGATGTATGATGAATATTTCTTGAAGAAATATCGCAGGACATCCCATAGACTTTTGAAAAACATGGAAGATCCTATCGCCATAATCGTGAAACATTTGACAGAATCTGAAGAGTAGATTCGAAAAGCTGATCTAACCTAATTCGACGCCTCGTTTCTTCATGGCCCAGCCAAAATATTTGTCAGAGACGAATTTCCAAATATACAACCAGAGTCCAACCATCAACACAACTACTACCGCCTTGGCTACGTCTAGAGTTATGTGAGCCGATCCTGGAAGAGCCATGGGAATCATCAATCTAATGATTAACATGCCCGCGATCAGGGACAACCAGACTATGAAGAAGATTCCAGCGATATAGAGGACCCTCAATTTCAATTTCACCATAGTATCAGTAGCTGAGTGATTATTGCCAAGGTAGATGAAAATACTGTTAATGCAATCATCGCATCAACAATCTTCTTTTCGCTGAGGGGACCCTGCGCAAGTATCAATCTCGTAAGAGTTACGGGTGCGGATTTGCTCTTGGTGGCTTCAAGTAGTTCATCTCCACGTAGCATTATTGGCCTCGACTTGACCTCCCGATGTTCATACAGTCTACCTACGGAGAATAGGCCGTAGAAGGCGTTCATTATGTGAGGCATCATTGCTACGACGGTTGCGACCTCGACACGACACAACATGGCTATGCATCCGATAGCCGCTCCTGTGAATAGGCTTCCAGCATCGCCAGCGAATACTCTTGCTGGGTACCGATTGTAAACGTAGAATGCCAGTAGAGATCCTAGCAAAGCCAGTGGCAGCACTGCCTCTTCATTCCTTCCAGAGAGCACGAGGAAGATGACTGTGGCAATCGATATTACGCTGCATGTTGAGGGCATGGCTCCGTTGAAGACATCCATCATATTCACTGCATTCGACGGAACAGCTAAAGCGAAAAAAATGAGCAGAGGATAGATGATTGTCAAACGTAGGGGTCCGATAAATGGAAGGTGCGGATGAGCCGAGTAGGTTCCGAGTATGATCATCGGAATACCGGCTAGAGCTGTCAACGCGGGTTTTAGCTTAGGGCTCAGCGGCTTTAGGTCATCAGCAATCCCAACTGCACCGGCAATAAGTGATGCTAGCAAGAAAGATGTATACTCCGCTACTCGGCTGGGAACTATCAGTGTTATGAGGAGAACTGATACTGTAGTACCTACCATAATTGCGATACCACACATCTCAGGGATCGCTGGTTTGGAGTTCTTGTGAATATCAACGCCAGTTCTTCCGATAGCAAGCATCTTCTTGGCTACTCTAGGCGTCAAGAAGTACGTCGTAAGAAATGCAGATAGTACCGCAATTGCGCAGATGACTAGAGTATCCAGCTTCACGAGCCCCGCCAACTACATGCTCTCTACGATTCTGCTTACTGTTTGGGAGTATTCTTCCACGAGCGCAGTCGCTCTTTCTTGAGTCTTGGCTTCCGCAAAGAGTCTAAAGATGGGCTCCGTTCCACTTGGGCGAATAAGGATCCAACTCTTATCATTAAGTCTAATCTTCACGCCGTCCAATGTTTCAACTTTAAGCTTAGCAGTCTCATCTCTAAGCTTCTCCAGCACTTTCTCCTTCGCAGTGTTTGGGCATGAAACTTTGCTCTTCCAGGAATAGTGTCTGGGCAACTCCGACAGCAATGTTGAGAGTCGTTTTCCAGTCTTAGCCATTATGTCCAGAACAAGAGATGCGGCCATCGTTCCATCTCTAACGGCGAGGTGTGGGCCATAGAAAATTCCTCCGTTCTCTTCTCCACCAAACTTCGCGTTTATTTTAGCCATAGTTCTGGAAACGTTGATACTTCCCACAGGTGTCCAGACGATCTTGCCGCCATAGGCCTCAGCTATCTCCTCAACCACCGTAGAGGAGCTTACTGGAGTTACCACTGTCTCGCCTCTATTCTCAAGCAAAAAAAACTTCTCAATCAAGGCCACGCTTCTATCTCCCCAGTGAGCAGTACCCGCTTCATCAACGAATATTGCTCTATCAGCATCTCCATCAAGTGCAACCCCTAGATCTGCTCCAAACGCCCTTACGGTTGCGCAAAGACCACCTAGATTTATTATTGCAGGTTCAGATGGTCTTCCAGGAAACTCGCCGTCAATATTCGCATTTATCGTGTACACCTTACAACCCAATTCACGTAGTAGATATGGGGTAACAAGTGCCCCAACACCGTTGCCTGGGTCAACAACAACCTTGAGTGAAGCTGCCACGAATACGATTCTCGGTTACATGTTGTTTTATTCCTTCCTTGTACTCGTCTAGGGCACCGGTCCTGGAAGCCCTGATTCCCAAGTTCCTCCAGTCCTTTTGCTTCCAGCTTCTTGAACAGTAGATTCTCTCAATCTCAATCTCTTTTCTTCGTTCGAGTTCGATCCCGTCCCTATCTATCACCTTGATTCCATTGTACTCCGGTGGATTGTGGCTGGCTGTTATCATGACGCCTCCATCCATGCGACTGGATCGCGTAGAATACTGGAGAGCTGGAGTCGGAGCTAGCCCGATATCAAAAACGTTGCAACCAGCCTGCATCAATCCAGCCATCGTGGCTTCAAGGAGCATTACGCTGCTCGTTCTACCGTCCCTGGCGACAAGCAACTTTCCACCATCAAAGAATGTGCCTATTGATGCACCCAAGTCAATTGCAAACTGGGGTGTAAGGTCGACGTTCGCAACTCCTCTCACACCATTCGTTCCAAATAATCTTCGGATCTCCATAATCGCATCTCCAACGATTCAACTACAAGATGTTTGCTGGGCCAGAAATGCACTGGGTAATGTGTTTATGAGGGCATACATTGACGCCTCCTCCAAGTCTTACTGCAGCGCTGACTGTAACTCCTGCCGCAAGCACCGTTCCCTCTCCAAGTATCACATCGTTTAACAATCTGCTTCCATCGCCTATTACCGATCCGGAGACGATTGAGTTCTTCCCTATGCGTGTATCATCGAATAGAACAGATTTCTCGACACGAGCGCCGTCTTCGATTACCGAACCTCTTCCCACAACCGTAAGAGGGCCTACGACTGCATTATCTTCAATTACTGCATTCTTCGCGACCAAACAGGGCGGTTTGAGAATTGCGTTATTAGAAACACTCGTGGACTTCTCTATGATTGGCGTATCCGAGGATTTCATCTTGAGAAATGAGAAGTTCGTTTCAAGGTAATCGTGGATCGTGCCTATGTCTGTCCAATACCCATCTAATTCGTATCCCAATAGTTTCCCTTCTTTGGCGAGGGTTGGGAACACATCTCTCTCAACTGAGATCTTTCTACCTGGCGGAATGTAATCGAAGATTGCAGGGGACATGATGTAGATTCCCGCATTTATCAGTCCTTTGACTGGGGATTCTCCCGATGGTTTCTCAAGAAAGCTAGATACCCACATGCTATCATCGACATTAACGAGTCCGAATCGGCTCGCGTCAGCCACGGCATGAACAGCGATCGTTGCGACAGGCTCTTCCTTCTTATGCTTGTCCAGCATGCTCGAGAGGTTTCCATCGAACAGTATGTCACCATTCATTGCAAGAAAAGGATCTCTGGATCCGATGAGTTTCCGTGCAAGTCTGATTGGCCCCCCAGTCCCAAGTGGTTGTGATTCACGCGAGTATTGAATCCTTATGTTTCTGTAGTGGGAGCCAAAATACGCTTTCAATTCATCTGCCATATAATTCACTGCGAGGATGACATTATCAACGCCAATTCTCGCGAAAGTACTGAGTGTTCTTTCCAGCATAGGCTGTCCTGCGATTGGAAAGAGAAGCTTCGGTTTCGTGAAGCTCAGTGGCCTAAGCCTCGTTGCGTATCCGCCTGCAAGTACCAGCGCTTTCATTTGAATACCCAGTCGACCATGTTGTATCAATCTAGATGCTTTGTAAGTGTTTCTAGCTTTCGTCAGACTTAACTGAAAGCCATCGTTCCACGTTAGGTCGGCGTAGAATCGGATGAAGGGTCTATACACACTCATGATCTGTGTAGCAGGAAATCTGACCGTACGTACCAGAAGGGCTGCATTCACTTTTCGAAAAGGACTGTATCTCTATGTAGGATCCGCAATGGGCCCGTATGATAACTCATTGGAGGCTCGAATAGCAAGGCATCTGAAAAAGCACAAGAGAAATTTCTGGCACATAGACTATCTTCTCAGATCGAATAAAGTCGCAATTAAGGCAGTGGTGTACTCCCAATCGGCGAAGAGATCGGAGTGCAAATTGGCTTCGAATCTAGAAAATCAGTTGAACCAAGTTGTCCTCATAAGCGGTTTCGGATCTTCGGACTGCAAATGTACAAGTCATTTGTTTCATGTAAGACCCAATGTAAATATCAAAAGAACACTAGAAGCAATAGTGGCAACATATCGAAGCATCGGGTTGCAGCCGAGGCTACTATATGCAAGACCGAAATAACTTTCGCACAGTCTAGGACCGTACCAAGTTTGATCGAAGACTACAGTCTACGGATCAGTTTTCACTCCGCATTCCCGCCATCTAGTTTTGAAGGCGTCTGAGAAGATCCTTATTAGCCCTGCATTCTTCGTGTAGTGGGGGCGGTAGGAGGCAGGGTTGATCACCCCCTTCTTCTTAGTCGCCCATATTAGGAATACGAGTTCACTATCATCAATAATAGTCCCGCGAACAGGATACCACTCTTCATCGCAATGTCTCACTTGGATTCCTAGCGACCTGAGTTCCCGTGCACGTACTTGGGACTGTTCATCCATCAGAAGCATCATGATGCATACGCTGACGCCTCTGTCATGAGCTTTAAGCAATTCCTCTCTCACTTTCTCGTACCATCCAAAGGATTCCGCGAATATCTTGATTTCCTTTTGAGCATTCGATATGATCCTCACAGTCCGAAGCTCCATGTCCTCCATACTTCCAAGAGGCTCTACAATGTCCTCAGGCTTAATGCCCAACTTGCTCTCTGAGTACTTTGGTACAAGCAGCTTCCTCAGTTCGTATGCAGCGTCAGATGAACCCTGCAGAGTCTGTTCCAACTCTTTCTGCTTTTCTTCTAAGACTCGAGATAACATCATGCGAGGATCAACTGCTTCGAGGGCGTTACTAACGGTCCTTACGGCTCCCTTCTCAGCAAGTATTCGAATGGCTTGCTCTGCTGCGGATGTCGGAATGCCTGAGGTATCAAGTAATCTATCAATTGGAATTGGTTTAGGGCTCGAAACTAGAGTAAGGTATATTGAGCATTCATTATCTGAGAATCCGAGTTTCTTCATAAGTTCGTTTGGTTCTGCAGGCATCTACCATACCCTCCAACAACTCTTCTCCATAGAATTTCTGCTTTTCGTTGGAACATCAATCAATGTCTTTTCAGTCAGTGGACAATGACTGTGGCTATTGGATCTCGATCTCCTCGGGTTCAAATGTAGTTCCATTCCAGACATACGAGCCAATCACGTCTTCTGGGACCGAGTAGATCACATATGAGGCATCTCGAAAAGAGGCGAGCCTTGCATCTACGCTTGATGGTGTAGCTGTCCAGTATGGATGGCTGTGGTAGACTCCAACTACTTCAAGTCCCATTCTCTCAGCGTCCAGAAACACCTGAAGCTCAGCCTCTGGGCTCACCTCGTATCTCGATGTTGAATTCAGTACATTAGGTGCCTTTCGAACTTCTGAAACTGACTTCTTTGCCAACTGTTTCATACCAATAAGAAGCCCGCATGCTTCGATGGGATATGTCTCCTTGGAGTGGGTTATGATCTCTCGAGAATGCGTTCTAGTCAGTACCAACTTCATCTCCGGGTCCTTCTTCGTGACATGTCGATTCGAAGAAACTAGCTTCGTCTAAACTTTCTTCTAGCCAAGAATACAATGATTACAGTGGCAAATAGAACAGAAGCGGCAACGCCAATGAGAACTTGGTCAATCCATTTGACTGATGACTCGTTTTGCCAGCCAATTCGTCTAAAAACCCTTGTAGATGTGTCTCCTCCAATCACCATTGAAGATCCATCTGCAGACATTGATGTGGAATTTATTAGGAAACTAGAATCGTACGAATATTCCAAACTTCCATCTGGAACGTTCAGAACATATGCTTTCATACTTGCACCTCCACCGAGCACGAATCTACCATCGTTAGAGAGTGATACCGAAAGCACCATCTCACTAGTATCATATGTCCATTTCGGCATACTAGTGGACCTGTCAAAACAGTATATGTGGCCGTCGTAGCTCCCACAGGCAACCTCACTTCCTGTGGATGATATCGATACAGATCGAACAGGGCCTTCAGTTCTGTAACTCCATAGCGGACCACGTTCGTCTGCAACGAAAAAATCAACGTAGAAATCGTTTGTTCCAGCCACGATGTATCTTCCATCAGATGATATGGCAACTGATCGAACGTAGTCTTCAGTTTCATATGTCCACATGGGAACTGAGCTTTCAGATGAAAGTAAGATCACCTTGTTATTTGAACTTCCGGCTACTATTCGATTTCCATCATCTGATATCGCCACTGATAGTATGGCCGTAATATTTCCAGCTCTGCAACTCCACAATAGCCTTCCTCCGTCTCTTTCTAATAGATACACGACTCCTTCGAATATTCCTGCAACAACGTATCGACCGTCACTCGAGATCATGATGGACAGCACTGGCCCTTCGGTTCTAAATTCCCAAATAACCTTTCCATCACGACTGTCAAGTATGTATATTCTAGATCCCTCGGTGCCAGCAGCCACATACCGTCCATTACCAGAGATAGAGACAGAGTTGACAATATCGTTGATTCGAAAGGTCCACAACTCAGTGTTTCCGTACAGTAGAGAGACGTAGCTATCTCCTGAAACGGCCACATACTTTCCATCTCTTGACATTGAAACAGAACTTACGCCACTCCTGGTTTTATGAGATTCAACATAGAAGTCACCGTTGCTAGTCTGTTTGGATGAAGAATCAAGAAATTGGGATGACATGCTCCTTGTTACAGCTACTAGCGATAACTGATTTACAAGCACAGTAGTGACAAGAATCAAGATGACGAATCGGTAAATGTTGATTCTAAGAGGAGGGATCAAATCAATCTTCATCCATCTTATCGTCAGATGATCTTGGACTCATTTCGACATGACTCTTAAGTCCTTTTGTGGCCGTACAAACGACGATATTGTTATCTTTATCCCTGTGTTCAAGACTTACGAATCCCGAATTGATTAAAGCCATCCTATTCGATCTGGGTGAGACGCTGATTTACCTAGACAGACCCGCAGCCGACGTCATAGAAGCTAGAGTGCAAGCTCTACACAGGGCGCTTCAAGAGGGTAAGCTTGAGATCGATTACAGAAGACTAAGCGACATCTATCAAGCTGTCCACTCAGAGCTATCTTCGTTCTCACAGGAGACTGGCATAGAGACAACGACTAGCAGAGTTCTGGAAGAGGTTCTAGCGAGGCTCGGGATAGCAAGTTCTCAACCATGGACGATCGACAGCCTTGTTCAAGAATTTTTCGAGCCAGAGATCAAAGCTTGGATTCTTTATGATGATACGATCCGTACATTGTCAACTCTAAAGAATCAAGGTTATTGCCTTGCGGTGGTTTCAAATGCTAGAAGCCACTGGGCCGTCCTTGAGATAATGAAGAGGCTTAAGATAGACGACTTTTTCAAAGCAACCGTAAGCTCAGCTGGAGTTGGTCTCAGAAAACCTAGGCCAGAAATTTACCTCAGAGCTATCAGTCATGTTGGATCCAGCCTCCAATCAACTGTTATGGTCGGGAACACTCTGGATACCGATATCTTGGGAGCTAAGAGACTAAAGACCAGAGCTCTATACTTGGAGCGTGAAGTCACAGATCGGAGAACTATAGAGCCCGACGCCACTGTTAGATCTCTATCCGACATTCCAGGGATCATTGCTGAATGGAGAGAATCTCGAAGCGCTCCTTGAGAGCTCGCTTTATGTCTCTCGATTGACGCAATTTCTTCTCGAAGTCCAATGGCTTTCGCACGATCCATTCGATTAAGACCGATAGGATTTGTTCGAACAGAATCTAACCTGGAGGAATTGAAGCACAGAACCGCAATATCCCAGTTGGTGATCGATAGGAGGCTACGGAAGGCGCTTGATGGGATTGATGGGTTCTCACACGTCTTTGTGATATATTGGATGCATCAAACGCAGAAGCTTGACAGAACGGTTCTCAAGGTTCATCCGAGGCATTGCCTATCTATTCCTGAGCAAGGTGTCTTTGCAACGCGGTCGTGCTTTCGCCCCAACGCAATTGCACTTACTTTAGTCAGATTGTTGAGGAGAACCGGAAACACGCTAATTGTACGGGGTCTAGACGCCTATGATGGAACACCACTCTTGGACCTGAAGCCCTATGATTATTGGGATCGAATAGAAAAGATCCGAGTTCCGGCTTGGTGGAAGAAGCTAGAAAAAGAGCGGCGCCAAGGATAGCGCTCACCAATTCTTTGTGCATCTAGTGTGGCTGTTTGGCGACCGCCTCAGTCTTTTCCGCGGCCTTACTGATTGCAGATATTATTGTTGCCCTCAGTCCACCTTTCTCAAGCTCCAGAAGGCCCTCAGCCGTGATTCCTCCGGGAGTAGTCACTCTATCTTTTATCTTGGCCGGATGCTCCTTTGTCTCCAGAACCAGTTTCGCGGTGCCCAGCATTGTCTGAGCTGCCATAACCAGGGACTTGTCTTTTGGTATTCCGAGTCTGACGCCGGCGTCAGCCATCGCTTCTATCATCACTGAAACATACGCCGGGCCGCTGGCAACGAAGCCTGTAATGGAATTCAGTTGCTTCTCATCGAGAACTAACACCTGCCCTAATTGACCGAGTATTGACTTTGCGGTCTCCAGTTGCTCTTTGCTGGTGTTCCGAGAAGGACAGATGCCGATCATTGCTTCTCTGACCATACACGTAACGTTCGGAACAACTCTCACGACAGCAATATCCCTTGAAAGATGTTTCTGATAGGTGTCCAGCATAATACCTGCGACAATGGAGATTAGTACCTTTCTTGAAGTCAACGCAGGCTTTAGCTGTTCAAGTACTTCCTCAAGATGCCGTGGTTCAACTGCAATGATTGGTGCATCAGCGAAAGCCACCGCTTTCTTAAGGTCTAAACTTTCTATGTGATAAGTTTCAGTAATGTACTTTCTTCGGCTTTCCATAACCTCGACAACACGAATATCCTGTGCATCATAGGCGCCTGATTTCAATAGTCCTACGATCATGGCCTCGCCCATGTTGCCTGCGCCAATAACTGCAACTTTCGGTCGATTTGTCATATCCACATCATCCTACCGGTGGTGATTTTCATACAACTAGAGTTCTAAAGCTTTGGGGATTGCATGTTTTCTGCTACGGCTTGGGCGAACTCTGATGTCTTCAGCTCTGTAGCGTGCTCCATCTGTCTTGCTAGGTCATAGGTCACTTTTCTCTGGCCTATGGTCATTTCAATGGCGTCTTCAATCATTCTCGCCGGTTCATTCCATTCCATGTGTTCCAACATCATAACAGCCGAAAGGATCATGGAGCCTGGGTTCACTTTGTCAAGCCCTGCATATTTTGGTGCAGTTCCGTGAGTGGCTTCGAATACAGCTTTTCCCGTCATGAAGTTGATGTTGCCCCCTGGAGCCATTCCCAACCCGCCTACTTGGGCTGCACATGCATCTGAAAGATAGTCTCCATTGAGGTTTGGAGTTGCGATCACATCGTACTCGTCTGGTCTAAGTAGGATCTGTTGAAACATGGAATCAGCGATTCTATCTTTGATCAAAATCTTGCCTTCAGGCACTTTTCCGTCGTGGTTGTTGATAACCTCCTCTTCAGTTACGACTCGGTCCCCAAACTCTTTCGCAGCCTCATATCCCCATGTCCTGAAGGCGCCTTCAGTGAACTTCATGATGTTCCCCTTGTGAACTAAGGTTACGCTCTTTCTTCCCCGATCTATTGCATATTGGACGGCGGCCCTAACCAGACGTTTTGTGCCAGTCACGCTGATCGGTTTGATACCTATCCCCGAGTCTTCCCTTACCTTCTTCCCCATAACATCCGAAAGGAAGGAGATCACCTTAACAGCTTCTTCCGACCCCTGCTCCCATTCGATGCCAGCATAAACATCTTCGGTGTTTTCTCTGAAAACCACAACGTTGAGTTGTTCCGGATGCTTTACCGGAGCGGGAACTCCTTTGAAGAATCTGATTGGTCTTACGCAGGCATACAAATCCAGTCTCTGTCGCAAAGTAACGTTTAACGATCGAAAACCTCCACCTATCGGTGTAGTTAGAGGGCCTTTGATTGTGACGTTGAAATAATCTACCGCATTTACCGTATCGTCTGGAAGCCAGGTATTGAATAATTTGAAGGATTCCTCACCAGCGTAGATCTTCATCCAGACTATTCTCCGGCGAGGTCCGTAGGCCTTCGAGACAGCGGCATCTACAACCTTCTTTGTTGCTGATGAAACGTCTGGTCCAACGCCATCGCCGTCAATAATTGGGATGATTGGCTTATTGGGAACTACTAGTCTTCCATCTCTAGATTCGATGCGTTCTCCTTCCGAGGGTATCTCCAATGTTTCAAATTCCATTCCTCTTCACCAGTTTCTGAATTCTATTGTCCTATCAATTTGGTATAATTGAGTAATCCGCCAGCTACCAATATCTTTCTGAATCTTTCACCCAAGTTGCATGTAACCTCAAACTCTTTCCCCAAGGTTACGTTGTGACAATTCAACACAGCCCTATTCTCTTCGAGTGCTCCTCTCATATTCTTGATTTGAAGCTCATCGCCCTGTCGGGCACTCTCATAATCATGCGGATTCACAAACGTAAGTGGCACAATCCCAAAATTCACTAGGTTTGCCTCATGAATTCTAGCGAAGGACTTCGCGATCACCGCCTTCACTCCAAGATACATTGGAGCTAGTGCAGCATGTTCTCTGCTTGATCCCTGCCCATAGTTCTCTCCTCCCACAACGATGCCACCGTTCTTTTCCTTGGCTCTCTTCACAAACGTGGGATCGATTGATTCAAAAACATGCTCAGCCATGGCCGGGATGTTGCTTCTCAGGGGCAGTATCTTGGCCCCGGCGGGCATGATGTGATCGGTACTGATGTTATCTCCAACTTTGATCAAGACTTCTCCAGAGATATCCTGTGAAAGTTCTCCTCTCGTTAGAAGTGGGCGTATGTTGGGGCCCCGGTGTATCTCGACGGCTTCTGGCTTATCGGAGGGTTTGAGAATCATGCTGTCGTCGATGCTGATTGCCAATGGAAGTTGGATCCTTGGATGCCTTCCAAGCTTCCTAGGATCTGTCAAGACTCCTCTTATCGCGGAGGCAGTTGCCACCTCCGGGCTTACCAAATAGACCTCCGCATCCCTTGTTCCACTTCTGCCTTCGAAGTTACGGTTGAATGTTCTAATTGAGATGCCGCCCGAGGGGGGTGCCTGACCCATTCCTATACATGGGCCGCACGTTGCTTCAAGAACCCTTGCCCCTGACTCAAGAAGCTGGTCCAATGCGCCATTTCTGGCCATCTCAACGAGAACCTGTCTCGATCCGGGAGAGATCACGAGACTGACGTTCGGATGGACTTTCTTTCCTTTCAGTATGGAAGCAACTGTCAACATATCTCTAAGCGATGAGTTTGTGCAACTCCCGATAGCAACTTGATCAACTTCCACCCCTTCCAAGTCCGAGACCCTTGCAACGTTTCCTGGACTATGCGGTTTTGCGACCAGTGGCTCGATCCGATCTAGATTGATTTCAATGATGTCATCATAGACAGCGTCTTTACTTGGAGAAAGTGGTTTCCAATCGCCTGTCCGCCTCTGGAACTTCAGAAACTTCTTAGTTGCCTTGTCGGACGGAAATATCGATGTCGTGGCTCCAGTTTCTGTACCCATGTTCGTAATGGTTGCCCTCTCTGGAACTGACAGGTCTTCAACGCCATCTCCTCTGTACTCTAGGGCACATCCTACACCACCTTTTACTCCGAGCCTTCGAAGAACTTCGAGAATAACGTCTTTGGCAGAGATCCAAGGTCTGAGCTTTCCACATAGTTCGACGCCCACTATCTTTGGCATTTTCAGATAGAAGAGTCCACCACCCATCGCGACCGCGACGTCTAAACCACCTGCTCCAATTCCCAGCATTCCAATTCCGCCGGCCGTTGGAGTGTGACTGTCCGATCCTAGCAGCGTCTCTCCTGGAACGGCGAATCTTTCAAGGTGGACTTGGTGGCATATTCCGTTTCCAGGTCTCGAGAAGAGCATTCCATACTTCGAAGCGATAGTTTGGAGGAACAGGTGGTCGTCGAAGTTTTCATATCCAGTTTGAAGCGTGTTGTGGTCAACGTAGCTCAGAGATAGTTTCGTCTTTACTTTGGGGATCCCAAGGGCCTCGAATTGCAGATAGGCCATCGTCCCAGTTGCATCTTGGGTGAGAGTCTGGTCAATTCGTATGCCTATTTCTTCGCCTGGGATGGGGTTGCCCTCGGCGCAGTGTTCACGAATTATTTTCTCGAATAGCGTTTCATTCAAAAGAAATAGACTCCTTTCTGCCATAGTTCAAGCGTTAACTGCTACCATTTGAATCCTTTTTCGAGGCGGGTTCTTCTTCACGAAAGCAACCAATACATTTGTAGTGTTACATACGATTAAGGATCGGTCGATTCCCCTGTGGTATGCTACATGACAACATGCTTCTTCTGAAGTTTATGACTTGTGGATGAATGGATACTCGTAGTTGACAGGTGGATTGAAATTCTCCTTAATCACCTGAGGGCTTACCCATCTTATCAGATTCAACGGACTTCCTGCTTTGTCGTTTGTTCCCGAGATTCTTGATCCACCAAATGGCTGTTGTCCTACAACAGCGCCCGTCGGTTTGTCATTTACGTAGAAATTACCCGCCGCATAACACAGAATTCTCTGCGCTTTCATTATTGCATCGCGATCTTGAGCAAATATCGCTCCTGTGAGTCCGTAGCGCGATGTCTGGTCGCACAGCCTCAATGTTTCCTCGTATTTACCTGGATCGTAGACGTAGATTGTCAACACCGGTCCGAAGATTTCTTCTTCCAATAATCTAGACTTTGGGTTAATTGTGGTTACTACTGTAGGTTCAACAAAGTAACCTTTCTCTTTGTTGGCTTTGCCCCCGAAAATTATCTCGGCTTCATTCGGTTTCTTTGCATATTCGATGTATCCAACGATCTTATCAAAGGCCTGTTCGTCTATCACAGCGTTAACAAAATTCTGAAAGTCTGTCGGAGGGCCCATCTTCACGTCCCTTAAGGTTTCTAATAGTCGTTCCCTGTACCTCGGCCATAAGTCAGATGCACAATAGGCTCTGGACGCTGCTGAACACTTCTGCCCTTGATACTCGAAAGCTCCTCTTATGGTTGCAGTCACCGCAGCTTCTATGTTCGCTGAAGAGTGAATGAAAATGAAACACTTGCCTCCAGTCTCCCCTACTAGTCTCGGGTAAGAGAAGTAGTTCTCAATGTTCTCTCCTACTTTCCTCCACATATGATAGAAAGTGCTTGTGCTTCCTGTGAAGTGAATCCCTCCGAGTTTCGGATGCTTCAGAACAATTCTTCCCACCGTTGCCCCTCGCCCAGGTACAAAGTTTATCACTCCGGGAGGAAGCCCCGCCTCTTGTAGAATCGTATAGAATATGTAGGCAGGGAACACTGCCGAGGAAGCAGGTTTGAAGACGACAACATTTCCCATGATAGCCGGCGCAGTCGGCAGGTTGCCTGCAATGGCTACAAAATTGAAAGGTGAGGCGAGCGAACACGAAGCCTTCCAAGGGTCTATAGACCATCCTGTTAAGCTGTCCTTCCGGTGAAAATGGTTGTACCATGTACAATTGAGCCCGCGTGGTCTACGTTGAACCTAAGAAAATCAATTAGCTCACAAGCAGAATCAATTTCGGCTTGGAATACATTCTTACTCAAGCATAACATCGTGGCAGCATTCATTCTATATCTGTACTTTTTGGAAAGCAGTTCGGCGGCCTTGAGAAAGATCAGAGATCTATCTTCGAATGACATCTCCATCCATTGGCCTTTTGTCTCTAGAGCGTTGTTGATAGCAGCATTCACTAGATCTTCATTGGCAATGCTAACGCTTGCCAGGACATGTTTATGGTCATGAGGACAAACGTTAGTCATCCTCTCCTTTGTATGAATCTCTTTTCGTCCGATGACCACCGGTATCTCAACAGGAGGATGATTCAATATCTCGTCCAAAGCTTTCTTGAGATGTTTCCTCTCTTCAGAATCGGGGCTGTAGGCCAAGACGGGTTCATTCTTTGGTTTGGGAGGGAAAAAGTGGTGAACCATTGCTTTCCCACACTCTGGGTTTCGGATTTGCTGGCATAAATCGCTATTGGTCCGAATAACACCGATCATTTTGAACATAGTGAAGGCATTGTTTCCAATGGATGGGACTTGCACCCCCTGAAAAAGAACTCAACATTTTTAATCTAATACTCTAGCTAAACAGACGTTACTTTCGCAAGGGATTCGCGTTGGACATAGTGGAAGTCGCAAAGCGTGCTAGAGTGGCGGCCCTGAAAATGGGCAATGTTAGCGGTGAGACCAAGAACAAGGTCCTGTTAGCGGTAGCTGAAAGAATTGATAGCAAAAAGGCCCACCTTCAACAGGTCAATGCGATGGATGTGGAAAATGCCGTCAAAGCTGGGCTACCACCGCCTCTTGTCAAACGCCTTAAACTCGATATTACAAAGATCAATGAAATGACAAAGGGACTGCGTTCGCTTGTCCTGCTTGATGACCCGGTTGGAAAGGTCTTGCTTGCCAGGGAGATGGATAGAGGACTTGAACTCTACAAAGTTACATGCCCAATAGGAGTCATTGGAGCGATTTTCGAATCCAGGCCTGACGCGTTGGTTCAGATAGCTACGTTATGCCTGAAATCCGGCAACGCAGTCATCCTCAAGGGTGGCTCAGAAGCCGCGCAGACTAACCAATTCCTGGTGGAACTCATAAAGATGGCAATTCAGTCTTTCAATGAGATTCCAGTGGATGCAGTGCAACTTATTGAGACAAGAGAAGCAGTCGAGAAGCTCTTGGAGCTGGACGAATATGTGGACCTACTAGTTCCTCGAGGCTCAGGCTTACTTGTGAAGTACATAAAGGAGAACAGCAAAATCCCTGTCCTCGGCCACACAGAGGGCATCTGCCACGAGTACGTTGATGCAGATGCAGATCTCGACATGGCTGTGGAAATCTGTTACGACGCGAAAGTTCAATATGCGGCCGCATGCAATTCAATGGAGACACTGCTTGTACACAAAGACATAGCCAGAAGTTTCCTTCCCAGAATGGCTCAGAGATACAAAGATGCGCATGTGGAAATGAGAGGCGACTCGGAGACCCGGAGAATACTCCCGAACTTGGTTACCCCGACCGAGGATTGGAGAAAAGAACATCTCGATCTCATTGTTTCAATAAGAGTTGTAGATTCACTTGAACAGGCTATAGACCACATAAACCAATACGGTTCACACCATACCGATGGAATAGTAACTCAAGATGAGAGAAATGCTCACAAATTCCTCCAAGAGGTAGATTCGGCAGTCGTTCTGCACAATGCGTCAACAAGATTCAGCGACGGGTACAGATTTGGTTTCGGCGCCGAGGTGGGAATAAGTACCGAGAGGATTCATGCAAGGGGGCCTGTGGGCCTGGAAGGTCTAGTAACGTACAAGTATGTAGTGTTGGGGAGCGGTCAAGTAGTGGCTTCATACATGGGAGAGAACGCGAAATCTTTCACTCATAAGAAATTAGAAAAATCTGTCGGCCTTCATAGAAACTGAATCGTGAGAGTGACATGGACATGCGAGACTTCCTTGGTGTCAAACGAGTCGTTGTCAAAATAGGAACATCCGTTCTGACAAAGCATGATGGTTCTCTCAACATGAAATACATGCAACAAATAGCCCGCCAAATCTACTATCTGACACGACGGGGGCTCGAAGTTATCATAGTGAGTTCGGGAGCGGTTGGGTCAGGTGTGAAGGAGCTGGGTTTAGAGACAACACCTAGAGACGTACCCACGAGACAGGGAGCTGCCGGCTGTTGGCCAAAGCATCCTCATCGAGACATGGCGTGAGGCTCTGAAAAAACATGGATTGAAGGTTGCACAGATACTCTTAACGTACGAGAATTTCTCAAACAGGAGAACATATGTCAACCTAAGAAACTCAATGGAGATCCTTGCAAAACAAGGTGTCATCCCGATAATCAACGAGAATGACCCGATATCGGTCCATGAGATTGAAGAAACCTTTGGGGATAACGATAAGCTCTCAGCACTAGTTGCATCGAAGGTGGACGCCGAGTTGCTTGTGCTCCTTACAGACGTCGACGGACTCTACGATAAGAACCCTCGACACAAAGACGCTCGACTGATAACTCAAGTAGACAAGATAACCTCACTTATAGAACAGGTCGGCGGTGATCCTGGCTCATGGAGGAGCAAAGGCGGAATGAAAACAAAGATCGAAGCAGCCAAGATAGCGATGAAGTCTGGCTGCAACATGGTGATTGCGAACGCTCGAGAGAAAGATGTTGTTGGAAGAATTCTCAGAGGGGAAAGGCTTGGAACCCTCTTCAAAGCTTCGAAATCACGTTACACTAACAAACAAAGATGGATCAAATTTTCAAGAATCCACGGCGTAGTCAAGGTTGACAAAGGCGCAAAAGACGCTCTTCGTCACAGTGGAAGCCTGCTTCCAACAGGAATTCTAGGAGTTGAAGGAAGATTCGATCCCGGTGTTGTGGTATCCGTGACTTTCAGCAGCAGAGAGATCGCTAAGGGGATCGTGGAATACTCCTCCCAAGAACTAGAGAAGATAATGGGGAAGCATACTGATCAAATAGAGAAGATATTAGGATACAGAAACCACGAAAGCGTTATCATGAGGGAAAACATGGTCCTGACATGAAGTGATGGGTGTATGAGCTGCCTACTCCGTAAGCGAGATAGTGTTGTTGCAAGTCTGGTGACGTCAAATTGGATGAGCTTGAAGAGATTCGACTTAGGAAGATGCGCGATCTAATGGCCAAGAATATTCCGGATGCAGATTCCGCCGACACGCCTATGGCCGTAGCGGATTCGACGTTCGAGGACTTCGTAAAGAGCAAGCCCGTGGTGGTGATAGATTGTTGGGCTGAATGGTGCGGTCCTTGTGGAATGATCGCACCGGTTATTGAGCAACTCGCAAAGGAGTTTGCGGGAAAGGTTACATTCGGAAAACTGAACGTAGACGAGAATCCTGCCACGGCGGCGCGTTATAGAATAATGAGCATCCCAACACTACTTGTCATGAAGAATGGAGTACTTGTCGACACGATAACTGGTGCAGTTCCAAAAGAATACATCGCCACGAAGCTCAAAAGCTACGTCTAGCTTCTAGCTACGTGCCTTTTGCGTACTATTCTTTTTGAAATAAGGAGTAACATAGTTAAGGCGGCCGTTGCTACTAGGATCAAATTTCTTTTTCCAAACTCAGGAACAACAACAGCATTTCCGGGAACAACTGCTCCAGAGTCCCTGTCTGAGCTATCGAAATACACATTTGCTCTCCATCCCTGAGTTGTTGATCCAACTAATACTTGAAAAAGCACCCTATGGTTTTTCAGAAAGACATGGTTGACGTTTACTGTCAGGCTATATGCCGTCGGTTGTGCCGAGAGCGCTTTTCCGTCGACGTAATTGTAGTTGTAGAAGACGTCACTGAGAATATTGCCATTCTCGTCTTGATCATAGATTGCCATGCCATACCCAGAAATTTGTGGATTCGCATCATCACTGCTCAGCCAGACGTGCATGGTGGCTATGCCAACGGCAGCATAATCTTGGGATAGCGGTGGCGTGGCCCACTGTAAAAGTCCTAGGTATCCGATGATGGTCGTGGATATGTATTGGATTTGACGCATAACGTAGCATCTTAGGGCTGTCGTGGTAGGTTCAGTACTTGATGGAGGTTCCAGATCGGCATTTTCGTAGATGAATACTGAATCGTTTTCGTTGCGAAAGACTAGCGAGCGATTGTGATAGAAGAAGGTTGTTGAAGATTCGGCACTGACGGAAGGTGGTCCTGATGCAAGATGCCCTCCAAAGTAAGTAAACATGATCAGCAGAATGATATATGTCAAGAATGTCACTCTGATGGGTCTCGTCATTACGTTCTCTCTCCAATGGGCGGCACAGATGGTTACAGCGTTATAAATCTTGTAATAGCCATCGATTGGCCACAAGATCAGAAACATAAAGTACAAGTGGTCGTTGAGCAATCGCATTTCACAAATGGGAGTTTAAGCACTAATTGAATCCGTCTATCCAAACAGCTAAGGGATCAATCGTCTATCGATATGATCCAAGTCCAGGCGTCGTCTACATAAATCCAACCAACTGCTGCACCAACCGGTGCACGTTCTGCGTGAGACAGTTCACTTCAGGTCTGTCTGGATACGTATTGAACCTTGATAGCGAACCGACAAAGGAAGAAGTCTGGGATGAACTCCAAAAGGAAATCCGACCAACTGACAGGCAAGTCGTCTGGTGCGGATTTGGAGAACCAACGACTAGGCTTGACCTAGTCCTGGGTCTAACCCGAAGGATGAAGGAGGCTTATCCGTACATGAAGATCAGACTCGATACTGACGGTCAAGCTCAACTCAGATACAAGTCTCGTAACGTAACGAAGGAACTTCAAGAAGCAGGCTTCGACATTATCTCGATAAGTTTGAACGCTGAGAATGAGCAAAAATATGATCTACTCTGTAACCCAGCATTTCCGAATGCCTACCGTGCCGTTCTCGAATTTGCAAGAGAATGCAAGAAGCGCATTTCCAAGGTGAGGCTGTCCGTTGTGGGAGGCACAAGCGTGGATATTTCTGAGTGTAGAAGAATTGCAGAAGAGATGAACTGCGAATTCGTCGTGAGATAGTAACGTAATTGTCTTTCTTGCAAGAATACAAGGCTGAAGTTGTTTGAACAAGGGGTCTTTGCATTTCCGATAGTCTATCCAATGGTTGCAAAGGAAAAAGCTCGGATACGCACGATAATGAATTCAGGTCTTACACAGAGCGATCTAGACTACGCTTTGGGAGTTTTCGAGAGTACTGGAAGAGAGATGAAGATCATCTTAACTATTGCTTTGCCAATTTGTGCAAGAGACATATTCCTATTTTATGAGTCTTCGTCGTAGCTTTTCAATCATGTCTTCCGTCATCTTGGGAAGATCGAACATGGGTTTCCAGTTCCATTCCTCTCTGGCAGCGGAATCGTCCATTGACATCGGCCAAGAATCTGCTATGGCCTGCCGATAGTCGGGTTTGTAATCACAAGTAAACTCGGGAATCACCTTCTTTATGGACGCAGCGAGCTCACCGGCAGAAAAACTCATTGAAGTTACGTTGAAAACCCGATGCTTCAGTCTTGAGCTATCTACTGTGGAGATATCTAGAAGGGCCTTGATACTGTCTGGCATATACATCATTGGCAGCACTGTGTCTTCGCGGACAAAGCATGCATAGTGTCTGCCTTGAACCGCTGCGTAGTAGATTTCCACCGCGTAGTCAGTTGTACCCCCACCCGGCAGTGTCTCACTACTGATAATGCCAGGAAAACGAACAGAGCGAGCATCTACGCCATATTTCCGAAAGTAGTAATCGCAAAGTAATTCACCGGACACCTTTGTAATACCATACATTGTTTTGGGCAACAGCACAGTATCATTTGGTGCATTATTACGTGGGACTCCTGCACCGAATACTGCGATTGAACTGGGCCAAATGACACGTTCCAACTTGTGTCTACGCGCGACCTCTAGAATGTTGCACAATCCGCCCATGTTCACCTCGTAGCATAGCTGAGGATTCTGTTCACCGACCGCTGACAGGATTGAAGCCAAATGGAATACTGTATCGACATCCTCATCTACCACCAATTTCCCAAGCTGCTCGCGATCCATGACATTGAGGTATACAAATGGCCCTGACTGACGGAATTCTCTGGTCGGCTTGGTGACATGCCCAGCCGCTAGTACAGAGTCTCTTCCGTATTTCTCTCGAAGTGCCTGAACAAGTTCACTTCCAATCTGGCCAATCGCACCGGTAACAAGTATTCTGTTCAATCGAACTTGACCTCGTTCATTTGAATTCTTACATAAGGTTGCTATCTTCGCCATTTCGATTATCGGATCTATAAGAAACTTTCGAAAGAAGCTTAACCAAATTAAGCATTCTCGATCTTGCGTTTGTGTTGCAGAATCAGCCCTCCCGGTTCACCAACTTTGCGGGAGTCTACCCTCTGTCTGGCCGAGATATTGTAATGTTTTTAATACCTGGCCGGAATCTGGAGCTTTGCAGATCCAGTGAGAACAGTCGGGGCTAGGCAAAATGAAAAAAGCCTTGAGAGTTGACATAGATCTCTACATGTTGAAAGTGCTCAGGCAACTTTACCCCGTGCTCCGGGACGAACGAAAAGAGATGGCTATCCACCCACAAGCGAGGAGATGAGAATGGCATGAGATTGGTCCTTCCAAATGAGCTTGAGTTCATGTGGGAGAGTGCCTGTCAAGATATTCAGAATGGAATCAGGCATCATCTTAGGAATACGAATACGGAGAGAGGAGTAATAGGTCTGTCAGGTGGCCTGGATAGTTCCGTCACCGCTACCCTTGCAGTCAAAGCTCTAGGAAAGGACAACGTGTATGGATATATTCTGCCCGAACACGGCGTCACACCCGAAGAAGATATCGAGGACGCGTTGAAACTAGCAAGATTTCTTGAAATTAAGAATGAGCTAATAGAAATTACTCCAATAGTTGAAGCAATCGCAAATCGGGTGCCTCGACTTCTGGAGAAAGATTTCAACGGGAAGCTGATTGCACCAGTAGCCTACGGTAACGTGAAGGCAAGGGTGAGAATGATAATTCTCTACGCGAACGCTAACCTTCTAGGCAAGGCCCAGGTTCTCGGAACTGGCAACAAATCTGAACTTCTACTTGGCTACTGCACGAAATACGGTGACCACGGCGTGGATCTTCTGCCAATTGGAGATTTGTATAAGTCTCAGGTCAGTTATCTTGCGGAGAAAATCGGGCTATTCGAAAGGATATGGACAAAGGCACCTGCGCCAAGACTACTAAAGGACCAAACAGCCGAAGGTGAGATCGGTGTGGGCTACGATGTTATCGACCGAGTTCTGTATTGTAGAGTTGAGAAGCGTTACGATGAAGACAAGATCGTTAGAGAGCTGGGTGTTCCCCGAGAGATAGTGGGGAAACTCTGCAACATGATTATTCAATCTCGCCACAAAAGAGAGCCTCCTCCAGTATGCAAGGTCGGTTCAGCAAAGACAAACTGAAACTGTCCTGCACGGTAGATTAAATAGAATCCAAACCCCCCTCTTGCAGACCATATCGAATAATGTGTTTCGAAGGGATGATGAATGGGGCAGATACATGAGATAGCTCCCACTGTGTTTTCTGTTGGAGTCAAGCATTGGAACAGAAGAATATTCGATAACGTCTTCAGTCTGCCTTACGGTACTTCCTATAATGCCTACCTCATTAGAGGAAAGGAGAAGATAGCTCTAGTAGACACAACACAACCGGGCTTCGAGGATGAGCTTCTGGAAAACATACGTCAAATTACGAATCCTGAGAAGATCGACTACATAATAATGAATCACGCTGAAGCAGATCATGCAGGAGGCATTCCCAGACTCCTCGATGCGGCGCGTAGTTCTACTCTGGTCACAAGCATCAAAGGTAGAGAGTTTGCTGAAGCGTTCTACCAGGTTGACCCAAGTCGAATTCGAACAGTCAAGGATATGGATTCGATAGATCTCTCAGGCAAGATTCTCAAGTTCATCGATGCACCTTGGCTTCACTGGCCAGAAACAATGTTCACGTTCTTGGAACCTGACGGGATACTCTTCCCATGCGACTTTTTTGGGGCTCACTTTGCAACTTCGAAATTGTATGCAGACGAGGTTGCATCGTTACTGCCAGAAGCGAAACGATACTACACGATAATCATGGCGCCTTACGGTCAGGTAGCAGCTGCCAAGAAAGCCGTGGAAAAAGTGAGCAGTTTCAACGTGAACATGATAGCGCCAAGCCACGGACCAATACATCGTCACCCAAATCAAATAATCGAACCCTATCGGAAATGGGCAAACAACCAATTGACTCCGAAGGTTGTAGCTGCGTATGGAACAATGTACGGCAACACTGAGGCGTTAACCAAAGAAATGGTGAAAGGGATTCTCTCAGAGGGAATTGAAACCTCACTTTACGATCTCTCAGCAACGGATTCCAGCTACGTAGTGAGTGATGCATTGGACGCTGCTGGAATTGTTCTAGGGACCCCGACAATGGATGGTATTCCATTTCCTCCCGTAGTCATGTTTCTCGAACTCCTCAAGCTGACCAGAATGAAGAATAGAATTTCTGGAATAGTCGGAGACTATGGGTGGAGTGGGGGAGCAGTAACCCAAGTGAAGAAACAACTAGAGGCAATCAACTTTCAGGTTATGGGCACCGTTGAGGCTCGCGGCAAACCGAAAGGCGAAGATCTGCAGAAAGCCAGAGACCTTGGAAAAGCGATAGCGAAAAGAATACTCCAACCCGGATGAAGACTAACAATCATCAGCCTACGCGACAATACTTTAACTTTCACGTGGGCAGAATCACTGCCCCTCAACATTGAAGAGGCCATATCTGAATTAGAACGACACTAATAGATGACCCTACAATGGTTGTTTGGTGTTCCTCGTACGTTGATTCTTCAAGAAGCGATTTATCGTCGCGAGAGCCTTCCTGTTGTCTGCATCACGAACAAGAAGATAGTCTCTTAAATACGTTGACATTGGCAAGATGCTTATTCCAGCCTTTGCCAGTAATCTAGAAATTACTGCAAAATAACCGCAGACACTTAGATCTAGAAGAACATTGAAGGTGATTAGTCGATATGGGCCTCCAACCTTCGCTGTTTCATAGAATCGCATTTGTTTTTTCCATTCTTCTTCTTTCAACACTATTGAAATCTCGTCTTTCTCGAATGTGATAGACGCAAAAGGTCGAAGCCTTGAAAAAAGATCGCCAACACTGGAACTTCCACTCAAACTTACGACAAAGTATCTCTCTTTAGAAGAGTGCACTCTAGTTTTTGCAAAAAGATTTCTAAGAGATGATTTCACGTAAGACTCACTTGCTTCGTACTATTGCTCCAATCGTCACGTCGTTCAAGTTGGTTCCTGTCGCACCAGTGACTATCGTATCATGTAGACTGTTGAAGAATTTGTACGAATCGTTGTCACGAAGCAAATCGGCAGGTTTCAGATGAAGTCTGTCGGCTCTTTGAATGGTATTTCCATCAACAATTGCACCTGCTGCAGGACTGTTTCCGTCCAAGCCATCCGTCCCCATTGAAGCGATCGCGATTCCTTCAGACTTACCCAATTTGAGAGAAGCGCTAAGCATCATCTGCTGATTACGTCCACCGCGTCCAGTTCCAGTTACCGTGACTGTGGTTTCTCCGCCCATAACGACCACTATCGGGCTCTTTGAATTGCCATTGTTCACTTGGAGCTCTCTCGCGATTGCGCACACAACCGTTCCTACATGTTCTGCTTCTCCCTCCAACAGTGACGTCAGAAAGATGCTTTTTGCTCCCATTTCTTTTGCGTGTTCTGCAGCCTGCCATGCAGGCTGTTCGGTTATTTCCGATGATAATGTTTGTTACTTTCCGGAAGACTTTGTCACCTTCCTTAGGAGTCTCAGGTATATTCCCATCTGCTCCGGTCTTGAGGGCCCTTCTAACACTTTCTGGCAGGAGTCTCCAGACTCCTCTGTTGTTCAGAACTGATATCGCAGACGCAAACGTGCTTGAGTCCGGAAAAGTGGGAGCTGAAGCTATGGTGTCCAACGGGTCGCCTACAACATCCGACAGTATCAATGTCAAGACTGTGGCTGGGAATGCTGCCTTGGCTAAACCCCCCCCTTTCACAAGTGACAGATGCTTCCTGACGCAATTCAGTTCATTGATCGTTGCTCCGCTTTTCAACATGATTTGTGTCGTGAGTTGTTTATCCCTGAGGCTGACCTCCGCAATCGGATAAGGCATCAGGGCCGAACCGCCACCTGACAAAAGGCAAATGACAAGATCATGGCTAGTCGTATTGCGCAATATCTCCAAGATCTTTGCAACTCCTTTAAGGCCTTCCATGTCTGGAATCGGATGCGATGCTTCATTTAGAATGATTCTTTGAGGTGGATGCCGTGGTTTTGTTCCTCGCAGGATGTTCACGTGGCCACAGGTTATCCTATCGTTCAGAAGCTGCTCAAGGGTCATTGCCATGGATGCTCCAGCTTTTCCTCCGCCCACAACCAGGATTCTCTCAAACCTAGACAGATCGTAGTTTCTGCTCTTTACTGTCAAGTTTGATCCCTTAATCCTCAGGTTTGATTTCATGATCACGGCTGGATCCGATCCCTTAAGAGCGGCTTCCAGGCTAAGCAAAACAAGCCTTCTTGCTCCAAGATCTCTTTTCGACCTAGAGTTACCGAGAAGTGTATCCCTGTTCTTGATTATCGGACACATCACTGCGCCCTCAGTATCTTGCTGTACAAGTCTACTTGGTCTCGTAGTTATATAGAAAGGTTGTAATTCCGAACCCGAGAACAGTCTCGCGGGAAATGAACTTTGAAACCTAAGATTTACGTTACTAGAATGTTGCCACCCCCTGGGATCGAACTACTGAAGCAATCCTGCAACGTGGAGATCAATCCTGAAGAAGCTCCTCCCACAAGAGACCTCTTGATTGAGAAAACGGAAGATGCAGATGGTATTCTTTGTCTGCTCACTGACAGAATCGACGCTGATCTGTTGGCTTCGGCATCTAACCTCAAGGTCATAAGTTCAATGAGCGTTGGCTACGATCATATCGACGTCGAAACCGCGACGAAGAACGGTGTGTACGTCACATTTACTCCAGGAGTACTGACCGAGGCAACAGCTGATTTCACATGGGCACTTCTGATGGCCATATGTAGGCGTGTGGTAGAAGCCGATCGATACTTGCGTAATGGAAAATGGAAAACTCAGTGGAGCCCTACACAATTCCTTGGGTTAGACCTCCCTCGAAAGACGCTCGGAATAGTTGGCCTTGGAAGAATCGGTGAAGATGTTGCCCAGCGTGCCAGGGGCTTCAAAATGAGAGTACTCTACTTCAGCAGGACCCGTGCCGAGCAAGAAAAAGAAGAGGAGTTGAACATAGAATTCGCTCCATTGGCGAAACTTCTTGGAGAATCCGATTTTGTGACTATTCATGTCCCTCTTACGCAAGAGACTAGACATATAATCGGTGAGCGGGAGCTGAGGCAAATGAAGCGAACGGCCTACCTGATAAACACATCCAGAGGATCTATTGTAGACCAGATTGCGCTTACCAGGGCTCTTCGGGAAAAGTGGATTGCTGGAGCTAGCTTGGACGTCTTCGAGAAAGAGCCTGTGGATTCAAATGACCCATTGACAGATTTGGACAATGTTGTCTTGACCCCTCATATTGCAAGTGCAACTACCGAAGCGCGCTCCAAAATGTCTGAGGTTGCTGCGAGGAATCTCATATCAGTTCTTCGAGGCGAGTTTCCACAGTTTCTCGTAAATCAGCAGGTCGTTGCTGTAAGGCCTCTATCTGCAGTCAAGATGATTGGTTGACTCATCAAGAGTTGTTCATGAACCACTGCAGGATTCGCCGATTAGTTGCATTTTTGGCTCGTTTTTCAGTTTTTTCTGAGGGTTGTCATTATCATGTCATTTTGTTCCTCGGTTTTGACACCTTTGCGTCAACAGGGTAGATATGCACTATTGACAAAGTGCGCCTTGAGGTGAACAATCTATGATAGATATGTACTGCCTAAAATGTAGAAAGAAAGTCGCCGTTGAGGATACAAACGTGCAACGCGGGATAACGACGAAAGGCAGACCCCTTCTCAAGTCTGCTTGTCCAGCATGTGGCACGAAAGTAATGAAGTTCACCAAGTAGCGCTATCTGACAGAAACCGAACTCGGTTTCCTGTTACGCCTGTACGTTGATGCACGTATTTCGTAGTCATTCCAGCAGACGGGGTAACAGGACCAGTCTTTATTTATCAATCTTCATAGATGGTATTGCGATTCTGGATTGTGGTCATGGCATGGAATGGTGGAAAGTAATCTCCAAGAGTCTTAGATCAGCGATCGGTCTAACGACAGTATTCCCAGTAGTTCAGATTGCACTTGGATACGTGGGAATAGAATGGCTGGCGCCTCTGCCGCCACCTCTGTTGGGGAAATCTTATTGGGGAGTTCCTTGGGGACTCGTCAGTCGAGTAGTCTATCCAAGTGCCCCGTATACCATAGAGTGGGACTATCTAGTCTATGACATGGTTTTCTGGTTCATTATAGCTTTCATTTATCATTCGATCAGGCTTCGAAAAAGATCATAGTTACAACGATAGAAATGCTATAGTCTAACGAGTGGTGAACCGCCGAGTCGGTTCCGCGACGTGCAGACAGCTCTACCTAACGGGGCTCGTCAGTTCCCAATCTTATCCTCCTTGATCAGCTCAGAAGTCGCTTCCGTCTGGATGCACAGTCACTACATAGCTTCCCCATGGTTCATTTGTCGATCGTTTTCTGAGCCCCTTTCTTGTTCAATCAAGGTTTTCCGATCCTGTGATCCCTGGCGCAATTCAGTAGGTTTTCTATCCTTTCGACCGCTAAGTCGTTCCCATCGATTTGACCATATTTCCGTTGTGGGGTGTGACCTGACTTGATCCTGGTGGAGAAGAGCCTTCCCCAAGGTTTAGATAGTGCAGGATTACCGAACTAATTCGGCTCAAACTATTGGCTGCATTCATCGTGATCCGATGGCCTCAGACCAACTTCTTTGGCGATCTGATTTGAATGATTCAATTGTCATACATGTCGAGTGTCTAACAAAAACCTTCGAAGGGTCATTCAAAGCTGTTGACAACGTCAGTTTTGACATTAAACGAATGGAAATTTTCGGCCTTCTTGGTCCAAACGGAGCAGGCAAGACGACGACTATTAAGATGCTTTCCACATTGTTGAAACCAACTTCGGGTACAGCCATTGTGAATGGCCACGATACGATCAAAGATCCAGATGGTGTACGGCGTAGCATAGGCATTGTATTCCAAGATCCTGCATTGGACGATGAACTGACGGCGCGCGAGAATCTAGACTTCCATGCTAGGATGTATGACCTGAAAGGACGGCAGAGATCGGAGAGGATCGCTGAGGTTCTCAAGCTTGTGGACCTTTACGACAGAGCCGATATGATTGTAAAGAAGTACTCCAGTGGAATGAAACGTAGACTCGAGATTGCGAGAGGATTGATGCACTATCCCAAGGTTCTATTCTTGGATGAGCCAACACTCGGATTAGATGCGCAAACGAGAAGAAGCATTTGGGATTATGTGGCCAAATTGAACAAGGAGCAGGCTGTCACAATACTCCTCACGACTCACTACATGGATGAAGCTGACTTCTTGTGTAGCCGCGTTGCGATAATGGATCGTGGAAAACTCGTTGTTGTTGATAACCCAAGCAGCCTTAAGAGTTCGATCGGTAGCGATCTCATCACGGTGGGGTGCTCTGATCCGGAAAAATTCTCTGAGCGCTTGCATAAGGAAGATTGGGTTGATAATCTGAAAATGCATGATTCTACTGTGATCGTTGGAACGAAGCATAGCGCTGAGCGGATTCCTGAAGTAGTCAACATAGCTCGAGACATTGGAGTCAGAGTGGTTTCAGTTGAAACCCGCAAACCCACTCTTGAAGATGTCTTCCTCCATTACACTGGAAGCAAAATGAGAGATACTGAAGCGGACACGGCTGAACGAATGAAGACTATGTACAGGCAGGCCAGAAGATCCAGATAGGAGATAAAATACAAATGGCTCTAATCAATACTCAAGCCATCTACGTGATATGGTTACGTGACATGAAACGGTTCATCAGAGCTCGGAGCAGACTTCTGGGAAACATAGTTCAACCGTTCTTCTTCCTTTCAATATTGGGGTTCGGGTTAGGTTCAGCCATCTTCCCTGGTATACCGTCTCAGCACAGATTCATAGACTTCCTTACGCCAGGAATCGTCGCAATGGCGGTTTTGTTTTCATCAGTGTTCTCAGGTGTGTCAGTTCTCTGGGACAAGCAGTTTGGCTTTCTGCAAGAGGTACTTGTTGCACCAGTAAGTAGACTCTCGATAGTTATTGGTAGAATATTCGGTGGGGCTACGACGGCACTCATACAGGGATTTGTAATCCTAGCGATCGCTTTGGTTCTTGGCGTGAAGATCTCACCGATCGGCCTTGCAGCTGGTATTCTATTCATGTTATTACTTGCGTTTTCAGCCGTGGGCTTCGGTCTGATCGTAGCTAGCCAAATGGAAGATTTTCACGGTTTCCAACTTATAATGAACTTGATAATATTCCCTCTCTTTTTCCTCTCATCAGCCTTGTTTCCATTGGAGGGTTTGCCATATTGGCTGAAGGCTATCGCCTACCTTAACCCACTGACATACGGTGTTGATGGACTAAGATACAGTCTGGTGGGATTCTCCTCGATAATGATCTGGGCGGACCTGAGTGTACTCATCGTATTCTGTTTTGTAATGGTCTCGATCGGAAGCTATTTGTTTGGTAGGAGCGAAGCCTGATTCGAGTGTGACTTCAGCCCTAAGGCCTGTAGCGATTGAGCCACCATTTGGCTATGTCGATTCTCAGTGCAATCCATACCCTAGGTTTTTGCTTCACGGACTCAAGGAATCTATCTACAGCAACAGTCCTTCCTGGTCTGCCCGAGATTCGTACATGAAGGCCTACGTTCATCATCTTAGGGTTCTCACGGCTCTCGGTCATTGAACCTTGGGAGCTTTTTTTCCATAACCGAAAAATTCACGATCTAAGGGCATAATACATCGCTTGGCGTCAATTTCATTCTTTGAACCTTTTCAACGATATGTTCATCTGAAAAGCTGTGGGTTACTTTCGTCACACCTGCGCTTGTACGACAGTATCTTATCGTGAAGAACTCTTATCCTATCCTAGCAGAATATGCTCACCCTACCGAAGGGATCTGATATGCAGATATCGTTTCCCCAAGCCACGGCTCGTGCAATTCAAGATGCTAGAGCAGAAATCGTGACAAACGTTCCGGGATTTGGAGGCACTGAGGTCTTTGAGCGCTTTGCCAAACTAGTTCGAGATCATACCCAATCTCATTTCACGAAGAAGTGGCGTTTTCGATCGCGCATGGAGCAAGCCTTGTGGGGAAGCGATCGGCAACGTTGATGAAAGCACATGGGGTTGCGAAGGCTGCCAACAGCATTATCGACGCGTTGTCCGCTGGGACGACTGCCGGATTCGTGGTATTCGTTTTTGAAGATCGAGAGGGCAAACACTCCGATAATATCTTTGATATTGCTGCGCTCTTTCGAGGACTTGGAATTCCATATCGAGTACCGACTTTGGGCAGCATTTATCGTGAAGTACTGGACGCTTTCAACTGGTCGGAATCGATGCAGCTGCCGGTCGCATTGTTGATGAACGCAGGTGAAATTGAAGAAAACTCCGAGTACATTCCAGTGCAACGCGTCAAATCATCGATTAGGTACAAACGAGATGTAACTCAACACGTACTATGTCCTCTACTTGCCGAGTACCAGCGCTGCGTATTGGACGCCAAACTGCACAGTCGAGATTGGCAAGCGGTGGAGAAGCCAAAACTTCCCACGGTTCCAGATACGATTCCATATGTCTATCAGAGCGGTGTAATGTCCTATGGAACTTTGTTCGCTGTCTTCAAGAAGCTGCGTGGTAGATTTGTTGCAGGAGACACAGGTACGTCTGGCTTGTTTGCTTTTCCACCCTACGATTGTATTGACGTGGTTACGTACATGGGGGGTAGTCTCCCGCTGGCAATCGGCGCTCACCTGGCAGGCCTCCATGACACTTGGGCCGTCACCGGTGACTTCTCATTCATAGCTGCAGGGCATCTGGGCCTTGTGGAAGCAGTTCAACGCGACATCCCACTAAAGGTGCTAATCTTCAATGATGGAAGAGCGCAGGCAACTGGTGGACAGCATATACCTTCGGGGGTGTTGGAGCGTATTGTGAGCGGGTACCAGCCATACGTGAGAAATATCCGTAATCCTCAAGATGCAGAAGAGGTTGAGGGAGTTCTGGAAGAATCGAATCAGGCGCAGCAGATGCGGATTGTGGTTGCACATTATCGTGAAGCATGACGAGCACAGAATATCTGACGGAGAGTGCGATTCCAGTGGCTAACGATAGGGTCTTTATATCTATTCAACATAAACAAAGAGGCACTAATATGGTGATCAATATTGGCGAAGAAGAAAATGTCAAGAAAAGTTAATCGCAGGGTTACCAAAGTAGCCAGAATCGCTTCTGCAGCTGCAAAAACGAAGATGGTTATGAAAGCTCCAAAGGGACTCACGACTGCCCAATGTGTACCAAGAGCGAAGCTTCAATCCGTAATGGCTAAGTATCGTATGGCTATGGCAAAACTCAACTCGGAACGTCATCAAGCAAAAGTGCTAAATTGTAAGATTTGCGATCTTCAATGCAAGATACAAGAACTTGAGCAGAAGTTGCGGCAGGACAGACAACTCCAACGTGACCAATTGAATCGTATGTTCCATACCCAATCCTTTTTCTTGACCTCATTCAATCTTCAGATCCTTCCGTCGGTTAGGAGGATCAGATTTGTCCAAGGGAAGAATGATGAAGCGCATTCTCGACTTAATAGCTGAGCCAAAGAGAATGTATGTTGACGAAAAGGTTCCATTCTACTCATTGAGGCGAAGACTGGTGGCGAGAATGGAAAAGCATCCTGAGCGGTTGGATCAGGTGATCAGATCTCTTCACGAGTTAATCCACAAATACGAAGAAACTGAAAAAGAGAATCAATAATCCAATAGACTAACTGTCTTCCAAGATCCCTATCTCTTCGCCCACACTTTTCTTGCTTCTATCCTCCAGATCAGTCTTAAGGCGTGAAATCCTTAATGACAATTCGGATCTACGAGCCTTAAGGACTTTGAGATCCGAGCCTAGCGTTGATCGTTGATTGGTCATCTGTTGCTTGCGATTATCAAGCTCAGCTTTTCTGGCGGCAATTTCCATTGCTTCCCTCGAAGACGAGGTCGTATGATGTTCAACCTGGAGTTGACGGTAGGATTGGCGTAGGGTCATCAGACTGCTTCCGGAACTGATTTCCGATATACTCTTCAAGGCGTTCTTGACACGGCTCTGCTTCAGTTCTATCGCACCAGCGGCCAACACGTTTCGGAGCGATTCCAGGGCTGGTCGTAGTCGTGTTAGGTTAACTTCTTCGTTTTGTACAGCGCCTACCGGATCATCTACGTAACGTTGTAGGATGTCAAGTGCTTCTGAGGGGAGTAGACCTTTCTTGGAATCAACGGTTTTGGAGAGTTTTTCAATTGGCTTCTCAAGTGGTTCAAAGATTTCGGAGATCTGGTTGCGGAGGTTACGTAGCTGGGTCTCTTGCTCAGCAATGTTTCTTGAGATTTCACTCGCACCAAGTTTGTTGATCTCTTGTTCAATGTTATCAGTTTCTGTATCTAACTTCGCAGTGTTCTCTTCGTTTGTCTTTATGGCTGAGTCAAGATCATTCAATTCGCTGTGCAAGCTGGACAGTAGTTTGGAATCTTCGAGAATCTTCTCGAGTTTGTCCACTTGTCTATGCTTTCCACTTACATGGTTCTCGAGAGAGTTGACGCTATGACCAAGGAGCTTCATCTTAGTTTCTAGTTCTCTGATCGTTCCTTTCAACTGAAGTGGGAGTCTAGGGATCCATATGGATGCCGCATTCACGATTTGTGATTGGAAATTTCTCAAGGTGTTGGTATATGCAACTAGGTTGTTGTAAGTCATCTCTTTAGGAGCTTCAACGGCTTCAACTAGGTTGATGATCTTATGTCCAAATTTATCGGCAGATGAAATCGAAGACTTCGACGTATCGTCATTTTCCTCAATATTCTCTTTCAGGAGTTTCGATGCGGTATTCTTGACCTCATTCAGCCAGTCTTGGGTTTTGTCACAGAGTCCTTCAGCCTCATTTCTTATCGGGTCAATACGCTTGTCAAATAATGACTCGAATAGTGATGGTAGATCATCAACAGCGACTTGACGCCGGGTCATCGAAAGGTCATCCGTCGATTTGTTGGTCGCAGATCACTCACTTAAATAGAGAGGATTCTGCTGAGTTCAATTTTTATTGGAACCTGCACACAAGATAAGGTTGGTGGATGACTTGAATACCAAAGTTGTAAAGCTTCAGGTCCCTGAAAATACTAACCTAGTACTCGGTACCTCTCATTTCATCAAGACAGTTGAGGATCTCTATGAAGTTCTGGTTGGCGGAGTTCCTGGAATCAAGTTTGGTTTGGCGTTTTGTGAAGCTTCAGGTCCTTGCTTGATTCGTCATGCAGGAAACGACCCTGAACTTGAAGACGTGGCTGTCAAGAACGCGTTACAGGTCTCCGCCGGCCACAGCTTCTTGGTAGTCATGAAAAACGCTTTCCCCGTCAATGTTCTGAACGCAATAAAGGCTGTTCCTGAGGTATGTACGGTCCATTGCGCCACGGCTAACCCAGTGGAGGTAATTCTGGCTGAGACTGAGCAGGGTAACGGCATCCTCGGTGTAGTGGATGGCTACAGGTCGAAAGGCATCGAGAAAGACAATGATGTTCGAGAGAGGAAGGACTTCCTGAGGAAGATCGGCTACAAGCTCTGATCGTCCGGGCATTCGGTACGTGGCAGATAGGGCTAACCTTGTTTCAACTCACAAATAACTTAAGATAGTGGAACCGAAGGCTTGATCGGTTTACGCTAGTTCGTGGGGTGAATCGCTTGGTAATAAGGCTATACGATACAATGTCTAGAGAAAAGCTTGAGCTCAAGACAATAAGAGAAAACAGAATCAATATGTTCATTTGCGGTCCGACAGTCTACGATCTATGCCATATAGGACATGCACGAACCTATATCGCATATGACATAATCGCAAGATATCTTAGATCTAGGGGCTACTCTCTTTTTCTGCTCATGAATCTTACTGATGTCGACGACAAAATCATAAAGAGAGCACAAGAAACGGGTGAAGACCCTCTTGCCCTCTCAAGAAGAATGACTGAAGAATTCTATAGAGATATGAGTGTTCTTAAGATTAGTAGTGTCAGTCTATTTGCGAAGGCTTCCGAACATATACCTGAGATCATAGCTCAAGTCAAACAACTAATTGAAAAGGGCTACGCGTACCAGGTCGATGGCGACGTTTTCTTCAGTATCACAAAGTTTCCAGAGTATGGAAAGTTGTCACATCAGAAACCTGAGGAATTGACAAAACATCGGATAGATCCCGACCCCAGGAAGAGAAATCCTGCCGACTTCGCTCTATGGAAATCACATAAACCTGGAGAACTGGCCTGGGATAGTCCTTGGGGAAAGGGCAGACCCGGCTGGCACATTGAGGATACTGCAATCACGGGACTATACTTTGGGCCTCGATACGACATACATGGAGGGGCGGTTGAACTCGTCTTTCCTCATCATGAAGCTGAAATCGCGCAAGCCGAGGCCGCATCTGGTCAGCGACCAATGGTCAACTACTGGGTTCATACTGGCATCTTGAGGATAAAAGGCGAAAAGATGGCTAAGTCCCTGAAAAATTTCATTCCTATCAGGGAGGCGGTAGAAAAGTATCCTTCTGAAGCCATAAGACTCTACTTTGCCTCAAGCCACTACAGGAGCCAAATTGACTTCGATGAAGAGAACATTCGGAGAGCGGCTGAAACAATTCAGAGCCTCCATGCAACGCTGAACAGAATCCGAAATCTGACGAAGACGGCATCAAAGAATGCTGGTGGCAATCAGGAAATTCGATCAATCCTTGAAACTCGCAAGAAGGAGTTCCACAATGCTATGGAAGACGACTTCAACACTCCAGTCGCCATATCATCTCTCCTCGCTCTTACACGGGATGTTGAAAGGCTCATGAACGAAATGACAAGTGCCGAAGATCTTGAATCAGTGCTCGTAACATTTTCCGAATTCGCTGCAATTTTAGGAATATTGGAGACACGGTCGAAAACGGAAGAGGACATCGTTCCAGACCTTGTGAATATGATACTACAGGTTCGTGAGGAATTGAGAAAGAAGGGAGACTGGTCGTCTTCAGATCGAATACGTGAAAAACTCAAACGGTTGGGCATACTGGTCGAAGATGGATCTGACGGAGCTCGTTGGCAGAAGTCTCTGGTCAGTTGAAGATGCCTAATCGTTCTTTCTTGTGTTCTCTGGATGGTTACGTCTTCACCTAGAAACGAATCTGTTTCCATTAATGAAGAATCTAAGTTTCTTCTTAAGATCTCTTTTGACGCCAATTCTGTGTGAGCTTTCTACGTTACATTTGATCTTGCTCTGTTCAATCCAAACTTCTGAGCTCATGACGGTGAGAGGCTTTTCATTGAACTTCTTGTTAATGCGAAAAGCCTGAGTTAGCTTTCCCGGTCCGCTTGTAAGGTCAAGAATGTCGCTGACCTTTCTATGTCTCTTCATGATGTCTATGCCATCGGTCGGCTCCACTGCTCTAATTAGAACCGCGCCGATCCTTCGAGGTTCGTGAGCGACCGCGTTGAGCATCCAGTACTTATGAACGTTGTAGATGAATGCTTTTCCTGGGTCACTCCACATTGATTTATTGTAGGCTTTGAGACCATTATGCGCTCGCGAAGCTGGGTCTTCTAGGCCATAGTAGGCCTCTGTCTCGACCAAAATGCCTTTGAGGGTTTCTCCGGGGAGTCTTCTGATGAGGATCTTTCCAAGCAAATCCTTGGCAACAATTTCTGGATCCCTTTCATAGAATCTTCTTGTTAATACTTTCATACACATCTTCCTGAGATGCGAATATGGCATCAGTCTCTACTCGCCAATTTCTGTGATGCAGATCAGACCTCCGAATTGGCTGACGCGAATCCCCGCCTTCGTCTCTCCGCTAACGATCCTTGTCTTGATCTTCTTGTTCTTTGAGATCTGCAATAGTCTGTTGATTCTATTCTTCTCCTTAGAATTTGTCAGATACTTGTCTGTTAACACGACATATTCTGGTTTGAGATCGCCACGTCCATTCCATCTGGTGATGAGTTCTTCAATTTCACCAAGTGAATATAGAACGGTGGCAGTTGAGTCGTTAAGATGCTTCTCCAAAGTATCCACTATACGATCAGCATCTTGTGATGTGGTTTTCGATAAGATGCTGTGGAACTCCTTAGTCTTGAGGATGTTCGATACTTGATGAAGATTCTTCGCGGAGCCAACAATTTCGCCGAATGTCGCAGAGTTAGATCCCGCCTCCTGAAAAAGCCACGAATGATGTTTCTTAGCGTGGTCAAGAAACGTCGCACCGTAGTTGGTCTTTATGGGAGCAGCGACTACTATGGTTCTGGTGCCTTCCTTGATAATGGGTCTCAAGGCGTCTATAATGGATTCGTGAAAGTTGTACAGAGCACTTTTGTCATTTTCATCGAGTTTAATCGTGATATACGGTTTTACCACGTTGCTGAATACTTGCCAGAGAGTGGCTTGTTTCTCATCGAACCCAACTAAAACTCCGATTGGATAGCCGCGTTTGCAGGGATGCTTCTTCAAATTGGGCACTTGTTCGAGAATCTCCTATGTCAAATCTCAGAATGGCGATCAGTCTAGGAGATAGTTTGAAGTACTAATTGAAGATCGCGTATGCCACATCACATGAAGAAAACACACAGTTTATTTTCTGAAGGAGGCAAATTCAAGAAAGGAATGAAAGTCAAAACAGATGTTCCTCTAGAACTGAACAAGAGATTCACGCTCAAACTCAGCGAAAACACTGACCAGTGTTTAGGCGACTCTCTGGGTCTTCAAAAGGGCCTTATCATGTTTCTTGGATCTGAACCATTGTGTGGTGAAGGGGTTGGATTTGGGGTTCCAGCCGTGGAGTATTCAAATCAGATATTGTTCTCTAGAACCGCTAGAGTAATCAAGAAGAACGGCGAGTTGGTGAAGACATTCTCGATCGATGCTGTACAAAGAAAGACATGGAAGGATAAGTTCTCATTGGACAACAAGATCTATCGCTCTGTACAGGGTAGACTAGCAGATGCGTATCGAACGAAAGCGGAGTTTAGACCCACACTTGCCCACATAATGCGGATCCAATCCCTAGTCGGAATCAAGTTATCAACCAAGAGTGTTGAGTCGAAGGGATACGTGAATCAAACTTATCGAATGTCGGGAAACAGCGTGACAATAACAGTTGACAATTCTGGGCTAACTGACAAGGACTTCACACGACTCTACATCTTCAATGAACAGTCATCCGATTTCGATGTCTATCATGATGAGTTCGGAACACTCAGGGATGATGATATCGGGGTATGGGAAGAAGTTAGGTCGCGAAGAGCCTATCTAACGAATCGGAAACTGAATGTGACCTTTGGCGTAGGGAATATCCCTGGAACAAAGCTGTATAGGGGACGAGAACTTCTCAGACCGCGTTTAGACTGGGCTGGATTCTGCTATTCTGTTCCATCGAACATACAACAGTTCAGCTATTCAGTCGAAATCAGTTGAAGTGACTCTATTGCCCGACATTCTTCTAATATACCCATTCTACGGCCGACGATTTGACCGATCACCCTTCAGATTTCCTCCTCTTGGAATGGGTTACATAGCGTCATTTCTGAAGCAGAACGACTTTGAAGTAGGCATACTAGACGGCACTTTTCGAAGCGAGAAAGAGATCATAAGCGAAGTAGGACGATCAGGACCACGGATCGCTGGAATCTACGCAATGTACTCAATGGAAAAGGAGAGTATTGCTCTTGCAAGAAAGATCCGACATATGGTTGATCTGCTGATTGTAGGAGGACCATTACCGACAGTTGATCCCTCAGCTTTCGTGGAAGATTTCGATATGGTTGTCATGGGTGAAGCTGAGAATACGGTGCTAGATATTGCAGAGAACCTCTTCAAAGGAATTCAATTAGACGGTATTCAGGGAACAGTATTCAGAGATGAGAATGGAGTCCATCATGCTGAAAGAAGGGCTCCTATAGCAAATCTCGATTCAATTCCGTTCCCCGCCAGAGAACTCTTTGATAACAAAGCCTACAAACAATACTATTCTAGACGTTTCGGGCGTGCTATGACGTCCATCATATCTTCAAGGGGTTGTACATTCACCTGCGACTTTTGCAGCAGGCCGGTTTTCGGAGGGACTTTCAGATCAAGATCACCTGGCAATATCGTCGACGAAATGAAATCGATAGTCAATCTTGGATACGATACGGTCTGGTTCGCAGACGACTGCTTCACCATGTCTAAAGATAGAGTCATGAGAATATGTGATGAGATAATTGAGCGTGACTTGAAGATCAAATGGCAATGCCTTTCTCGAGCAGACACGCTAGATAGGGAAATGGCTTCAAGAATGAAAGAAGCGGGGTGTCAGAGAATATACTTCGGCATAGAGGCCGGCGATGATCGAATCTTGAGAATAATGAAAAAGGATCTAGATTTGCAGATTGCCGCAGAAGCGGTACGTAATGCAAACTCTGCCAATGTCGAAACGGGGGCTTTCTTCATAATTGGCTATCCAGGTGATGACGATGAGTCTGTTCTGAATACGATAGAATTCGCTACTTCTCTGCCCCTCGATTACCTATCGTTTACACTGCCATATCCAATACCTGGCACTGGATTACACGAAAAGGTGAAACATGTCTTGAAAGAACCTTCAAAGAGAAAAATCAATCTTATTGATCAGCAACTAATCTTCCATTCTGAATTCTCAGAGTCTAAACTGAAGTTTGCAATAGTGAAAGCCGCAGTGCAATTCAGAATTAGAAAATATCTTGGGGCGATTGGTTACGGAATATTCGGAAGACCATTTGCGGAACTTACTAATGCAATATTCAGACTCTTGAAGTAACGAAGAACTGAACGGGCAAATGAAGATCGTTTCGCACATTGACAGAAATAGGGCATTTGCTTTACTAGCTAGTCTCTCTCTCCAATCTGCAATCGGTTTGTTTCTAGGCCATCAGTACGACTTGGGCATCTTCTTAACAGCAGGTTACGTGGTCTCAAAGGGGCTTGCGCCCTACGGTATATTTCCCGCTAGAGACATATTCAATATTCCTGGTTCTTACGAACAACTGCCTGGAATCGGTTACCCGCCACTATGGGGGCTGTACTTGGGATTGGCATACGTGTCCGTCTACAGTCCGACGAGTAACATATTCCTTTACAGCCTGGCGGTGAAACTGCCGAGTATACTCAGCAACATCGCGTTAGCATTCATTGTTGAGAGGATAGCTCTCAAGGAAGGCGTAGAAGAACAGGTTTCGAAGAAGACATTCTACTTTTTCCTGTTTAACCCTTTTATGATATACATCTCAGCTGCGTGGGGTCAATTCGACTCATTAGTAATACTTACCAGCCTAGTGGCCATGAATGATTTGTTTCAAGGAAGAACCAGAAGATCGGCATTTCTCCTCGCTCTATCGGTGTCACTCAAGATCATTCCATTGGTACTAGGGCCTCTTTTCCTGCTATTCATCAAGAGGAATAATAGCATGAGAAGGAACCTCCAGTTTGTTCTGATATTCATCACGTGCACCTTGCTAATGTCATACGGTCCGTTCAGAGTATTTGGTTGGGACCCAAACGTCATTCTTAGAAACCCATCTTATCACTTTCAGAGAGCTGGTTGCCTGACCCTCTTCAACATCCTTGAACTAGTTATTTCACGCGACTAGTCTCCCTCGGGATTGGGAGTTCCTAGGATACATGTGGATTCCGAGTTTGCTACTGGGGTACTATCTGCTCTCGAAGACTTCACTGAACAGCAGGATGGACATTTATCGCTGGGCATCATCGCTACTTTTTGTTCTTATGCTCTCTAGAACTTGGGTTTCTGAGCAGAACGTCATTCTACTTATTCCATTGATAATGCTTCACGCGGTCGTGAATCTTAGGAGATGGGTATTCGTGCAACTTACTTGGATCATTACAACCATGTTCACGATACTGAACGCCACTCCATTCCAAATGTTCTTCCTGTTATCTCCCGAACCCAGCAACATCCTGAAGATGTTTGATCAATCATACTTGGATTACAGGTTGATTCTGAGATTCATTACAGTGATACCTTGGACCGTGCTAGGGTGGTCCTATGTTAGAGAAACAGCTCGTGGGTGCTGGAAGAGGTAACTCTCCCAATCTTCAATGGGAAATGTCAAGAACTGTTCTTCAAACCTTGCCTTATCGTGAATCTTGTCCAAACTAGTTTTGCAAAAATTGTTCCAACGTAAATCAGGATTGCTGATACCGCTATCGCAGCTCCTCCGGCCAAATTCAAACGGAAAGACACTAGTATTCCTATCAGTACAGAGATTACAGCAAAAACTTCAGCTATTAGGATTGACTCTTTGAAACTGCGGGCGATCGCCGCAGCTGCCAGATTCGGCATGACTATCAGTGCGGAAATCAAGAGAACGCCAACTGCTCTTATCGATCCCACCACGGCTGCTGAAGCCAATCCTATGAGCAAGTAGTCGAGTGCCGTCACAGGAACGCCGCTAGCTCGGGCACCATCCTCGTCAAAGATGATGTATACGAGTTCCTTGTAGAATAGAGTCACGCCAGCCAAGACAGAGAGCATTATCGCTGTTGTTATGATCAAGTCATCGAATCCAACTAGTAGGATACTTCCGAAAAGAAAACCGAAGACGTTTACTGTGAAACCCCTTCCAAGACTCACTACTATTACGCCCAGAGCGAGGCCCGAGGAAAATATTACAGCGGTCATTGCGTCGCCTGTCAACGTGGTCCTGCGTCTTAACTCGCTCAATGTAGTTGCGCCTATGATGGATACTATGAGCGCTGAAAGTAGAGGGTTGACTCCTAGGAAGAGACCGAGGGCGATCCCTCCAAATGATGTGTGGGCTAAGCTGTCTGCAAGAAGAGATAGTCTACGCTGGATCAGGAAAGCGCCTATCGTTCCAGAGATAATTGCTGACATCACGCCTGCAAGTACAGCCCTCTGGATGAATGTTGAGCCAAACAAACCCAGTTCCAAAGTAATGCCTCCGTCCTAGGGGTGGATCCCGGCTAAAGCTGAACATTCAGTTGAACTCTTGCAGGCATCCCAACCGCAGTAATGAACTAACCTCTTGTTGAGCAAAGCTACCTTGGCGTTTGCGGGTGGTTTCACATCCGATTGATGAGTAACAATGATTACAGTCATACCCTCTTCCATGTTCAGTCTTCCAAGCATCTCCCAAAAACGTTCTCTAAATGCAACATCTGTACTCGCGGTCGGCTCGTCAAGTATCAAAAGATCAGGCTGACCAACCAATGATCTGGATATGAGCACGCGTTGCTGCTGGCCTCCAGAGAGTTCAGTTGCACGCTTGTTCTCAAATCCTTTCAAGCCTGTCTTCTCAAGCGCTTGGCTAACCTTCTTCCCGTCATCTTCACTGAGCTTATGCAATACTCCTAATCTGGCAACAAGCCCAAGGGACACGATTTCGGACACATTGATGGGGAAACTCTTTTCGAAGTAGGTTCTTTGTGGGACGTATCCTATTCTGTAGTGTTCTTTAAAATGCTCAAGGTCCTTACCAAAGAGCAGAATGTCGCCACTGGAATGTGGTATGAATCCGAGTATCGTCCTGATGAAAGTGGTCTTTCCAGCACCATTTGGACCCATCAGGGCTACGAAGTCGCCTTTCTCGATTCTTAGAGAAATATCTTCAAGTACAGTCGCGCCACCAAAGTTGACCGAAACATTCCGTGTTTCAACGACAGGTTCCATCTTATTTTCACTTCAAGTCCCATTAAGTTCTAGATCAAGGCTTCTTTCAAAACTGCGATATTATGATACATACGACTCGTATACGTGTAATTCCCAGCTTGGTATTGCTCTAGCGTAGGACCCTCCAACGGATCCAAGATCATAACTCTTCCACCAATCTGGTCCGCCAACACTTGACACCAATGAGGATCATCCAAGTTGCTTGCTAGTACGGTGGTTATTCCATATCTTTTGGCTAAATTCACCAGATCTTGCATGTGGGCTGCGCTTGGTTCACCTTCAGGTTCGAAACCGTAGATACCGGCCTCAGTAATGTTGTATGTCTTCTTCCAATATGCAAAAGCCTCGTGAAACGTGATAAAAATCCTAATTCTTTCAGATGTGAGATTCTTCAGGAAAGCCTGGTGCAAAGCCGCAAGACGATTCATGTAGTTTTGAGCGTTCTGCCTGTAGTAACCTGCATTTGCAGGATCGGCCTGTTCTGTGCCGAGTTCAATATTCTCTATTGCTATTATCGCTAGGGTTGGATCCAACCAGAAGTGTGGGTTAGCGTTGCCCTTGTAGTCTCGGATGATTTCCATGCCCACACTTACATCTACAACAATCGTACTAGTCCTATTGATCATTGGAAGCACCTTTGTAACCCATGGCTCCATTCCAGCACCACTATAGACAAACACATTCGAAGAGGATATCAGTGAAAGATCTTTGGGTGTCGGATCAAGATCATGTGGGTCCAACCCTGGCGGGGTCAAATTGACTACAGTAGCCTTACTCCCAACAACGTTCAACGTCCAATCATACAAGGGGAAAAAACTCGCTACCACCGTTAATCCCTTCCCACGTGAAGTTTGCACTCCAAGATTCGAGATCAAGGCCAGAAGTACAATGATCACGAGAGCCCCTGTTACGGCCAGAGACTTGGCGAGTCTTCCCAAGGTTGTTCAGCTATTTACTGGCTTGTTCGGAAATTCTCAGTTCAATTCCTTTGATTTAAATTAAGCGTCAAAACCATGAGAAAGAGAGAAAGAGTCTTCGCAAGGATTAGATTTCGATGGTGATTGGTTCTTGAAGATACTGAACGAGGACCAATTGCAGTGGATTCCTTCCACGGGATACTATAGGAAGGTGTTACTTTCCGAGAAGGAGCTAGAATCGCCGGGGAACGTCGTCCAACTTCTCAAGGTTGAAGCGGGAGGGAGAATTGTGCCGCACCACCATGGAAGAACTGCGGAAGTTTTCTACGTGTTGAAAGGGCAAGCAATTCTTTTTCGTAGGGGATAACGACTCGTTGCGGAGACCTGGAGATATCATATTCTGCAAACCGAACGAGAGGCATGGCATTGTGAACGATTCGAATAGTGATTTTGTTGTTATAGTTTTCAAATTGAATGCAGCCAAAGATGATACCTACAGGGAAAGCAAGATTTCAACGACCAGAGAGTCGTTGAAGTGCTGGAGTAGTTCTAGATAGGTGTAGCGTCACAAAGGTTTTCGCTTTTCTCTGCGACTCGTCCGCAGCTTTTGCATACGAACTTTCCATTCTGTACGAGGGGTCTCAATTTCTCGACATCCATCCACGTGTGCCACACAACACATAGATGTCTTTCGTGTTCTAGATGTGGAGGTTTCATAAGACCATCACAAATTGGAAGTTGTTCAAGAGCTGATATAAGTGCTTCTAACATCCGCGCGCTGGTGTTACAGTTTCCTGAGGTATCTTTCGACTTCCCAAGGAGTCACTTGTGTCCTGTAAAGATCCCATTCCTTGTGTTTTTCCTTTAGGTAGTTTTCACAGAGTGTTTCGCCTAAGGCCTCCTTGATGAGTTCGCTGTTCTCCATTTCCTTCAGAGCCTCTGAAAGAGATTCTGGTAACGAAACAATTCCTCTTTGCTTTCGTTCTTCGTAAGTCAGGTGGTAAACGTTCAATTCTGTGGGTTCTGGGGCTTGTATCTTCTTCCTTATGCCATCAAGGCCGCTCATGCATAATACTGCGAACTGCAGATAGGGGTTTCCAGCTGGATCTGGGCATCTGATTTCCATACGTGCTGCGTTTTTCTTTTTTCCAAAGTTCGGTACACGTATTAGGGGTGACCTGTTTCTATGAGCCCAAGCGATATAGACTGGTGCTTCAAAACCTGGAATGAGTCTTTTGTAAGAGTTTGGCCAAGAGGCAAGGACTGCGGACATCTCTCTTCCATGCGTAAGTTGCCCTCCGATGAACTGTAGGGCTGTTTCTGAGAAGTATCCTGTCTCTTCATTATCTTCGAAGAAGACGTTCTTGGAACCATCTGCTGTCCACATGCTTTGATGAACATGCATTCCGGAACCGTTTACGTTTGGAAAGGGTTTCGGCATGTACGTAGCGACGTATCCATTTCTTGCAGCGATCGCCTTTGTAACCATCTTCATAGTGACAGCGCGATCTGCCGTTACCACAGCCTCATCATACTTGAAGTCAATCTCGTTCTGTCCCAAGGCGACTTCATGGTGGGAAATCTCTATTTCTATGCCAAATGACTCCGCGGTATCCGCTATGTCCCTTCTAAGATCCTCCGTGAGATCTCCCGGTATCAGGTCGAAGTATCCCCCTAGATCTATTGGCGCAGGAACAGGGTTTGTCGGTTCTTTTACTAGAAAGAACTCTAGTTCCGGTGCGCACTTGAAGGTGAAGCCTGCTTGGTTGCATTTTTGGATGGTCTTCTCAAGAGTGTATCTGGGATCTCCTTCAAACCGTTTGTTGTCTGGAGTATAAATGTCGCAGATGAGTCGGCACGTTGATTTTTCTTTTGGGCGCCATGGAATCATCGCGAAAGTGCTCGGATCTGGGTACGCCAAGAGATCAGATTCTTCTATCGATCTGTAACCAGTTATCGATGAGCCATCGAATGGTTGTCCATTCTCAAAGATCGATTCAATGAATTTGGTTCGTACCGAGAGGCTTTTCGGGATCCCGTTTATGTCAATGAACTGGAGTCTAACGAATCTGATTTCTCGTTCATCTATTGCCTTGGCAACCTTTCCAACGTCTTCCCGCCACTTGGCATTCTTGAAATTCTTCACGTGTGTTGCCCTTCTTCAACCATGATCAGAATACGTTGGGCGACAACACTATAAGCCTTTCATTAAGAACATGATAAAAATTCGGTCTGCAAGCATACTGGTATGAATGATCCTCATGTGTGACCAATCTTAAATCGCTGCCTGAAGATTCTATAACCAATGGTGGGCGGAATAAGCAGAGGTGAAGTTGATGGTAGAAGAGGTTGATTCCGAGCTCATCGAGTTCTATGGAATTGAATGTGTCCATTGCAGGGAGATGGAACCTATGATCGAGAGATTGGAAATTGAGACGAAATTGAAGATTAGAAGACTCGAAATCTGGCACAATGAGGCTAACGCCAGTCTAATGCGAGAATACGATAGAGGGTACTGTGGCGGGGTACCATTCTTCTTCAACAAGAAAACTGGACAATGGCTCTGTGGAGCGCACAATTACGAGACGCTAAAGAAATGGGCACTGGGAGAATAAGAGCGTTTTTTGACCCTGACTCCACTGATGGAGAAGGATAGATTCAGATATTTATCATCTGAATGACTCCGATGTTGCCTGTGTGAAATGCTATGCCCAAAGACATTGTGAAGAAATTCGAAGTGCCTCTTCTCAGGATTCTCGATGAAGATGGCAACTGTGACACCCAATTGAAACCGGATCTCAGTGAAGGACAGATCAAAGAGGTCTTTGAACTAATGATCCTAGCTAGGGCTTTCGATGACATGGCTCTGAAACTTCAACGTGAGGGAAGGATTGGAACTTATGCTTCGATTAGGGGTCAAGAAGCGGCTCAGGTAGGTAGCGCGTACAGTCTGAGAAGTGCAGATTGGATGTTTCCTGGTTTTAGGGAAAACGCCGCGTATATTGTTAGAGGTCTGCCGATAGAGATGCTGTTTGAATACTGGGGTGGTGACGAAAGAGGCAGTAAGATACCTGAGAACATCAACGCGTTTACAGTCGCCATACCAGTTTCAACACAGATACCCCATGCCGTCGGGTTCGCTTGGGGCGCCAAACTAAAGGGAGACAAGAAAGCCGTCATAGTGTATTTTGGGGACGGAGGCACTTCTGAAGGCGACTTTCATGAAGGAATGAACTTTGCGGGGGTATTCAAGCTTCCAATCGTTTTTGTTTGCCAAAACAATCAATGGGCAATCTCCCTTCCAAGGACTAGACAATGCGCTCGCTGAGACGTTAGCCCAGAAAGCATTGGGATACGGGTTTGATGGTATACAAGTAGATGGAAACGATGTTTTCGCGGTTTACAAAGCCGCCAAGGAAGCTTTGGAAAAGGCCTATCAAGGTAATGGTCCAACACTGATTGAATGTGTGACTTACCGGATGTCGGATCATACGACTTCCGATGACTCTTCAAGATACAGAGATCCTAGGGAACTTCAGGATTGGATCAAGAAAGATCCGATCGACCGGCTGCGCAAATACATGAAGAACGCAGGTATTTGGAGTGAAGATTACGAGAAGATGATCCAAGTAGCTGCAGCCGAGAAGGTCAGCAAAGCCGTGGAGAAAGCTGAGTCTATACCTGCACCATCATCTGCCGACATGTTCACCTCAACATACAGAGAAATGTCACCAAGACTGAAGGAAGAACTGGAGTCTCTTTCATGAATATTGTGAGAGGACGGAAATGCCTCAACTGAATATCGTTCAGGCTATTGCATTCACGCTCAAACAAGAAATGGAAAGAGATCCTACGGTTCTAGTTCTCGGGGAAGACGTTGGAAGGAACGGCGGGGTATTTAGAGCAACTGATGGTCTATTCAAGGAATTTGGCGAGAATAGGGTTATCGATACGCCCCTGTCAGAATCCGGCATTGTAGGGGTTGCTATCGGACTAGCTCTTTACGGGTTTAGACCAGTAGCTGAGATTCAATTTGATGGATTCCTATACCCAGCTTTGGACCAATTGATATCGCATGCGGGTAGGATACGGATGCGTTCTAGAGGAAGATTCAATGTGCCGCTTGTCGTCAGAGTACCCTACGGTGGAGGTATACGTGCCCCGGAAAATCATTCGGACAGCCCTGAGGCGTATTTGGTTCATACACCAGGCATCAAGGTCGTTACACCTTCCACCCCATACGATGCTAAGGGGCTGTTGACCTCAGCAATTAGAGATCCGGATCCAGTAGTTTTTCTTGAGCCAAAGAGAATCTATCGTGCGATTCGAAGCGACGTACCTGAGGAAGAATATACTGTGTCACTTGGGAAAGCTAGGGTCGTGATGGAGGGCGACGATGTGACGGTAATCTCTTGGGGTGCTATGATGCGTCCTGTGGTAGAGGCCGCTGACAGACTGAAAGACCATATAAGCACTGAACTAGTTGATCTCCGAACTCTATCACCAATGGACACAGAGGCTATTTCGAAATCGATTGAGAAAACCGGAAGAGTTGTCATAGTACATGAAGCTCCAAAAACATGTGGCGTTGGCGCGGAAGTGGCGGCTATTATCAATGAAAAAGCCTTTCTGAGTCTAGAGGCTCCGATAGAAAGAGTAACGGGTTTCGATGTTCCATTCCCGTTTTTCAAGCTGGAGAACTATTATCTACCTAATGCAGATAGAATAACTAAAGCGATAGAGAAAGTATCGAAGTTCTAGGGGTTCTTTATGGCTACCGACTTCAAGTTTCCCGATGTGGGAGAAGGCATAACAGAGGGTGAAATTGTAAAGTGGGAAGTCAAGGTAGGCGACAAAGTAAATGAGCATCAGACTATCGCCAAGGTTGAGACGGACAAAGCCGTTGTTGACCTTCCATCTCCTAAAGCTGGAACTATACTCAGAATCTACCACAAAGAAGGTGACATTGTAAAAGTCGGTGAAACACTCGTCACAATCGGCGAAACCGGAGAGGAGATCGAAAAAACCGAAGTTAAGCTAACTGCGCCCGCATCCGTTGTAGGCGTGCTAGAGGAAGCCCCACCCGCTACAGGTAAGCTTGGAATTTTGGCAACTCCGGCAACAAGAAGGCTTGCAAGAGAGCTAGGAGTCGATATCTCACAGGTTATGGGTACAGGTCTTGAGAGCAGAATCACTGAAGAAGATGTACGGAAATTTGCGGAAGGAAAGGGCAAGAAACCTGAGACATTCATCAGAAAAAAGAAGTACGATCTCTACGGTTACTATGAATCCATACCGATTAAGGGCGTCAGAAGAAGTACAGCAAAGAGAATGATCGAGTCGGCAAGAGCCATCCCACACGTAACTCAGATGGATGAAGCCGATGTGACTGAGCTTGTGAGGATAAGGGAGAGACAGAAAGACATCGCGCAGAAGCATGGGATCCACTTAACATATTTGGCGTTTGTGATAAGGGCTGTCGTGGCAGCGCTTAAACAATATCCATACCTCAACTCTTCGGTCGATCAAGAGAACGAGGAGATAATACTGAAGAAGTACTATAACATTGGCGTGGCGGTTGATACTGAAGATGGCTTGATCGTTCCAGTTGTCAAGGGCACAGATCAAAAGAGCCTCATGAAGATAGCGCAAGAAATTCAAAATCTAGCTGAGAAGGCCCGAACTAGAGAGATAGATCTCGCCGATTTGAAAGGCGGGACTTTCACAGTCACCAATATAGGCTTCATCGGAGGCACCCACGCGACTCCAATAATAAACTATCCCGAAACAGCGATATTGGCTATGGGGCGTATCTACGACAAGCCTGTTGTGCGCGATGGTGAAATCGTCGTGAGAAAGGTCATGCCTCTATCACTATCTTTTGATCATCGAGTGATAGACGGGGTTATGGCAGCGAGGTTCACGAACGCGGTCATTCGGTACCTTGAAGATCCTACTCTAATCTGTCTCGAAAGCGAATAAGTGGTTGAGATCTCGGTAAACCTAGTTTTCAGAGGATTCTTGATAAAGCTTCATTGAGAGCGTTGTAGTCCGGTTGCTTGGCAGGATCTTCTGAGACCCACCTGTACCTTACCGAACCGTTCCTGTCGATTATGAAGATCGATCTCTTGGACACTCCACGAAAACCCAAGATCTCATCATGCAATACTCCATACTGTCTTGACACATCACGATTGAAATCGCTTAGAAACGGAAAACTGAATCCATGATGATCTGCGAAAGCTTTGAGAACAAATGGACTGTCAACGCTGATTCCTATCACTTGGGCCTCCAAACGGTTCAACTGCTGCCTCAGAATCTCTAAGGGAACACAACTCATTTGTGCAGACTGGACTGAATGCTAGCGGGAAAAATGCCAACACAATTTTCTTCTTTCCAACGTACTCCCTAAGGCTTCTTTGCTTCAGATCTACATCAGGAAGAGTGAAGTCTGGAGCTTTGTCTCCCACGGCAACCATAATTCTTTCCCATTCCGTAATCTTCTGAATGTATGTGCAAAGACATCGAGATTAGGGTTGCTATTCTGCTAATTATTCCTAGTATTCAACAACAGAGAAACCCTCTGATAATATCTTCAACAATCAGAAAAACACCTGTCAGACTTAAATTCAAAGCTCGTGTAGAATTGGGCCATGACTAGGCGCATCTTCAACATAACCGCCACCCAAGTATCATTGTCGGCAAGTTTCGCAGGGCTCTATGCGATACTTAGTGTTCTTCCTGCGTTCAAGATTCTTGGTGGACAAGGATTCATCAACTCGTCAGCGTTTATCGAACCAGTAGTTGGAATAGTGCTGGGGCCTTACGTAGGTAGCCTGTCAGTATTCATTGGAAGAAGCATAGCTGACATTCTTGTTCCCTCCAGTCCTTTGGGGCCGTTTACACCGGTTCCAGGGGTTCTGACGGCTTTCTCTTCTGGCATGGTCAGTCGAGGAAAGTGGTACGTCTCCGGATTGTTACTATTCGGGCTTGTGGGGGCGTTCCTAGCTTATCCCTACAATCAAATTCCACCGGTCTTTCCGTATTATGTTTGGCTTCATACAACGGCTGGGATCATTCTGATTCTCCTAAGCAGAGTGAAGTCACTGCATCCACCATTCTTCAAAATGAAAGCAAACAGGTTGCTTGCCGGACTCTTCATCGTTTTCTTTCCTTCCACGATGATAGGCCAACTCTCAGGAACACTAGTGTGGGAACTACTCTTGGGAGAAGGAGTGACTGGAATATGGAGGACATTTGGAATGACGATAATGCTAGCCTATCCTGTTGAGCGAATATTGATTGCACTCGTCGCTTGTTTTCTAGGCGCCGCTCTAATGAAAGCGCTCGAGAGCCTTCACTTTTTCAAAATCAGTTCAAAGATGGAAAAAGGCTAAAACGCTATCTAACTGGGGTTTTCTCTCAACTCGTCCGCTAGCTGCATTAGAAGCGATTTCTGCTTTGAAGTCAGTTTTCTCGGTATCACAACTGTAATCCTGACTAGTTCGTCTCCGTGTCCAAACCCTCTGAGGCGTGGAAGGCCTTTTCCCTTCAATCGAAACAAAGTTCCAGTTTGGGTTCCCAGAGGTATCTTTAGTCTAGCCTTGCCCGTTAGAGTAGGAACATCAATCTCATCTCCGAGAGACGCTTGTGCCATGTTGATCACTGTTTCTGTTATCAAGTCGTTTCCATCTCTGTCGAAATGCTCGTGAGGTCTTACATAGACAGTCACGAAGAGGTCTCCTGGCGGACCACCGCGAGGACCTGTTTCTCCCTCTCCTTCCAGTCTGAGGTTTGTGCCTGTATCTACTCCGGGGGGTATCCTCACGTTGATCTTGCGTATACGTCGCACGTTGCCAGTGCCATGACACTCAGAGCAGGGCGATTCAATGATCACTCCTCTTCCATGGCATTTGCTGCACGGGCCTATCTGAACGAACCTAGCGAAACCAGTTGACCTGCTGTGTTGAACTTCCCCCGTACCTTGGCAGTCTGAGCATGTTTCTGGATTTGTTCCTGGTTCTGCGCCACTTCCGTTGCAGCTTGAACATCTTTCGATTCTCGGAACCTCTATCTGAGTTCTTACTCCTGAGGCAACTTCTTCTAGAGATATCTCCATCTCATATCTTAGATCGGCTCCACGTTGAGGTTCGTAGGCCTGTCTACCTCTGCCTCCGAAGAAGACGTCGAAGATTGATTCAAAACCGCCAAAGCCAGCGCCTAGATCTCGAAAGATATCTCCGAAATCGGCTCCTCGAAATATGTCCTCAGGCGTATACCTGCTGTCAATTCCTGAATGTCCAAACTGGTCATATTGCTGCCTTTTCTGATCATCAGATAGGACCGCGTAGGCTTCAGATATTTCTTTGAATTTCTCTTCTGCTTCAGGTGCTTTGTTTCGGTCGGGATGATATTGGAGGGCGAGTTTCCTGTACGCATTTTTTATCTCGTCTTTGGAAGTGTTCTTGGAAACACCCAAAATCTCGTAGTAATCCCTCTTCTGCATACCATACCAACCGGATACTCAAACAAAAAGAACGTTGTTACTTTTTCTTGTCGTCCACAACCTCATAGTCTGCGTCTACGACTTTGTCGCCGCTTTTCGGTTTGTCGCCCGATCCGGGTTGTTCGGACGGTTTCTGCGGGGCTTGTCTCTGAGCCGCCTGTTGATATACGGCTGTACCGATCTCCTGAACTACCTTCGAAAGATCATCGGTCTTTGTCTTGATCTTCTGCACATCCTTGCTCGAGAGGGCTTCCTTCAATTCATTAACAGCTTTGTCGATTTTGTCGGATTGGTCTTTGGTTAATTTCGCCGTGAGGTCCTTCTTAGTCTTCTCGGCCGTGTAAATGAGTGAATCTGCATTGTTCCTGGCGTCTGCCTCTTCTTTCTTCTGCTTATCTTGCCCGGAGAACTCCTCTGCCTCTTTTATCATTCGTTCCTTGTCAGCTTCAGACAGTTTCGTTGAGGCAGTAATCGTTATCTTCTGTACGTTACCTGTGGCCATGTCTTTCGCTGAGACATTTAGGATTCCGTTTGCATCTATGTCGAAAGTTACATCGATTTGGGGCACACCTCTAGGAGCGGGGGGGATGCCAACAAGATTGAACATGCCAAGTGAAACATTGTCGGCAGACCATTGCCCTTTCACCTTGCAGCACGTTGATCGTAACGCTGGTTTGGAAATCTGCTGCAGTTGAGAAGATTTGGCTCTTTTTCGTGGGGATTGTCGTATTTCTCTCAATGAGCTTTGTGAAGACGCCTCCCAACGTCTCAACTCCAAGGGACACCGGAGTAACGTCTAGCAGAAGTAGTTCTCTGACCTCGCCTGCAAGTACGCCTCCTTGAATGGCAGCGCCTACTGCGACACATTCCATAGGGTCTACACCTCGCTCAGCTGTAATGCCAAGGGTCTCTTCAACGGTCTTCCTGACCAGGGGCATCCTCGTCATTCCGCCTATGAGAATCAATTTGTTGATGTCTTGAGGTTGAAGCTTCGATTCGGAGAGTACACGCCTTATCGGGCTTTCGATCTGCTTAACTATTGGAAGAGCCAACTGCTCGAGTTTTGCCCGCGTAAGAGTATAGTGAAGGTTTTTCGGTCCACTTGAATCCGAGTATATGAACGGCAGATCCAAATCGGTAGTGAACAAGTTCGAAAGTTCTATCTTTGCTTTTTCACTCGCTTCTTTGAGTCTCATCATTGCGGTTCTGTCATTTCGCAGGTCTATGCCTGTCTGTTGCTTGAACTCAGCAAGAAGGAATTCAACTATCGCATTGTCCAGATCGGCGCCTCCAGTCTTAGTATCACCACTTGTAGCGAGGACTTGGAAGACTGGATGTTCCCCGCCGAAGTCCATGATTGTAGTGTCGTTGGTACCGCCTCCGAAGCTGAAGACCATGATCTTCTGCTCCTTTCCGATTTTGTCGATGCCGTATGCGAGCGACGCGGCCGTTGGTTCATTTATAATCCGTACGACTTCGAGGCCGGCAATTTCTCCCGCATCTTTGGTCGCTTGTCTCTGGTTGTCGTTGAAGTGAGCTGGGACGGTGATAACTGCCTTCTTCAGTGTTGTTCCGATATAAGCCTCAGCGTCTTTCTTTATTTTTTGCAGAATGAAAGCTGATATCTGTTGTGGGGTGTAGTCTTTTCCTTGGACATTGACCTTGTAATCAGTACCCATTTTTCGTTTGATCTCGAGAATGGTTGCATCAGGGTTTGTAATCGCCTGTCTTTTAGCAGGATCTCCAACAAGCAATTGTCCCTCTTTCGTAAATGCAACAACTGACGGGAACATCTTGCCTGCGACGGTGGGCCCCTCGGCGCTGGGTATGACCACAGGTCTACCGGCTTCCATAATCGCGGCTGCTGAATTGGTTGTACCGAGATCTATACCAAGTATCTTTTCTTTCTGACTCGAACTTTGACTTTGAGAACTCATGGGGCATTCATCTCAGAAACTATACATTAATGTGGTAAGATATTAACGTGAAACCTTATAGAAAAATCTGGTTAGAAAAAAACGTTATGGTAGATTGAACGGCTCTCTACCGGGATGTCAAGCGAACAGTTTAATATGTCACAGTTTGTACGATCATTTGATCAGACAATGCCAACAGTTGTAATATACACGATTCGGTCGTGCCCGCACTGCGCCAAGGTTAGAGGTCTGCTCAGGAACAACGGGATTCAATTCACAGATTACGACGTTGACAAAGATGAGATTAGATGGAGAGAAGCTATGGCATTCGCCGGAGGAAAAGACATAGTTCCTGTCATTGACATAGACGGGAAAATCTTCTTCGGGGCCTACACGTCCAAGATGGAACAGGACCTGAAAAAAGAGCTCGGAATCACTCGCTAGATCAATGTAGTCTATTCTTAGGAAGTGGGCTTTCTCGCAACCTCGACTTTGCTAGCTCTGAGAACTCTCCCTTTGAGCTTATAGCCCCTCCTAAGTTCCTTGACTATTGTACCGTCAGGCTTGTCTAATGTTTCCTTCTGAGCTAGTGCCTCGTGCAAAGTTGGATCAAACTGTCGTCCTTCAGCGGGGATCACTTCAAGTCCTTCCTGCCTCAGGATCTCGTTAAGCTGCTTGGAAATCATCTCAACTCCAGCTGTCAACTCAGAGTCCTCAGCCATCTTCTCACCAACTTCTAGTGCACGCTCCAGATTCTCGGCAACTTCTATTGTCTTGAGAATCATCTGCTCGTTGCCGATTCTTGCTGATTCATCAGCTTCCCGTCGAAGTCTCTTTACCGAATTCTCGAAGTCTGCTTGGAGATACTTTAGTCGGTCCGAATATTCCTTTGATCTCGCTTTCTCCTCTTCTAGAGCATGTCTGAGTGTCTCAAGTTCTTCTTTGGTCTCATTGTCTGGAACCGATGTCTTTCCAAGTTCTTCTTCTTGGGCAGGTGGTGTAGGGGGCAGCGTGGACTTGGCGTTTTGATACGGCTTAGCTCTCTTTACACCTTGAGCATGCGACTCATTGGGCATCTCTATGCAACTCACCATCGATTTCCAAAAAAACCGAATATTAAAGTGTTTTGAGATATCTGACGAGATGTTCATTACGATCATAGTCATGGTGGTTACTGATAAGAGATGACAGGAAAATCCGCTCTTGTGTACAGTGAGCACCTCCTAAAATATGACTTTGGCCCATTTCATCCCCTCAAGCCTGAAAGGCTAGTGTTGACGTTTGAACTGATCAAGGCTCTTGATCTTCTCAGCGAACCCGATTCGTATCTATGTTCGCCCCGGATCGCCCGGGCTGATGAGATATTGCTGTTTCACTCGCTAGACCACGTTAAACATGTCCAAGACGCCAGTGGGGAAGGTGTGGGCAGACTTGATCTGGGTGACACACCTGCATTCAAGGGATGCTATGAAGTGTCCTCCCTTGTAGTCGGCGCGACACTGGAAGCTTTGGACCTTATTATGATGAAAGGGTTTGAACACGCATTCAATCCAGCAGGGGGACTACATCACGCGCATAGAGATCGGGCCAGCGGATTCTGCATATTCAACGACGCAGCTATCGGAATAGCGTATCTAAGGAACCACTATGGCCTAAAACGAATTATGTATTTGGACATAGATGCACACCACGGCGACGGAGTAATGTATGGATTCTACAGTGACCCCTGGCTTCTAGACATTGATTTCCATGAAGATGGACAATACATCTTTCCGGGGACTGGTCACGTTTCAGAAATCGGTGAAGGGTCTGCAAAAGGCTTCAAGATCAACATACCTCTTCCGCCTCTAACTTCTGACGAGGCGTTCACCTACGCATTTGACAGGCTTGTTCCTAGACTTGCGGGGAAATTTAAGCCCGAATTCATTATCTTTCAGTGTGGCGCAGACGCACATGCCGAAGATGGGCTCGCTCATCTGAATTTGACAACTGTAGCCTATGCTCACGTGACCAAGGTCATCCATGAAATCGCCCACAGATTTTGCCTTGGAAGACTCGTCGCCCTCGGGGGAGGAGGATACAACCTTTCCAATAACACACGATGCTGGTCCATCGTTTATAGTACGATGACAGGCACCCCTCACAATGACGAAATTCCAGAGTCATGGAAAGCACGCTTCGAATCTGTTACAGGAGATCACCCGCCATCAAAACTAGGCGATACCACAACTGAATCTCAAGGAAAGAAGGGTCGGGGAATCTCTAGAGTCGTAATTAACACGGTTCAACAGATTGAGGCAGTCATCAAATGATAGAAGGCTGAAATGTTCCTTCATTCACTCTCATTTTCAGAAAATGTTGTTTTCAATTGAGAAGGTTCCACAAGGTGGTGGGCCGGCCCGGACTTGAACCGGGGACCCTGCATCGCCTACGGCGTTTCTGCGTATCCCGAGGCTAAGCCTGTCAGGCAGATGTCCTAACCAAGCTAGACGACCGGCCCAATCTATTTCAATCGGTCGTGCATAGGTCTTCAGCCACTATCTCTAAATGGTTTTCGGATGATTGTTCTGAGACTAGTGCCTTGAATATTAATGATCTTTAGGCGCCTTAAAGCGGTTCTGTCCGAGGTTGCCAGATGCATGAGTTACCTGCATGAGTGCCCAAAGAATATCTCTCCCAGAAAGGCTTCAACACTTGCGCTATTGACTGCGGCCCTCATATGGGGAGGTACCTTCGTCATAGTCAAGGTATCTGTGCAAACGATTCCTCCGTTTTCGTTCGTGTTTGGAAGGTTTGCTATCGCGTTTGTTTTGCTTACCGCTTTTTCTTGGAGAGAGATGAAAACAAACTGGCGGGTGCATTTCCCCCCTTCTCTATTTCTTGGGGTCCTACTATTCGTCGGTTTCACTCTTCAGGTCTGGGGCTTGCAGAGAACGTCAGCTTCAGGTGCGGGATTCATAACGGGACTTAGTGTTGCATTGGTTGCTGCGCTTGACATACTAGTTAACAGGCGTCGGCCGACGTTGTTGAACTTGTTAGGTCTTATCAGTGCCGTTGCGGGGTTGGTAGCTCTATCTCTTGGTCAAAGTAAACTTGTATCACTGGGAAACCTTCTGGTCTTGGGATGCGCCGTTGCATTTGGTCTTCACGTGTTCTATACAGACAGGTTTTCCAAACGTTTCGACGTCAAGGTTCTAACCGCTGAACAGATTGGTGTAGTAGCAATAGTAGCTTTTGGTGGAGCATCTCTGAATGGAGAACTCAACTTCATGCCTTCACATTACGCGATTTTTGGATTGCTTTACACTGGAGTACTTGCAACGGCACTAGCGTACTTCCTTCAGACTTGGGGGCAGAAGCATGCACATGCAACATACTCGGCAATAGTGCTGGCTGCGGAGCCTGTATTTGCCGCAACCTTCGCTGTAGCTCTCTTAGCAGAGTCCCCAAAAATCCAATTGATAACTGCTGGCATACTTGTGACAATAGGTATGATTCTAGCGTCCTTAAGGCGCCAAAAACCACAAACTAATGCAGATTCCGCTAAGTCAGGCGAACCTTATTCAGTTTCTTGTTCTGCCAAGAATATGTTCTGATACTGGCCGAAGCACCGTATCCACATGCGGCACATTTCTTCTTGTGTATATTGTAAGAATTGCGGCCGCATCTCCTACATCTCATGTGGGTTTTGGAGCTTCCCATTTTTCCAAATGATGGTGTTCCTTTCGTCATGGTAACTCAAACCCGTCTTTAGATGTAACACCGTCTACCTCTTCGGTGGAGGAGATACCAGAATCACGTTGTCGCCTCGTACAATAATTGTTCCAATCTTCTTCGTATTGTCCGGGCTGGCGACATCTTCAGCATCTTCTAGGACGAGGTTCATATGTTGGTCGAAGCTATAGAGCTTCCCTCGTACGCTTCTACCGCCTTTAAGTTCAACAAGAACAACCTTTCCTAGACTTTCTTCGAACATCTTTGTTGCGACTTCAGACATTATTCATTCACTGAGGCATGCCCAACCTTAAGGGCAAGTCTGCTTCATTTAAAGATTATCGCATACGGTGAATTCTTTGCCTGTTGAGCGAAGAAAGCTTCTGAAACAGAAAGAGAGTCGTAACTTCCTAAAACAACTGTTCGAAGCGTATGGACCCGTCGTTGAATCTTCTGGAAAGGAACTCAAGATAGAAACATCGGATGTGAATGGCAAGGAGCTCATCTACTTTGATGGTAAGCCATCAGTCATTAGGATAGAGGGACGCCTTTACCCAACGCTCGTTTCGAATGAGTTACTACGAGGCCTTCCAAAGGTCGTTGTCGACATGGGTGCTATTCCACACATATGCAATGGCGCTGACATCATGGCCCCAGGTGTAAGAAGAATCGAAGGAAACTTCCCTATCGGGGTAGCCGTCGTTATCATCGAAGATAGATATGGAAAATCTCTTGCCGTCGGTGAGACGACTCAAGGTTCCGACGAATTGAGAAAGATGAGACAGGGGAAGGTCGTATTGAACAGACATTACGTGGGAGATGACATTTGGAAGATGATCTCCAGTGACAAGTCATGATCAAGCGGCGCAACTCCTCAAACACGTTATGTCCACGCAAACTTTATTAGCGCCACATCTTTGCCTAATAGAAGAATTTCGTTAAGCCTCCAAACAGAGGCTTGATGAATGTTTTCTTCGTCAGGGGAGCCTAATGTGATTGGTCAAGGATGAGAATAAGAAAGTGATTAATGTCTTCGTACATGAACTAGTTCCTAAACATGAAGTCTTAGGCAAGAAAGAAGCGGACGAGGTCCTTCAGAAGTATCACCTGAGGCCTTATCAACTGCCGTATGTCAGGCTCTCGGATCCTGCGGTTGCTGCACTTGGAGCCAAACCAGGAGACATCATTAGGATTCACAGGAAGAGCCCCACAGCTGGCGAATGTTTGAGTTATCGATACGTAATTGGAGACTAGTTTAGGAGGTTAAGAAATGGTTTCAACTGAATCTTCGAATTGGAATCTCATGAGCAAGTTTCTTGACGAGAAAGGCCTTGTGAGACAACATATCGACTCGTACAATGATTTCATCGAGCATGGCCTTCAGGCTATAGTCGATGAGGTTCGCGAGATACCTATTGAGATTGAGGAGTACAATCTCAAGATCAAGTTAGGAAAGATAGAGATAGGTACGCCAAGGGTTATCGAGGTTGATGGATCTGAACGTCAGATCTACCCAACAGAGGCACGTATTAGAAATCTGACATACGCCGCGCCTCTTCATATGGAGATGACTCCAATTGTGGAAGGGAGAGAGAGACAAGCAGAGATAGTCTACGTCGGCGACTTTCCTGTAATGCTCAAATCAAAGATTTGCCCCCTCTCGAAATTGAACGCGGAGGAGCTCATCAGCATAGGTGATGATCCACTCGATCCCGGAGGCTACTTCATCGTAAATGGATCTGAGAGGGTTGTCGTTGCCCTAGAAGATCTAGCTGCAAACAGAATCCTAGTGGACAGCGAGAAAACAGGGGTTACCCCGACCTACAAAGCAAAGATATTCTCCACAACCGTGGGCTTCAGAGCCCGAATCGAGGTGAAGATGAAGAGTGATGAAGCGATCTATGTTTCCATGCCCGGCGTTCCAGTGGAAATTCCTATGGTAGTATTGATGAAGGCATTGGGTATTGAAGAGGACGCAAAGATCGCTGATATGGTTTCTGTAGAAGAAGAGATTCAGAATCCTCTAGAATCATCCTTTGACAAGGCGCAAGGAGTCATCTCGCACAAAGATGCCTTACTGTACATTGGTAACAGACTTGCTCCTGGACAGGTGGAAGAGTACAGAATCAAGAAAGCCGAGACTGTTGTAGATAGGAATTTCCTACCCCACTTAGGAGGAGAATCAAAAGACAGATCCAACAAGGCGTGGTTCCTAGCAGAGATCTCCTCTAGAATAGTGGAATTGAGAATTGGAAGACGAGCTCCCGATGACAAGGATCACTATGCCAACAAAAGGCTGAAGCTAGCCGGATCGCTTCTGGCAGACCTGTTCAGAATTTCATTCAGAAACCTCACCAGAGACATGAAGTACCAGTTGGAGAGGATAACAATCAAGAGACACGTAGAGCTGTCAATAACAAATGCGGTGCGTCCCGGCATCATTACTGAGAGAATGCAACATGCAATCGCAACTGGCAACTGGGTAAGAGGAAGAATTGGAATAACTCAACTTCTTGACAGAACGAACTTTTCATCAACACTAAGTCATCTGAGACGCCTCCAATCTCCACTGAGTAGAAGCCAACCCAACCTAGAAGCGCGTGATCTTCATCCAACTCACTGGGGCAGGCTTTGCCCAAATGAGACCCCAGAAGGATCCAATTGTGGACTTGTGAAGAATCTGGCATTATCATCTGAGATATCTGTTGGATTACCAGCAGAGGAAATGGTTGAAAAACTGAGGAAAATGAACGTAGTCCCACTAGACGAAGCTGAAAAGAAACTTAGACTGACAGGCACCAAGGTAATAGTGGACGGCATAATTGCCGGATATTGTAAAGATCCAAAACATCTTGCGAAAGAAATACGGGAGCAGCGAAGAGACGGCAAAATCGGAACACAAGTGAACGTGGCGTACTATCCGCCGATTCTTGAAGGATCCAAGGAGGAACTATATGTCAATTGTGACCGGGGTAGAGTTCTAAGACCTCTCGTCATTGCAGAAAATGGAAAGTCAAAGCTAACTCGCGAAGACATCGAAAAAGTTGTCAGGGGAGAATTACGGTGGGAAGACTTGGTAAAAGATGGGGCCATAGAATATTTGGATGCTGACGAGGAAGAAAATGCAATCGTAGCCCTTGAAACTGAAAAGATAAATGACAACACAACCCACTTGGAAATTTCTCCATACACGATGATGGGCATATGTGCTTCGCTGATACCATATGCTGAACACAATCAATCCCCACGAAACGCCTACGAATCAGCTATGATAAAACAAGCATTAGGAGTCTTCTGTAGCAACTTCTTCAACAGAGTGGACTCGAGATCTCATCTTCTTCACTACCCTCAAAGTCCGATCGTCAATACGAAGGCTGCTGAGGTTGTGGGATACAACAATAGACCATCCGGACAGAACTGTGTCGTAGCCATCTTGTCCTTCCAAGGTTACAACATGGAAGACGCAATAATCATCAACAAATCCTCCGTCGATAGAGGCCTCTTCAGATCATCGTTCTTCAGATCCTACGAAGGCGAATGTAGACAATACCTCGGAGGACTCCGGGACAAATTCGAGATGCCGGAGCCAGGAACCAGAGGTTACAGAGGCGACAGATACTACAGGCTACTCGAAGAAGACGGAATCATTTCGGTAGAGTCACCTGTCGGAGGCAACGCGGTGTTGATAGGAAGAACAAGTCCCCCAAGGTTTCTTGAAGAATACCGCGAGTTTGAGGTTCGGGGCCCCACAAAGAGAGATTCATCAGTTTGTATGAGGCCGTCCGAGACAGGTATAGTTGACTCAGTCTTCATGAGCGAATCGATAGAAGGAAGTAAACTTGTGAAAGTGAAAGTTAGAGACCTTCGTATACCCGAGCTTGGGGATAAGTTCGCTTCACGCCACGGACAGAAAGGCGTTATCGGATTACTCGTACCGGCCTGCGATATGCCATTCACTGAGGATGGAATTGTTCCTGACGTGATAATCAATCCACACGCAATCCCGTCGAGAATGACCGTCGGCCAATTTGTGGAGATGGTGGCTGGCAAAGTCGCATCAATAGAAGGAAAAGCGGTGGATGGAACACCTTTCACAAATGTTGACCCGGAAAATCTCAGAGAAACTCTATTGAAACTCGGCTTCGAGTCCAATGGAAGAGAATGTCTATACAGCGGTATACACGGACAAAAATTGGCTGCAGACGTCTTCGTGGGTATAGCATACTATCAGAAACTGCATCACATGGTATCTGACAAGATGCATGCTAGGGCACGCGGCCAAGTTCAGATGTTAACTAGACAACCTACAGAGGGCAGAGCAAGGGGAGGAGGACTCAGATTTGGAGAGATGGAAAGAGATTGCCTCATAGGACACGGAGCTTCCGCTTTGCTCAGGGATCGTCTACTTGAAGAATCGGACAAAGCTGTGGTCATGGTATGCGAGAACTGCGGATTGATTGCGTATCACGACATGAAACTGAACAAATACGTCTGCCGGCTTTGCGGAGACAAAGCGGCCGTATCGCCTGTTACATTATCGTACGCGTTCAAACTTCTCGTTCAGGAATTGATGGCTTTGGGTATTGCACCTAGGCTTAGAGTTGAGGAGAGAGCTTAATGTTCACATTGAATCTAGAAGCGTACAAAGCGGTTGAGAGTGTAGCTTTCTCACTTCTCTCACCAAACGATATTAGAAAACTCTCAGCTGTTGAGGTTCAGACGGCAGACACGTACGATGAAGATGGTGTCCCGATTGTCTCTGGTCTGATGGATGGTAGACTGGGAACTCTGGAGCCAAGACAGAAATGTAAGACCTGTGGAAACTCATCATCTACATGCCCCGGCCACTCCGGCCATATCGAACTGGCTGAACCTGTGATTCACGTTTCATTTGGAAAGGTTATCCACAGATTGCTTTCAGTGACGTGCAGAAACTGCGGAAGGATACTGTTATCTTCAGAGAAGATTGACCGCTATCAAACTCGATTAGAAGAAGAAAAACAGAGGATGAGCGTCGTCCCAGATTCCCTTTACGATGAGATACTCAAAGAAGCGAAGAAGACGCAAGAATGTCCGCACTGCGGCACTCGTCAGCATCCCATAGAACATGTGAAACCTACCGGATATCATGAGCTGATCGAAGGAGGAGCCTCAAGACTCACACCCAGCGTCGTCAGAGAACGTCTGGAAAGGATAACTGATGAAGATCTAATCCTTCTAGGAATGGACCCGAAAGCTGCAAGACCAGAATGGGCAGTGCTTCAGGTACTTCCAGTTGCGCCTGTAACTGTAAGACCTTCAATAACACTTGAGTCTGGCATAAGGTCTGAAGATGATCTTACACACAAGCTTGTTGATATTATTCGCATAAACCAGAAACTGAAAGAAGCTCTCGACTCAGGTGTTCCAGTCAACATAATACAGGAACTTCACGAACTTCTCCAGTACCATGTTACGACATATTTTGACAATGAAGTCTCAGGCCTTCCACCTGCAAGACACAGGTCTGGAAGAGCATTGAAAACCCTATGCCAGAGACTGAAAGGCAAAGAAGGGAGATTCCGGGGAAACCTTTCTGGAAAACGCGTAGACTTCTCAGCTAGAACCGTCGTCTCGCCAGATCCGAACCTCGACATAAACGAGGTAGGAATTCCAATGGATGTGGCTTCTAGACTCACAATTCCAGAGAGAGTAACGCAGTGGAACATCGATGAGATGAAGAAACTGATAGAAAATGGACCGGATACCTATCCCGGGGCATTATATATTGTTAGACCCGATGAAAGAAGAGTAAGACTCGAATTTGTAACCGAACGAAAGGTCTTGGCTGATGCGATACAGCCCAGCTTCATAGTCGAGAGGCACCTTCGCGATGGAGACATAGTTCTCTTCAACAGACAACCATCACTTCACAGAATGTCAATTATGGCACACCGAGTCAAGGTCTTGCCATACAAGACGTTTAGGCTGAATCCATGTGTCTGTCCACCGTACAACGCAGACTTCGATGGCGATGAAATGAACCTGCACGTTCCTCAAGGTGAAGAAGCCAGGACCGAAGCTCGACTGCTCATGCAAGTTCAGGATCAGATACTCTCGCCCAGATACGGAGGCCCAATAATCGGCGCCATACGGGATTTGCTCAGCGCATCGTTCATGCTAACAAGCAAGTCAACCATGCTAACAAAGGAATGGTTGGGCAGACTGTTAACCGCGTCAGGATACGAAGGACCTCTTCCAGAACCAGCAGTCAAAAAGCCAGCTCCAATGTGGACAGGAAAACAAGTTTTCAGTCTCTTCATTCCAAAAGGAGTGAACTACGTAGCCAAATCAAACCTCTGCAACGTATTCAAGTGCGCTAACTGCCTCAAAGAAAAATGTGAACATGATGCGTATGTAGTCATTAGAGACGGCGTTTTGGAGCAAGGCGTTATCGACAAGAGCGCCATCGGAGCCGAAAAGTCCGAGAGTCTCTTCCACAGAATTGTCAAAGACTATGGCCCCAAAGCAGGACGAGAGTTTCTAGACTCTATTGTGAAGTTGCTAGACAGATTCATAAACCTCAGAGGATTCACGTATGCCGCCGATGGACTAGATATACCCCAGAACGTAAGGGAGAAAGTCCATAACGCGATAAGCAAAGCTGAGGAGAAGGTAAACTCTCTCATAAATGACTACGAGACCAGTGTCCTGGAGCGATTGCCAGGTCAGACGCTTAAGGAGTCTCTTGAGATATACATTATGAATGAGCTCTCAAGAGCCAGAGACCTAGCAGGGGAATGTGTGGACGAATACTTTCCGATGGATAACGATGGCGTAATCATGACAAGATCCGGAGCACGGGGTTCAATGCTAAACATTGGCCAGATGGCGAGCTTGCGTTGGACAACAATCCATACGTGGAAAAAGGATACAGCGGGGATACCGGGATCGAACACTTTCCTTCTTTGATCCAGGAGATGAAAGAGCCGAAGCCAAAGGTTTCGTATATGGATCCTACCGAGACGGACTGACTCCAGTAGAGTTCTTCTTCCACGCAATGGGTGGAAGAGAAGGTCTTGTAGACACAGCCGTAAGAACCCAACAGAGCGGATACATGCAGAGACGTCTGATCAATGCGATGGAACACCTAAGAGTCGAATATGATGGCACAGTCAGAGATTCTCGTGGAAACGTCATACAATTCAAGTACGGAGAAGATGGCGTCGACGCAGCCAAGAGTGATCACGGGAAAGCTGTGAATATTGAGCGACTAGTCGATAGAATAAAGTTCTCAATGGTAAAAGGAGCTAGCGCAAGTAAGAGATACGTTGAGGATAAGATACGAGAGAGAGAAAATGAGCTAACACCAATCTTGGCGGCTGCTCTGAGAAAGAAACTTTCAGAGTCAAAACTAACGAGGAAAGCTGTCGACGAAGTGGTTGAACAAGCCATAATGAATTACAAGCGCTCACTCATCGAACCTGGAGAGGCCGCTGGAATAGTTTCGGCTCAGTCAATAGGCGAACCGGGAACTCAGATGACGCTCAGGACATTTCACTTTGCAGGTGTCAGAGAACAGAACGTCACACTTGGGTTGCCTCGCCTGATCGAGATTGTTGACGCTAGGAAGATCCCATCAACTCCAATGATGGTTGTCAACCTTGACAGGAAGCACAGTGCTTCGAGAGAAAAAGCTGAGGAAGTAGCGACTCAGATAACCCATACGACTCTTGGCGACATCGCGAGCAGCATAGAATCAGACATAACCCGAATGAAAATAGCGGTAACCCTGAATCCACAAGCGATGAAGGAACGAGGCATATCCACGCAAGATGTTAGGAACGCGGTGAACCCTCCAAGATGTAAAGTCACAATTGAACGATACGTAATCGACATAAAAGCAGAGGATATGGAGATCCCGCAGTTCAAGAGGCTTTCATCGAAAGTCCCGACACTTCACATCAAGGGAATCCCGGCCGTGAAGAGAACCCTTGTAATGGAAGAGAAAGGAGAATGGTTGATAAGAACTGAAGGATCAGACTTGGGCCTGGCTTTGAAGACCCCTGGAGTCGATACAAATAGAACAATAACAAACAACGTCTATGAAGTTGCAACAGTATTGGGGATAGAAGCCGCTAGAAACGTTCTGATCAAGGAGGCACAAGGCGTCCTTGAGGAACAAGGACTGGACGTTGACGTTCGACACGTCATGCTAGTAGCAGACACTATGACTTCCTCAGGAAGCGTTCTCCAAGTCGGACGACATGGAGTAAGTGGAGAAAAATCCAGCACCCTAGCAAAAGCAGCCTTCGAAATTACAATACCTACCATAGTAGACGCAGCTCTTAGGGGCATATCAGACACGCTTAGTGGCGTCGCGGAAAATGTTATAGTAGGGCAGCAGATACCTATGGGGACCGGCCTAATAGAAGTCTATATGGCCATGCCGGAAAAAAGGAAGACTGCCTGATGGTCGATGTCAACAAGCATTTGAGAATTGCTGTGAAATCAGGTACCGTAGGATTCGGAGTCAAGGATGTTCTAGAAGCATCAAAATCTGGAAAGGCCAAACTCCTAATAGTCTCCTCAAACTGCCCAGAACATTACAAGAACGATATTGTCTCGAATGCAAAGTTGACAGGTATCCCAGTTTACATCTATTCTGGAACTAGCGTCGACCTTGGAGTTGCATGCGAGAAACCCTTCGTAGTATCGGCGTTGTCAGTGAAGAAAGAAGGAAACTCGGAGATACTCAAGCTGGCTGAGACGGACAATGTTAGCGCATAAAATAAAACTCACGAGCGAAGGGATGCGTTACATAGCTCTATTTGAAAGCATAACAGGAGCTACTGCAAACGATTGCGTCATAGATGAGGAGAATAGCAGAATCATTTTTGTTACCAAGCAGGGAGACATGGGCCTAGCCATAGGAAAAGGCGGAAAGAACATCAACACTTTGCGGAAGATGGTTGGAAGATACGTCGAAGTCGTGGAATACGGTGACACAGCTGACCAACTTATCAGAAATTCGTTGGCTCCAGCTCGAATAAGAGAAATAAGAATTACTGAGAAACCTGACAAGAAAATAGTTGTCATAGAAGTTGAACCCAGAGACAAGGCTCTCGCCATCGGAAAGAATGGAAGAACAATAGACAAGACCAGAATGCTTGCCAGAAGATACTTCCAGATCGACAACGTTCTCATAACCTAGAATGCGAGTCGTTATTCAGCAGGGAGCCTAGAACTCTACAATGCTCAACTAGGCAGTACGGTTCAATCCTTGACTGGACCCAATCCTCAATCCAAGAATTGTGAAAGATATCGTAGAACGAAACTTCGACGCATCGCAGATGAAGTGGTTCGCTGCAAGGCGTGTTCAAGGCTCGTAGAATATCGGCAGAAAGTGGCACACCAAAGGAAGAGAGAGTTCAAAGACTGGACATACTGGGGTAGGCCTGTTCCAAGTTTCGGCGATCCAAGGGCGGAATTCGTCATTATCGGTTTGGCTCCTGCTGCGCATGGGGCAAATAGAACTGGGCGTATGTTCACCGGGGATAGTTCAGGAAGCGTTGTAGCCTACTATCCACCTTCAAAAAGTTACGTCCATCAGCCACCATTAGAAAGAGGATTCGACAAGGAATACGATCTTCTTGAAGACAAGATTCTGGCTAGATTTCAGAAGAAACGAGAAGATGTGAAGTCCGTAACGTGGTCGGACAATATTGGAGGATCACTTTACACAGAGCTGGGTGTGGCAAGTCTTAATCACCCTCTAATTGGAAGCGGCTCAGCATGCATCGATTTTAGAGATGGTAGTTACATTAGAATTTGCGATGTTTTCTACCAAGACTTCAACCAGAAGATGACTCACTATGATGGTCTGCATCATTGGAATCATGAAAGAAGATTCGAAATGCAGGGCGGGGTGGAGTGGGATAGACACCCGGGAGAAACCCATGGTATCGACAAATCCCTTTGGATCGAAGTTTATGTTTCTAATGCGTGTGAAAACCAGTTCAAGAAAAGAGCCTATTGGCTAGAACGTGACGACATGCAGTAGTGCATAGTAAGGAAACGCTGGAAAGAAACTGACTACAGTGGATCAATGAACAGCGAAGTACGAAGTTGAAGCAAGAAGAGTTCCAAACTGTCTGAAGCAAGAAAAGACTCCTTCAGCGAAGGAGCGATAGAAGTCTGTTGAGTCTCACCTATGAAAGAGACTTCAGTAGTAGGGTAGCGCTTTTTGACCGTATCCCAGATATCGTTGACCGTATCCTAGCGCTTCTGGGGGGGGACCGGTTCCTAGATATTGTGGGGGGCATTGATACACGTGGCGCTGAGCTGGTCCCTGTACATAGTATTCTACAAGCGGTGGCGGCGGTGGCTGGTAAAGGCACCTTTGTGCTGGAGGCTGAGTGTAGTATTCCTGTGGTGCCGGGTAGTACACGTAGTCGGCTGGTTGCTGGACTTGGTAGCTTTGAGCAGGTGGCTGGTAATAGCATTGCTTGGGTGGAGGTTGATAATAGTATGATTCCACCGGAGGTTGGTATACGTAATTTTTTGGAGGTCGGGGATAGCCGACTATTTGACCCGTCTGTTGCGGATAGTACTGTTGTGAATACCGTTGCGGATAGTACTGTTGTGAATACCGTTGCGGATAGTACTGTTGTGAATACCGTTGCGGATAGTACGCTGACATCTTAATCACCAAAATCTACTGGGTCACATTGTCGGGAAGGCAAATTAAACGTTTCTGTTCGCAAAGGCTTTTTATGATGGATAATGTGTCACCTGCTGGTTCATAGTGTAGTAGGATATCCTGCGTCCCATGTTGATACTCAGCAGGAGACCAAGTATACAAGAATTGTATGCGGTGTGGCCCGACTACGACTGAGTCTCAACTGCCCTCATAGAACGTGGATAATGAACGTCAAATTGGCAACTCATTTCCCCACATACCTGCGATTTTTTTCAAAACCTTTATACTAATTCTTAAGGAAGACTATGTTGGGGAGCTGGGGATGCCCAGCTGAGAGGATGGCGTGATACCATCGACCCACTGAACCTGATCCAGATAATACTGGCGAAGGGAACTCAGCTGAACGAACCTCTCCCAAGAGGAGAAAATGAAGTCTAACACGAAGATTCTTAGTGAAGCAGCCGTTTCAATCGCTCTTGCAGGAGCTCTCAACTTCATAAAGATCTATGCTTTACCTCAGGGAGGATCGATTACCGCGGGAGCAATGATCCCAATTCTCTGGTTCGCGCTTAGACGCGGACTTCGATGGGGGATCTTCGCGGGAGTAGTCTTCGGATTCGTCGTTATGCTCAACCCCGTTGACTTCTTCGTCGTTAATCCTGCGCAACTGATATTGGATTACCCTATTGCATTTGGATTATTAGGATTAGCTGGCAATATTCAAGAAGCGTCCCATGCTAGGAGTAGGAATCGGTATTCTAGGAAGATTCTGCGCACACTTCTCGTCCGGAGTCATATTCTTCAGTATGTTTGCGCCTGCTGGGATGAATCCATTCATTTACTCTGCAATATACAATGGAAGTTATCTGACGGGAGAATTTCTGTTAAGCTCGGTGATTATGTTCTTGCTTGTGAAAAGACGGTTTCTGGAATTGTATCTGTAGTTTCTCGTCGCCTACGGTAAAGAGAGGATTTTCCTTGGGAAAGCTAGCCTCAGAAGATTTGACGGATCTGCTTAGGTGCATAAAAGGCTCCAACGAAATTCTCGTGCCGCCTGCAGAAGGTTTCGACTGTGGCGTTCACAAGCTCGGGACAGACAGATGCATCGTCATTTCAACTGACCCATGCATAAATGTTCCAAAGGAGCATTTTGGTTGGCTTCTATTTCACTACTCTGCATCTGATCTTTCAGTGTTTGGGGCTTCACCGCAATTTTGCACGATTGAGCTGCTCGGGCCTCCGGGAACTCGCTCCACTGTCTTCAAATTTGTCATGAATCAGTTTTGCAGGGCCGCCGAGGATGTTGGCACCTCGGTCATTACAGGGCACACCGGAACCTATGATGGGCTGAATACGCTTCTTGGCGTGTGTACCGCATATGGAATCATCCGGAGGAAAGACCTCATCACTCCGGCTGGAGTAGGATCAGGAGACCTAATCCTCTGCACCAAACCTATAGGCCTCGAAGTCTTGACAAATCTCGCATTGAACAAGAAAGATGCTGCGAAGAGACTGTTCGGAGAGAGAGTAGGACAACGACTGGCGAAACAGATTCGAATGCAATCTTGTTTTTTAGAGGCACGTCTACTATCGAGAATCGGCGCAGTCTCGGCGATGCATGATGTCACAGAAGGGGGGATTGTAGCATCTCTGAATGAGATGGCAAATGCCTCCAATGTTGGATTCATTTTACACTACGAAAAACTGCCTATCTTGCCTGAACTAGATATCTTGTCAGAAACTTTCAATCTTTCAAAAAACCAGATCCTATCTATGTCTTCAACAGGTACATTACTTGCAGCGATTCCACCCAAGCACAAAGCGAAAGTTCTGACAAAACTGAACAATAGAGGGATCGATGGTAGGATAATCGGAGTATTTACCAGAAGCAAGAAACGCCTCGTAACATACAATTCCCGACAAGAAAAATTTCCGAAGAGATCTGACGATCCTTACGATAGCATAATTGATGCCGATCCAAATGTATCCGGTAACGCTCATCGATGAAATCTATCTTTTTTTATGAGATCGTACTTCCTCGAATGAGAAAGCCCTTTGATCTGCAACTCTCTCTTCATCGCTGAGGCACGTGTTCTGAACTCTTCGACGTGAACGATTCTCTCAGGTGGGTGCATTCGAGTATAGCGCGCTCCATGACCTTTCATGTGCAGCTTCATCCTCATATCCAATTTGCTTGTGTAACCAGTGTAGTAGCTCCCATCATTACAAAGAAGCAAGTAAACGTAGTAGACGTTCGTTCTGCTCTTTTTACGGGGCATTTCGCCTTTCCAAACGACCTGTTGTGTTGTGCCCCGGCCGATTCTACTTGGATCGTCTCAATAGGAGGCTCGCGATGATTATGCCTACAACTGCTAGTCCAGCGGTTGGATAGAATGCGTAGATGTAACTTCCGAAGACGTCTTTCAACATGCCGGATGTCATTGTGCCTAGTATGGCTCCTGCACCATATGCTGTGAAGACAATTCCATAATTCTTCGTGTAGTGTTTTGTTCCGAAGAAGGTTGCTGTTGAAGTAGGTGCTATGGCTAGCCATCCGCCTAGAGTAAGCCAGAAGCCGAAGAAACTTAGCATGTATAGGGTTAGGTTCCCTTCTCTGGCATTCAGCATCCCAATAGACGCACCAAGAATAATCAGAAATGAAATGATCGCTGAGTATCGTGGCGTTATTCTATCAGTGAGCCAACCAAACAGTGGTCTTCCCAATCCATTGAAGACAGCGAAAATTGATACGGCTGTTGCAGCCATTGCGGGATCTATTTTGATGATCTCTTGTCCACATTGACTTGAGATTCCTATCGCCATGAGTCCACTTAGAGTTCCTATGACGTAGCATGACCACAGTCCATAGAAGACTGGCTTTCTAAGCATATTAGAAGTGTTTGCGTCAATTGTGGTGGAGAGAGTTTCTTTAGGCTTCCACCCCGTAGGTTTCCATCCTGCGGGTGGGAATCTTAGAGGCAATGATAACAAAATGATCAATATCAAAAAGACGGATCCTAGAGTTCCAAGGGTCTGAAGGGGACCATGCATGTTGATCAACATTCTTGCTAATGGAGCTGTTATGAGTGGAGAAAGTCCAAAACCAACCAGTGTCAAACCAACTGCCAGGCCCTTCTTGTCGGGGAACCAACGCGTCGATACAGCTATTGGGCCACCGTAGGCTAGGCCAACTCCCGATCCTCCAATTATGCCGTAAGTTACGGCTAGTATCGGAATATTATGTGAAAAACTCCCTAGTATCCAGCCAGCGCCAACTACTACTCCACCGAGCAAGGTAACGCGTCGCGGCCCGTATCTTTCCAGGAGTCTTCCAGCGACAGGCATCAAGATTGCAAAAAAAGCAAGGAAAAGCATGTACGGCACTCCACTTTCAGTTGCCGTGAGCCAAACAAGTCCTCCAAAGGTTTTCTGAATACACTCCACGAATAGATGGTGCCGAGGCACAGGTTAATCACTAGACCGAGTGCAACAAGAATCCAGCGTCCCTTTTCCGGAGATGATCCGAGAACTTTGACAACTTCTGTCATGTTGAGCCGACCGATATTCTGTTTCGCCTAGCTACCGGCCTTGTTCTATATTACAGTTGTGCCTGCAATAGTCTCCCTCTTTTCTGTTGTAGCAGAGGCGGCAACAATATCACAACAACTAAGTGGCGGCTAATGTCAGAAACGCGTCAGCTTCTGAAATGCTCCCAACCTCGTGGAAGAATTCTGCTCTCTCTTGTTCCGGCCATACGCAAGACTACGTGTCTGCTTGATGTAGTCTTTCCTATTTTGTAAAGTACTCCTCCAGCCCTTCTAGCTGCCTCTCTCAGCTACACTCCACTCGTCTGGGCGTACAGTAAGCACTAGTTTGAACTCTTCGCCACCGTATAGAACGAGATCTTTGGCATCCGTCTTTGTAAGTTCTGCGAACCTCTTTGCCAATGGACTCACTGGTAGTTTTTCGACTACGAAACCTACGTGGCTCATTCTTGACAATTCGTGAAGTGACCATGCCAGTCCGTCGCTTGAATCCATTGAAGAAGTCATGACCCCAGATCTCGCGAGGGCGATACCCAATCTCAGCTGAGCTTCGGGCAGCAGTACAGTTCTGACAAGTCGCTTTCGAAGCTCTTCAGGCAGTCTCATATTCTCAAGTAGGATTCTCAGGCCAGCGGATGTTTCCCCAAAATAGCCTGTAACCGCTACAATGTCACCGGGGGTAGCTCCACTTCTGAGTATGACCTGACCTTTCTTAGCTAATCCAAATCCCAAGCAATCAATCACTATGTCCGAAGCTTCGTCAGTGTCGCCTCCTATGATGTGCACTCCATATTCCCTTGCGCCAGCTTCCAACCCCGAAGCAAGCTGATGTATGTCTTTTCTGGGGAGCTTTCTAGGTAGCCCAACCGATACTAGTAGTGCTAGGGGGCGAATCCCCTTCGAAGCAAAGTCGCTGACGGCTACTACAACTGCTTTTCGTCCGATCTGCCAAGAGGTCATTTCACGGGGGGCATCAGTTTTGTCAATTAACATATCTGACTTTAGGACTGCCAGTTTACCGCCACCGATATCTATGGCAGCCACATCATCTCCGAAGGGAATTGCCATCTTTGTCGTCTTTCGGAAAGATGTAATGAACATCTGAATGATTCTTCTTTCTCCCAGAGTCTCGGCGATAGACAACAAGTTCACCGCTGAATGACGTTATAATAGAAAATAGATAGAACAGTCTTGCGCTTAAATCCGAGCCTACAAGAATCCATTTGTAGTTTCCGAAGATTCAGCATACGTAGTATATTGACCAGTGAATTCTTAAGTTTCCATGTGAAGTGAGACGGTGCGCCCCGGTGGCTCAGCCTGGCAGATGAAAAATCTTCACCAGAGAGCGACGGCTTCGTAAGCCGTAAGTCCCGGGATCGAAGCCCGGCCGGGGCTCCACACATATCTTAGCTGCAATGTCACGTGTTGAATGCTCCAGTCTGTGCGTCACTGCATGTTTTGCGGAGAATGTGAAAGGGCTGAATGTCCTGTCTCATTTTTCTTTCTCATTCTGTTCCTTTCTTGAGTGATCTTTGAGAGTATCTTGTTAGTGAAACTCTCGTCCAAGCGTTGATTTGACAATATCAGGTAGTTGTCTTCGTTTTCGAAAGCTATTGCGAAACTGCGTAATCTCTTCCTAACCATCATTAGTATCTTCATTGCTTGATCGTCATTGAATTTCGGTGAAATCTTCCATGTAGGGATCCAGAAGCCCATTTTGTTATCTGTTCGGGGGATCTTCCCCACACGTATGATTGAGTTGATGCTGGGGACTGGAAAGAGATTCCGACTCTGAACTCTCAGGAATTTTGCAGCTTTCGCCAGTTTCATTGAAGTGCATCTTATACTAGATTTCAGATCGAAGTGAAATTCCGCACAATCTCGTTGTCGAGGCGCTGTAAGATTCCATCTACGAGTTTCACAGTGTTCTCCAAGTCTTGAAAACTGAAAAGGCCAACGTGAGAGTGTATATGTCTTGTTGGGACGCCAATAACTATGCTGGGGCATCCTCCTCTAGTTATGTGAATTCGTCCTCCATCTGTACCCCCTCGAGGTACTATTGACAGTTGGTATGGAATATGGAGGTCTTCAGCAGTGTCTATGACAAATTTCTTGAAGAGTTGGTTTGGGATCATGCTGGCGTCAAAGGTCAGTATGCTAGGTCCCTTTCCCATCTTTGAGGGTGCTTCATTCGGCTTGATGCCTGGCACATCTCCGGCCAAGTCTACCTCGCAGACGATGGCAACGTCTGGTTCTATGGTGTAGGCTGATGTTGCCGCGCCTCTGAGCCCTACCTCTTCTTGGGCCGTTGCTACGCCGTAAACAGTGTTGGGATGACTGATCGATTCTTCTTTAAGTCTTCTAATAGCTTCCATCGCCACGAATGTTCCAACCCTGTCATCAAATCCTTTTCCCATGGCTATCTTTCCATCTCTGATGGTCATGAATGGAGACCATGGCACTGCCGGATCACCTATTCTAACACCGAGTGTTTCAGTTTCTTCACGACTGGTAGCTCCAATATCTATGAACATGCTATCCTTCTTGACAACTTTGTTTGCCTCTTCCTCAGGTAGGAGGTGTGGTGGCTTCGCAGCGATAACGCCGAGGACATCGCCTTTCGATGTTCGAACGGTTACTCTTTGTGAGAGTAGGACCTGATCGAACCAGCCTCCTAGGGGACTGAAGGTCAGGAATCCCGTCTCTTTGTCAATTCCGGTTATTATGAATCCGACCTCGTCCATGTGACCGGCCAGCAGAATCTTCGGCGAATCAACGGTGCCCTTTTTCCTGAATATTACAGAGCCAAGTTTGTCTGTTGAGATTTGATCGCAAAACAATTGGACGTGCCGTTTCACAATTTGCGCTGTTTCACGCTCGTAGCCTGCAGGGCCAAATGACTCGCTCAATTCCTTTAGGATTCGAATGGATTTATCCGTGAGCAATGTTCTCAACCATTTCTAGATTTGTCATTACAGAATATTAAGTATGCCAATACGGTTGAAAGTGAATAGAGTTCCCAATGCTGAAAGCTTAATGTATACCCTCCTCTAGGAATAGAACGCTACACGCGGGGGTTGCCAAGCCAGGTCAAAGGCGCAGGACTGAGAGTGTAAAATCTCGTCCAGAGGCTCCTGTCCCGCAGGGGTTCGTGATCGGGAAGTCCCCGACGAAAGGGTTCAAATCCCACCCCCCGCACCAAACTTCGAGTCCGAATCTCTCACCTATTTTTACTATAGGTGCAAGTGAAACGGAATTCGACGTTTACAAACATGAGAAGCGATACCAGAATGCTGACTCTGCAGTTCGCCCTCAGGTCTATTATGAAGCGACCTCAGCTCTCGACGAAGCTGAACACCTGAAGTCGCGTGCTTTGAATTCAAGTTGCATAGATGGAGAGGCTAGAGATCTTGTCCAACGCGTGCTGAATGCCTGTTCCTTGGCTGAGGAAGCTTTCACCGACACGACTTCTCTTCCGCAAGCCGTCAACGAGTTTGCTATGAGAATGGAAACGGCAAACCAAGAAGGAAATTGGAGTGAAGTATTGTTCGCAAGAGGTAGCACTTAGCTTCATAAGGAACTAGCGGTCGTCGACTAGATTCCCCTTCTGTGTTTCTGTTCTACATTGTCCATCGCGATAACGTACGATATAATCTGGTACGGGGGCAGGATGGGGTCTAGGATTTGAATTGCGTACGAGTCACGGACACTTACCCATTTCTTGTGAATTTGTGCGATCGGAGTTTTTGATGGAGACTCAATTGTATAGTCATGTGCAACTACGTTACCGTTGATTCTGGCGATCTCATTTCCAGATGGGTCTTCCATCCACCATTCTGAGCCGATCAATTTGATAAGCTTCTTCTTCACCGCAGCCACCAGTCTCCCCTGTTGATCGTAGATTTCAAAGGTTGGTCGGATGGTGAGAATCTTTCCATGTATTTCGCCAAGTCGAGTTCCATCATTTGTCTCAAACCAGAATTTAGGTCCGAAGCTGACAATCTGCTTCTTTACGTAGGCTAGGAGGTTTCCGTTTCTATCTTTTATTCCGTAAGTGTCTCTAACAGATACTATCTTCTGTTCAATGATGTAGTCTGTTCCGGCGAAGACAGAAGAGGAACCTATTGTTTGATTAGAACTTGGGAAAGATTGTGGAGGCGCCTGTCCAATGTTTAACTTGGCTCCGCAACTTGCGCAGAACTGAGCTTCAGGAATCAATGCTTGACCACATGAAGGACAATATTTTGAAGAACTCAACATAGATCAAGATCAACATCAGTGCGATGAAGCGTATTTAAGAGCATATGCTGTCGGCTGAAGCACTCGGACTTTTCCGCGGTCCTCCATCCCCAAGTTCGTAGGTATTCTGTGGGAGCCTCTTTTTCCGACTTTTTTCTGAGCCTGTCTTAACCTGCTCTCCGAGAGGTAGTTTAGTGTCTTGCTATGATAGAATGGTGAACATTCTCAAACATCATCAAACTGGGAAGCAGTATTCTGTGGTGAAGGTCATCCTGAAGGCTCATATTGGCTCTCAGCCAATTCTTGAGGTCTCCTATCTGTCTCAGATTCTCTGCAAGGGAGTATTGCGGTGACGTCGTGATGTCTGTGAATTCCTCTGAAGCCATCTGAGAGTCTAAAGTGAGAAAATTGTCATGAATTGAAGTCTTTAGAGGAAATTGTAAAGGAGTTGAAAGGCAGTTTTGGCTATTTAGCTCATTTCGAGGGTATTTGTTCCTGTAGATCATCAAGGTCTCAATGGGCCCAGATACTTTCCTTAAGTAGCTTTGGTGCTGGCAACCTGGATGAAATGGGCTTATTTCGAAGGATTTTACTTTGACTTCCTTTATGAATTTGCTTCTTTTAACCTAATGAGCTAGTTTCAGAATGTTTGCTTGCTTGCCCGTTATGTAAGGATCCAGAAGACGTACCTTAGACCTTTCAATGCAGTGATATTACAGAAGGTCTTTAGAGGCTTGCATTCAGCAGTATGAAGAATCCATAAGAACGTCTTGTAGAACGCAAGAAGCAGAAGAAGGAACGCATTATGCTTTGCTAAGGCTTTGCTTATGTTCTATCGTTCCTTGAAGGGCCTTTATCTGCTTCTATTGTGAAAGAGCTAGGCATATCAATGCATAGTAGAAGAGAGCATAAGCAAAGAAGTCAAACGCTTTCAGCATACTCCTAAGGCAGTACAGTCCACCATCTACTAGTACATATCATCTGGCCTTTGTCTGCTTGTAACCATATGCTATGTTCATTGTACTGGATTGATGTTCTTTGAATGCTCTTGGTAGCACAAGAGCATCTCATGTGAGTTCCTTTGATGGTCTCAATGAGTAGAAAGAGCTAATTGTCACAAAATGAGGTCTTTAGAAGAAATTGTAAAGGAGTTGAAAAGCAGTTTTGGCTATTTCGCTCATTTCTAGCGTATTTGTTCCTGTAGACCCTTCGCTCAGAGAGGTTTCAGAGAGAACGTTCCTGCTTGTTTGGAGAGAAAAAGAGCGTATTGGTGATGGTTTCTAATGTCCTTCGGGGGGCTTTGCGGCAATCTAGTTATTCTTCAATGAGTCTTCTGGCGCTTCTTCGGCTTTCTTGGAGCTTCTTTGATGTCTTCTTTGCAGGCTCTTTGAATCCTTGCTAAGGAGCTTTGCTGCCTTCTTTGGCCCTTCTTACACTTCTTCTAAAGGGCAGATATTCTTGATAATAGTTCTTGGTGAAGCCCTCAGAGTGTATTAGAAGCCTAGTTCTCCTGCTCACTGCCTATCATTGTATTCCTCACTGTGTGTCATCGCCTTCATCACTGCTTATCGTCACTTTCACCAATGCTCATCACTGCCCCCGTCACTGTCTTCGGGCTTGTGTACACATTTGCCTGTATCCGTCACTCGAAGTTGACTATTAGACGCCTTCTACCATCTCTATTAGAAGATGGGTTCTTCGGTTTGGGAGAGCTTCAGCAACATGGACATGCAGTGTGCCGATATTTCAAAGAAGACGCAACGGTATCTCTCAGTGACTCGGAGGTTCTGATAAGAGATAGTCTCTGCCTGCCTCAAGTAGTATCTCGCCAAGGAGAAACAGGGCAATAATTGAGCCCAATTGTGGCTCCGTCTCTAAATTCTAGTTTGTGCTATAGTTAGGGTTCATGGAAGGTATAACGCTGAGAGAGTTTCTCTCGTTAACCAGAGAGGTTCTCTCAAAGACAGGCAAACCATGGAACAAGAAACGCAGAGGTAGACCACAGTTTGACCCGTCAACTAGGATCATGGCGTTACTCGTGAAGGAAAAGTATGGTTTCACATACCACGAGACAGAAATTTATCTAAACGAGAACAAGAAGATCGCTATGGAATGTGGCATGACAAACATCCCCGACCACAACACAATCTGGAGAACAATGAAGAAACTTAAAGAACCCTACCTGAAACAACTCAACCAGGAGATCAACGCTCTTTTTAAAAAACAGAGAAACGAATAGCAGTAGACGCTACAGGCTTCAGCCCCAAAGTATACTATTCATGGCGAAGACATGAATCAAGAAGAGACTATCTCAAGCTCCACGCAGCTGTGGGAACCGTCTACAAGGCTATTCCAAGCATGAAAGTCACTACAGGCATGGTAGGCGACACAACACAACTCGATTCTCTGCTCGAAAGCCTAGACGATATAGAATCTGTCGCAGGCGACTCTGGATACCTCTCCCATAGAAACTGCAAGTTAATCGAAGCGAAAGGAGCTACACCCTACCTCAAACCCAGAAGAAACAGCCCAACAAAAATAATTGGCCCACCCGCATGGAAACATATGATGCAATTCTACAGGAAAAACCCGAAAAAATGGATGAAACACTACCACAAAAGATCAATGGCTGAAACTGCTTTCTCAGCAATCAAACGAACACTCGGCCACCACCTCACCTCCATCAGAAGAGACCATCAAAAACTCGAACTCATGACCAAAGTAATCGTCTACAACCTAACAGTCCTCATCAAAAGCAGACAAAAAGGAATTTAGAGACGGAGCCCCAATTGTAGGAACTTCAGGCATAATTACAGGTACGCCACATATTCCCGGAATCTGTCCGAAACTACTGAATCAACTGGCGTTGAAGTTCAATGTGCCACGAGGAAAAATGCCTCAGATCATGGGCGTCATCAATTTCCTGCAAAGCAAATTCCAATCGTTGGCAATGGAGATTAAGGCAAGCAATGGATCGCTTTCAGAGTCTGAATTTGCTGACAAGATAAAGGAAGCTTTGCAACAACTAGGAATTGAAATAGGAGATCAGTGACTTGAGAACTTGTTCTTGTGCTAACATTCACTTTCTTAGACTCGATTTACTTTGCAGATGGTCAATTTGATATCAGGCGAGTGAAGCGAGCCGATTCATTCTGGTGGTGCGCAACAAAGAATACTCTCATGCTAAAGAGAAGATCTGGGGGTTCTTCCCCCAGTATGCGTCGTCGTTCGTTAGAAATCTGTGTGTGTGCGCACCAAGAGATAGACACAAAATGAAAGGCCTATTCATTTCGGGATGAATCATCCACCCCCTCTTCACTCAACCACCGGCTCGGTTCGCTCGCAAGACTTACGACATGCACTAACAATGACAGATGAGCTGACGAAGAGGCTGAAAGGATGGGTTAGTAAGAGATAGCATCGCAGATCATTTTCTGTTCGAAAGAATAGACTTAAGGACGGGGGCTTCGTCACATTAACATGATGTGATAGAGAACGTACGATAACAAAATAACCCATTTCAGAGCAGATAGCCCCGGGCGATCACATGCCATCTAAGCCAGGAATTCATATCACTTGGGAGTCGAGAGATGGCGTGGATCCTTCAGTACACTTCATAGTTAGTGAGAGTGGAGTATCACGGATTACTGGAAAAGGTTGGAGTACAACAAAGAAAGTGGGAAAAGGATTGGGAAGCATAGTCGCACTCGCGGGAGTGCTTACGGGAAGAATGGGATATGGACCTTGGTGCCTCAGCCAACATTACCTGAGTGGAAAATCTGAAGATAAACAATTCATGCATTGGAAAACTGTCCGTAAAGTGGCTGTCAACAAGAACGAGGGCATAATTTCCTTATACGACCAAGATAAGACTGAAATACGATTACGCTGCACACCTGACACGTTTGAGCCTGTCCTGCGCACAATAAGAGAACGTGCTACAAGCATCCAACAGGATGGCTTATCATCCCTTTAGCACCCGCCTTCATAAATATCAGTTCTCTTCACGAGGTTCAACTATGAGCGATTTAGAAAGCGATATGATCATTAGCATGAAGGGCAAGTCACTCTTCAAGCTAGACGCAACGTTTTGTCTAAAGCAGCAATGACTTTCGGACGCAGCCCCAGAAGAGTTAGAGAGTGAGGGTGTAATCAGAAGCCTAGTTGGCCATTGTTGTCGATTCGCCAGCTACACGGAAGAAAGAGATGAGAACTAGGATTCTACTGGTAAAGTGGTATGCGAATCCCACCCTGACACCCCTGAATACTATTTATTTCCTTGAGAATTAATCTAACACGATTCAGAACAGAACTATTGAAAAATCGCATGGTGGTCTTCTTTGCGTAGGTTAGTAGCGCTCAATGTTCTTCAGGCATTCATTACTGGAGCTTACATGCTGACCATTCCGTTGTTACTACTTAAACGTAACATAGACCTTACCACGATAGGCATAGTATTCTCTGCCTTTCCAATAGTGTTCATGGTGTGCAGAATATTTTTTGCTTCTGCTGCTGATAGCGTCGGTCTTAAGAAATTCTTCAGTGTTAATGCTATAGGCACTCTTGCTTCTGTGATTCTATACGCAATGTCATCGTCTCCTTTGTTATACGCTCTTGCTAAGGCTGCGCAGGGAGTTGAGGAAGGATCTCTTTGGGCTGTAAATAGAAACGCTGCGTATGAGATCACAAGCAGCGAAAACCCACAGATGGTTACCTCCACGCTTCTTTTCGTTCGGGCTATCGCAATCGCTGTTGGAGCCGTTATCTCAGGCTTTCTAATATCTTGGGTTGGTTTTGAATGGATGTTCGTGGTTTTGGCGGTTATTTCAGTCTTGATCCTCATCCCTGCACGTGTGCTTGACATTGGACAAAAGAAGAAGTTTTCTCTGAACGAGTTCTTGGAAAAAATCGATCCAAGATCGGTAGATCGGAAGATCTGGCGGACATCGCTATTCATGAGCTGTTATACTATTGCCTCTACTCTTGTCCTCAGTTTTGTCCTGCCAATCTTCCTGTTTTCAAAAGGCCTCGGGTACTGGGAGATAGGTATGACACTTGCCATGTACACTGGTGTTGGAGCCCTCTTGCTCCCAGTCACCCTTCGCCGAATACCCTCTGTGAAGAATACGATTCTCATTCAGGCGTTGCTCTATATCCCAGCAGCTATTTTGATCCCAATCTCTAGCGGGTGGTTCATGATGACCGTGGTCATTATGATGGCTTTCGGAGAATCAACGAGTTACATCATCTGGGAGTCTTTGATAAATAAGACAGTCAGGGGATGCAAAAATGTGGCTACATGCATAGGTTTCTTACACGTTTCATCGAATCTGGTGCTGATACCCGCGTATATGTTTGCTGGTTTTTTCGTTGAAAAGTTTGGGTATGTGACTCCATTTTGGGTAGCAGGCGTTTTCTTTCTTCTTTACTCAGTAACTGCCTGGCAACTCTTGAAACCCCAAGGTTGAAAGTTACATACGCACCTCTCTTCTTGAATCCTAGGCAGACTCCAATTCTGATGCGGGAGGTGGAGTTCGCGCACCAGTTTACCAGTACATCTAGGTCTTCTACATGCATGTCTACCATGTCTGTGCGAATTCTGAGTCTATTTATGTGCAGGGGAAATGGGTGAGTCTACAGTGGAAAATCAGGTGAGAGGAACATTACCTATGTTTGTCGAAGGTTGGTCGGGTCGTGGGGAGTGCGACTCATGTAGTCGTTCTCCAGCGTTAAGGGAAATAGATATATGGTTTTGAGAGTGTCCAACCAGTAGTTGCGCCTTAGTCTGCAAAGTTGACTCTTGATCGGTAGTGCTTTGTTCCTTGGTTGAGAATTCTTCAATCATAGAGTATGGATGTTTCCATCCGGACTATGCTGAAGAGATAGAGTATTTCAAGCAAAACAAAGTCTACAGTGTCCAAATAGAATCTACTTTGAGCTGCCCTCAAGGTTGCCTGTACTGTTATGCTGCCAGCCGAGGACGCTCCCACAAAGGAGATCCCAAGAGCCGACATTATCGCAATACTGAACTCAGCTGCCAAGATGGAGGTCAGAGCTATAGACTGGCTGGGAGGCGACCCACTCCTCCGCAACGACTGGTTTGAACTGATGAAATATGCGACGGACAAGGGCCTAAGGAATAACATTTGGACAAGCGGCATGCCCCTAGCGAACCCTGAAGTGGCGAGGCGAGCCGTCGAAGCTTCGGAAGGCGGATTCATCTCGGTACATCTAGACAGTCTGAATGAGGAGATTTATGCGAAGCTGCATACGGGGAATCCGAAAGAGAAGATAGAGGCCATACTGAAAGGGGTTGACAACGCTCAATCTCTAGGAAAGAAACCTGAGAATATGATCAACTGTATAACTTTCACGAAGCTTGTGGCGGGTGACGATGTCAAGAAGACGGTTAGATTCTTCTTTGAGAAGAAGGGTATGAGAACCTGCCTGACTCAAATGTGTATGGCTGGACTCGCTGAGAATCATCCTGAATGGATACCTACAATTCAGGAGATAAGGGATGCCTGCGAGACTAGAGACGAATTAAATTATTCAGAGTCAACAATATCCATGGCTACAATGGACGCGAATAAATTCTACTGCGGGGGCATGATATGCGTTACAGTCGACGGAGACGTAACACCATGCTCTGTCATTAGAAAGGGATTCGGCAACATATTCGAAGCATCTTTGGAAAGAATTGTTGAAGAACATAGAGATGAACTACTTTTGACGCGTATAAGAGATCCCAAGAACATGTCGGGGCATTGTGGTATCTGTGAACACAATTCTGTTTGCTGGGGATGCAGAGCCACAGCATACTATGAATATGGAGATATGCTAGCTGAAGACCCCAAGTGTTGGATCAACCCTAAGAACTATCCCCAACAGCGCTAGGATTGGATTCCAAGGAGTTCGATCCAGATTCCATCTGGGTCCTTAAGGAAAGCCATTCTGTACTGGTCTTGTGAGAATGGTTTGACAGCTTTCTTTGCTCCCTTTGCCAGCAGCTTCTTGTAGGTTTTATCCACGTCTTTCACCCAGAAAGCCAAGTGGTCCAATTCACTTCCGGGCTTGTACTTCTCATAGAACCTTGTACCAGGCGGGTAATAGTTCAATTCCAGTCTGTGAGTAGATCGAGGACTTTTCAGTGCTACGTAGATTCCACCATGTGTCATTTTTCCTTTGACCACTTGTTTCATTCCCATGGCGTTCTTGTAGAATCGAACTGAGCGCTCTAAATTGGTAACTCGAATGCCCGAGTAGGCGAATCGCATGTTGTTCGCTTCTTCTATCGTTACGACTTCGGTTGGTCAAACCTTCTTTCCGACTAACCTTCCTCGTCCAACTTTTCCTTCGTCCGCTGCCTTCACCCATTTTGCGAGGCCATCATCGGCAGCTTTGAACATGTCCAAACCATATTGTTTGATGATTCCATCTTTCAACTTGTTCCGAACCATTTCTTGATAGATGTGACAATGTTTGCGAAGTCTTTGCTCAAGTCTTCTTTCTCCAACACTTTGAATCCAGTCTTCTTCAATATCTGTTCGTATCCGTCGAGTGTCTCCATATATGGAAATGCCATGAAACTGTTGAGATCTTCCCATTCCTTATCCGTCATGTTTCCAGTCTGAATCCAATCTGTGAAGGCTATGACTCCGCTGGGTTTCAGAACCCTATAGGCTTCACTGATCAGTCTGTCTTTGTCTGTTATGTAGCACCAAGCATCTTGTCCCCAGACTACGTCAAATGTGCCTGCCTTGAAGGGCATGTCTAGGGCATTGCCCAGCTTGTAGGTGACCAGATGTGCCAGGCCCGCTTTTTCTGTTCTTTCTATTGCCTGATCGACCATCTTCTTTGTAGCATCTAGACCTGTGACTTTACAGGCATACTTCTTTGCCAGATGTCTCGCTGGACCACCAAGAGCGCTACAGACATCCAGAACTTTGGTTTTCTTACCGATCCCTGCTTTTTCAGCCAGTATGTCCGTTTCTTTTTCTGCGCCAACATGTATCTGTTCACCCATCAACATCTCCCAGAGTACGCCGACAGGTCCCTCGTAGACCTCGTTAACATCGGCTATTGTAAAGTCCAGTCTTCTGCCTTTGAGAATACCCAATTTAGAAACCGACCTCTTCAGAGTCATGCGTCAAATATTGTTTATAGTTCTTTGGATTCTATGAACACCAATGTTTCAACAACTTGAGAACGAGCAGTAATGTCTGGTGGAGAAATCGTTATGACATTAGGCGTTCTAGCTTTTCAAATTGATCAAAGAAGCCAATTACTTCGTTCGGCTGTGAATCAAAGAAACGTTGACTCCCACTTTCCATTCAGGAACCTCATATCTCTTTAGAACGAACACTCTGACAAAACCACTAACCATGAGCGACGTACATAGTAGTGAATAGAAGAAGTAGTAGAGAAGAAACTCATGAATTCTGAATGCGAAGCCAAGCTTTCTTGAGAACGTCACCATTGCTAGGGTAAATATGGAGAATGTCAGTAGAGAGACCACCAAATTCTCTATCATGTTTAGACTGATATGCGTGAACAACAGGACAGGCAGTAGTATGCTGGCCTTGATTGGAAGGAACAGAAACACTAACGAAAAAATATCGTAGATCAGCAAGTGTGGAAAGAAAAGGTTTGAAATTAGGACTACCGATGAGGGAAAGAGCAAGAATAATGCGGGGATAAATAATCTGAGATGCTTGCTGGCTTTTTTCAAGAGTTGTCTATGCCATTCTCGTATCCATAACGCGGTTCCAATAGTCCATCTTCTTCTCTGTACAATCCAGTCTTTCCAGCTTGACTTGACATGATTGTAAACAGTCACTTCATTTATGTAATCAAATCTGTAGTCGTCAAGATATGCTCTTGTTGCTATGTCTAGGTCCTCACTTACGACGTTTCTAAAGCCGCCCAGAGAATTGAACACGCTTCTTTTGATTGCAAATGCGGCTCCGTTGACTGCTGGCGATTTTCCAGCAAATTTGGCGAGTAGGTAAGTGCATATGTTGAAACTCACATATTCGTAATAAGTTAACTTGGACAGGAATGACTCTCTTACAACCTCTTTTCGTATGTCAAGAAGATCAGTCTCCTTCATTTTCTCAATAACGTGCTGAAGAAAGGTTGAGTCCTGTGGCAATTCTATGTCAGCGTCAAGAAAAAGAAGAATTGATGAACCTGAAGATTCCGAATCCACGGCACTGTTTAAGGCATCAGCCTTGCCAACTCTCTCTTTGTTGATTACATATTTAACTCGCCCGTTGAACTGCTCTGCGACATTTAGGGAATCGTCGGAAGGGTCGTCAATGATCACCAAGATTTCTCTGTCTACATTCTGATCTGTTAAAACAGTCAACATCTGAGAAAGGAACGTGGAGCCTTTGTGAACTGGAATGAAAACACTAATTTCGGGCATCGTTGGTTCATATCTCTTGAAAGGTCAGATCGATACGTCCAGCTAGCTTAAGAATGTGAGCAAAGGACAGAACGTGGCCCGTCCGCGAGAGCCTTAAGCGTTCCTACCTTAAAGAACCGTGCTCATCCCTTTGGACTGCGAGGAAAAAATAGGAAAAGCGATACGCGACGCTTTTACTTCTCTGGACCATTGGTTTGGACCACAGTTGAATTGTGTGCGTATCTATTGGTGCGGCCTCTCAAATTTGGACTTTGGTTTGGCCACGGTGTTTCGTATGTGATAGTTCTGATGCGGGGGGTGGGATTCGAACCCACGAAGGGCTACCCCACGGGATTGCTCTTCGGCCTTTGGAGCCTGATCTTGAGTTTCGCGCGTCCTTACGTCCCGCGCATTTGACCTGGCTCTGCGACCCCCGCCAATACCCATTACTGTAGATGAACCCGAGAAGATAAATCTGTGTTGTGATTTCTCTGGTTTCTATAGAAGATGCGAAATGAAGTGATGGATCTTTTATGGCTATCAGAAAAAGTCCACTTCTAACTGTGGACATAGTAATAAGGCGAAAGGATGGAGCTATTGTTCTGATCAAACGTCTTAATCCACCGTTTAGAGATCATTATGCCATCCCCGGGGGATTCGTAGAGTATGGTGAGACGGTGGAACAAGCAGCAAAAAGAGAGGCTGAGGAAGAGACTGGGCTCATAGTTGGAAACCTGAAACTCGTAGGCGTGTATTCCGATCCCGGTAGAGATCCGAGAGGACATGTGGTCAGTGTGGCATTTTTGGCAGACGAAATTGGTGGAGAACTCAATGCTAGCACGGATGCTAAGGAAGTCGGAGTCTTCCGAATGATCCCGGAGACGCTCGCTTTCGATCATTCGAGGATACTGGCTGATGCGATGAAACTTTGCTAGCTGCACAGAAACCATAAATAACCCGCCTATTCCTTGATTGGCGACTTGCGACGAATGTGAATGTGGAATGGCACGAGCTACTAAAGGGTTGAACGCCGCTAGAAAATTAAGTCGTACGAGAAAGAGGTTCAGATGGAAGTATCCACTTTACAAGCGTCGTATGCTTGGTCTGGATTACAAAGCTGACCCCCTCGCAGGTGCACCTCAGGGTCGAGGGATAGTGCTGGAAAAAGTTGGTATCGAATGTCGCCAGCCAAACAGTGCAGTTCGCAAGTGTGTGCGAACTCAATTGATAAAGTCTGGTAAAGTGATAACGGCGTTCCTTCCCGGAGATGGCGCATTGAACTTTATAGATGAACATGATGAGGTTCATGTAGAGGGAATCGGCGGAGCCGAAGGAAAAGCGTACGGTGATCTGCCTGGTACACGATTTCGTGTCTACAAAGTGAACGGCGTTAGTTTAGATGCACTCCTCAAAGGAAAGAAAGAGAAACCTCGAAGATAGACAAGAGCCGACCTTTGTATTCTACGCGTAATGGAATCAAGGCAAGCTACAGTATTCCCAAAATCATTCTTATCCCCACGATCACGAGAGATGCGGCAAACGCTCTCTGCAGAAGTTGAGATTTCAATCTTCTTGCCACTGCTGCTCCTATTTGCGTTCCGAAGATGATTCCCAGAGACAAGTACAATGCGTACTCTGGTATGATATTTCCTAATGTTAGATGGGTGGCGGCGCCTGAGAGTGATGTGAAACACATGATGAACATGGAGGTTGCTACAGCGATGTGTATGGGTATTCCAACGACTAGAACCATCAATGGAGCCATAACTGCTCCACCTCCCACACCAAAGAAACCGGAGACAAATCCTCCAAGAGAACTGAGAAAGACACCGGGAAACGTCCGAGCTGTGTACTCGAAGCTAGTTCCCTTAGCGTCCACAATCATTCTGTGTAGACCAGCGTTTGATCCGACACTTCCCTTGTATTTCCTGATCATCTGCGTTGCTATGAACAAGAGGAATGCTCCGAACAGCGCTTCCAAAAACTTACCACTAATTAGTGTAGTCATGTAGGCACCGGCTAGCGCACCAGGAACAGTTCCGACGGCCAAGATCAAGCCGACCTTGTAGTCTACCCTCCTTTGTCTTGCATAGGCAAGAGTTGCTGATAGTGCTGTAAAGAGTACCATTACTATGCTCGTACCAACCGCCTGATGAGTTTCTACATGGAAGAAAAGCACTAAGATTGGGACTACGAGAAACCCTCCTCCAAGCCCTACCATCGCTGATATGATTCCGACAAGAATTGCGACAATCACAAGTACAATGGCTAGCATTCATGCGTCACCACATATCATCTATGGAAGCACGTTGGAGTCTCTCAGGGAAGTAGATACTGTTATCGGATCCGTCCACAATGAAAAGTCTCATTGAGAGCCTCCCGATATCTCTAAATCATCTGATATGTCACACCTAGGCTTCGTTTGAAATTAGTGATATTCTTGTCCAACCTTGGGTCTTTCAACTTGAAGAAACTCGAGGCTTTCATCTTCGATCTTGATGGATGCATTTACATTGGGAATAGGGCCATTCCAGGCGCTAATAATCTAGTGAAAAGACTGAAAGAACTAGACAAAAAGGTCCTTTTCGTGACGAACAACGCGACGAAAAAACCAGAGGAGTTTGTTTCGAAACTTCGAAGCTTTGGAATCAAGGCGTCGGTAAGTGATATTCTCACTTCTGGAACTGCTACAGCCATGTACTTATTCCAAGAGTTCGGCAAGTGCAAGGTGTTTCCGGTAGGTGGAGCTGCTCTGAAAGCAGAGTTGCAAAAGTGGGGGCATCATGTAGTCAGCATGAATCATATTGATAAGGCCGACTTTGTAGTTGCTTGCCTGGATTTTCAGTTTTCTTACAGAAAACTCTGTGCTGCTTCAAAAGCTATTCGAAGTGGTAAGAGGTTCATAGCTACCAATACTGATCCAGTGATTCCTACTGAAGACGGCTTCATTCCTGGCGCTGGAGCAATCGTAAGTGCAATAGTCACGGCAACAAACGTAGAACCCAATATCATCGGGAAACCTTCAAGACACATTCTGGATATGGCTTTCAAAAAGTTGAACGTGTCACCCGAAGAAACGGCCATTTTGGGTGACAGACTGGATACGGACATAAAGGGTGGAAACGAAGTGGGAGCTTTTACCATTTTGGTGCTTTCAGGTGCGACATCCATTGACAAGGCTAACAGCATCAGTGACCCTAAGCTCGTCCCAAAACTCACTCTGCCCGATGTTGGCCATATGTTATCCTACTTATGAGGGCATAAAGGATGCAATACAGCATTATCAACTCATGGCTTCATGGTCTTGCCTTCGTGAAACCTTCGTGAAAACAACAAGACCGTTGACAAAAGTATTAAGTCTGGGATAGCATTGTAATTGTAGGAGACTATATCTTGAAATATCGTTCTAGGCGAATTGCAGTTATGATATTCGCTTTGTGCATTATTCTTACGATGGCGGTTCAAAAAGTTCCTCCGACAAGAGCAGTGACGCTCCCTACTCATATAGTCATCAACGAGTTTGAAGAGTCTCCAGTTGGTGGAGACTACAATAAACAATGGATAGAGATATACAACCCCACTTATGCGCCAGTAAACATTGGAAACTGGAAGATCGCATCAATTTCGGGAACTACAGTGACTATTCCGACTGACACCAAAGTGCCAGCAAACGGATACTATGTTTTCATGTTTACAGGTACCGTTCTGCTTCACAACAATGAGATGATCACCCTCAAGGACGGCAGTAACAATGTGGTTGATGTGACCGCCAAGAAGAGCAAGGCCACGGCATCCACATCAACTTGGCAGAGGTACCCAAACGGCGTTGACACAAATAGTGATGGAGACTGGCAATTCCGTCCCGCAACAAAATGGGCATCTAATGGCGGTGAAACCGTTAACCTGGGATTATCGACTTCATCGATGGTTTTGGGCGACGAAGCAACGCTTTCAGGTACGGTTGATCCGGGACACGTGACCCAAGTTCAAATTCAGGCTAGCTCCAATGGTGGGGCCTCATGGTCCAACATAACGATTGTATCCTCAACCTCCGCTGGTTCTTATTCGTATATTGTAATTCCTTTTGATGTGGGAACCTACACGTTCAGAGCAGTACTTCCATGGGACCGCGGTGTTCTATCAAACACTGTATCACTGACTGTAAACAAGCTTTCAAGTCAGATCAGCATCTTCACTCCGAGAACCGTGAAAGTACATGAGTCCATTTCGCTGACAGGATTCATTTCGCCACTAAGATCGCTGGTGTCAGTAAGCCTTCATATAGGAATGCCTAACGGAACCTATCTGACGCGATCCACCACGACGAACGCGGCTGGATACTTCAACTTCACGTTTACTCCAGACGCACTAGGAAGATGGAACGTGACGACCAGCTGGAGTGGCGACGCAATTACACAGGGTGCCACGAGTTCTATGTCGTTTTTCAAGGTTGAAGCAGCAGACTCAAACTCGATTCTGCCATTGCTTCTCACAATTCCAGTCGCGGCAGTGCTAATAATAGTCTTAGGGATTGTCCTTGGAAAAAACAGAAGCAATGTGCCGGCCATTGGTCCAGCGAGACAGTTTCTGCCAGGCATCGACAGGCAACTAGGTTCATCTGCACTCTGCCACAGATGTGGCGGACCTCTAGTTTACTCGTCGCAGTATCAAAGATGGTTCTGCCAGCGTTGTCGGCGTTAGTTAAACATGCAAGAGTCACACTTGATTTGGCTTTGGATAAGAACTGCTCTTTCGCTAGAATTTGAGAATGTCTAGACTAAACCAGATCAGCAATGATAGTCCTAGGCCAAGTAGCAGTGCGAAAGGCAAACCTGGGAACATGTCTCTCTTCTCAAGCATCTTGAACCCTGCATAGGCACCTACTACAAGTCCAATGGACGCCCCAAGAAAAGGCAGTTTCCCTAGGTTCATCATAGCGTTACTTGCCAGCATTGAGTAGAACACAATGTCTCCCATGCCAACTGTCAGATTCTTGTATGTGCATACGGCACCAACGAAACTTTCCAGGTCCGCTTTCTCAGCAATTTTACCTATTGGTCCTTTGTAGACTGCTATCAGATCATATGCGGAGAGGGCCACTAAGAGGACTATTGCAGTCAATGTCGGGATGCTCAATCCGAGAAACGTTCCTGTCAGTGAACCGGTTGCGATGATAGCGCCTAACTGTACCACTCCGCGGGACCTGTAAATTGCGTACGCCAATCCGAGTGTAATCATGAATGAAGCTACAAGTGTAATTGCGTTTTGGAATTGTAGATGTAAGCTATAAGTTGAAAGAACGACTTCGCCATACCAATTCGTTAGGAGAAATATCGCGACGATCAAGGTTGCTTTGATCAAGTTCTTGACTAATCTCTCACGTCCATATTTTATTAACGCATACATGATAGTTGCCATCGCGGCAATTGGTACTATGAAGAGTAGTGTGTTAAGCGTGGCCCCCTGTGAAGTCTCAGGGAATATTGTAATAGATTCTATCTTGACATTGGAAACCGTTACGAAATAGGTAAGAAAACCTGTGAGAACTAGCGAGCCAACCACAGGCAATAGATGTTGTGGTGTTGCAGTGAATTCATTCTCCTTCAACGGATATCTTCACCAATTAGTTGAATCGGTCGGTTTCTTGATCAAATATCGTAAGTTTCGCCGGTTTTTGGAGATACAGCTTCTAAACCCATCTCCCGCGAAGCCCATGAGGCAAGCTTCGTACAGTTCTTTTCTGCGCCGTGCATTGTGAAGACCTTCGTCTTCTTATCCAGTTTCGAGAGCCTCCTCTCAAGTTCGCTTTTTCCAACGTGGGACGAGAAATCGAACTGTTCGACTTGAGCCTCAACCTTGCTGGCCTTTCCATGAAACATGAATCTCTTCTTCTCAAGCAGAATACTTCCGGGGGTCCCTGGTATCTGGTAGCTAACAAGGAATACGGCGTTCTCTCTTCGTTTGGCCACAGATTCCATGTAGAACATGGCAGCACCTCCCTTCAACATGCCCGCTGGAGAAACTATAACTGAAGGTGTTCTAACAGCTCTTCTCCTGTCATTCCATTTCTCCATCCAATCAGCGTTTCTAACCGCCCGGTTGAAGAGTTCTGGATCAGCCAGAGATTCGGGATTGTTCATGAAGATCTCAATAGCATCCAGAGCCATTCCATCTACGAATATCGGGTACTCGAAGTGATGTGCTCGCAAGTATCGAGATAATTTCCTGAGATCTTCCAACGCCAAAAGCTGGCACAAGGACTACACCTCCATCTCTAACAACATCGGTCACTCTTCTAACAAGTTCCTCTTCCACTTTCGCTCTGTTCTGGTGATCTTCATTTGCGTAGGTGCTCTCGATGATGAGAGCATCGAGGTTATTGTAGTCTTGATCAGCGCCGTTCAATAGTCTCGTATTCGAGTCATTGAAGTCTCCTGTATAGAGCAGTCTCTTTCCATGATTCTCCAAGAGAACCTGTGAGCTGCCTGGGATGTGGCCTGCATTGAGGAGTGTAGCTTGAGAATCGCCTATTGTGAACTGTTGTCTATGACCAACATTCACAGTATGACTAAGCATCGTCTGTAGGTCTATGAACTCATATGGGAGGAAGTATCCGCTCAGGTGGATGAAGTCCTTGATCAAGAGATCTGTTAGTTGGAATGTTGGTTCCACACCATAAATCGGTATCCTGCCTTGAATGTAGAAGAGAGGAGTGAGTCCACTGTGATCCAAATGTGCATGTGTAAGTATGATTCCCTTCAAGTCCTTCGGGGGAACATGCATCGGGAACCCCACTTCATGGTTCATTATGACTCCATAGTCAAGTAGAATCTGTCCGTCCCCATCTTGTACGGCGACCGCGGACCTTCCTACTTCTCTGCATGCGCCGAGAAATCGAATTTTCAAGCTGGTTATTCACCAAATTTCAGCCATAGAACCTTCAATTGAGGTAACTGCACTCGCTCAGAAGTTCTTAGCAAAGTCTGCAACTTTGTAGGCCATGGCGTAGACCACCGCATATAAACTTTGCATGGACCTCACAGGCTTTCTCATCAACATCTTTTTTAGGTTAGGCGGTATGATACGAGGACGCCGCTTTCAGGTGAGTTCTCTGCCTGTTGAAATATCTGTTAACAAGAAGAGCTTAAGAAACTGTACTTTGATGACTGGATTTCATGGAATAGGCGAAACTGGTTACATTGGAATCTCCTATCTTATTCATGCGTTATCTGCGGAAAGGATAGGGTTCGTGAAAGTTGCGTATCCTCCCCCCTTCATAGCAACTTCCGAGGATGGAATCGTAACACCCTTCGAGATCTTCAAGAAAGGTAAGATAGTCCTCGTTAAACTTGAGTTCACTCCGCATAGATCGGAAGAAGCCGAGTTCTCCAAGGCTGTGGCCTCTTGGGCTGTTAAGGAAAAGTTCCGAGACGCCGTCTTGGTCGGAGGACTAGATTCTACTTTTCGTTCTGGGAAAGACAATTATCGGATAGTTCCTACTCAGGCTTACTTGCCAATGTCAAAGAAGTTCAATGCAACAACTTTGGATCCGGGGTTGTTCGTCTACGGTCCACTAGCGGTGATCCTGAGTGAATTTGAGATTCACCACTTTCCCGCTGTTGCTGTCCTGCCATATGCAACTGCTGCCAGAGCTGACCCAGGAGCCGCTGCTGTTGCCATAAGAAACATATGCAAAGCTTACAATCTGAAGGTCGATGTCTCAGATCTCGAGAAGGACGCGAAGGAGATCGAACAGGAAATCGACCGAAGAATGAGGCAGACCAAAGAGTCTCTGAGAACCATGTATGTCTAGGCTTACGTCCTCGTCCTCTGCAGATGTTTCAGTACATTACTTGCGGCAGTCTTGTCTGATACGTCATTGTCTCGCATAACGATTACAATGTTCTTTCTTGTCTTGTTCTTCAACTGTCTAAATCTATGAACGAGCTCATTGCCCCAAATGGCTGTGTCTGCAAGCAATACAATATGCGCGTATTTTTCCTGCAGAACGTACTCAACACTCCTATCGGTCACGTATCGTCTGGTCTCGTCACTCAGTGGAAAAGCAATCTCTGTTTGAGAGAGTGGGTAGAACTCATCGATTTCAGAAGGGACAACGCCATAAGGCGCAGCATAGAAGCACACATGCACACTGTTATCGTTGACCATATCATCAATTTCCTTGAACAGGCGGCTCTTGTGGTAAGGTCTCTCTTTGGTTTGTGGAAGCAGTAACAACGTCTTGGCATGGAGTGGTTTTCGATAATTATTCTGGATTCTTAGCTGATGTCTTGTGACTTCTGGTCTAGCGAGGCCAGTTGACCCCACGTAGAATAGTCCTCGGCTTTTTCTTGATGGGCTGTGCCTTTCCAGAAAGTTGCGATGTTTGGAGAGTCTCTTTAGTGCTCCGGTGAGCATGGGGTGGCTTCTAGCCCTAGTTTCAACCAATTCCCAAAGCCTACCTTCTGTGATGGCCTGTTTGATTCTCATGATTTCAGATAAGCAGACTCTCAGATTGTGCTCGGCAAGGAACCTATGTCTCATCACTTTGTCATAACTCAATACCTCTTTTGGCTCTCTTGTAGAACACAGTGGACATGAACACGGAAAGTACTCGATATTCTGTAGACTGAGAGTCCCAGTTTCTGTAAGATACTTTTCCCTTTTGGCTGCAATTGCGTACGCGGCGGAGTCAAAAAGGTCGCATCCCAGAAGACAGGCGAGTGATAACATGAACGGATGCCCAGCACCGAATAAGTGAAGCGGTTTATTGATTGGAAGATTCATTTTTGCGGTAATTATCATGTCAACCAGTTTGTCAAACATGTAATGCTCCATGACCTGTGTTGGGCTTCCAAGTGCGTAAATATCAAAGGGTCTCTTCCCCATTTGTTGAGCCGACTCTGCGACGAGGTCTAGGTGCGTGCCACCTTGCACAGGACCTTCCCAGAGTATGTCCGTTCTAGTTAGATTCTGAATCGTTAAGTCGGCTCTTCGAATCGTCTCTTCGACCGTGTATCTTGCATGGTTTCTATCCTGTTCAAATCCTGTTGGTACATCGAGTATTACGGCTATATCCGATCCTATGCTCTCCTCAAAGCTGGCGATCTCCAGAGGTGTAGCCGCTATCTTGCCATAAGCGAGAATCTGATATGCGCCTGAATCAGTAGCTACGATGCCGTCGAAGTCGAGGAACTTGTGAACGCCATCTTTTCTAGCAGCTTCGTCGAAGTTCTTTCTGAGCATGTAAGCGTTCGTCATGATGGCATTGCATCGAAGTGAATCTTGAATCTGTTTAGGTGTTATTGGTTGAATGAGCGGATTGATAACAGGAAACAGGTGAGGTGTTTCTATGATTCCACTCTTTGTTGTGAGCCTTCCCAGTCGCCCTAGAACATCCTTTGAGAATACATTGAAGCTCCCGTAGGTTTCATTTTCTTCCAAGACCTTCAACTCGTTATGGGAATCTTCTGTTAGTCCGTCGTTCATAATAAGCTGCTGAGGGGCCTCTTACGGAAGATTTAAGCTGATATTAACGAGTTATCAAAAGTTAGAAAATTCGGTAGAAGCTTTTGACCACTGTTCACATGATCGAGAAGCCTCAGCTCCGAAATCCGATACTAGTGGAAGGATTGCCCGGTATCGGGTTCGTAGCCAATATCGCATGTCTCCATCTCATCAAAGAGCTGAAGGCGAAACGTTTCTGCAACATATACTCTCCACATTTTCAAGTAATGGCTCTAACGGATGAAAGTGGAAGACTCAGACCACCTGTAAACGAGTTGTATGCAGCTAGTGTCCAATCGACCGAACATGATTTGATAATCCTGTACGGTAACACACAAGCTCATTCATCTAACGGTCAGTATGAGTTGTGCGATCGGATATTGGAAATAGTGCGAGAACTCGGCTGCAGAAGCGTGATAACGATCGGCGGACTCAAGACAGAGTACCCAGTAGCATCTCCGAGTGTGTACTGCACCGCAACTCACAGAGAAATTCTCGAAAGAGCTCTCGGACTAGGCGCCAAACAGATCAATGGCAGAGTATTTGGCGCAGCTGGAGTACTTCTGGGCCTTGCTCAGATCATGAACATGACTGGTCTATGCGTTCTAGTCGACACACTTGGAACATACCCTGATACACCCGCTGCCAAGGTCACACTAAACTTCCTCTCACAATACTTGGGATTACAGGTTGATTTTGCGGCAGCTTGACGCAGCTATTCGCGTTACACGTGAAATGTTAAAAGGCTTCACTTCTGGTCAGGAAGTTGGTAGGCCCGAGTCTACCACGTTGCCCTAGCCGCTCTTGGTTGCCTCCTTCATGAACTCGTCATAGACCTTCTGAACTCTCTCCGCGGCTGGACCTGATCCTTCAAGAATTCCTTTCTCGGTCAGTCGAATCTTTTCCATGACGACTATTACGCCAGCCTCATCCACAACCTTCACCATTCTGGGAAAAACCCTTTCCAGTCGATCAGCCAAGCTTCTAAGATCAAAAGGCTTCTCAACGCCCAAGATCTCAGAGATTGATCCACCCATCAAGAACAGCTTTGGAACGACGACGCCTGTTTCATCCTTTGCTTCGGACAAGCAGAGGCTCATAGTTCTTGTGTCGACGCCAGAAAGAGTTCCCGAGTAGGTTTTTCCGGAACCAGTCTTGACTGTGACACTCTTCTGTAACAGAAGAGATAGTTCTTCCATATACTTCCTATCGCTCAATGATGACATCAATGATTCCTTCTATTCGCGGTACACATATGCAGTAAGTGCTTTTATGCCTGACTGAAATGAAAACCTGATGGCAAGTTGAGCGGTTAGTGTAGTTTACAAACAGAAGGTCTCTTGATCTATGAACCTCTGTCATTTTTACGACTCCAGTATCGTCTCTCCTTTTCTTTGGAAAGAATGACCCTAGCATCTTCCGCTGAAGCCGCCTTTGCAACAATAGTTGATCCTAAGAGACTAATTCTGTTCCCACAATAGGGGCATCTTCTAGTCTTCTGGGACATCAAACCCATCGAAAGTCTGCTACACTTGCGGCAAACGACTATCACATACAAATCCAACACTTCAGCCAATCAATTGAGAATCATCAGCCTATCTCCACGTTCTTCCAACCTACTAAGCCAATCAACATTTCCATAAGTAGGTTTGATCCTTCCATCTAGCAATCCTGCCACCTCATTCAATGTTGACTTCAATGTTCTCCGTGTTGTATCTATCTCACAAATCCTCTTGGGCCGAAAGTGCCTAGAGCATCGACCAAACAAATATCCAACACCTCGGCCGCAAGGTTCTCGCGTAGTTTCCTCGTTGTCAATCGCCTTTTCTTTAACCTCTTCATCAGCTCATCTGGGTTACATCTAAGCACTATGACCAATCTAACGGAACGCTTCGGCACGACAGCTGAAGCATAGTGTCCTTCTATGATAACGGCCCCTTTGACTTCACGTAGGCATTTGCAGATCCAATCTGATATCCTCTTCAAGTCTGCGATCTTTGAATTTCTATGAGTATCAATCCCAAGAACAAATCCTTCGCGTAACGCAATCTTGCCTATGTCTATGTGGGTCGCCTGGATCTTTCTCGCCAAAAGCTTGGAGAGCTCAGATTTGCCGACGCCTGGAGTACCTGTAATGACGATTATGTCTCTGAAACTCGGGCACCTCTATTGCTGGAATGGTGCTCCGGGCGGGAGTTTCAGCGGGTTTTCCGCATTTGAACCCGCGTCGGCGGGTATCTCCAGCGAATCTCGAGAGCCCGTCATACTTTCGGTGTGAATCTTGACCGGTCTATACTACCGGAGCATGCGCCAGCGTAGGCGTAGATGATGGTCTGTTGCTAATTACGTTTTTGTTCGATTGTTTTGAGCCTAGCCTGACATATGGCGGGATCTATTCGCGGATTATTCTCTTAGCAGAGAGCAGAACGTCTTCAGCCTTTACGGTTTTACGTCCAGCATGTGTAGCAAGCTCCCATGCTTCTTTGCCAACTCGCACGGCCAGTTCCTCGAGCATTTTTCTCAAGGCTTCTACAGCATCGTCTCCAACTCGGCTTGCTCCAGCTCTCTCTATGAGCCTATGTACTGCAGAGGTTGAAAGCTCTCCGTTTGTCATGAATTCTCACCAAAACCCCTATTTTCTTCAAGAAACTATTTAAAAATTTGTTTTTGGGGAAGATTTTGGATATTATATGGGAAAAGAAGCTTGAAATAATCGTTTTCATCTCTGCGAAGGGTAGTATCAAATCGAAATTTCAGGAATGGCATGATCTGACCAAGGAGGTTGAAATGGAGGTGATCAGACAAGGCCCATTGTTCATTGATGCTCACATACATCTTGCAGATCCAGATTACGAACACAGGGTAGAGCGCGTGCTGGAGATCGCGAGAAAGGAGAATGTTGTCGCTCTTGTCGCAAACTCAATGAACTTGAAGACTTCTGGCGTAAGCGTGAGGCTTGCAATCAGTAATCCAGCTTTGGTATATGCAGCTGTTGGCATACATCCATGGAATGCCCAGAGAGTTGAATTTGACGAGTTTGGTGGAATCGAAGTGTTAGTGCGGCAAAAGCGAAACCAAATCCTTGCAATCGGTGAAATAGGTTTGGACAAGTCATATGCAAAGACGCCTGAGAATTTTGCTGAGCAACGACGGTTTTTTGAAAAGCAACTCAGCCTAGCAGAGGAAACAAATCTTCCCGTGATAGTCCACTCTAGGAGCTGTTCAAGGGAGGTACTGGACACTCTCTCATCATACAATTCGAAGAGGGTTCTCATGCACTGGTACAGTGGCCCTCTAGAATATGTGAAGGAGATGTGTGATAAAGGGTGGATGTTGTCTTTTGGTCCATCGATATTCTACTCGAAGACAATAAGAGAGATTATGTCGAAAATCCCTGTTGTATCATTGCTAACCGAAACTGATGGGCCTGTCGCATATAGAGGGCCTTTCGAGGGTCGAGAAACCACGCCAGAGTTTATTCGACTTGTGGTGGAGGAGATAGCCCGCATATTGAATTCGGATCACCAGACAGTCGCTGATCAGATATTGGAGAACTTCTACCGCTTCTTCGGGGTAAGAAGAGAGCTCGGCTGAGTAGTCATTCGTAACCTTCGCGAAGCTTAATAAGAACTAGATTCATATGCGATTCAACCTTCGAGATTGAATGGAGCCAGTATGCAGAAGTATTGTTCCAGGAGGAATTGTTGTTGGGAAAAGTAAGGACGGAGATTGTCAAGAGAACGGCTAGAGATATGCTCCAAAGATACCCTGATAAGTTCACCACGGATTTCGAAGTGAACAAAAAGGTCATGTCCGAGGTTTTCGAGTTAGATCAGAAGAGGCTAAGAAACAGAGTGGCTGGATACACAACTAGACTGAAGAGGGTCGAAGCTGCCAAGAATGCTCTAGCTACTACAGAAGAGGATTCCGGTGAAACAGGCCCCGAGCAATGAGTTTATGTCAAGTGATAGGCTGCCTTTTTGGTGAGATTATTCTGGGAACCGAAAGCGGCATGTTTTAATCGGTTTTGGAATATCCTTGAAACCGTTGTCTCTCGGGGAATGTTATAGCTCTTGGTCGCTTCGGTATCTCAAAGAGGCGAGGGTGGATCTTTCAGTAGCTGAACGGACTTCTTTCACTGAAATAGTGAGAGATCTTTCGACAATTGCACTGAGAAAGGCTGAGCTCGCGATTGAATACGCGTTGGCTGAACCTGAACTTCTGGACATGGTCGTTTCAGAGTATGTTTCAAAAGGAGAAACTCAGGCTGAGCCTTTGATCTTATTGTTGGCTCAGATCAGAAAATTGATGCAGAGCATTGCATATCCTAACTCAAGGATGACGAAGGAGAACATTCTAGGAAAAACGAGCCTAGTGATAGATGCTGCATCATTGGTCGTTTCGGAGTGTTTAGGAAAAATAGATAAGTCGTTGGATGCCAATCTGACGAAGAACTGATTTCTGGGGTTGCTGTGGGATCCTACAAATTACCGCGCGCTGATATATGCCTAGAACTATCTTTGGTTGATCTCGACAAATTGCATATTCATGAAGAAGTCATTCCTACGCTTGTGGATCAACTTGCTGAGGTCATAATCAAGGATGGAGTTCTGAGACATCCGGTGATGGCCGATAAGAATTCTCTTGTAGTGTTGGATGGTATGCATCGTGTAGCGGCCCTAAAGAAAATGGGTTGCAGATGGATGGTCGTCTGCCTTGTCGACTATGACGATCCAGCAATTGGACTCTTTGGTTGGTACAGAACACTGAAGGGAAAAGATGTTGAGGAACATGCAGTCGAATCCGCAAGAGCGATAGGGCTTACTCTAAAGAAATCAAATCATGATGAGGGAATGAACGCGCTGAACACAGGATCTGCAGACGCGCTTCTAATCACCAAAGATCAATGTCTCGAAGTCACAAATAGTCACGGAGACGTCAGATCCGCTTTTGCAATAGTTAAGAAACTCGAAAACCAACTTGCCGGTTCAGGATTGAAAGTTGGGTATGAAACCGCCTCGGACGCGGAAACGAAACTCAGAAACGGCGAGATCGATATGATTCTGGCGACACCTCCCATAAAGAAAAGCGACGTTATTAACCAAGGGGTACGTGACGAACCTTTTCCGCACAAAGTAACTAGACATACTGTCCCAGCAAGGCCACTTGAAATAGATGTTCCATTGGCACTTCTAGAAGACAGGACTTTAACCATGGAGAAAGCCAATGAAGAATTTCTCAGAATAATGAGTTCGAGAAAGATTCGACAAATGCCTCCCGGCTCAGTTATCGAAGGAAGAAGATACGACGAAGAGGTCTACCTTTTCAACAAGTAGCTGGTCCAGTCAATGAACCGCCTCCGAGGTTAACGATGTGAGAGTTGTGGTTAGATTCATTGGCGTACATAGAAGCATGGCTGGGAAAGAGTCAATTGAAGTGGACATAGGCGAAGGCGGGAAGATACTTGATCTCGTCAAAGAGGTTTCAGACCGAGTCGGCAAAGCCGAACTCCAAAAGGCGCTCTTGGATCCCGAACTTAATGACCCCAGACCAAACAATGTGATCCTGGTGAATGGCAGAGAAATCAATTCACTCAATGGACTTGAAACGGTGCTGCGAGAAGGCGATGAAATCACGGTGATACCACTGATTCATGGCGGCCAGTAGAATCTGGAAGCAATTATATGCAACCCTCTGCATAATTTGGTTGTTGTGAGTTACTTGAACCTAGGAGACATACTTAACAACGCTTTCGGCTACGCCAAGAAAATGCTCAGTGACATTGGAAGGCTTGCGATTCTAATAATCTTGCATGTAATCCCAATAGTCAACTTCATCGTAGTGGGATACTATGCGAAGGCAGTAAGAGAAAGTCCGACCTCAAGTGATGTCCCCAAGCTTGAAGGCTACGGTGACATGTTTATGCAGGGGCTCAAAGTTGCAGTTGCAGTCTTTCTTTACATGGTCATTCCCATGATCTTGATCTTTGCTGGAGCGAGCATTTCTTAACATGCCATGGATGATGATGCGTGGGGGATATGGATACAATATGGGCATGTGGGCCCTCAGCCCATTTGGCATAATCTTGATTATCGCCGGTATCGTCGTAGCCTTCTTTGTTGCCATAATAGCAGCGATAGGAATCGTTCACATGATCAAACTCAACAGTTTTGGTAAGGCATTCGCCTTCGGTCATGTCCTTGGAATCATTGGAAAGACTGGTTGGCCAAAATACATCGGCTGGATAATCGTAATGTTCATCATTGGCGCGATTGTGGGCTTAATTGGCGCTATTCCTTACGTGGGATGGCTGATCTCGATAATAATATCCCCAATTTATGGTGTTTTCGCAGCAAGATCAGCAGCTCTCATTTACACTGAAGGTGCACCTGAAAGCCAGTATCCGCCGCCTCCAACAGCATATCCGACACCGCCCCCTACAGCAGTCGTTGGTACTAGCTGCCAAGTTCTGTGGGGCACCGAAGCCCGCTGGCGCGACCTATTGCATAAACTGTGGGCAGAAGATCGAGTAGACATAGGATCTTGCAGAATAACTTGAGTCTGACTAGACTTCCTTGACTTCACACTTTACTTTCTTGAGTAGATCCTCAGCTGTCGCAACATCCAGTTTGATAGTATAGAGCATCTTCGGAGTCCGTAGTTTCAATTTCACAGTATCTGTGGTTCTCCTTACCCTGCATTCCGTTGCGGTTTCAGACAAGCTAAGAAATCTTTCAGTATCTTTTATCTCAGTAGGCAACCCTATCCACCGTGAAATCGTAGAACATAGCTGATTCAACCATGATATAAACTGTGCACGTCCGATATCCGGTCTAATCAGCTGCACGTTTCTCAGGTTTTGAGTGGGTGGAGAATGATCTCCAGCAGATAATGTAAGGAATTAGGTGGGCCCGCCCGGACTCAGACCCAACCGGGGGTGGGTCCCCCGCTTCCAAACGTGTTGAGGCTGAATAAGTGATAGAAGAATCATGTTCTTTCATTCTGGTACCCCTGTTGATTCAGGTTTTCTAGCGTCTTACGTTCTAAGACGAACTGTGAGTCTTAAGGATGATCCTGATCGCAGTGATTATTCGAATAACTCATAGGACAGACTTCTATGACAATATACGACGCCCTTGAATTAGTCGAATCAAAACACTTTTCGTCCTTGAAGGTGTTAGGATCGTTGAAGTCTGATGTAGGCATCTCAGAAAAAGGCTTCTGGGAAAAAATGGGTTTCAAAGTAGTTGAAACCAAAGGTGGAGAGTACAAACTGGAAAAGATCATCGGATAAACCAGATCTTCAATGATTCATGAAGTCTGGTTTCGACAAGGTTCATGATTGTGAAGTAGACAATGATTTAACCTTGTTAGAAAGCTAAGACGTAGACGGCGAGAAGTCATGAAACAATCTCTTGGAGCAAGAACGATACTCTACCCTACTCCCGTTGTAGTTGTAGGAACCTACGACAAGCAAGGGAAACCGAACGTGATGACTGCTGCTTGGGTGGGCATATGCTCTTCTAAACCGCCATGTATCGCAGTCTCTCTCAGAAAGGCTACCTACACGTATTCTAACATTGTGGAACGACGAGCTTTCACAATAAACATACCGTCTCAGAAGTATATCAAAGAGACAGACTACATTGGGATAGCGTCGGGAAAGAAAGTGGACAAGTTTTCTGCCACAAAATTGACACATGTCAAGAGTGACCTTGTCGATGCGCCTTACGTGAAGGAATTTTCTCTCATACTGGAGTGCAAGCTACTCCATACTCTAGAAATTGGATTGCATACGGAGTTTGTCGGCGAAATCTTGGATGTCAAGGCGGAAGAAACTATACTTGAAAGAGGGCTTCCTGATATGAAGAAGATAAATCCAATTCTGTTTACTCCTGAAACTCGCTTGTATTATGCTGTTGGCAACTATCTTGGAAAAGCCTTCTCCATAGGAAAAGAGATTTGAATATCTGAACAAATCAGTTGACGGCGAAAAGCTGAATGTCATTTTAGAAGCTGGGAAACTCGCTCCTTCCGCATCGAATCGTGAAGAATGGAGATTTGTAGTGGTACACGACCCTTAGACAAGAAGAAGACTTGCTGAGCGTTGAACTTCCTTTGTTGAAGGACCTTTCTTTACGTCCTTCTTGTTTTCCCACACAAGCTGCGAAGTGTACAAGAACCAAGTTAGCGCTCCTACTTTTCAGGTAACACCGCGGTGGCGAGTCACAACCTCCGGGTAGATAGGATTCACTTGATTGTTTAGTTGCTTACCTCCCGGCCCAAGTTCAGACCCACATAATTGATCAAGCGAATACTTTCTCCGCGCCATTTGTTTGGGAAACTCTTGGCTAACGAGAATAGAACACGTATGAAGTTACGATTTGCCCTCTCATCGTTATACAGATACTACTTTCTTGGCGCTGCATTTCGGACAGAACTCTGCGTCGTCTGGAATCTTTGAACCGCATGAGACGCAGAATACGCCCGGTGTGGCGGGTAGCGTGCTCGGTTTCCGTCTACGCATAGCGAGGGCCGCCGTGACTATGACCAGCGCCATGAGTAAGGCTATTAGTATCAGGCTGTTCTCCTTGATGGTATCTAGGATTGATGGGGTTTTTCCTTTTTCCTCCACCTCCGCTGAGCCTGGATCTCCAGCATCAGGCTAGCGGTCCTCGTTACTTCTCCTCCCGAGGCTGTCATGTTGAGCCTATACGTTCCCGGCGTGGTTGAAGCGGATGTTACAACCTCAAGTGTCGACTGGAACGTTGGGTTCGATGAGGATGGGTTGAAAGTGTACGTCACATACGGGGGTAGCCCGGTAAGGTCGAGCGTTACTGGCTGGGCAGCTCCGGCCACAAGAGAGATAGTAATGATGTAGCTTGCGGATTTGCCGGCGGTCACCGTCTGGGTTGGCGGCGAAGCCGATATGGAGAAGTCGAAAGCTGGTGGCGGTGCCCCTACGACCACTTTGATGGCTTTCATCTTGTTATCGGGGCCAGGGAACGAGGTGTCGGATGGATGAGCCCACACCTCTATCGGGTAAATCCCCTCCGGTTTGGAGGGGTCAACGCTTACTGTCATGATTGATTCGAAGGGTGCAGGCTGATTGTTAACTGAGAAGCTTACTGAGATTCCGAGGACGGGCGGCGATTGGATAAGTTGAATACTCGCGCCTCCTGATGCTCCGGTAACTTGAACGGTGAATGTGGTTCTTCCCCCAGGCGCGATATTCCCAAAGTCTGGAATTACTGAGAGATCCCAAACCGCGGTCGGCGCAGCGGGGCCTACGGTGAATGTAAGGGAAGCTTCGTTGTTAACCCTGTTTGGATCGTTGTAGGCGTACGGGGAGGGATCTACAACCCAAGTTACCATGTGGGTACCCTCCCTCGCGGTCCACGGCGGACTAGAAGAAACAGTCATAGAATTACCCGTCGGCCCAAGATAGTTCAAAGAACCGCCTGCTATGGATATGCCATCCAGCGACGCAACTACTTTCACGCCCTGCGGATACGGCAGGGTCGTGCTCAAGGCCTGAAGGATTACTCGAAAGGTTACTGAATCGCCGTCTCTAGGAGAGGATGGTGACAGGGTTGGATTTGACAACGCCCAATCTGTGAACAGAATACCTGTTGCAATCATCGTTGTTGGGATGCTTAATGTTCTGACCGTGTATTCTATGTACGGGCGATTCGGACCGGCTGAATCGGATGAAGTGATTTCCCATCTGTCAACCTGATTGTCACCATCAGTATCTATAGCCATCTTGATCATGAATGTGCTGAACGCTCTTCCATTGTTTCTGTCATCCTGCACCGCGCCTTTAACATCTATCGAGATGTACCCTACATTCGGGGTGGCAGTGCCACTGATGAATACACCAGGGTCGTTGCCAATAGATGGGGCATTGAAATCAGCGCCATTGAGAACGCCATAATCAGCTATATGGCGTATTAAACAATCTCCAAGCCCAGGATTATCCAGTGGAGGAGAGGAGGCGCCATCACGATAACTGCCACGAAGGAATAGGTTTAACCTCGCTGAACTCAGTATGCCAGATACGCCTGACACACTGAACTTTACAAAAGCTCGCTCAGCAACATTGGGTGGATCGCGTTCATCTCCAATCCAAACCCCTGAGGCGCCTTCATTGATACCACCAGTGCTGGTTACCACTCCATCACTTGGGTCGCCGTATATGCGTTCAGGAGATGCATCAACCTTCTGCACAAGTAAAGAACAACCAGCAAGAAAGACCGATGCTACAAGCAATAGAATTAATGGGATAGTCCTCATAACCTGTGTACGTGAGAGAACGAGCCTGCTCCATGGCACCGTGTGAAACCGTCCCATCAAAACTCTGTTTTTTGCGAATCGATCAAGCATAGTGGAACTTTCTCCACAGGAAGTACGCTACATCAATCGAATCCATACATGTTCCCTCTATTCGCGATCTATAAAGGTCCTAGAGAGAATATATCGCTTCACTTGCAAGTGTCACCCAAACGGAATCGTTAGGAACCAACTTGGCAAAGAGTGGTTTCTTCACTTGATGGTCGCAGTGAGATTCCGGAAATTTCCGAAGCCAAGTATCTGAAACTTCTCTACGAACTTTCATCAGTGTACCGCCCTGAATATTCAGAGTCAATCTATTGGAGCTTCGCAAGGCCTGGACGCAAGAAACAATTCTGGTAAGAATCTCAAGTTTGATCGCATCTTCAGACATGTTCTTCGTTTCTCCATCTTCCACTAATGTTATCATGGACCTTCGTTTCATCAAACCCGTTTCAATAGCTTGGTAAGTTCTTTCCGTCCGAACACTTCTTCATGGATAGCCAGAATTCCGAGCAGTTTTTCTTCCCATTCTCTTTGGGATTCCTTGATTCTTTTTGACAATTTCTCTTGAGCTTCTTTGCCCTGTCGGGTAAGCTCGTAATACACTCTACCTGACGGCTCATCTTTTCTGGATTTTATCACTCCTCTACGTTCCATGCGACGCAAGAACGGATAGATCGTTCCATAACTCATCCTGATATGGCCTCGAGTCATTTTGTTGAAACGAGCAGCCAGTTCGTATCCGTATGCCGGACCGTCTCTCATGACCAAGAAGAACATGATTTCATAGGGCGCCACGCCAAATCCTTTCGGCACGCTTCATCCCAGAGATTATATCGCATCGTTGTATCGTATCGATATATTTAAATATACAGGTTCTCTGTATCAGCGACGTAATATCGAATCGATATACACCGATGTGAAAGTGGAGAAATGGGATGATGACCGGGATCTTTGCTGGCGTAGGAAACACCGTCGGAATCGAATGAGGAACACTGGCATCGAGGTTGATTTGATTTTATGGATAGAACGAAAGCCGTCATAGTGACTCAGGATCTAACGAAGCGATTCAACGGTTTCACGGCGGTCGACCACATAAACCTAGAGGTTATGGAGGGAGAGATTTTCGGTTTTCTTGGACCAAACGGAGCAGGTAAATCAACCGCCATAAGAATGTTAACTACTCTTTCGGAGCCGAGCGAAGGTACGGCTAAGGTAGCAGGCTATGATATCAGAAGTCAATCAGATGAGGTTAGAAAAAGGATCGGGTTAGTGGCTGAGAAACTCATTCTCTATCCACGACTCACTGCAGTTGAGAATTTGATGTTTTTCGGACAACTGTACGGATTGAATGGGAGTCACTTACGGCAGAGGGTAGATGAATTGCTGAGAATGGTCCGCTTGGAGGCTTTCAAGAACATGCCTATAGGCGGCTACTCAAGTGGGATGAGACAACGAGTAAACATCATGCGTGGCCTTCTCCATGACCCAGACATACTCTTTCTAGATGAACCTACAGCTCTTCTCGATCCGCAAAGCATACAGTTTGTTCATGACCTCGTGAGGGAGTTGAATGAAGATGGAAAGACCATTATTATGACAACCCACATCATGGAGGAAGCCGACCAATTATCGCATAGAATTGGCATAATCGATCATGGCAAGATGATTGCAGTAGATACTCCAGCTGGATTGAAGAACAAAAATGGTTCGCAAAGCCTACTGGAAGTCTTCTTGAAGCTTACTGGAAAGGAGCTTAGAGACTCAGCTTCGAAGAAAGTACCTATGGGAATGATGAGGAGACCGGCTTAAGTTGAGAAATAGATTTCTCCAAAACATACAAACAACCCTTCTGGTAACACAGAAAGACTTACTGGACTTTTGGAAGGCCAAGATGCTTGTCGCAACTTTCATGATAATGCCAATTCTATTCATGTCCATGTTTGGCTTCATGTTTCCTCAGACGGGAGCAAGCAACCCGCCTTACAAGAATGCGCCAATGGGCATAGTGCTAGAGGACCATGGACCATTTGCACTACAGGTCGCAGATCAATTCAGAGAAATGTCATCTTCGACAGGTCTTTTCAAAGTGCAGAATTTCGCCAGCTTTGAATCTGCTAGAGAACAAATTGTGTCAGGTTCCCTTAAGGGAGTAGTTGTAATCCCAGTAGGGTTCACTGAAGCTTTCAATTCGCACAGACAAGCAACAGCCATAATTACAGTGGATGATACGAATCCTCAAATGGCTTCCATTATCTACAGCGAAGCCGCATCAATATTCAAGGCGATATCAGATGGTTTGTCCGCATCCCTCATAACCAATATGGACAATCGTGCGGATCCATCCTTTGTTTCGGAACCAGTAAGCGTCCAACAGAGAAACCTAGTGGGTAGCACCACCAACACATTCCAATTCCTAGCACCAGGCTTCATCGCGTTGACAGCGGTGATGGGCGTACTATCAGGGTTGGGCGCTGCCATATCAAGGGAGAAAGAACAAGGCACCATGGACGGTCTGATGGTCGCCCCAGTATCTAGGTATTCAATCGTCGCCGGAAAGATTCTGGCTCAAACCGTTAGAGGGGTGACACAGGGTTTCATGATTCTGGCAATATCCATGGTCCTGTTCGGCGTTAGAGTGTATGGAAACATCTTCTTGATGATATTGGTCATGCTTCTCGGAGTAGCCAGTTTCTCTGGTATAGGAATAATAGTTACTTCCATGGCGGCAGAGCAAGAGACCGCGCAGATGATGATGATGCTCTTACAGTTTCCAATGATGTTTCTGTGCGGCATAGTATTTCCAATCGAGCAGCTGCCAAACTGGCTCCAAGCAGTTGGAAAACTGTTACCACTGTACTATGCTGCTGATGCACTCAGAAAGATAATGGTTCTCAACGCGAGTTTCAACCAAGTATTCTTGGATATAGCCGTGCTAGGGATTTACTCTGCTGTAACTATGGGCATCGCTATGCCCATCTTCAGAAAAGTTATGAAAAGATGATCTTCTTATGAGCAGGCACCATCAAACTAGCACACCATTAACGATGGTTTCTAAATCAATTCGTAACAGTTTTCGTTCAATGCAGGTTTTCTCAAGCAAGCATGTTAGCTTACCTGCTACTGACTCAATGGAAGCGTTTCTCCTCGATTTCGATGCCTATCATGCTCTATGTCAAGAACTCGAGACGCCGAAGAATCTACAGCTTGATCCTCACTTGCTCAATATTGGAAAGCAAGTTCAACAGGGCATCAGATCATGGACCAAATCGGATCTGAAGGATATTGTTCGTTGGAAACGTTGCCCTGGAGTGATGCTACGAATTGAAAACACGCCTGACATTGATGAACGTTTGAAACATGCGTTCAAGATTAAGGACGAAGAGAATCGACTCAAGGCTCTATGCCGGATACCGGGTGTTGGACGTGTAGTGGCCTCTGCTATGCTTACGTTTACATCACCCGAATTCTATGGGATCTTGGACCGCCACGCATGGAATGCCCTAAACATTCTCGGCTTCAATCTTCCCAGAAAAACGGTGACGGCATAAATTTCACATTTCTCCAACTTCTAATGTTTCTCAGGATCGTCAGGAAATTAGCCGAACACAAGGGTACGACGCCAGCCGAAGTCTGCAAAGTACTATACGCATTGGACAAAGTGAAAAGGAACAAAAAATGGAAAGCACAGCTCGACATCATTAAGAAATGAGTCTGGAAGGACTACGCGGTATCTTATCAGCCATCAAACCTTGATTATACCAACGATTGCACACCGTTAAGAGGAACCTGGATTGCTCGTCATATTCACATTCGAGTCTCATGGGCTACAATATTGCCTCGACCATACTCAAGACAGCGACCGTCAACCGATTCTTTGGAATCGCAGAAAACAACCGAAGGCTTGACAGAACCTTCAAAATTCTTCTTGAGCACTGCGGCGATTGTGGTTAGCCACTGTACATATGAGACTTGTCTGGCGGAGCTCAGCCCCTCAGCCTTAATGCAATCTAAGAATTTCAGTATCTTTCCTTTGCTCCTATGCTCCCTACCGCCCGTTGTTCACACTTTACCTATGTGGTTTGAGAAGATGATTTCTAGAATAGTGATCTAAAGCAATAGATCTACATCACATCAAAAGTCAGCCATAGTTCCAAGAATTGGCATCGCACTTCACCTTCACTATTCTAAGATCAAGTCAGGGTCTCTAACTCTTTCTTCATCTTACGGTATTGCTCACGGGTAATCTCGCCCTCTGCGTATCTTATCCTGAGAATTTCCATTGCGTCAGTTCTCACGGGTTCCTCCTCTGCTGCTGATCTTTCATATGTCAGAAGCTTCCGCGGTTCTGGTAGAGCGTCTGTAGATGGTTTCTTTAATGATCCCGAATACCATCTATTTATTCTATAAGCCAAGAAGACTGCAATCATTATTGCAATTATTATTGTAATAATAATGGCGAGTGGTATTGTGAAATTTATCATCCATCTAGCAGTCACAACCTTTGGGCCATTCATGGTAACGGTTGAGGTTGGGTTATTCGTGTCAGCGCCAGTCCACCCTGAAAAGTCATATGCTCCACCCAAAGTTCCAAGTACCCCTTCCATGGGGACGCTTTTCTGTATCGAAATTTTCGCAACTGAATTTGCGTCATACCAGCCCGATCCTTTAGGGTCGCCGCGTTCAGACTCGACATCCAACATGTACTGAGTCTTGTAAACCGCGTTCACGTTATGTGGCGCATCCATAGTTACTACCACGGACGGATTGTCATTGATGTTGTCATCCACGTTCCAGCCAACGAATGCGTCACGTTCTACATCAGAGATCTGAGCTATCTGCTGAGCGGATAGCGTGACAACAGAACCCGTGTCATACCACTTGGAAAAACCAGACTTGTAGGTTTGGTAGGTTATAGTTTTTTGCTGGGAGTCTCCTTGATAGAATTCTGATTCTGTTTCTTCACCGTATTTGCTTTGGACGGTCAAATAAATATACTGGCGAATAAATGAACGAATGAGACTGGACCCTCGTAATACTTGTCTGAGGGTAGCCCCATGTATAAGGATAGTACCCGTAATTATTGTAATAATAATTCTCTTCTTGTGTTTGCAGTGTGGACCAAGAATATGTGTAACAGTGATATCTTACATCTGCGCTCTCCCCTAAATAATTATCAACTTGGAACGTGTGAATCTGAGTCCCATCCACCTCGAAATTAACTGTGCCACTACCATTGACCCGCACAGCAGGTTGCCCGTCAACAAGCATCATAATAGAATATTCTGACGGCAGACCCACAATCGATATAGTGGCCTCTACTTTTGTATATGATGGACTCCAAGCGTACGGATTCCAGATCCACCTTTTCTTGCTCCCGTTATAGGAATAGTACCCCTCTTCCGCATGCACCATATTGATACTTGACAAAACAAAGATCCAAGTAGGAGTGAAACAATAAGCAGAACCTTAAGCCTTGGCAATCCGGCTCAACCATTAGATAGACACTCTCGCACTTAATTAAGATCTTGCATAATCGCAGCGTTCAACAAGCGGAAGAGTAAAAATACTTCTCGAGTTCTGCAAAGAACCTGCCATCCTCCTACGTTTCTATTTATCATCTCGTAATACCGCCAGCACCAGCACTCTCAACTTCACTAACTACATCGCAAG